>CAWCEZ010000010.1:0-965606 GCA_963794745.1 uncultured Acidimicrobiaceae bacterium
TCGCCGAGCTACGGGCGGAGGGTTTCGTAGAGACAATAAGCGGTCGGGGGACCTTCGTCCGTCACCCAAGCGAGACCGATCTGGCAGACGCGTTCGCCCACCAGTTGCTGCTATCGGCACCAGGCCCAGGCCCGACCGCCGACCAGCTCTATGAGGCTCGCCAGGCCATCGAGTTTGTCGCCGCTGAGCTCGCCGCCGAACGAGCAACGCCGGATTCGCTCGAGACCCTGGGACGGCTACTGGCGGAAATGATGGACAGCAGGCACGACGCCGCCGCTTACACCGCAGCCGACGTGAGCTTCCACATCGGCGTGGCACGTGCCGAGCCTCAACCCTCTCCTGCCGACCCTGCTTGCACCGCTCGCCACGCTGATCATCAGGGGGATGTTCGAAAGCCACGGCGATCCCGCCGCAGTCTCGCGGGGCATCAAGGCGCACACCAACATCTTGCGCGCAATACAAAAGGCGACCCCGCGGCCGCGCGACGGCCATGGCGGTACACCACCAGAAGTCGCGGCAATCCTTCCCCGAGCAGGTCGTCAAGCGTCCCGGCGCACAAAGTGCCCGTCCCGTGGCGGCTCGTCAGAGCCGGCCCCGAGCACGTTGAGCCCTTTCGGCAGGCCATCTTCGGCCCAGGCCCGGACGTCACCGACCAAGTGGCTTGACCACTTGGTTAGGCCAGCCATAATGTACTAGCGTGGCGGCGCTGGCCCCAGAACATCTGCAAAGGAGGGGACCTTGCGGTTGAAAGACCGAGTCGTCGTGGTGACGGGTGCGGCGGGTACCATCGGCCACGAGGTGAGCCGCGTGCTGGTGGCCAACGGCGCACGCTTAGCGGTGACCGACGTGAGCGCGGGCGCCCTTGGGACGCTCATGGACGAGCTGGACGGCACCGCAGCCACGGTCTGGGGCCGAGCCGCCGACGCCGCTGATTTCGGCGGGTTCTCGCGGCTGGTCGCCGACGCCACGGAGGTCTTGGGACGGCCGGACGTATTGGTCAACGTAGCTGGGACTTTCAAATTCTCCGACTTCGTCGATTCATCGCCGCCGGACTGGGCCGAGATGATCTCGACCAATTTGCTCACCGCGCTCGTTGCTTACGCGCTGTGCTCCCCTTGATGCTGGAGGTGGGTTCCGGGGTGATCGTCAACTTCGCCTCCACTGCCGGTGAGTACGGCTCGATCCGCCCCGCCGCCGCGTACGCCGCAGCCAAGGCCGGCGTTATCGGTTTCACGAAATCGTTGGCTCGCGAAGTTTCGCCTTTGGGGGTCCGGGTAAATGCCATCTCTCCGGGGCCGATCGACACCCCCGCCCTCAAAGCCGTGACCGAAGCCGAACGGGCTACGGCTTCGGCAAGGACTCTTTTCGGCCGGCTTGGCCAACCCCCGACATAGCTCAGGGCGTTCTCTACTTGGCGAGCGACGACTCGGCTTTCGTCCCCGGAACCGTCCTGCAGGTCAACGGTGGCTCGCTCCTATAACGAGACCGGCGCCCACGACCTCGGTACGGTCGAAGCGATCGAAACTGTTCGCTGGAAGACCCAGCCCAACCTATTGTGGGCCCGCGTCCACACCTCGGCCGGGGCCATCGGGCTCGGTGAGACGTACTACATACCCGGCGCAGTCGAGCATGTGGTCCACGACTTTGCCGCCGACCTCCTCATCGGCCAACCGGCGGGCGCCATCTCCAGCCAATGGACCGCTCTTTTTTCGTGCACCAATTTCTTCGGCTTCGCAGGTGCGGAGATGCGTGCGTTGTCCGCCCTCGACGTGGCCCTCTGGGATGCTCTCGGCCAGGTTACGGGCGTGCCCCATCTACCAGCTCCTCGGCGGTGCCAACCGGAAGTCGGTGCAGGCCTACAACACCTGTGTCAACGCTGGCCCCAACCAGGACTGGGACCACGCCGTCGATGACCCAGGGGATCTCGCCGCCGAGCTACGGGACCTCGGGTACCTAGGGATGAAAGTCTGGCCGTGGGACAGGTTCGCCCCACAGTTGGCACCACGCGGGTCGACTGGGCCGGCCGGCTGGTCGTCCATGGGCCCGGTCGGCAGCTATGTCAGCTTGGGCGACTTGGCCAGCGGGCTGTCCATGTTGAAGCGCGCCCGCGACCGCATCGGCTCCTCGTTCGAGCTGTTGGTGGAAGGTCACAGCCGTTGGGACGTCAACATGGCGATCCGCATTTGCCGAGCTCTCGAGCCGATCGGCGTCCTCTGGGTGGAAGACATCTGCCAGCCGGACAGCGCTGAGGATCTCGCGAGGCTGGTGCGTGAGACTCGTGCGCCTCAGGCGGTCAGCGAGCGGCTGATATCGCGCTTCGCCTTCCGCGAGGTCCTGCGCCAACAAGCAGCGCACATAGTGCTCGTGGACGTGGCGTGGACGGGGGGCCTCACCGAGGCCAAGAGGGTGGCGGACCTCGCCTCGACCTACCACCTCTCGTTCGCTCCACACGACTGCACCGGGCCGGTCACAGCTTTGGCCAACCTCCACCTGGCGGTCGCCCAGCCGAACTGCATCGGCGTAGAGGTCGTCCGCGGGTTCGTGGACGGATACTACCGCGAGGTGCTCGACTCCCCTTTGGACTTGTCCAATGGCCGCCTTACCGCCCCGGACAAACCGGGGCTGGGAGCGGCCCTCTCCGAGGACTTCCTGGCCCGCGACGACGTCGAGATCAGGCTGACCAAGTGATGACAAACGGTGGTCTGTTGACAAGGAGCGCACATTGACCGAAGCAGTTATTACCCCTGGGGGTACCATCACGGCGGCACGGGCCGTCTTGGGAGCCCCTCTTGTCGACGCGCCCTTTGCATCGGCGCTCGTCGAGCTCGGTCACGAGCGCCCAGAGGTGGTCGTGGTTTCTGCCGACCTGTCCAAGTACACCGACGTGGCGCCCTTCGCGCAGGCGTTCCCGGAGCGTTTCTTCCAGGTGGGCATGGCCGAACAAAACCTCATGGGCATCTCTGGCGGCCTGGCCAAGACGGGCTTCGTCCCCGTTGCCGCCACCTATTGCGTATTCGCCACACGCCGCGCCAACGACCAGGTACAGATGGCGCTCTCCACCGGGCATCGCACGGCCGTTATCGCCGCCTTCCTCCCGGGGATCACGACGCCTTTCCGGGCGAGCCACCAAGGCACCGACGACCTCGCCATAATGCGGGCCATCCCGGGCATGACCGTGATCGACCCGATGGACGCGACGGAGATGGCGTCTGCACTACGTGCCGCGGTCGATGTGCGTGGCCCTGTTTACCTGCGGGGCCTGAGGGGCCAGGTGCCCGAGATCATCGACCCGTCCCTCGAGTTCGTCGTAGGGGCCACAAGGCTCTTGCGAGATGGGAGCGACGTCGGCTTCATCGGTACAGGGATCGGGACGAGCTGGGCGCTCGAGGCGGCAGACATGCTTGCGACGACCGGGGTTAGCGCTGCCGTCCTGCACGTGCCGACATTGAAGCCCTTCGACAGCCAGGAAGTGGGGCGCTACTGCGCACGCTTCCGAGAGGTCGTCACCGTGGAAAACCATTCTATTATCGGCGCTCTTGGGTCAGCGGTCTGCGAGGCCGTCGCAGAACTTGCTGTGCCTTGTCGCGTAAAGCGCCTCGGCGTGCCTGACCGATGGGGCGATGTCGGCCCGCTCGACTTTGTGAGGGCCCGGATGGGCCTCGACGCCGCGGGCTTGGCTGACGCTGCGTCCCAAACCCTAGGGGGTCGTTGAATGTCGCTTCCCACATCTCTGTCCAATTGGGCGCCAGCACCGGAAGGCACCGGCGTGGCCGAGATCGCCCTTAGGGCGCGTCGGCGCGTCATTGACATGTGCATGGGCCGCGGGCAGGGGTACGCGGGGCAGGGCCTGGCGTTGGCAGACGTCTTGGCGCACCTGTATTTTCGGGTCATGCGCCGCCGCCCAGACGGGAGCTACCTCGACCGCTTCGTCCTGTCGACCGGGCACAGCGCAATCGGGCTGTTTGCCATCCTCGGAGAAGTGGGCCTGTACGACCAAGAGGAGCTTCACACATACGGCCAACCCGGTTCACGCATCGAAGAAAGCCCTCTTGAAGGTACGCCGGGGTTCGAGATCACGGGCGGATCCTTGGGGCAAGGGCTCTCGCAAGCGGTCGGCATGGCCTTGGGTGAGCGGCTGCACGGCACTGGCGCCAACATCTACTGCCTCGTATCGGACGGAGAACTGCAGGAGGGCCAGATCTGGGAAGCTGCCATGTCGGCGAGCCATTTCCGCCTGGGGAACCTCACACTTCTCGTGGACAACAACAATATGCAGGCCGACGGCGTCACCTCTGAGGTGATGACCGTCGAACCGGTAGTTGAGCGTTTTGCTTCCTTCGGTTTCGATGCAAGCCGCATCGACGCGCACGACCACGCCCAGCTCGAAAGAGCCTTGCCGCGCGGGGGGGCCGGCCTGGACCGCCCGCAAGCGGTTGTCTTGCAAACAGTCCCGGGCAAGGGAGTCCCAACTTTCGAGCACCACCACAAAGTGCACTACCTCCGGCTCGACTCGCGTACTTGGCACGATGCCATGGCCGAGCTCGATGCGCCGGCGGCCCAAAGCTGAGGAGGGGTAATGAAGACTTCAACGGAACTGTGGGAAGAAATCCGCCAAACCGCGGTGAGACCGGGCACGGTCGCGCTGTGGTGGCTCTACCAAGCCGGGTTAGCAGTGAAAACCCCGGGAGGCACGATGGTCGTCGTGGACCCCTACCTTTCCGACGCGGTCCTGCGGTCCTACAAGCTACCTCGTAACGTCCCGGCCCCCATCGACCCGGCCGAAGTGGAGGTCGACGCCCTCCTCGCCACCCACAGCCACGAGGACCACCTCGACCCTGACTCGATTACCCCCTTCATGAGCCATGACAAGACGCGGTTCATCGGGCCGCCGATGGCGGTCGAACGTGTGCTCGGGTCGGGCGTCACGCGGGAGCGGACGACGCCTGCCCACCGCGGTGACGTCATCGAGATCGGGGACCTGACCATCCGGGTCGTGCACGCACGGCACATGTTCGGTCTGGAACCGACCCCCGATGCGGTCGGTTATGTGCTCGAGGTCGGTGGGGTCAGCCTTTACCACAGCGGTGATACCGAGTACGACAGCGAGATCATCGCGGATACCCGAGGCGTAACGGCGTCCTTCATCTCAATGAACGGGACCGCAGGGAATATGAACGCCCACGAGGCTGCCATGCTCGCCTGGTTGCAGGGGACGCGGCTGGCGGTGCCGTTCCACTACGGGCTTTGGCGGGATGCTGATTACGGCGAGGGCGCAACTCTTGACCCCGGGCTCTTCGTCGGCACTTATCGCAAATTGAACCCCGAAGGACCGGTACTTGGTCCTCGAACCGGCAACCGCGGTGGTGCTCGACAGCGACGGCTTGGCCGCTTAAGCGATTGCGCTCGAAGCGCGCACGACAAGCTCGGGCTCGAAGCGGACCGACCGGTGCCGGTGGACGAACATCTCGTCTGTCTCTTCGAGCAGCAGTTCGGCAGCTGACACCCCTAGCTCGTATTTCGGCTGGCGCACGGATGTGAGCGCGGGGGACAACATCGAGGCGAAGGCCACGTCGTCATAACCGACGAGTGCCACCTCCTCCGGGACGCGAACCCCGGCGTTGGTCAGGCCCCTGAGCACCCCTAGGGCGAGCAGGTCATTCGCGCACATGACCGCGGTGGGGCGCGGCGTCGCAGCCAGGAGCGGCCCGACAGCAGCTTCGCCGTGGTCGACTGTGAGCGCGCTGCACCGCGATCTCCACGAGGACGGGCGGCGACGGCCGACGCGCACGGCGCAAGGCGCGACGGGCGCCGTCCCTGCGGTCCGCGCACTGGCGGATCGATGATGGCCCGTTCACTAAACCGATCACCCGATGGCCAAGTTCGACGAGATGGCTGGCCGCAAGTTCGCCGCCGCGCACGTCGTCGACGGTGACCGAGCACAGGTCGAGGCTTCCGGCGTCGCGGTCCAGTAACACGGTCGGGATGCCTCGCTTTGCCAGAGCGGCGACCGTCTTCAGGTCGCGTTCGACGGGGGCGATGAGCAGGCCGTCAACCCGGTGTTCTTCGAGCACCCTCAGGTAACGGTGCTCGCGCTCGGTCGACTCGTCGCTCGAGCAGACCATCAGCACGTACCCTTTGTCGCGTAGGACCCGCTCCGCGCCACGCACCATTTCACCGAAGAACGGGTTGGCAATATCCAGCAGGACAACCCCGACCGTGCGGCTCTTGCCGACGCGCAGCTGATGGGCGGCAGTGCTGCGGACGAAGCCTGTTTGCTCGATCGCGTCCAGGACACGGGCACGGGTGCGGGGGGCCACCACGTTCGGGTTGTTCAAGGTGTTCGACACCGTGCCAAGCGATACCTGCGCTAGGCGGGCAACATCGCGGATGGTGACTCGGACCGGAGGGGCCGCCGTCATAGGGCGTCCGGGATGCCTTGACAGTCGATCCTCGCAAACCTAACATAAGTCGCCAGCCGGAATTAAAACGATTCATTTCGGGGGCCGACACGAAGTCGACCGACCGGGACAGCGGCTTGGCTGCCATTGCGAGGGGGGGTGGAAAGTGGGGCTTGGCGCGGGCCTGCCGACGGGGGGCGGGAGCGGGAGCGGCAAACCGGACGACGTGATAGCTCGGGACAATGCTGTCTCGGGGCCGGTGCCGATGCTCGAGCTTGACCACGTGACGAAGTCATTCGGGGCCGTCCACGCCCTGTCCGACGGTTCTATCAAGCTCTACGCCGGCGAAGCGCATGCCCTCGTGGGCGAGAACGGCGCCGGCAAGTCGACCCTGGTCAAAATCCTCGCCGGAGTCCACCGGCCCGACTCGGGGCGTTTCACTCTGGACGGCAAGGAGCTGTCCCTGAACGGGCCAGCGGCCGCCGCCACAGCTGGGATCGCCGTGATTTACCAAGAACCGACACTGTTCCCGGACCTATCGGTGGCGGAGAACGTTTTTATAGGGCGCCAACCCGTACGTTCTTGGAAGCGGATCAATTGGACGGCCATGAACGAGGTGGTGAGAGGCGTCCTCGACCGCCTGGGCGTTCACTTGAACGTCACCACGCTTGCTCGCGGGCTATCAGTCGCGGACCAGCAGATAGTCGAGATCGCTAAGGCGCTGTCCTTCAATGCCCGCGTGATCGTGATGGACGAGCCGACTGCAGCGCTTTCCAACACCGAGGTCGAGCGCCTCTTCGAGGTGATCGCTGCCCTGCGCTCCCAGGGCGCGGCAGTACTGTTTATCTCCCACCGGCTCGCTGACGTGTTCAGCACCTGCCAGAGGGTCACGGTTATGCGTGACGGTCGCTTCGTGATGTCCGACACCATCGGCAACCTGACGGCCGAGGGCATAATCCGGGCCATGATCGGCCGGGACCTCAGCAGCTTGTTCCCGAAGACGGTCGATGACCCTGGAGCGGAGGTGTTGCGCGTCGAGCACCTGACCCGTGAGGGGGTTTTCACCGACGTCTCATTAAGCGTTCGTGCCGGGGAAATAGTTGCCCTCTCCGGTCTGATGGGGGCTGGCCGAAGTGAGGTGGCGAGGGCAATATTTGGCATTGACGGACGTGACGCCGGCCGGGTTGTCCTCAACGATGCGACAATCCCGGCCGGGTCCCCGACCACCTCGATGGCCGCCGGGATGGGCTTCGTACCCGAGGACCGACGTCAGCAAGGCCTGGTCATGGACCTGGCAATCGACCACAACGTAGCCCTCGCTTCGCTAGGCCGGCTCAGTCGAGGCCTGATCATCCGCCGCTCGGCAGAAACGGCTCTGGCGGCCGATTGGGCAACAAGGCTCAGGCTCAAGTACGGCCGGCTGAAGGATCCCGCAAATACCCTTTCGGGAGGTAACCAACAAAAGGTTGTCCTGGCCAAATGGCTGGCCCGCCGGCCCTCGCTTTTGATCGTCGACGAGCCAACCCGCGGCATCGACGTCGGCACGAAAGCCGAGGTGCACCGATTGTTGGACGAGATAGCCCACCAGGGGGTGGCTGTGCTGATGATCTCGTCGGAGCTGCCCGAGGTTCTCGGGATGGCCGACCGCATCCTCGTCCTGCGCGAAGGCCGGATAGCGGCCGAGTTCTCCCGCGACGAGGCCGACGAAGCCTCCATAATGCGCGCTGCCACCGGGCAGCTTCTACAGGACGCGGGCGCCGGGCAATGACGGTACCCGTCACGGAATGGGCAGCGCGGCCGGCGCATTGGCGCCGCCTCGCGACCGTGGTGTTCCGCGCCCGTGAGGTGAGTATCCTGCTGGTTGTCCTGGCCGTCTTTGGGTTGACGACGGCCTACAACACGAGCTTCGCCGACCTGCTCAGCGTCCAGCAACTGCTCGTCGGTGCTTCGGTGATGATGATCCTTGCCGTAGGCGAGACCATGGTCATAATCACCCGCAACGTTGACCTTTCGGTAGGTTCCGTGCTCGGGCTTTCCGCGTACGTCATCGGGGATCTTTTCGCCCACTTCCCCAATCTCCCTGTCGTTTTGGGCTTCCTCGCCGGCGTGGGTGTTGGCCTGTTGTGCGGGGTGGTCAACGGCGCCATAGTCGTCCTGGCTCGAGTGCCGAGCCTCGTGGTCACCTTGGGCACGCTCTATGTCATCAGGGGTGTAGACGCCATCTTCGTCAACGGTGTCCAGATCAATCCCAGCAGTATCCCTGACAGCTTCATAGGTATCGGTTACGAGACGGTCCTCGACATCCCGTGGATGTTCATTATCGCTTCTGTGCTGGTGGTGATCGTGGGCTACATCATGCGAACGTTCAGGCCTGCCCGCGACCTTTACGCCATCGGGTCCGACCCGCAAGCCGCCCTTCTGGCCGGGGTACCCGTACGGCGCCGGGTGTTCTTCACCTTTGTCGCCTCTGGGGCTATTGCCGGCCTCGCGGGCGGTCTTTGGTTGGCCGACTTCGCCACCGTGAGCTCCGTGGCCGGCCTCGGCTACGAGCTGCTGGTCGTGTCCGCGGTCGTGGTTGGTGGAGTGGCCATTTTCGGTGGTAGCGGCACCGTTCTCGGAGCCGCTTTGGGTGCCATCCTGCTGAACACCATCAACCAGGCGTTGGTCGCTACCCGCATTTCCGCCTTCTGGGACGAGGCCTTGGCCGGTGCACTGCTGATCACGGCCATCGCTTTCGACCGTTACGTCTTCCTTCGCCGTGAACGCACGCTTCGCCTGAGAGTGGCACATGGCATTTCCTGAGACCAAGGAGACCGGAACCCCAGCGAGCCCCTCAGCTGCCATAGTGGCCGGGCAAGACCGCTCAGCGGTGAACCCCCCTGGGCACGGGTGGAGGTGGCAATCGCTGGGCCGCTGGGAAGTGGCGTTGCTCGGCTTTGTGATCGCCACCGTACTGTACGGCGCGGCCGAGTCGAATTACTTCTTGAGCGGGACCAACTTTTTCGACTTTGGCCTCAACATCGGGCCTATTGCCCTCATGGCGCTGCCCCTGACATTTATCGTAATGACGGGCGAGATCGACCTATCGGTTGCCTCTACCCTCGGCCTCGCCTGTTCGCTCCTTGGCTATCTTTTCGAGCACGGGTGGCCCCTGCCTCTGGCGATAGTCACGGTCCTGTTGATGGGCGTCGTGACCGGTACGTTCAACGGGATCCTGGTAACTCGCCTCGGGCTGCCTTCCCTGGCGGTCACCATCGGCACATTGACGCTTTACCGGGGTATTGCCGAGATCATCCTTGGCAGCAGTTCCGTCACCGGGTTCCCCACCGCTTATGACACGGTGGGCACGTCCCCCATACCGCACACGGAGTTCACCTGGACGCTAGGCATCTTTTTAGTCCTGGCTATCGTCTCCGGCATAGTCCTACATGCCACACCTCTTGGCCGGTCCATGGTCGCCATAGGCCTCAACAAAGAAACAGCCTTTTTTTCCGGTATCCGCGTAAAGAGGATCAAGCTCCTCCTCTACACGCTGTCGGGCGTGATCTGTGCCGCTGCAGGGGTCCTTTGGACCTTCCAATATGCCACCTCCCGTTACGACGCCGGGACAGGGCTCGAGCTGGACGTGGTCACTGTAGTGCTCTTCGGAGGCATTTCCATCTTCGGGGGCAAGGGGACCATCGTGGGTGTCCTGATGGCGGTCTGCGTATTCGGTGGGTTGCAGAGCGCGATGACCCTTATCAATGTCTCGGCGCAGGCGCAAGAAGTAGTTACCGGGTGCCTGCTCATCGTTAGCGTTGTCCTTCCCAATTCAGGGGCGACTATTGGCCAGTTACGTGCCCGATGGGCCCGTCGAAGGGCGGTACCGTCATGAACACACGGGAACTCGGTCAGCCAAGTCTTAGGTTCTTGGGGCAAGGCCGTGCGGGCGTGTACCGCCGCCGGCCTGCGCCAGGGGGAAACTCCGTGGAGCAAGCATGCACCCGGAGAAATCAGCAGTACCGTCCAGGTGGCTACTGCTAACTAAAGGAAAGGAAATTCTATATGAAGTTCCCCAGAAGCCGGCTCGCGGTGGCGGCGGCAACGGCCGTCATGGCCGCGGGTTCACTGGTGGCCGTAACCGGGACAGCCGGCGCGGCCGGCACCCTCAAATCCGGGCAGACCATCTATTTCATCCCCAAAGACACGCTCAACCCTTACGAGGTAATTGCTGACAAGGGCGGCCAGACTGCCCTCAAGGCGATTGGGGACAAGGAAGTCATCAGCAGCGGCACAGTCGACACCGCGGCCGCACAGATACCCTCCATCCAGGCGGCCATCGCCGCCAAGGCGGCGGCCATCGTAATCGCCGGTAACGACCCGACGGCTCTCTGCCCATCCCTGGCCAAGGCACAAGCGGCCGGCATCAAGGTGGTTTCGTTCGACTCCGATGTCAACTGCCCCAAGCATCTGTTCATCAACCAAGCCAACACCGAACAGATCGGCACGTCCGAGGTCGACCTCCTCGGCGCTGAGATCGGTTACCAGGGCCAGATAGCCATCCTGTCCGCCGAGGCCACGGCCACCAACCAAAACGCCTGGATCAAGTACATGAAGCAAGAGCTAGCCCTGCCGAAGTACTCCAAGATGAAGCTCGTCTCAATTGTCTACGGCAACGACGACCCCGCCACGTCACTTACGGTACTGCAGGGGCTGCTCTCGGCCTATCCCAACCTGAGAGGGATAATCTCCCCGACCACGGTGGGCATCTCCACCGCAGCGCAGTACCTGGACACCCACAAGTCGCTGCTGAAGAACCTCACCCTCACTGGCCTCGGCCTGCCCTCCCAAATGAAGAAGTACGTGCTGGACGGGACGTGTAAGGAATTCGAGTTGTGGAACCCGTCCAACCTCGGCTACCTAGCCGGGTACGCAGCGGCTTCGTTGGCGTCAGGGGTCATCAGCGGCTCCCCCGGTCAGACCTTCACCGCCGGGAAACTCGGCAGCTACAAAATCCTGCCCGCGGCGGCTGGCACCGGTCCTTCAGTCGTGCTCGGGCCACCGACGGTGTTCAATAAGTCCAACATCAACCTGCCCTCTTCGAACTTCTGAGAGGCTAAACGCGAACGCCGGGGCTAGTCCGGTTGCTACCAGCCGGACTTGCCCCGTACCGTTATTTGGGCCGGCAGGGACGGGCCTTGGTGGGACAAACGTTGACCTAGCACAAGGGGCAGATGGCGATGGCCGAGAGGATTTGTTTCCGGTTGCACGTCAGGCCGGAGAGGCGGGCGGAGTACGTCCGACGCCATGCCGAGGTATGGCCTGAAATGCGCGAGGCCCTGCAGCGGGCCGGTTGGCAGAATTACTCGCTGTTCCTGGCCGACGACGGGACTCTTATCGGTTACCTCGAGTGTGAAGACTTCGTCGCAGCCCAAGCCGCCATGGCAGCAACCGAGGTCAATTCCCGTTGGCAGGAAGAGATGGCCGACTTCTTCAGCGATCTCGGCGGCGAGCGTCCAGACGAGGGCATCCGTCCCGTGCCGGAGATATTCCACCTCAACTGAGGAGCGTAACGATGACTGCTGAAGTTCCGCCTTTCCGACCACGCCCTCAGCCGGTGGTTGGGCTCGTAGCCGGCGGGCTCGGTGCCTACTGGCCCCAATTTCCCCAGCTCCTGCCGCAATTGAAGCAGTCCGCCGAACTGGTCTCGGACCGCCTTGGGCAGTTCGACGCTCAGGTGGTAGACGTCGGGTTCATTTCTGACGCCCAGGAAGCGGCCCAGGCGGCAGAGCAACTAAGGGCGGCCGGCTGTGACTTGATCATCATGTTCCTCACGACGTACATGACGGCCACCATGGTCGTCCCCATAGCTCAACGCAGCGGCGCACCACTGCTCTTGGTCAACCTGCAGCCCACTGAAGCGATGGACCACGCCCATTTCGGCACGGGCGAGTGGCTCGCCTATTGCGGCTGCTGCCCATTGCCGGAGGTGGCCAACGTCTTTGAGCGTTGTGGCGTGCCCTTCCGATCGGTGTCCGGCTACCTGGCCGACGAGCGGGCTTGGGAACGGATCGGCCAGTGGGTCAGCGCTGCCGCAGTCCGCAAGGCCCTGCGCGACGGTCGCCACGGCCTCATGGGGCACCTCTACCCGGGGATGTACGACGTGTCCACGGACCTCACCTTCGTACCGGCAATGCTGGGGGGCCACGTCGAGGTGCTCGAGATCGACGACCTGAGGGTCTTGGTGGACAAGGTCACCGACAAGGAGGTAGCCGGCAAGCTCGAACAGGTTCGTTCCATCTTCGAAATCGACCCGTCAGTGGACGCCGAGGACCTGGACTGGGCGGCCCGGGTGTCGGTCGGCCTCGACCAACTCGCGGATAACTTCGGGCTCTCGTCGTTGGCTTATTACTACAGAGGGCTGGACGGCGAGCTGCACGAACGGTTGGGCGCCGGCCTGATCCTGGGCGCGTCGTTGCTCACCGCCGCGGGCGTGCCCGCTTGCGGAGAGTACGAACTGCGCACCTCGATTGCGATGCTGATCATGGACCGCCTGGGGGCGGGGGGCTCTTTCACCGAAATGCAGGCCCTCAATTTCCATGACGGAGTGGTTGAAATGGGCCACGACGGGCCAGCCCACCTGGCCATAAGCGAGGGCGCGCCCGTTGCTACGCGGCCTGGGTGTGTTCCACGGCAAAAGAGGCTGGGGCGTCTCGGTGGAATTCGACGTGGCTCACGGACCGGTCACGGCGTTCGGCATCAGCCAAGGCCGTCGAGGCGACCTGCGTTTTGTGGTGTCCGAGGGCGAGGTGCGACCCGGCCCGCTGTTGCAGATCGGCAATACCACATCCAGGGTCGACTTCGGCTGCGACCCTGGGCTGTGGTGCGATTCCTGGTCGGCCCACTCTGCTCACCACTGGGCACTAGGGACCGGTCACCGGGCCAAGGACCTGTCGGCTGTCGCCGAGCTGCTTGGCATTGAGGTGGTGGAGGTGGCTCCGGGGAAATAGCTGCGGAGCGGGCAAACGACAATGACCTTTAGGCTGCAATAGCAAGATGACCCTAGGAGACGGCAATGGCATCAAGTAGTGAGATAAAGCAAGCTTTACGTCAGCAGTGGATCGAGACACCTTCATGGGCGTACGGCAATACCGGTACGCGGTTCAAGGTCTTCAGGAACCCTGCGGCGGCCCGGACCCCGTACGAGAAGATCGACGATGCCGCCATGGTCCACCGCCTGACCGGGGTCGCCCCGTCGGTGGCGCTGCACATCCCCTGGGACCGCGTTGACGACTACGGCAAGCTCGCCAAGTACGCATCGGACGCGGGGCTGCGCATCGGCGCGATCAACCCCAATGTGTTCCAAGAAGACGAGTACCGCCTCGGCAGCGTCTGCAACCCTGACCCGCAGGTGCGCCGAAAGGCGACCGACCACCTCTTGGAGTGCGTCGAGATCGCTGCGGCGACAGGCTCGCCCACGGTGAGCCTGTGGTTCGCTGACGGCACAAATTACCCGGGCCAGGACGACATAACGGCGCGCCAGCATCGCCTGGCCGAGGCGCTCGGCGAGGTCTACGCCGCGCTGCCCGAAGGCATCGGCATGCTCCTCGAGTACAAGCTGTTCGAACCCGGCTTCTACACAATGGACGTGCCTGACTGGGGCACTTCGCTGGTGCACTGCCTTGCGCTCGGCGACAAGGCCAACGTCCTCGTAGACACCGGCCACCACGCGCCGGGTACCAACATCGAGTTCATCGTCGCTTCGCTGCTGCGCCTCGGGCGCCTCGGCGGTTTCCATTTCAACAGCCGCTTCTACGCCGACGATGACCTGCTGGTGGGTGCTGCCGACCCCTATCAACTGTTCCGCATAATGAACGAGATCGTGGCAGCCGGGGCGCACCTACCCGGCTCGGGAGTCGCGTTCATGCTCGACCAGTGCCACAACGTCGAGGAGAAGGTCCCGGCGGAGGTGCGCTCGGTCATGAACGTCCAGGAGGCCACAGCCAAGGCGCTGCTGGTTGACCGGGAAGCGCTGAGCTCAGCACAAGCAGAGGGAGACGTAATGGCCGCCAACGAGGTACTCGTCGACGCGTTCAGTTCCGACGTGCGCCCCCTTCTGGGCGAACTTCGTGAAGAGATGGGGCTCAACCCCGATCCGTTGGCCGCCTATGCGCGCTCCGGCTACGGCGAGCGGGCCCGAGCGGAACGGGCCGGCGGCGCCGGCCAGGGATGGGGGGGTTAGCCATGGCAGCACCCGGCGCCACAACAACACCGGAGGCTGTCACTGAGCTCCTCGACCGCTCCCACCGGCTGGGCCAGGACCCCCGGAATACGAATTATGCCGGCGGGAACACCTCGACCAAGGCTCGCGCGACGGACCCTCTCACGGGGGGCCAGATCGAGCTCATGTGGGTAAAGGGGTCAGGTGGCGACCTCGGCACGCTTACCGAAAAGGGGCTGGCCGTGCTCCGCGTGGACCGTTTGCGTGAACTCGTCGGTGTTTACCCCGGTGAACAACACGAAGACGAAATGGTCGCCGCCTTCGACTTCTGCTTGCACGGTAAGGGTGGTGCGGCACCGTCTATCGACACCGCCATGCACGGTCTTGTTGAAGCCGACCACGTCGACCACCTTCACCCGGACGCTGGTATTGCTTTTGCCACCGCTGCTGACGGCGAAGCCCTTACAAAGGCCTGTTTCGGTGAGCGAGCCGTCTGGGTCCCTTGGCGCCGGCCCGGTTTCCAGCTCGGCCTCGACATCGCCGAAGTCGCCGCAGGTCACCCCGAGGCGATCGGTGTCATCCTCGGCGGCCACGGGATCACCGCGTGGGGGGAGCACGAGCGACGAATGCGAGGCTCGCTCACTCGAGATAATCCGGACCGCCCAGGCCTACATCGACACCCACGGGCGACCTGCCCCCTTCGGTGCCCCTATTGCCTCTTACGCGCCTCTGCCCGATAGGCAACGTCACGCCCGAGCGGCGGCCCTGTTCCCGGTCCTACGAGGCCTCGCCAGCACCGATGCCCGCCAAATCGGTCACTACGACGACCGCGGCACCGTCCTCGACTTCCTGGCAAGCGAGCATCACGTGGCCCTGGCCGGTAAAGGGACGTCGTGCCCGGACCATTTCTTGCGTACCAAGGTCAAGCCGATGGTCCTGGACCTGGCTCCCGACGTCGCGCTCGAAGAGGCGGTGGCACGCCTGCGCGAATTGCACCAGGCGTACCGGGCTGAGTACCGCGCCTATTACGAGCGCTACGCAACGCCGGACAGCCCACCCATGCGCGGCGCCGACCCGGCCATCGTCCTGATCCCCGGTATCGGGATGTTCAGTTTCGGGAAGGACAAACAAACAGCCCGTGTTGCCGGCGAGTTTTACGTAAATGCCATCAACGTCATGCGCGGCGCCGAGGCCATCTCGGTGTACGAGCCGATCCCGGAGTCAGAGAAGTTCCGTATCGAGTACTGGGAACTCGAAGAGCAGAAGTTGCGCCGCCTACCCCCGCCGAAGCCTCTCGCCACCCGGGTCGCGTTCGTGACCGGCGCAGGGTCGGGGATCGGCGCGGCGACAGCCAAGCGCCTGGCCGCCGAAGGCGCCTGCGTTGTTTGTGCCGACCTCGACGAAGAGAACGCCAACTCGGTTGCGTCGGAAATCGGTGGCCCCGACGCTGCCACCGCAGTAAGGGCCGACGTTAGCGCGGAGGACGATGTCGCCGCTGCCCTGCAGGCGGCCGTGCTCGCCTTCGGAGGCGTGGACCTCATAGTGAACAATGCCGGCATGTCTATTTCCAAGTCCCTGTTGGACACCACTGTCGCCGACTGGGACCGCCAGCACGCAGTGATGGCCCGAGGCTCGTTCCTTGTGTCGCGCGAAGCGGCGCGGGTTATGGTGCCCCAGGCAATGGGAGGCGACATCGTCTATATCGTGAGCAAGAACGCCATCTTTGCCGGGCCAACAACGTCGCCTACGGCGCCACCAAAGCCGACCAGGCCCATCAGGTGCGCCTCCTGGCAGCCGAGCTCGGCGAGCATGGCATTCGTGTAAATGGGGTCAACCCCGACGCCGTGGTGCGAGGTTCGGGTATTTTCGCGTCGGGATGGGGGGCGCAGCGCGCCGCTGTCTACGGGGTCGCCGAGGAAAAGCTCGGCGAGTACTACGCGTCGCGCACATTGCTCAAGCGCGAGGTCCTGCCCGAGCACGTGGCTAACGCTGTGTTCGTCCTGAGCCAGCCGTGAGCTGTCCCATACAACCGGGTTGCTCGTACCTGTCGACGCCGGGGTGGCCGCGGCCTTCCTGCGATGACCGCTCCGGCCCCGGCCGGGACCGCTCCCCTGCTGCCGGCCGGGGCCGCGAGCCAGATGACTGCGCCGTACCTCCATGCCGCCATCGACCTCGGCGCGTCGAGCGCCCGGCTCTTCGCCGGCCGCCTCGACGGGGGCCAGCTCGTCACCTCTGAGGTCACGAGGCTGCCCAACGGGCCGGTGCGGCTAGCAGGCGGGTGGCATTGGGACATCCTGCGCATCCACCAAGGCATGCTCGAAGGACTGGCTCAGCTTTCCCGACAGGTCGACGGCGAGCCGATGTGGGCCGGGATCGACGGATGGGGCGTGGACTACGGCCTGCTCGACGCGACGGGCCGCCTGCTGGGCCCGCCGTTCCACTACCGGGACGAGCGGACCTCTGATTACCTGCGCGTGGCCGACGAGGTGGTGGGCGGGGACCGTATCTACGAGGCCACGGGCGTCCAGGAAATGAAGATAAACACGCTGTACCAGCTCATGGCCGAGCGCAAGAGCGCTGCCTACGCCGGGGCTGCCCGGCTGTTGCTCGTGCCCGACCTCCTCGCCTATTTCTTGACAGGCGAGGGACGATTGGAGCGCACCAACGCTTCGACTACCCAGCTGGTCGACGTGCGTACGGGCGAGGTCGTCGACTGGATGGCAAGGGCGCTCGGCCTGCGGCCCGGAGCTTTTCGCCCCACCCATCGACCCCGGCGAAATGCTCGGGCCTGTGCTCGCCGACGTAGCTGCCAGCGTCGAGCTGCGGTCAGCCTTGTCCGTGGTCGCCGTAGCCTCTCACGACACGGCTTCTGCGGTCCTCGGGGTCCCGGCAGCCGTCGACGACTTCGCGTACGTGGTAAGCGGTACGTGGTCTCTCGTAGGCTTCGAGCTCGACCGTCCGGTGATCGACGAAGCCAGCCGGCAGGCCAACTTCTCCAACGAAGTCGGCATCGACGGCACCATCCGTTTCTTGCGCAACGTCATGGGATTTTGGATGCTCCAGGAGTGCGAACGCACCTGGGCGGCCGCCGGGTCGGCGCGCGACCTCGGCAAGTTACTGGCGGAAGCTGCCAACTGCGAGGGTTTCCGCTCTCTTGTCGATACCGCCGACCCGGATTTCGCCCGACCAGGCAACATGCCCTCGCGGGTCCGTGCCGCCTGCGCTCGGACAGGTGAGCCTGTCCCCGACAGCGACGCAGCCTTGGTGCGCTGCGTCGTCGACAGCATGGCCCTCGCCATCGCCGAGACCCTGGAGGCGGCCGAACGCTGTGCCCAGCGGCACGCCGCCGTCGTGCACGTCGTCGGTGGTGGTTCGGCCAACGACCTCTTCCTCGCACTGGTCGCCGCGACTACCGGCCTAGAGGTTGTCGCCGGCCCGGTCGAGGCCTCGGCGATAGGCAACCTTCTCGTCCAGTTGCGTGCGGCCGGCCGGGTAGGGGACCGGAAGGAAATGCGAGGGCTCGTTGCCCGCTCCTTCCCGCTGAAACGGGTGCTCCCGGCTCCCGATCTCTGCCAGCAGGCCAAAGCGGCGCGGCGTCGCCTGGCCGAGGTCACCGCCTCCCGCCGACAGGCCTAGCTGCCCGGCGATAGGCCTTCAGAAGGCGCGCCAGACCCGGGGCCGAGCGGTCAGGCGTCGAGTTGCGCCTGGCCAGCCAAGAGCTGACGCCGGAAGGCAGTCACCATCAACTCGGTCAACTCCTCGATGGATGTCTCGGCAACACGGACATCGATGGTCACCTTGCCCTGCTGGATGATGTTGAGCCGGTCGCAGAGGGCGAAAAGGTGCGCGTAATTGTGGTCGATGACGATCATCGACACCCCTCTCGAGGAGAGGTCCCTAACCAGGTCCATGATCAGCGCCGACTCCTTGGCGCCCATGGCCGCCAAGGGCTCGTCAAGCAGGAGGATCTTCGCGTTGAGCCGTGTGGCGCGAGCCACAGCTATCGCCTGGCGCTGGCCGCCCGAAAGCATCTCGACCTCAGCGTCGACGTCCGGGATGTGCACCTTGATGTCATCGAGGTAACGCTTGGCGAGCTGACCGCATCCGTCGCCGAGAAAGAACGCCGATCCTGCCGAAGCCGGTTATCTCGCGGTTGAGGAACAGGTTCTCATAGACGGTGAGCTGAGGCACCAGCGCGAGGTCCTGGTAGACGGTCTCGATCCCGGCAGCGCGGGCATCTTTCACGGAGTGGAAGGTGACCTCTCGGCCTTCGACGAAGATCCGGCCCACTGTCCGGCCGCTGGAACCCGCTGAGGATTTTGACCAGGGTGCTCTTCCCCGCACCGTTGTCGCCCACGAGCCCGAGGACCTCGCCCCGGTTGCAGGTGCATATCGACGCCACGCAAAGCCTCCACCGCGCCGAAGCGTTTGGATATCCCCTCGACGCGCAGGATCACATCATCGAGCGTCGTCGGCTGGCCATCGACGCTCGCCGCTCCAGGGAGCCTCTCTGGCGGCGACATCCCGGGCTCTTCAGGGGCTGTGCTCATCGTCGGAACCTCACTGCGAGGCGGTTCAGTTGGCCGTTGAGGACCATGGCGACGATGATAATGATGCCTTCGAGCAAGAAGAACCAGTTCGCACTGACCCCGGTCAAGCTGAGCCCGTCCTCGAGGATCCCGAGGAAGAGAGCGCCGATCAAAGTGCCCAGCACCGTTGCCCGCCCTCCGGTGAGGGCGGTACCGCCTATGACTGCCGCCACTATCGGCGGCAGCACGATGTTAAGGCCATAGTCGCCCGGGTCCATGCTCCCGAGCCGGATCAGGTCAAGGATCCCGATGAAGCCGGACGCCGTCGAGATGATCATGAAGCACCAGATCTTGACCCGAGCCACGGGTACGCCCGCCTCGGCGGCAGCCAGGATGTTGCCACCAGTGGCTGTGACGTGAACGCCGAAGCGGGTGTGCTTCAGGAGGAACCAGATCAGGGCCAGCACGAACAGGGCCCAAAGGATCGTGGCCCAGCTGCCGATGCCGAGGAGGTTGCTGTAATAAAAATATGGAGAGGGATGGGCCCAGCTCGGCGCGTGCAGGCACGCCGCTGGGAGCGGATAGCCGTGGCATGGCGGGGTCTGGGTGGGCGGCGGCCGGCGGGGTTCCTTTCGTCCAGGTCATCTGCTCCTGGGTGTAACTGGAGCCGACCAACACTAAACCGTAAAGAAGGAACGTCATAGCGAGCGTGACGATCAGGGACGGTACGCGGAGCCAAACGGTGATCAGCCCGTTGAGCAAGCCGATGACAGCACTCAAGGCGAGGGCGATGATGATCGCCCACCCAACAGGGACGCCCCAGCTCCAGAACCAGTAGACAAACCACGGCGCCGTCAGGTACACCTGGCCGGCGGAAAGGTCGATCTCTGCCAGTACCAGCATTAGGACTTCGCCTGCGCCGATCACGATGAACGGCGCCACGTACTGCATGGTGGCGATTATGTTGTCGCCCGTGAAGAGGGCTGAGCTGCGTAGGGCGAAGTAGATGATCGTCAAGATCGTGATGGCGATCACCGTCGCCTCGCGCTCGACTGGACAACCCACCTCAACATGGTGGCAGGTCTAACTCCCCGCCCCACCTCTTGGGGCGGGGCGGGGGGACCAGGCGAACGGTCGCTTGCAGTACTGCCGCTCGCGCCACGATTTAAGCCGATGGAGGCAGGCGGCTTCAAAACAACCTGGGCCTTGCTGCTGCCTTCGAAGCGGCTAGAGGTTTTCAGGTAGGGCGCGACGTTGGCGCTGGTCACAAAACCGAGGCCGGTGTCGGTGTTGCAGGGCTTCATCAGCCCAGCCGAAATGTTGTAGAGGAACAGCTGGATCGTCGGGATGAAGCCTTGCAGGTACGCTTGCTGGTCGATAGTGAACAGGAGGTTCTTTTTTTGCACCTGCTGGAGGACGGGGAGGCCGATGTCCCACCCGGAACCGCCGACCTTGCCCCCGAGATTGTACTTGGCAATGATGGTCGCGGCGGCGATCGAGTCACCAGAGTCGACGCAGTAAAAGGCCTTGACGTCCTTGTGGCCCAGGTACCACTGCTCCAGCGGCGCCAGCTCTGGGGCCTGGGTGGCGTTCGTGCCCACTTCCTTGAACTCGTAGCCCGCAGCTACGAAAATGGGCTTCGCGCCGTCGATCCGGGGCTGGATGTTGCCGGTGCCCGGGGTGGCGATGACACCGGCGACGAGGTCACCCTTGCTCACCAGACCGCTCGCGATGATGTTCTTGGCGGCAGCCGCGCCGGCGGTGAGGTTGTTCTGCCCGACGTAGCACATCCGGTTGTTGCCCGGCTCGTCGGCGTTGTAGGCAGACCACCGGGATACCCTTCGAGAGGGCACTGTCGACGGCGCATTGAACGCTGTGGGGTCGATCAGGGCGAGTCGCTATACCCTTCGGCCTTGGCAGCGATGGCCTGCGTCTATGGCGGTGACCATGTCCGTAGACAAGCGAGTCCGTCGAACCTGTCCACGAAGGCACCGGGATGCCGAGGATCGCGGCAGCGTCCTGAAGCCCGTAGATCGTGGGCGTAAAGAAGGTGTTAGTGGTCACGTGGTTGACGAAGGTGAACTTGTACGACGGGTGGCTCGCAAAGAACGGGGTGATTGCTATCGCGGAAGTTCCTGCGCCGCTGGCGCCGCGCTCAGTCAGCGACGTCGACAAGGCCACCGAGGAACGGCACCGAGGCAGCAGCGATACCTGCATTACGCAGGAACCGCCGCCTGGAGACGTCATATTGGACAGGATTGACTTCATAGGGTTCTGCTGCCATTTACCTACCCTTTCCCACGAGCCGCCCCCTTTTGCGAGGGACAAGGCCACCTTGGCCCCCTGCGCTCGCCCATTGTTGTTCGACGACCCCCTGCGGGGCACGTCATGGGGTACGTTAGCGCTCACAACAGACAGTTACAAGGGGCCTCAGGCAACCTGGTCGGCCGGCGTGAGATGGGCTACAGGCCGCCAAGCGCGGTCGCCGGCACACGCCTGTTCGACGGGTTTGCGAGCCGGCCACGTCCCGGTCGCGACATCACAAACGTGGGGCCCGCCGTGCTGTAGGAAGATGGGTAGCCGAGTAGACATTGCAGGGAGCCCCGGTGAGCGGGCGCAAGGGAAAGGAGGTCTGGTTTCGTGAGGTTCGCGCCAGCGTTAGTGGTCTGCGTTGTTCCCAGTGATTGCCTTCGCCAACGCGAGCGCGGCGAGCACGCCGGCGACAACTGCCCAATTTGTAACGGTAGGCCCCGGCGACGGGCTCAGCGTCCAAGGATCGGATATTGAGTGCGTCGTGTCAACGTCGGGGCCACGGGCCATTGTGTGCGGGATCGGTGGCAAGTCCCTGCGCCCCAAGAGCTACGCATTCACGGTGGCGGACAAGGGGGCGGCTATTTTCGTGGCGACTGGGACTGAGAAAGTCATCGCCCGCGACCTCAACCCAGCCCTTGCAGGCCCTGCCTTCGCGAACGCACCGCACAAGCCCACCGATTACGTAGTGAGCAAGCGCGAGCACGTCATCGTCGGCGGTACGCACCTGGCTTGTGGGGCATTGCCGATCGGCACGCCAGCCGTCGAGACATTCGGCTGCGGTGCCTACGACACCGCGGCGCGTACCGCCGTTTACTATGTTGCCGGCACCTATTCAGTGACCATTAGCGAACAGTACATCGGCATCCTGAAAGCCGGGAAGGCGGGAGCCCAGAGCGTCGTAGCTGAAGAGAAGGAAACCTGACACGGGTAGAGCTCATTCGAAACGAGCGCTGTTGGGTTGTGTCACCCGCCGAATGAGGGGCAGCGCCGACGAGATCACTATGAGTGCCACGAGCAGGCCTGCTCCCATAGCGAGGTAGTAGACCGCGCCCGGGTGGGCCGTACTGGGTTCGTTCCTGAGTGCCGGAAGCGCTTTTACGAGAGGTATGGCGACGCCGATGCCGGTGGCTGCCGCCACCAGGGACGCGCTCACCAGCGGCAGCACCGACTCGAGCACTACGACACGGTAGAGGGCGGCGATCGAGGTGCCGCTCAGGCGCAGCAAGGTAAACGGGCGTTTGCGTTCGATAATCCCACCCCCGACGGTGACTGCCAAGCTGCAGGCCGCCATCAGCAACGTCAAGGCAACGATCGCCAGTACCACCGTCTCGGCGTTGTTGTCGTCCTGGTTCCTTATTTGGGCAGTCTCGCCGAAGGTCTCCGGCTCAGCGTTGCCCATTTGCCAATTGCTGAGCCCGCTGTGGCCCACCACGTTGGCGTCGAAGAGCGTTATCAGGGTGCGTACTTTTTCGAGCGTGGTGGCACTGCTTGTCCTCACGAGGAAAGCACCGACGGATAGATCCTTGATGTTGGCAGAGGCGGGCGGGTTGGACCCGGTCACGACGGGAAGGGTTATCGTCAATGGGTTGTCGGTGAGAAGGTCGTTGCTTATGTTGGCTTGTACAGCCTTTTCCCCGGGGGCACAGCGGCCCAAAGCGGGGAACTGGAGCAAGCTGGCGCAGCTGACGATGCTGTCGTACTGACCTGAACTGATGCGTAGAACACGAGGTGCCCGTTGCCTACCGGCGGCAACGCCGGGGCCGGGCGGGAACGGAGAGTTCGGGTTGAAAGCCGGGTTGGCGTAAACAGTGAGGACGGTGACGCCGGGCCCTGCCAGCTCTGCAGTCAATTGGTCCGCTTGCGGGGCGGGAAGGCCACCACCAGGCCCGATGCTGTAGGGGGCTCGCAGGACGTTTGTCAACGAGCTCGCATTGCCGCCCAGGCTCGTTTGGGCAGCGTTTATCACCGGGACGACCGAGGCCAGCAGCGAGCCGACGAACACGGCTAGGACAAGGCCGCTGACAGTCCTGAAGGCGAGCTTGGGGTTGTCAGCTAAACGGCGAGCGGCTAGAAGCGATGAGGCGCCTCGAGAGAACCGCGCCAGGCCCCGCGCCACCTGCATCGTCAGCCAGGGACCACCAAGCACGAGGCCGGCCATGATGAGCAATATGCCGACATACAGCAGAGGCGTGGTCGGGCTGGTTTTCAGCGTTTCTGCTTTAAGTTGAGTGTCACCTAAAAGGGGTATCACGAAAAGCGGGATCCCGATTAGCAAGGGCAGCACACGCCACAAGCGTGGCGCCGAAGGTGTCATCTTCCGGCTTACCCCGAGAGGTGAGATCCTTACCCGGCGCAGCGACCACAACGACGACAACGTGGCGACTATGGGGACACCGATGAGCATGCCGAGGTAACCACTAGCGGTAGGCGTGACCGTCGCCCCGAAAAACCGGGCGCCCGAAAACGATATTTTCGCCAGTGCGGGCTGTACAACGAGGAAGGCCCCGATGCCGAGCAGCGTGCCGAGCACGGCGCTCAGCGCGGACTCTACTGTCGCCACTGCATTGACTTGGCGCCCAGTGGCGCCTACCAGCCTCATGGCGGCGAAGCGCTCCTCGCGGCGGGCAGCCGCGAGGCGGGTGGCCGTGTTCACGAGGATGAGCAAGGGGAACAGGACAATGATGGCCGCGATCCAGAACGCCTCGCGGTAAAGGGCCGTCGTCCCTTGGACATCAGGAGTGGTGGCTATATGGTCGACCGTGATCGTACCCGGCATCGCGGCCAACGTGGCCCGCGGGTAGCCGACGATGGCCACTAGTTCGTTGGGCCCGGTCAGAGCCTTGTCACCGACAGTCCCGACGTCCGTCCCAGGGAAACGATCACCCAGTACGTCGCCGGGAAGAGACTTCATGAGGCTGGCCAGGGCCGGCGATGCATAGTACTGGCCGGGCTCGGGAAGCTTTATTAATCCGGGCAGTATTGGTGCACCAGCTCCGAGAGGAGCGACGTCGAGTACCTCGACGAACTTGCCTTTGTAGATGTTCTCGCTGTAGTTCCAAAGTTCCGAACCGTTGGCCGTGGCGTTCGGGACGCCATGGGTGCACTCCCAGCACGACCTGCTGCTCACAGCCTGATATGCGTGGTAGTCGGCGAAAACAGAGAGCAGCACGGTCACTCCGATGGCGA
Source organism: uncultured Acidimicrobiaceae bacterium (assembly GCA_963794745.1). Lineage (GTDB taxonomy): Bacteria > Actinomycetota > Acidimicrobiia > Acidimicrobiales > Palsa-688 > Fen-671. Next base: position 24,627 of record CAWCEZ010000010.1, read on the forward strand.
CCGCGACCGCGATCATCAGGGCGCGGCCCAGTGCCTCTCGTCCGCTGCGCAGGGTGAGCTGCAGGCCGAGCCTCAGCATCAAGCGCCCGCCCCCACCCTTTGGTAAGTCACGACAATACCGTCGCGGACCATGGCTTCCCGGTCGGCGTACGCAGCCACTCGTGCGTCATGGGTGACAAGCACGACGGTGGTCCCTTCAGCCCTGGCGCTGTCGACCAAGAGGTCCATAACCTGCTCGCCGGTCAGCGAGTCGAGCGAGCCGGTCGGCTCGTCGGCGAAAACGACCTTCGGACGCGTCACAAGAGCCCGGGCGATGGCCACCCTTTGTGCCTGGCCCCCCGACAGTTCCCCCGACCGGCGGCTTTCCATGCCCCCGAGGCCAAGACGGGCCAACCAGGCCGACGCCCGTGCATATGCGTCTTTTCGGCTGACCCGGTTGAGCAACAGAGGCAGCGCGACATTGTCCGCCGCGCTCAGCTCGGGTACGAGCTGGCCAAATTGGAAAACGAAGCCAAAGGCGCTGCGGCGCAACTTGGTCCGGCTGTCTTCGTCCCAGGCGTCTATCCGTTTGCCGTCGAACCAAATCTCGCCGCTGTCAGGCCGGTAGATACCGGCGAGGCAATGGAGCAGGGTCGACTTACCCGAGCCGCTGGGGCCCATGATCGCGACGATCTCACCGCTGGCTACGGCCAGGTTGGCGCCCCGCAGGGCCGGCGTCTCACCAAAGGACCGCACGACGTCGCGCGCTTCGATCAAGTTGGACGGGACCGCCACGGCTTTGCTGAGGTCAGCGGCCGCCCTCATTGCGCCACCACTTCAGCAAGCGAGGCGAGCCGGGCTTCGGTGACGTCCATCCAGCGGATGTCGGCTTCCAGATGGAACATGGCGTGGTCGGCGAGCAAGGCATCTACCACGCTCCCCTTGCGCCTGAGCTCGCCGAGTTCTCGCATTCGTTGCAGATGTGCGGCCCGCTGGGCGTCCAGGTAACGGGTGGCCGGTCGGCCCAGCATGAGCGAGAGCACAACCTTGGCAAACAGCACGGTTTGCAAGTAGGGCTCGGAATCTACCGGCTCGTCGAGCCACGCCTCCACGTCGAGCGCGACCTGACTCGGTGATCGCGTAGCGCTTGCGGTCAGGGCCGTCGCCGGGCTCCACTTCGCCGGGTTCGACCTTGTTGTCCCGGACAAGGCGGGACAGCGTGGCATAGACCTGGCCAAAGGGAAGGGGCTTGCCCCGGCCGAAGTAGGCGTCGTACTCGCGCTTCAGCTCGTAGCCGTGGCTCGGCTGCCTCTCGAGGAGGCCGAGCAGTGTGACAGGAACACTCATGGATGAAGAATACACTTAGTGTATACGCTGTGTCAATAGCAGGTACATTGCTTTCCGTCGCCGGGAGCCCCAGGGCGCCGCGGCAGGCGAGGTGAGCGGTCAGAGGCCCGATCCGAGCCAGCGTAAACTTGGTCCGGGTACTCGGATATGAGAACATTCGGCACACTCCTGCGACATTTTCGGGTCGCGGCCGCTCTCAGCCAGGAGGCTCTGGCCGAACGGTGCCGGATGAGCCCCGACACGATCGCGGCTCTGGAGCGGGGCCGGAGGCTTGCCCCTCGTTTGTCGACCGTGCGCCTCATCGCCGATGCGCTCCAGCTGGCCCCGGCGGACCGTGTGCTTTTGGCCGAAGCTGCCGGCGGCGCCAGCGTCAACCCGGAAGACGACGTGGCCGCCGATGTAGGTGGGACACGCACCGGCCCGGTCTCGGGGCGGCCGCGCCAAGCAGAGAAAGGCTCTCGTTGGGCACGGCTGCCGGCGCCGCTCACGCCGTTGTTCGGACGTCAGGCGGAGGGCGACGCTGTAGCCCGGGCGCTCGCATCGGAGCGGCTGGTTACGCTGGTCGGACCTGGCGGAGTAGGCAAGACGCGGCTCGCCCTGCTCGTCGCCAACCAGCTTGTTCAAAAGTTCGCTGGGGGGACCTGGTGGGTCGAGCTCGGCTCGGTTGGGGACCCCGAAAAGGTTCCGGAGGCGGTACTCAGGGCGCTCGGGGTAAGCGAGCAACCAGGCGGCTCCATCCGCGAGCAGGCCTTGGCGTCCCTGACCGAAGAACCAGTACTCCTTGTGTTCGACAACTGCGAGCATGTGCTCGAGGCGGCAGCAAGCCTCGTTGCCGAGCTCCTGGCCCATGTCTCGCTCACCGTGATGGCAACCAGCCGGGAACCGCTCGGTATCCCTGGCGAGGTCCGCTGGCCCGTCCCGGCGTTGGCAGTACCAGGCCGGGGGGCGGCGTTAGCTGAACTGGCCGATATCGACAGTGTCCAGCTGTTCGTCGAGCGTGCTACACGGGCCTACCCCCGCTTCGTCCTGACGAATGCCAACGCGGAGGCTGCGGCCCGGATTTGCCGTCGCCTCGAAGGTATTCCCCTCGCCATTGAGCTGGCCGCCGCCCGCGCAAATGTCCGGGCGATCGCGGAACTGGCCGCCGAACTCGAGGAACGGGTCCCGCTTACAGCTGCGACAGCCCGGGGAGTCCCTGCTCGCCAGTCCACCCTCCTGGCCTGTGTCGATTGGAGTTACCGCTTGCTCGACGACGAAGAGCGCAAGGCGCTCCGGTGCCTAGCCGGGTTCCCTGGCTCGTTCTCTGCCGATGCGTTCTCTTCGGTAATGCGGCGCGTCAGCTCATCGAGCCGGCGCCCGGCCGCAGTCACCCTCTCCCAATTGACCGAGAAGTCCCTGTTATTTGTAGATCCTGAGCTGGGTCGTTACCTGGCCCTGGAGACAATCAGGGTTTTCGCTTCAGACCGTGCCTACGAGGCATCGGAGCTCGACGCCATTTTCGACGCGCATGCGGAATGGCTTGCAGCGTGGTTAGCCGAACTCGGCGCCGCCGACGCAAGCGACGAGGTGCTCGACCGGGTCGAAACGGAGTACCCCAATATAAGAGCGGCCTTGGTGCGCTCGATCGAGCGCCGTTCGCCCCTTGCCGCCGCAATTGTCGCCGGTCTCGGGGTGGCTTGGCACCAGCAAAATCGCTTCCACGACGCTCGCGCCCTCGGCGATGGCGCCCTCGCGGTCGCGGTCGAGACCGATCGTCCCGGCTGGGCGTGCGCCGTAGGGGCGCTGGGCCAGGCTCGCCTCCTGAGTGGTGACGCTGCATTCCGGTCCTCCCTGATCGAGGCCGAGGTGATCGCGAGGAAAGGGAAGGACCTTGTGACCGAAGGTCGATGCCGCTTCACGCAGGGGTACGGTGCGCCCTTCGACACCTCCCAGCTCGTGGCCGCCTACGAGCTGGGGCTGGCCGCGCCGTCGCTCCTCCTGGCCGGCGCATCCGCCGCCGCCCTGGCCAGCGGTGGTACCGACGACCAGCGCGACGCCTGGTTGCAGCGAGCGGACGGCGTAATGGGCCGCCTCGGGAACTCGACCATCAAGGCCAACTACAACCTGGCCTTGGCCGATTCGCTCATAGAGCGCGGCATGATGCAAGAGGCGCTGGACCTCGCCGTGGCTGCTGGCTTCGACACGAGGGTTATGCCCACCACCAGGCTGCTAGGCATCGGTCGCGCCTTGCAGGTGGCGATGTACCGCACCGACCTCGAAGCCCAGTCCCTCGTCTCGCAGATGACCGATGAACTGGCGAACGTGTGGCCCACAGGCGGTTCATGGCATACATCGTCGTGGACGGCTTTCACCAGTCTGCTGCGCCTTTGGTCAGACCTGCTACGGGGCGAGGCCACGTCGGCGATGGGCCCGAAGACCTCCAGCGGTTGACTCGCATGGCGGTTACGCCGAGCGTCGTGAGGTTTGTCTGCCGGGCCGCCATCGAACGAGGCCTGCGGCCGGACGCTACCGGGTCCGCCAACGGAGCCTCGCCACCCGCGGTTGGCTCACTAATGGCAACCAGCATCGCCTCCGTCGAGGGCGCCCAAGCAGCCGCCGACGGAGAAGACGAGGTCGCAGAGAGGCGCTGGGCGACCACCCTCGCGGCGGCTGCTGAAAACGACTGGCGGCTCCTCGTTTGCGACTCCTTGGAGGCCTTGGGTTGCATCGCCAGCCGGGCCGAAAACCTTAGCCGGGCCGCGCAACTGCTCGTCGCAGCCCGTCAGTGCCGCCAAGACACTGGGTACCTGTACCGCTTTGGGTCCGAGCACGATCAACTCGCAAGGACCTGGGCTACGCTCGGCGCCGACAACATCGCTTTGCCGCCGCTCAGATGGGAAGCTGCCGCCGAGCTGGCACTGTCGAACTGACCTGCAAACAGCGAGCGCGGGGCATTTGTCAGGGTGACGTGAGGGTGACGTGAGGGCGCTGTCCCTGGGCCGGCTCAGCCCGCCGGTGGACGATGGGAACACAACCATTTGAAAAGAAAGGCAAGCTCATGTCGCCCCAGTCCACCCAGGACAAACAAACCACCTCCCTCCCCGCGGACGCCGACCGGGACGTGCAGGCCTCACAAGGCCGTTCTCATCTCGCTCGCCGGGCTATTGGCCTCGGCTGCGCCGTCCTAACCGCTAGCCTCGCGCTCCCGACCACTGGCGCCCTCGCCGCACCGGGACATCGCGCCCTGCTAGCCGTCAATGCCTCCGCCGATTACAGCTTCACCACCTTGGACGACCCGGCCGACCCCACATTCAATCAACTGCTGGGCGTCAACGATTTCGGGGTAATCTCCGGATATTTCGGCAGCGGGAGCCCCGCTGCCACCCATCCCAACAAGGGCTATCAGGTGACCCCCTACAGCAATGCCACTTTCGCCGCGGAGAACTACCCGGGTTCTCAACAGACTCAGGTCACGGCGATAAATGACTGGGGCAACACGGTCGGCTTCTACGCCAGCTCGACCGGCGCGAACTCTGGCTTCCTCGACGAGGACGGGGTCATGACGAGTGTCAGCGACCCTGCCACCACCTCCAACCCCCCCGTCAACCAGCTTCTCGGTATCAACAACAACGGCGAGGCGGTCGGTTTCTACAACGATGCCAAAGGCAATGCCCACGCCTACGAATGGGACCGTAAGACCGGCGCTTTCACCGCCATCGACCCCTTCGCTTCTACAAGCGCCTCTGCGACCGCCATAAACGACCACGGTTCCGTGGCCGGGTTCTACACCGAGGCCGACGGCAATACCGCGGGGTTCATTATGCGGGGGACCTCAATAAGCAGCATCGAGTACCCCGGCTCGAAGAACACCCAGATCTTCGGTTTCAACGACCAAGGCATAGCGGTCGGGATGTACGTCGGTGCACATAAACTGACATATGGCTTCGTGTACAGCGGAGGCACTTTCAAGACCATCAGCGACCCCCATGGCATAGGTAGCACCGTGGTGAACGGCCTCAATAACGCCGGTACGATAGTGGGCTTTTACACCGACTCCGCGGGTAATACCGATGGTTTCGTGGCTGATTTGCACGTCGTCGGGATCCCGACCGCCTGACGGCCAGGGAACAGGACGCCAGGGCCGAAACCGGTCGCCCGTGCCGGCTGTCCGGTCGCGGCCCCGGCGAAGTTATACCGGGTTCGACCTGTGCAAAATGTTCAATGGATAAGGCAGGTCCCAATGGAGGAAGGAACGACATGGGTGGTTTTGCGAACCCCGAGGTGCTCGTCGGGACGGATTGGCTCGTTGAGCACCTCGATGACCCGGACGTCCGCGTAATCGAAGTCGACGAGGACACCACCGATTACCAGAGGGGGCACATCCGCAATGCCCTGTCCTGGCACTGGTTCGACGATCTCCATGACAAGCCTCGCCGGGACTACATCGACCAAGCAGGCCTCTGCCGGCTCCTAGGCGAGGCCGGTTTGGCTCCCGGGGCCGAGGTTGTGTTCTATGGCGGTTCAAATAACTGGTTTGCTGCCTACGCGTACTGGCTGCTTCGCTACCGGGGGTTCGACAACGTCAGGTTGTTGAACGGAGGTCGCAAGAAGTGGGAAAGCGAAGAGCGGGAACTAGTCATTGGCAGTCCGAAGTTCGAACCGACCGACATCGGTGCCCCAGGGCCCGAGCGACCCGAACTGCGAGCGCTGCGTGACGACGTGCTCGCACGTGCCGGCCTAAGCCGCTTTGTCGATGTCGCTCGCCCGAGGAGTACCGGGGCGAGCTCACGGCCCCACCCCATCTTCCCCAGGAGGGGGCCCGCGTGCCGGGCCACATCCCTGGTGCAGCCAATGTCCCCTGGTCTAAAGCGGTTAATGACGACGGCACGTTCAGGTCTGCCGAGGAGCTAGGGCGGCTCTACCAAACTCACGACATCGGCCGTGAAAGCTCGGTAATTGCCTACTGCCGCATAGGGGAGCGAGCCGCCCATACCTGGTTCGTGCTCCACGAGCTGCTCGGCTATGACGACGTACGTAATTACGACGGCTCGTGGACCGAGTACGGCTCTTTAGTAGGCGCGCCCGTCGAGCTCGGCACACCGCGCTAGAGGGGGTTCTCCATCGTGCCCGCCTAGCGGCCGCGGCTCTGCCCGCTATGGGGTGGCGGGGTGTCCCACTGTTCCTATGGAACTAGTGGTACCCTAATCGAAGACCGAGCGGATAGACCATCCATGGGGCAGGCCCACTGACTGTCCGCTCGGCTCACTAAGGGTGTGCAGGCCGGGTCGATCGTTGGTCCTGGCGTGGCCCGGATCTCGGACTGGTCTCTGGTCCCGGTCATGCCGATTAACTCAACAGCCAGACTCTGTCTCCGGCCAGCCAGGCCAGCGATATCTAATGCTTCTACCGAATGAATAGAATTAGTCGTAACATCCTACCGTGAGCGCACAACCGCCAACCATTGCCATCGTCGGAGCAGGCGCTGGCGGCGTGCTGGCCGCTGTGCAGCTGCTGGACACCCCCGGCGCCTCTGCGCGCCTGCTCCTGGTCGAACGCTCCGGCAAAACGGGACGGGGGGTCGCATTCTCGACGGACCTCCGGAGCCACCTGCTAAACGTCCCGGCAGCGTCGATGAGCGCACTCGAACGCGACCCAGGGCACTTCGTTCGCTGGCTTGGCGCGAAGGGATCCCCGAATGCTCAGGACGACTTCGTACCCCGCCGCCTCTTCGGCCAATACCTGAGCGAAACGCTACTGTCCTGGGCCCATCTTCGCCACGACGACCTGGTCGAAATTGCGCGCGACGAAGTCGTCGACGTCGACGCGGCGCGGGCGGTCCCACCCTGCTGTTCACCGGGCGGCAACCCGTCAGTGTGGACGCCGTGGTCCTGGCCACGGGTATCCTCCCGCCGAGGTGGCCGCGCGACTTGGGGACGTTGCAAGACAACGAGCGCTGCGTTTCGGACCCATGGGAACCCGGCGTACTCGACCAGGTTGGCCCCGCAGATACCGTGACATTGCTCGGGACAGGCCTTACGGCGGTCGACGTGTTGCTCGCGCTGGCGGAGAAGGGTCACCACGGGAGCATCCGTGCGATTTCCCGTCACGGGCTACTACCGAGAGCTCACCTGAGCGGTCCCCAACCCAGCGCGACGACCGGGAACGCTCCCTTGGGGCTCGGTTCCCTCGACGTCGGTTCGCTGGAGGTCGGTGATAGGCGCACCAGGCTGTTGCTTCATCGGTTCCGTGACACAGTCGCCGAACAAGAGGCCCGCGGCGGTGACTGGCGGGCCATTGTCGAATTGCTACGACCTCGGACGCAGGAACTCTGGCAGTCTTTGCCGCCCGAAGAACAGCTGCGTTTCCGCAGGCATGTCGAACGTTTTTGGAACGTGCACCGTCACCGGATGGCGCCGGCGGTGGCAGAACAGGTCGACCAGCTCCGTGATGCCGGCACTTTCCGCTCTCTCGCCGGGCGCATCTTGGCTCTGCGGCCGTTTCAGACCGGGCTCGAGTTACAGGTGAAACTTCCCTCGAACCAGCGACCGTACCGGTGGGAGACGGACTGGTTGGTCAATTGCACCGGGCCGGGTACCTTTGCGTTCACCGACGACCGGATCTTCGCTCAGAACCTCCGAAAGCGGGGTTTGGCCCGTCCGGGCCACCTCGGCACCGGCATCGACACCGACGCCGGCGGGCGTGTCATCGCCGCTTCAGGGCGGCCGAGCGAATGGATGTGGGCACTCGGGTCGCTCCGCCAGGGCCAATTGCTCGAAAGTACCGCCGTGCCCGAGATCAGGGCACAGGCACAAGAAATAGCGACGGCCATAAGCGGCTACTTAGCGGGAAAGGCTTCGCGCCGGGCTCGACCGATGACGACCACGGGGGCGATAGCAACCGCCGTACCGTGCACGTCTCCTAGTCATCTCAGGTCCCAGCGGTACATCTCACCTCCCCGGACCGCCACGTCACCCCCACCGGTTCTCGCAATGGCTGGGATCGGAGGTGGTCAGAGTCATCGGACCGCAACCGTCCAACTAACCGAGCCCGTCGAGGGTTACGACAAGCACGGGCTTCGGTGGCAAGATGACCCTGGACAATGCCGATTGCTCACATAGACGTACTTATCAACGTGCCACCGGCCGAGCCGCCGTACTGGCTTACGGCACGGTCCAAGCGCGTAGTGAACCTGGCTGAGGCTTTCCTGCCACCGGCGACCCTGGCCGAGGTGCGCGCCAGGATCCCGCGGCTGGTCGCGGTGTTCGGTACCGGGGCGCCAACCGCGATCGTTGCTACCCACCTCCATGAAGCCGGTATCCCGCTGGTGTTGGTCACCGATGACGCGACCGTGGAGGCTCCCGGCATCGAAGTGCTCCCGGCAACCGACCCCGGCCACCCCATGGAAGTCACCGACAGCCTGCTCGACCTGGTGGGCGAGACGCCGCTGCTGGCCCTGCACCGCACAGGGCGCGACCTCGCCTGCCACCTGCTTGCCAAACTCGAGTACATGAACCCGGGCGGGAGCGTAAAGGACCGCCCCGCCATCGCGATGATCGTTGCTGCCGAAAGAGACGGCAAGCTCCTGCCGGGTGGCACCATCGTCGAACCCACGTCCGGCAACACGGGCGTCGGCCTGGCCATCGTGGCTGCCCTGCGCGGGTACCACTGCGTCTTCACGATGCCGGACAAGATCGCCTCTGAGAAAATGCAACTGCTGCGCGCCTACGGCGCCGAGGTGATCGTGTGCCCCACGGCGGTGGCCCCGGAGCACCCCGAGTCCTACTACTCGGTGGCCGACCGGGTCACGGCTTCGACCCCAGGCGCCTTCCAGCCCAACCAGTACCGGAACCCCGAGAACCCGGCTTCGCATTACCGCTCGACTGGCCCGGAGATTTGGCGGCAGACGGCGCACCGGGTCACCCACCTTGTCGCCAGCATCGGGACCGGCGGGACGATCAGCGGGGCCGGCCGCTACCTGAAGGAGCAGGACCCCAGCATCCAGGTAATCGGTGCGGACCCCGAGGGCTCGGTGTACTCCGGGGGCGGCGGGCGTCCTTACCTGGTCGAGGGGATCGGCGAGGATTTCTGGCCCACCACCTACGACCCGAGCGTTATCGACCGGGTAATCGCCGTGCCCGACGCCCACTCGTTCGCAACTGCTCGCCGTGCCACCCGCGAAGAGGGCCTCCATCTGGGCGGGTCGGGCGGGACCGCGATATGGGCCGCCCTCGAAGTTGGACGCGACCTCGGGCCGGACGCCGTGGTCGTCGTCCTGCTGCCGGACTCGGGACGGGGCTATCTGTCCAAGCTGTACAACGACGCCTGGATGGCAGACCACGGGTTCCTCCAGGCGGCCGGGCCGACCGTGGGTAACGTACTGGCCCAGAAAAGCGCTGCCCTGCCGCCGCTCGTCCACGTCCACCCGGACGAGACGGTGCGGGCAGTGATCGCCCTTCTCCGCGAGTTCGAGGTGTCCCAGGTCCCAGTGGTCAAGGCCGAGCCGCCGCTGTCGCTCGCCGAAGTCGTCGGATCGGTGACTGACCGGGCTCTCCTCGAGCGAGCTCTCGGCGACCCGGCACTAATGGAGCAGCCGGTTTCGCTCATCATGGGGCCACCTTTACCGACCATCGGCACGGGCGAAACGATCGACCAGGTAGCGGCACGGCTCAAGGACAGTTCGGCGGTGTTGGCGCTCGACCGGGGCCATCCCGTCGGCATCCTCACCCGTTCAGACCTCCTCGCCTACCTTGCCCGCCAATGAACGGCCCGCCACTGAAGGCCGCCAGTGACGGGCCCTGGCACTGGCGGCACCGAGCCCTTGGGCTTTGAGTCGTTGGCGGTTCACGCCGGTCAACCTCCCGACTCGAGCACGGGCGCAGTCGTGACGCCCATCTTCCAGACCTCGACCTACGCCCAGTCGGGTGTTGGCCAACACCTGGGCTACGACTACAGCCGTACCGCCAACCCGACCCGCAGCGCCCTACAGCAGTGCCTGGCGGCGCTGGAGGGAGCCGCTCACGGCCTGGCCTTCGCCAGCGGGATGGCGGCTGCGGACGCGTTGCTACGACAGCTGCACCCCGGTGACCACCTTGTCATCCCCGACGACGCCTACGGAGGGACGTACCGGCTCGTATCCGGCATCCACGCACGTTCGGGAGTCGTGTTCTCGCCGGTCGCTACCGACAACCTCGCATCGCTTGAGCAGGCGTTCACTGAAAAAACCCGCATGGTATGGGTGGAAAGCCCTTCTAACCCGCTACTGCGGGTCATCGACATCTCCGCGGTGGCTGAGCTCAGCCACCGCCACGGCGCCATGCTCGTGGTCGACAACACCTTCGCCACCCCCTACCTGCAGCAACCCCTAAGCCTCGGCGCCGACGCCGTCGTGCACTCAACTACGAAGTACTTGGGCGGGCACAGCGACGTGGTCGGAGGCTTCATCGCTACCTCTGATGACGACCTCGCCGCCCGGCTCGCCTTCGTACAGAACTCGGCTGGCGCCGTCCCCGGCCCGTTCGACTGTTTCTTAGTCCTGAGAGGCATCAAGACCCTCGCTGTGCGGATGGAACGCCATTGCACGAACGCCGAGGCGGTCGTCGAGCTCCTCGTGCTGCACCCTGGCGTCGACCAGGTTTACTACCCAGGGCTGCCGACCCACCCCGGCCACGACATTGCCGGGCGCCAAATGCGCCGCTTCGGGGGGATGGTCTCCTTCACGCTCCACCAAGGCGAGGACGCGGCTCTGGCTGTGGCCGGTGCCACTCGCTTGTTTACCCTGGCCGAGTCCTTGGGGGCGGTCGAGTCGCTCATCGAGCACCCCCACCGGATGACCCACGCTTCGGTGGTCGGCTCCCCTCTCGCAGTTGACCCGGCCCTGGTCCGGCTGTCCGTAGGCATCGAAACTGCGGACGACCTGCTGAGGGATCTCAGCCAAGCGCTGGAGCCTTTCGCCTGAGCGGGGGCGATGCAGCGGTGGCCCCGAACGGGAGAGCTCCAAACGGCGCGGCACCAGAGGCGGAGCCCCTGCCGGGCAGGCTCAGGCGACTGGCCGAGGAGCTCGCTGAAAGTGGCCTGCGCCCGGGGCGGAGCGGGGCCGCCCTGCAGGTACTGGTGGAAGAGATCGACCACGCGCTACGCCCTCCCGTCCACGAACGCCGGGTCTCGAGCGGCGGAACGGTGCTGGACCCGATGTCGGACCCGGCCACCTGGGCGGCAGGGACCCAGCTCGAAATCTTCCGCAAGCCATTGGGCCTACAACCTCTGCCCGCCGCCCGTCGCTTCGCCGACGGGCTATCCAGCTGGCTGCTGAGGCGCACCGACGGGCCGAGCGAGTGGCTGATCTACGACCGACCAGCAGGCTCCGAGCGGGACCTGGTGGTTATGGCGGACGTGCTGCAAGCAACGGTAGTCCAGCGTCACCCGTCCGGATCCGTGCGTGTAGTAGGCGACTTCGGCGTGCTGCGCTGGGAGGGGATCAGCTGGCACCTGGAGCCTCCCGTAAGCGGTTGGGTCGATGCGGTCATCGACGGCGAGGCCTCCGGGGACCGCGCCGTGCTCGAGGCCATGCTCGAGTTCGCCGTGCACGACCTCGGATCGATGGGTATCGGTTCGTTGCTTATCTACAGGCCCGGACCGGCGCCCGGTCCCCCGGTAGAAGAACGCCTGCCGACACCGCCTCCGCTCCAGGTACGCCGCGCCGTTCACCTGGCTCCCCTGCGCCACGCGTTAGCCCAGGTGGACGGCGCCGCCATCTTCGATGCCGAAGGAGTTTTGCGACGGCTCGGCGTACGGCTCGTCCCAAGTAAGGCGGCCGAGGCGACGGTCGAAGCCCTGGGGGGCACCCGGCACACCTCGGCTCGGCGTTACAGCTATGACGACCCTCTCGCCACCGTGATAGTTGTCAGTGAGGACGGCCCGGTCTCGGTGCTGCGTAACGGAGCGGTCCAACCGGTACCGCTGTCGGCCAGGCACACTCCGCCGCTTACGTAGTCGTCGTGGGCAAAGGTCTCGAACACGTGGGTGGTGGTGGCCCCCGAGCGCCTCGGCCGGGCCGGTCGGGCCATGGCCAGGCCACCTTCTTGATTGCCCGCCCGCCTGTAGTGGCCGCCTGCTCCGGTAGGGTGGTCAAAGATCCTCGGTCAGGCCCTAGTTGGGCTGGGTGGTGGCGGCCGCCCGTTTGGTTTCGACTCAACCGAGCCACAGCGAGGAGCCCCCGTACGTGAGCGTTGCCGCAACGCCCGGAATTTTGTCCTTCCCGCGCCGCCATGGGCGGCTTTACGGCATTCTTAGTACCTACCCGCCGACCCAGTGTGGCCTGGCCACTTTCAGCGCCGCCCTGACCCGAGGCCTTGAAATGAACGGGGCCGCAGTGGGTATTGTCCGCGTCGGCGACGGGACGACCTCGCCCGACCCGCGAATACTCGCTCAGCTGGACAACGGTGACCCCGCCTCCGTGGCGGAGGCGACCGAGGCGCTCGGCACCTGCGACGTTGCGATGGTGCAGCACGACTACGGCTTGTACGGCGGAGCCGACGGTGACGAGGTGCTCGAGATAGTCCGCGGGCTGAGCGTCCCGTCCATCGTCGTCGCCCACACCGTGCTCGTCGAACCGACCCTCCACCAAAGGCAGGTGCTGGAAGAGATCGTGTCCGCCGCCAGCGCCGTAGTGGTCATGGCCCAGACGGCGGCCCGGCGGCTGTGCACCCGCTTCGACGTCGACCCTTCGAAGGTGACCGTGATCAACCACGGGGCGGCCAGCGCCGACCCGTCATACCGACCTGCTCGTGCGAGTCGCCCGATGCTGCTGAGCTGGGGCTTGTTCGGCCCGGGCAAGGGCATCGAGTGGGCCATCGACGCCATGGCGGGCCTAAAGGACCTATCGCCCCGGCCACGTTATGTCGTGGCGGGCCGCACCCATCCCAAGGTCGTTTCCTCCCAAGGCGAGGTGTACCGGGACATGCTGGTGGAACGGTCCTGGGCGCAAGGGGTGGCCAATTCAGTGACCTTCGACTCCACCTACCGGGACGTCCTTTCGCTGACCCATCTGATACAGGACTCGACCATCGTCGTGCTGCCGTACGATTCCCGCGACCAGGTCACCTCCGGCGTGCTCGTGGACGCGCTCGCAGCCGGTAGGCCCGTGGTGGCGACCGCCTTTCCACACGCCGTGGAGCTGCTGGCCAGCGGTGCCGGGCTCGTCGTGCCGCACGAGGACCCCACGGCTCTCAGCAACGCGTTGAGGCGGGTCCTTACCGAGCCCGGCCTGGCCGCGTCGATGGAGCGCGAGGCGGCCCGCCTGAGCCCCGCTTTCAGTTGGCCCTCGGTGGCGAGCCAGTACGCACGCCTCGCCGACGAGATCCTCGACGAACGGTCCCTAGCCCACTCCCAGGCCCTACCCGTGTGACTTCCCCCCCGCCAAGCTTTGCCCACCTGCAACGGATGACCGACGAACGGGCCACGTTCGAGCATGCCGACCACACCGTTCCCCGTACCGAACACGGTTACTGCACCGACGACATGGCCCGCGTCCTGGTCGTGGCCAGCCGCGAGCCTGAGCCCGATCAGCAGGTAAAGGACCTAGCGGCTAAGGCGCTCCGATTCGTCACGCAAGCTCAGGGCAGCAAGGGTGACTTCTTGAACCGCAGGGGCTCCCAGGGGCAGTGGTCTGGTAAGCACAGCGTCGAAGATTGCTGGGGCCGGAGCCTGTGGGGCCTCGGCACCGCCGTCGCCGGCAGCCCCGACGAAACGGTACGCCAGGTCGCTCTTGCGCATTTTGAGCGAGGCGCCCGGCAACGTTCGCCATGGGGCCGCTCAATGGCCTTCGCCGCTCTCGGCGCCCACGAGGTCCTAATGGCCCGTCCGGGCAACCGCGCCGCCCTCGACCTGCTCGGTGCGACCGCCGAAGTCTTGGGGAACGTTTCAAGTGCCGGCTCCGGTGCCTCGTGGCAATGGCCGGAAGCTCGCCTTCGCTACGCCAACGCCGTGGTGCCTGAGTCGATGATGGTGGTAGGCGCGGCCCTGGGCCGCCAACGCCTAGTCGACCAGGGCGCCGCTCTACTTGCGTGGCTCCTCGACCACGAGACCAACGACGGGCACCTGTCGGTGACCCCGGTTGGCGGGAGCGGGCCGCGGGGCCGGCGGCCCGCCTTCGACCAACAGCCCATCGAGGTTGCGGCACTCGCGGATGCCTGCGCTCGCGCAGCCGTTCTCATCCCAGATGAGCGTTGGGTGCGCGGCGTCGACAGTGCTGTTGCATGGTTCCTGGGCGACAACGATGCAGGGGCCCTCATGTGGGACCCCGCCACCGGAGGGGGCTACGACGGGCTCCGTGCCGACGGGCCCAACCTCAACCAGGGGGCCGAGTCGACTTTGGCGTTGATCTCCACCTTGCAGCACGGCCACCGGCTGGCGCAGCACGGCCACCGGCTGGCCCGGTCGCTCCATTGACCACGCCGAGCCGAGCCGGGAACATGGTGTCCCGGGCGACGCTGCGGCTTCGCCCCGACGCCGCGCGGACGATCACGGTCCTTTTCGTCCCAGGCGAGGAGATGTACAGCGGCGATTCCCGTGCCTCGTCGGTTGCCGAACGCATCCTGGCGATGGACGACGCCGAGGTTACGACCACCCTCGGTGAAGTGGCACAACGGTTCGCGCACCGCCACCGCGACCTCGAGGGCACATGGTCGGAGCATTTTCGCCTGGCCGCTCAGCGCCTCGGTCGGCTCGGCGATGTCCCGCCCGAAAAGGCTCTCCTTATCGGCGCCTATTTCACCCGAGAGATCTCGCTCGAAGGTGCCGCCCTGTTCAACCCTTCCATGGTCGCCCACCCCGACCAGGGCGGCCTGGCCCCGGGTGAGACCAGGTTCGTCATGAGCTTGCGGGCCGTCGGCGAGGGCCACATCTCGTCCATTGAGTTCCGCACAGGCATCATCGGCCCGGCCGGTGCGGTCCGCCTCGATGAGGCGGGGAAGTTCCCGGAGTGCGGCCAGTATTCGCCAGGCCCGTACAGCAGGGACCTGTTCCACGCCAAGCTGGCCGAACGCGGCTGCGACAACCAGGCGGCCGCTCAGGTCCTCGACCGCCTCGAGCCCACCTTCGGCTCCGCCCAACTCGAATCGGCGCTCGAATCCCTCCACCCTGACCTCCTGTCCCGCGCCACCGTGAGGGAGGCAATCGTGGGTATCCACTGGGTCGCCGCGAACAACTACACCGTGCAGTTCGCCCCGCAGACCGAGGTCGCCGAACGCGTGCTCTGGCCGCAGGGCCCGGCCGAGCTCCAGGGCATGGAAGATGCCCGCTTCGTACGTTTTGTGGACGACGACGGCGCCGTCACCTACTTCGCGACCTACACCGCTTTCGACCAGGTGCATATCGCGCCACAATTGCTGAAAACCAATGACTTCGCCACCTTTGCCGTCACCCAGCTGTCCGGGCCCTTCGCTACCAACAAGGGCATGGCACTGTTCCCGAGGAAGGTCGCCGGGCGCTACATGGCCCTGTCGCGCTGGGACCGCGAGAACCTGGCAGTCACCACCTCCGAAGACCTCACCGAGTGGGGCGTGGCCACCACGTTGGAGCTGGGCCCGCAGCCGTGGGAGCTGGTCCAGGTTGGCAATTGCGGCTCACCGGTCGAGACGGCGCAGGGCTGGCTCGTTTTGACCCATGGCGTCGGGCCGATGCGTGCGTACGGTATCGGGGCTGTCCTCCTCGACCTCGACGACCCCCGCCGGGTCATCGGGAGGCTCCCCTACCCGTTGCTGGAAGCCAACGAGGACGAGCGCGACGGGTACGTCCCGAATGTCGTCTACTCGTGCGGGGCAGTCGTCCACGGCAATGCTCTCGTGCTGCCCTATGGGTTTAGCGACAGCGCAGTCGGCTTTGCCCGGGTCGATATCGCCGAACTGGTCAGTGCGCTGACCGCCTCCGCCGGCTAGCCCACGACAGGGCGCCACCGCGCGGGCGTAGCATGTATCAAAGGGGCACGTCCAGGACTCCTACTCAAAGAGCAAAGAGCTCGGACCACGCCCCAGAGAGGGCAAAGGTGGCCAAAGTGGAGGTGGACGAAGAGCTGTTACCGAGAGAAACGCTGCTAGCGAGGACGCTAGTGGAGCTAGCTGACACACTGGTCGACGACTTCGACGTGGTCGAGTTGCTGACCCGGCTGGCCGACCGTTGCGTAGAAGTGCTCGACGTCGGAGCGGCCGGCCTAATGTTGGCCGGGCCAGACGGCGAACTGAAGGTGGTCGCCTCTTCCAGCGAGGCGATGCGCCTGTTGGAGCTGTTCGAGCTGGAGGCCAGGGAAGGCCCTTGCCTCGACTGTTACCGCAGCGGCGCGCCGGTCATGGAAGCCGACCTAGCCGTGGTTGGGGCCCGTTGGCCCCATTTCGCCGCTGAGGCGCTCGCGGCCGGGTTCCGCTCGGCGCAAGCACTGCCCATGCGGCTGCGGGGCACCGTCATCGGCGCCCTTAACCTGTTCGGCACCGAGCCGCACGAAATGGGGAGCGTCGACATGGACAACGCCCAGGCGTTAGCTGACGTTGCCACGATTGCCATCCTTCAGCAACGAAAATCTCAGCAAGCCCAGATCGTGAACGAACAACTTCAGCACGCGCTGAACAGCCGCATCGTGATCGAACAGGCCAAGGGGATGGTCGCCGAGAGAGAAGGCCTCAACATGCCGGCGGCGTTCTCCGCTCTGCGCACCTACGCCCGCCTCCACAACATCCGCCTGCTCGACGTCGCGAGGTCTGTTGTCGACGGTTCGCTTGGCCCGTCCGTGTTGCGTTCGTCGTCAGAACAGAGCGCAGGCTCGAACGAGATCGCGACCTGACGGTCGGGGTACCTGGCGACTTCGCGGCGGCTCAGGCGACTATCGAGCGCTCGAGCTCGAGGAGGGGCCGCGGCGGTTCAAGGCCTATTTCGGCAAAGGCCGAGCGCGCCCGGTGGACCACCGAAAGAGCCTCCCCGCGACGACCCTGTTCCAGCAGCGTCGTCGCCGCGTGGAGGTACCGCGAGTCGTCGTAAGGGGCGAACTCGATGGTCCGCTCGACCATCCGGCGCACCCCGTCCAAGTCGCCCCGCCGGGCTGCCTCGCCTGCGCACAGGTCGAGCAGGTCGAGCATGGCCCTCCTGGCACGTTGCCGGGGCCGTTCGGCCCAATCCTCGTAGCGGTCCTCGGGGAGCAGCTCTCCCCGGTAGCGCACTATTGCGCCCCGTGCGATCGCGGCCGCCAGAGCCAGGTCAGTAGTAGCGAGCGCCTCAGCACGGCGCGCTTCGGCCAGCATTTCTTGGAAGTCCACGCTCACGGAGCGGTCGAGGACAAGCAAGTCCCCTTCGCGCACCAGGACGTTGCCGGCGGCGGAGCGCAAGCGGTTGAGCACCGTGCGCAACCGGTTGCGGCCCTCCGCCCGCCCGCCTTCGGGCCATAACGTCTCTATTGCCTGCTCAGCATGCAATTGGCCGCCGCTTGCGGCGACAAGCTTCAGAAGTTGCGCCTCCTGCCCGGGACGAAGCCGAACTGGCCGGCCCGCCACGGTGAGCTCGAAGCGACCGAGCACGGTCAACGCAACCGGGAGCGCGCTCGCTCTCAGGGCGGCGGCAGCAGGTTGTCCCGTGTCCACCGCAAGCCCCAGCAACTGCTCGGTAATTGCGCGTTCGCGGATAAGGGGAAGTTGCGGTTGGCCCAGGCGAGCCGCCTCTTCGAAAGCTCGCGCCGCCAGCGCCCCCGCGGCGCGGTCCTCGCCGCGACGGAATGCGGCGAACGCTCCCAACAGGCTGACCCGCCAGTACTCGCGGGGATCGATCCTTCGGAGCTCCGGCGCCTTCAGCCTGTCTTCGGCCACCACCGGGTCGCCATGTCTCGCCTCCAATGCGGCTTCCGCCATAGCCACGAGATGCCCGGCATCCTTGGGCTCCGCCTTTACCCTGGCCAGGTACTCCCAGGCCAGCGCCGTGTGCCCGACCCGGTCCAGCAGGTCAGCGGCATCAGCCAAAAAGTCGCCGGAGGCGGGGCCCCACCATGCACCCCTGTGCAGCTCGACCTGGCGGAGGTGGTGCAAGGTGGCCGGGGCGTCCTCCCGGTACGACGCCAGGATGGCCAGCTTCCAGTGACCGTGGGCTCGGAACAGGTCGCTGTCGAGCTGTTCGCCCACGCGCAGGGCCTCCTGGGCACTGGTACGGCAAACGTCGTCCTGTCCCAGCTCCGCCGCCACCCAGGCGCGGAAGCACATCAGGTACGCCCACCTCCGGGGCAGGTCTGCCACCAGGTTGAGGCCCTTGTCGAGGCGGTCCATTGCCTCGCTGGCGTGGCCTCGGGCGAACTCGATGGAGATCGCCCAATAGGGCACCAGGGCTGACGCCGCAGAGCGCATCCCCAACGCCTGATAAAGGTTCGACGCCCGAGAGAAACACTCCTCCGCCTCGCTCAAGGCATTGTCATCGCGTCGCCCATCGCCGTCGAGCCGCCAGCAGAGGGCCTGGCCGAGGATGTGGTTCGCGCGAGCTCGAGTCAGCCGTTCGGCGGGGCTGGCGTCCCTCAGGACCGAGCGGACGGCGCCTTCCGCCGGCTCCGGCTTCAGCTCCCGGAGCAACTGCGCGGCAAGCTCGACGGCGACCGCTCGTCCCAAGACCTCGTCGCCTGTGCGCTCGGCAATATCACCGGCACGTTCGAGCAGGACCTGGCCTTGGTCCCACCGCGTCGCCACTCTCAAGCCACGAGCAACGAGGAGGAGAACGTCGGGGTTGGCGTCTACAACCTCAGTGGGGAGCTGGTCGAAAACCGCCTCAAGCTCGAGGATGTCCATAGCCTCGGCGACCTCAGCGGGCACCCCGGCGAGCACCGTCGCCGCTTCGGCTGCGTCTCCTGAGGCCAGCAACAGCTGCAAAGCCCAGCCCAGTTCGCCTCGCTGCCGGTAAAGCTCCGCTGCCCTGCGCATGGACCGCGTGTCGACGGGAGAAAAAGTAGCGAGATGGTCACGCACGGGCCCGGGGAGGTCCCACCACTGTCCCTGGGCAGGGGTGAAGGGGAGCCCAGCCTCGAGCGCGCGCTCGAAGAAACCTTCCTCGGCCGTGACGAGGTCGACCAGTTCGGCGTCAAGGAGCGCCAGCCGAGCGACCTGGGACAGTTTGGGCAAGGAGGAGGTCCCGAGAGCAACGACCGCTTCTTCCAAGATCGCGGCCACCGCGCCTGCGGGGTGGTCCGGGCTCGTGGCCGCTTCAGCAACCGCTCCTACGCCCTCACCGGTGCGCGCCGCTCGAGCCGCAGCCAGCGCCGTCGCCGCAGTCCAGCCGGCTGTGGCCTGGCCGAGCACTTTGGCGGTTTCCGGGCCTACCTCCAGGCCGAACCCGGAACGGCATAGTGCGAGCGTCTCGTCAGGCGTGAGCGCGAGATCGGCCGAACCGAGATGGAGGTTCTCGGCCCGCCGTAAACGTTCCGCGCCCTTGGGGAGGTGGCGGGCCAGTACGAGCAGGCGTTGGTCGCCCACCAGCTGGGTGGCGATATGGTCGATCAAAGCGCCGGCGTCGGGGGAAGCGTTGTGGGCGTCGTCGATGATGAACACACAGGGCTCGCCGGCGAGGGCGTTGACCAAGGCATCGGCCGCAGCCGTGGCATCGTCGCCCGATGCCGTCGCAGCCGCCTCAGTGAACCCAACACGCATGACGGCGGCGTGGAGCCGGGCGACAAGCAAGGCGGCTGTGATACCGGCATGGTCAAGGGGCACTTCTATGCCCACTGCACGCCATTCGCCGACGAGCTCTGCCCCTAGGGTGCTCTTGCCGTACCCTGCAGCCGCCTCTATGACGACGACCTGGTGGCCTGCGCAGCGCTCCGTTAGACGTGGCCTGGGTACGTGGTACGGCGGGAGGCGACGCATTTCGGGACCTTACCTGTGTCTGGCCGAGCGGAGCCTGGCAAGCGGCGCCGGGTTCACCTGTCTACAAACAGTACTAAGAGCTCGACCTAGTCGCTCTCCTTCGCTTATTGGCTGGCACTTAACGTGAACGTTAAGGTATGCTGACGTTAGCGTTAAGAGCGGGTACCGGAGGGCAATGACGAACCTGGAGCGGTCGGAACTGAGCGGCCCCAGCGCAAGTGCGGTTAGCGCCAACTACAAGTGGACGGCGCTTTTCATATCAACACTTGGCATGTTGATGGCGACAATCGACGGCTCCATCACGCTGATCGCGTTGCCGGACATCTTCCGGGGCATCGGTATCGACCCCCTCGAAAGCCGGCAACAGCTTCTTTTTATTATGGATGATATTGGGTTTCCTGGTAGTCACCAGCGTGCTCGTGACGAGCCTTGGCCGCTTGGGCGACATATACGGTCGGGTCCGTATGTACAACCTTGGCTTTGCCGTTTACACCTTCTTCTCCCTTCTGCTCACCATCACGTGGATGACGGGCGAAGTGGCCGGGGTTTGGTTGATAGTTATGCGCATATTCCAAGGAGTGGGAGCGGCAATGCTGATGGCGAACTCCGGTGCCATCCTGACCGACGCCTTTCCTCGCGGCCAGCGGGGCACGGCCATGGGCATCAACCAGGCAGCTGCTATGGGCGGCATGTTCATAGGGTTGGTGCTCGGCGGAGTCCTCGCCCCGATCAACTGGCGGCTCATCTTCTTGGTGTCCGTGCCCATTGGCCTGTTCGGCACTGTTTGGGGCTATCTGAAATTACGCGAACTGAGCGCGCGGCGACCGGCCAAGATCGACTGGCCTGGCAACATCACTTTTGCTCTCGGGCTCGTGTTGATCATGGTCGGTATTACCTATGGGATCGAGCCCTACGGGCACGACACCATGGGTTGGGCTAACCCATTTGTCTTGTCGTGCCTCGCAGGCGGTGTCGCCCTGCTTGTCGTTTTCGGCGTTATAGAAGTCAGATCCGAAGAACCGATGTTCAGGCTCCAGCTGTTCAAGATCCGTGCTTTCACCGCCGGGGTGTTCGCTAGTTTCCTAGCAGCGCTGTCGCGCGGTGGGCTGATGTTCATGCTCATCATCTGGTTGCAGGGGATTTGGTTGCCTCTGCACGGTTATGACTTCGCCCGGACGCCTTTGTGGGCCGGGCTGGCCATGCTCCCGCTGACAGCAGGGTTTTTGATCGCCGGGCCTCTCTCGGGCGTCCTGTCGGACCGCTATGGTGCCCGGCCGTTTGCTACCGGTGGCATGATCGGGACCGCCGTGTGTTTCGGGTTGTTGGAACTGTTGCCGACGGATTTCTCCTACTTGCTCTTCGCTCTACTTCTCTTCGCTACCGGCCTCAGCATGTCCATGTTCGGGTCGCCGAACCGGGCCGGCGTCATGAACAGCCTGCCGCCCGAGCACCGCGGCGCGGGGTCTGGTATGAACACCACCTTTCAGAACTCTGCTCAGGTCCTCTCGATCGGGATCTTCTTCACTCTGCTGATCGTGGGCCTCTCCTCGTCCCTGCCCGAGAGCCTCTACCATGGCCTCGTGGCCCACGGGGTGCCTATTGCCGTGGCGGCTCACGTCTCGCACTTGCCCCCGGTCTCCACCCTGTTCGCGGCCTTCCTGGGCTACAACCCGGTGCAACACCTGGTCGGGCAAAGCGTATTGTCCCACCTCAGCTCTTCCCAGCAGGCGGTCCTGCTCGGCCACGGCTTCTTCCCGAGGCTGATCACCGTGCCCTTCCGCGCCGGGCTTCATGCCGCTCTCGACTTCGCCATCGGCGCCAGCCTGCTAGCGGCCCTCGCGTCGTGGAGCCGGGGCCGCCACTCCGTCGCAACGGCGGCGGCCCTGGACGGTGTGCAAGTGCCGGCCGAGCCCGCGTCGCAACAGCCGTCTGGCGGCGACCAGGACAGGCTCGGCGAGCGCGACCGGGCAGAGGCCATATCGGGGACAAGGAAGTGAAAGCCTGATGGCTGCTGTCCCATCCACGGCCGAACGCAAGCCTGTTGCCTTCCGTATCGGCGAGGTGGCCAAGTTGACCGACCTTACGACCCGGACATTGCGCTACTGGGAGGAGCTTGGCCTGGTGCGCCCAAGCTCGCACGGGAACGCCGGCGAGCGGCTCTACTCACGTGCGGACGTGACACGAGCGACGCGGATCCGCGACCTCCAGAGGCTCCTCGGCTTTTCGTTGGCCGAAGTCCACGTGGTGCTCGACGTCGAGCAGGTAGACATCCTCGACCGGGTCAAGTCCGAACTGCGCTCGGGCGACCCGTCCCCTGAGAGGCAACGCGCCCTGCTCGACGAGGCGATCGTCGCAAACGACGAGCTAATTGCCCGCCTCGACGACACCTTGGCCCACATTCGGGCGTTCCGCACCGAGCGCACCGCCAGCGCCAAGCGCTTACGGGAACGGCGGAGCGCTCTCGAGCCGAACTGATCCTTAGGGCACGGCCAACGCGTAGAAGCGCTGAGCGTTAGCGCCAAAAACCTGGCGGGACTCGTCCTGGGACAGGTCGCCCAAAGCGTCTTCGAGAGCCGCAACGACCTCTTGGTAGGAGGGCACTACAAGAAGGCAGACCGGCCAATCTGACCCGAAAATCATCCGCCGTACCCCAAACAGCTCCGCCACTCGTGACACGAAGGGTCGGAGGTCCGCAGGCGTCCATGACGCCCAGTTCGCCTCAGTGACCATCCCCGAGAGCTTTACCTGGACGTTGGCGAGCGCGGCCAACCCTGGCATGCCTGCCTGCCAGGCTGGGTCGCTGCCGTCCGCGATCCGTGGCTTCGCTATGTGGTCAACAACGAACGAGAGCTCGGGGAATGCTTGCGCTGTCTCGATCGCTGCCGGGATCTCCCGGGCGCGCAACAACAAGTCGTAGGTGAGCCCGCGGCTTGCGACGGCGGCAAGGCCGCGACGGACCTCGGCCCGGCACAACCAGCGCGGGTCCTCCTCGTCATGGACCTGGTGACGCAGCCCGACTAGGCGCTTGCCGCCCGGACCGGCCCGCAGCTCGTCCAACCGGTCGCCGACATCGTCCGCTGCGAGATCGACCCAGCCCACGACCCCGCGCACCCACGCCCAGCGCGACGCCGTCCGCAAGAGCTCGCGGCTCTCGTCCAGGCTCGAGCGTGCCTGCACCACCACCGTGCCGGCAATGTCCGACTTGGCGAGCTCCCCCACCAAGTCTTGCGGGGAGAAGCGCCTCCGCAGCGGGGCCATGGCACTTGCCTCCATCCACGGGTAGACGTGGCGGGACGGGTCCCAGAAGTGATGGTGGGCATCGATGCGGACAGCCCCATCTTTCATGAACTTGCATCATGGCATCACCATGAAGGACGGGTGCAATGGCCCCGCAGCCCCGGGTACTGAGATTTACGCCCTCTCTCGCCAAGGGGCGTTGAGCACCTCGGTGCCAGCCGGCGCCCCGCTCAGCGTCGTCGTCCCGTCCGGGCCTATCTGAACGCGAAGTCTGGCCGACCCTGTACGAAATCCGTCCACGCTGCGCAGGCCCGTGGGCGCGTTGAGAGGAGCGAGCGCGATGCGGTGGTTGGGCATGTCGGGGCTGATCCCGAGGTAAGAAGCGAGGACGGCGATGGAGGACGCCGCCGTCCAGGCCTGAGGGTGACATGAGGCCGGGTACGGCAACGGGCGTTGACGCCCGGCCTTGTCGCACCCGCTGTAGAGCTCTGGTAGCCGGTAGTCGAAGGCTTCGGCGGCACTCAGTAAACCCTCGATGAGGAGGTTGGCCGACCTTTCCCCATCCTTCCCACCGGCGCGGGCCAGCCCCCTTATCGCGATGGAGGTGTCATGGGGCCAGACCGACCCGAGGTGATAACTGAAGGGGTTGTAGCCCTTCGAGGACTTGCCCAGAGTCCTGAGGCCGAAACCGCTGTTCAGGTCTGGGCCACCAAGCCTGCGTGCCACCAAGGTGCTCTCTTGCGCGCTGAGGAGGCCGGTCCCGAGCAGGTGGCCGATGTTGGAGCTCACGGAGCCCATCGGGGTACCGTCGTCCTGCAGCGCGACCGCAGGGTAAGGGCCCTCGTCGTCTGACACCCAGAAATGCGAGCGGAATTGGTCGGCCAGGTCCACCGCGAGCTGCCGCCAACGCTCAGCGCCGTCGAGCCCGAACGCTTCCAATAGCTCGGCCCCGCCGATGGCCGCTTCGTAGGCATACCCCTGCACCTCGCACAGGGCAATGGGGGGCCGTGCCAATCGCCCGTCCCGGGACTGTATGGCGTCCGAGGAGTCCTTCCAGCCCTGGTTGGCCAACCCCCGGCCGGACTCGTCTATGTACCTCACGAAACCGTCGCCGCGCAGCACGTTGTCGGCCAGCCAATCGAGGCAACGGCGCATCGGGCCGAGAAGCGGCGCTACGTCGTCCTCGGCCAGGCCCCATCGCCAGGCGTCGTGCAGCAGGCACACCCACAGCGCAGTGGCATCGATAGTGCCGTAATAGACAGGTGGGAGGGTATGAAGCTTTAGCGAGGTTTGGTCGTAATTGATCTTGCGGCGCACCTCGTGGAGGATCTTCCCCGGTTGCTCGCCGGTCGCAGTGTCGTATGAGCGTCCCTGACGCCGAGCGAGGGCGCTCAGTGTCCCGAGAGCGAGCTCCGTGCCGATAGGCAAGAGCATGCGCGCAGCCCATATGGAGTCCCGGCCGAACAGGGTCAGGTACCACGGCACGCCTGCAGCCAGGAAGACCTCGGTAGGCCCGTCAGGGAGCGCCATCTGTAACTGGGTTATGTCGGCCAAGCTCAGTTCGACCCAGCGCCGGAGCCGGTCATCGAGGGCTCTCACCTCCGGCACCTTTACGGCGCCCCCTCCTCCCAGCGATGGGGGCAGGGCCTCGCCACGAGAGGGGTCCTCGCTGAGCTCGACGGTCAGCTGCAAAGTGACGGATTGCCCGGCCTCGACCGCGATGTCCCAAACGAGGGCCTCCGCACTCGCGTTTACGCTGCTCGGGACCGGGGACGCCGACACTCGCACCGAGCACTGCCCGGGCACCTCCCATGCCAGCCCGTCGGGGACGGCTGTGGCCTGTTGCTTGGTCGGCCGCAACCCGGCCTTCACCGTTGAAATGGCTGCCAGGTCGCAGGCGACGGCAACTTCCACGCGAAATTTCCTGGCTATCGCGGTGTAGGACCTGATCATGAAGCTCTCCACCATCCCCGCCGGGCCCAACGACCGCCGCCGGACAAGCACAAACGAAGGACCATCACCTTGGCCGGGCAGCAAACCGCTGTCGAACTGGTTGCTGGTGCCGCCACATAGCTCGTAGCCGAGAGGGACGGGTTCGACGCCGTCGACGGTCACCTCGAGCCGGCTCAATGCCCGCAGGTCGTGCACGTAGAGGCCCTCGGCGCCCAAAGGACGGATCTGGCCGCTGCGCGCGGACAGCGACATGGCGGGAGCGCTCACGGCCGATACGAGGTCGTTCAGATAGGGCTGGCCGATTGCGCCCGACCGCCTTCGGGACGTCACTTGATCGTTCATATCACATTAAGGGTATAGAGGATTTGAACGATCAAGTGAGCCTCGACAGGGGGTGCGGCATGTTTATTACCTGGGTAGGAGTACTCGATGTGGGCAGCCGGTCGGGGTGGCGGAAATGAAGAAGCCGGTTTCCGGGGCGAAGAAACGGCCCACGATTGAGGTGGTCGCCAAACGAGCAGGAGTGTCCCGCCAGACCGTTTCCAACGCGGCCAACGCTCCCCACCGCCTCCGCCCGGAGACCCTTCAGAAGGTCCTCGGCACCATCGACGAGCTGGGTTACCGACCGAACCAGGCCGCGCGCTCCCTGCGGACCAGTTCGACCCGCGTGATCGGTTGCCGCTTGCTCCCAAGCAATCACGCCGGCACCGGTGGCATCCTCGACCGCCTCTTGCATGCTTTGTGCGACGCCGCCCGGGCCAAGGGTTACGGCGTGCTCACCTTCTCCGCTGACAACGACGACGACGAGATCGGGGCCCTCGACGACCTCCTGCGGCGCAAAGGCGCGGACGGTTTCGTCCTCGCCAACACGCACTACGGCGACGTACGCCCCGGGTGGCTTATCGATCAGGGTGCTCATTTCGTAGCCTTCGGGCGTCCTTGGGGCGTCGCGCGCTCGGAGCACTCCTGGGTCGACGTGGACGGTGCAAGCGGCACGTCGCAGGCCGTCCGCCACTTGGCCGAGCTCGGTCATTCCCGTATCGGTTTCCTCGGCCTACCCCAAGGCTCGGGGGTCGGTGACGACCGCTTCCAAGGCTGGCAAAGCGCAGTGGAGGCCCTCCGCCTACCCGCGACCGCCCTGGTGGCACGGGCGGAAGACGGCATAATTTCAGGCCACGCGCTAGCCCAAGAGCTGATGGGATGTGCCGAGCCACCGACCGCGTTGGTGTGCGTGAGCGACGCGATGGCCGTCGGCGCTTCCCGGGCGATCGAGGACCGCGGTCTCACCGTCGGCCGCGACTTCTCCGTTGTCGGTTTTGACGACAGCCCCGTGGCGTCGGTGCTCCGGCCGCGCCTGTCGAGCGTCCGCCAGCCCATCGAAGACGTCGCTCACACGCTGGTTGAGGTTCTCCTGGCTGAGCTTTCCGGGGCCCAGCGGCGCCCGTCGCGGGAGCTCCTGACGCCCTGGCTGATGGCACGGGAGAGCAGCGGCGAGCCCCGCGCGGGCGCGCTCCCAACTCAGGGACCGACGCCGGCGGGGCGAACAGGGGCCTGCCTCAACGTGGTTTGCCTCAACGTGGTTTCAACAGAAAGGAACAACATAGATGAAACGATGGAAGGTGGTAACGGGCCTCGGCGTATCGGCGGCCCTCGTAGCGATGACGCCTGCGGCAGCAATGGCGTCAGGCATGCCCAAATTGGTTGGCAAAACTCATGGTGTAACCCTCAATTTCATGATCGCATCCTCTGGTCCCGCCGAGACGAACGCCGACAAAGCCGCGGCCACAGCATGGGCCAAATCGACGGGCAACAAAGTCAACGTAATTAACTCCTCAAACCTGACCCTCCAGCTAACCGAGGCCTTTTCGGGCGGCACCCCGCCCGACGTCTTCTACGGCGAGACGCCCATGTTCGAAAGCATGGCGAAAAATGACCAGCTCCTCCCAAGCGGTACGTCGGTAGACCCGGCGAGCGACTTCTATGCCTCGCTCGTCCAGGCATACACCTACAACCACACGTTCTACTGCGTACCCAAGGACTCCTCGACCCTCGCCATCGAGATAAACACCACGATGTGGAAGGCGGCCGGGCTCACCAACGCGAACCTGCCGACCACTTGGGCCAAACTTGCCTACGACGCCAAGGTGCTGACCAAGGGCCACGTCACAGGATTGGTCATGTCCAACAGCCTCGACCGCGTAGGGGCGTTCTTCGCGGAGGCCGGAGGCTCGTACATGAACAAGTCCGACACTGGTTTTGCGTTCAACTCTCCCCAAGACGTCGCAGCGCTCACTTATCTGCAGGGCCTGGCCAAGAAGGGCTACCTCAAGTTCACCCCGGGTGATGGAGTAGATGCAGGCTGGGGCGGCGAAGCTTTGGGCACCGGCCTTGCGGCCATGACGATCGAGGGCAACTGGATCATCGGGGCCATGCAGAGCGACTACCCGAAGATCCCTTACGAAGTTGTGGCGATGCCGGCCGGTCCTTCGGGCAAGCACGGGACGCTTGTGTTCACCAACTGTTGGGGCATCGCTGCCGCCAGCAAGTACACGGCGGCGTCTGTAAGTTTCGTCAAGTACCTGGCGTCGCCCGCCCAGCAGCTCAAGTTCGCCAACGCCTTCGGCGTAATGCCTTCGCGCCCGGCAGTCGCCCAGCAGTGGGCGAAGGAGCACACTACGCCGATAGCCACTGGGACTGAGACACCCAATGTTTCCGCCTTCGTCCAAGGCGACGCCTACGCCCTGCCCCAAGTGGCCACCGTCGGTTTCGCCACGGTTGAGACGAACTTCAATAACGAAATAGACAGCCTTGCGAGCGAAAGCCCCAAGCAGATGCTCTCCAGCATGCAGACCAACTCTCAGGCCCTGCTGCAGCCCTAACCGAACCGAGGCTACGTGGTCCCGGGCCGTCTGGTCCGGGACCACTCCGCCCGCTCGCACCTCTATAGGAGGGACGGATGGCTACAGTTCCCCATACCGGGGGGGCGAAGACTGCTCACGGGCAGCTCGGGGCCGAAGCCCCGGCAGTTGACAGCACGCGACGGGCCAAGCCCAAGGGAGGCAGGTCCCGGCTGCGCCGAGGCGAAAACGTGTTCGGATGGCTCTTCGTCTCACCATCAGTCGCCATCCTCGTGGTCTTCATGGTCATCCCGATATTCCTGGCGCTCTATATCAGCTTCACCAACTGGTCGGGCCTTACAAGCCCGTTCAGCCACAGCGTGCAGCTGGTCGGTCTCACCAACTACCGGACGCTTATAACCAAGCCGGGGCTATACCAGAGCGACTTCGCTACCTCGATCCGCGACAACTTCTATTTCTTCGTGTTCACCGTTCCTTTGCAAACATTGCTTGCCCTTTGGTTGGCGAACCTCGTCAACAGCAGGTTCCTGCGAGCCAAGGGGTTCTTCCGGACAGCGTTCTACTTCCCTTCGGTAACGAGCTCGATCGCCATAACCATCGTGTTCATCTTTCTCTTCCAAGGCGACGGCGTCGTCAATACCATCCTTGGATGGTTCGGCGCCAAAGGCCCCGATTGGATCTACGACCAGAACGGCGTCTTCACGAACTTCTTCAACGCTCTCGGTATCTCGAGCCCAGGCTGGGGCAACCATATGTTCATTGGGCTATCGCTCTGGAACTGGATCGCCGGGCCTTCAATTGGCATGTGCGTGCTCATCATCCTGCTCGTGTGGACGACGTCAGGGACCTTCATGCTGTTTTTCTTGGCCGCCATGCAGACAATCGGGGAAGAAGTAGACGAGGCCAGCTCCATCGACGGGGCGAGCCCGTTCCAGAGGTTCCGCTTCGTAACTGTACCCATGCTGCGGCCCGCGCTCGTACTCGTGGTGACTCTCGGGTTCATATCTACGTGGCAGGTCTTTGACCAGGTCGTGTTGCTTGGGCCTCAAAACCCGACCACCATCACGCCCTCCTACTTCGCCTATCAGGTGAGCTTCCAGGACAGTAACTTCGGGGCGGGGGCGGCTGTGGCGTTCCTGTTGTTCTGCTTGATCATGTTCTTGACGGTGCTCCAGCGCACGTTCATCAAGGAGGACCTGACCAAGTGAAAGCCAGCGGCCCCCAAGTGGTGGCCCGTCGTGTCTTGGGTTATTCCGTGCTCGTGTTCTTCGCGCTTGTCTTCATTGCCCCGTTCATCATCACACTTGTCACTTCGTTCAAGACCGATTCTGACTCCACACTGAACCCGCTCAGCCCCATCCCTCATCCGGTGACCCTCTCGGCTTGGGACCAGATCTTCGGGATCGGGTCGACGGCCTCGGTGACCGACGTACCCCGCTGGCTGTTCAACAGTGCGTTCGTGGCTCGTGATGATCACCCTGGCCCGGGTCGTCCTCGACAGCCTGGCCGGTTACGCGCTGGCCCGCCTCGAGTTCCGCGGCCGCAAACTCATATTCGCGTTCATTGTGGCCACCATGGCCGTCCCCGGTGTGGTGCTGTTGATCCCACAGTTCCTGGTGCTAAAACAACTTCACCTGTTCAACTCTTACCCGGGGATGATCATCCCGATCGCCGCCGATGCTGTCGGGATCTTCTTGATGCGCCAGTTCTTCTTGCAGGTGCCGGTCGCCCTCGAAGAGGCGGGCCGTATAGACGGGGCGAGCACGTGGCAGATCTATTGGAGCATCGTGCTGCCGGCGGTCCGGCCTGGGCTCATTACCCTTACCATCATCTCGTTCCAGGGATCGTGGAACCAGTTCCAGTTCTTCCTGATCGCGACTATCTCGCCCAAGTACTACACGCTCACTACCGGGCTGGCCAACCTGGTAAACGGGGGCCTGTCCTCCGGCAACCAGTTCCCCCTCAAACTCGGCGCCTCGTTGCTGACCATAATCCCGATGGCGCTCATGTTCTTCTTCCTGCAGAAGCACCTGGTGCGCGGCCGGCTTGAGGGAGCCGTAAAGGGTTGAGCTCCTATGCCTTGCTAGGCCACCGCCCGCTGTCTGAGGTACCTGGCCCTGCCTTTAGAAAGCGCTATCCGCTTTCACTGCTGGCAGGCCAGCGGGAGCCGCCCCGACCGGGCGTTGAGGTGCCAGGCGTACCAATAGGTTATAAGTCACCACAGCAATGGCAAGGTGCATCACGAACAGGACTGCCACGGCCCGGGGTGCCTGGCCCTGGTACAGGATCCAGACATCGGGAGCCCACAGGACGATGGTGACGAGAACAGCCAAGCGGAGGAACAACCAACGGGGGGCTGAGCTGAGCCGGACCACCACGGGCCAGGCGACGCATGCCACTACGACCCCGATCACTGTCAACTTGGCATAGTCGGAGAACTGGAAGTGAGGATATCCCTTGGTCGAGGGGAAAATGGTCTCGCCGATAAACACCAGTAGGGCGTCTGCGAGAAGAGACCCGGCGATGGCCGCGACCGTCGCAATAGCCAGGCGTGCTGCTGACGGAGGCCGGTGCGGCGGAGAAAAATCAACCCGTGCGAGCGAGATGCTTTTGCGCACCATCGAATGTCTCATCCCGAGCTCAATGTCCATATATAAAAACTAGGGCATTATCGACAGCGGGTCGACCTACTCAGGGATGAAAGCTCACGGCATGGCCCTGCGACCAAGGTCGTACGCGCGGCACGGTCCTGCCCGGGCGAGGTCGTACGCCCGGCGAGGTCCGCTTTAGGTCCCCTGCCCGGCGCGGACCAAGCCGATCTCATAGGCGTAAACAACGGCTTGGACCCGGTCACGCAACCCAAGCTTGGAAAGCACCCGTCCCATATGGGTTTTGACTGTCGCTTCAGCCAGGAAAAGCTTGCTCGCGATCTCGGCGTTGGAGAGCCCTCCCGCTACTTCGACGAGGATCTCGCGCTCTCTGTCGGTAAGCAGCGAGAGCCGGGCGTCACTATCGGCCGCCTGAGGATGGCCCGGTTCGGGGAGGTGGGGGAGAAAATTGTCCAGCAGGCGCCGTGTGACACTAGGTGCGACTACGGCATCTCCGTTAGCCACGGCGTGAATAGCGCGGGCCAGTTCTGCAGGGAGCACGTCTTTTAGGACGAACCCGCTGGCGCCAGCACGCAAGGCGCTAAAGACGTACTCGTCGAGATCGAAAGTGGTGAGCACCAGGACCCGCGACTGCGGGGACTGTTCGACGATGCGTCGGGTAGCCTCCACCCCGTCCATACCCGGCATCCGGATATCCATCAGCACCACGTCGGGTGCCAGCTCCGCGGTCAGGCGGACTGCCTCCGCCCCGTCTTCGGCTTCGCCCACGATGCTCAGGTCGGGTTGCTCCTCCAACACCATCCGGAACCCGGCGCGAAGCAGCGGCTGGTCGTCGACCAGGAGCACGGTCGTGTTCACGCGCTCGACCCCGGCGAACGGGCCAGGGGCACGGCGGCGGTCGGACGGCTCTCAGCAGTACGTGGGCGGGGCGGTCTCGCAACGGGCGCGATCGGGATGCGGGCCTCGACCAACCAGCCGGCAAGACTTGGGCCGGCGACCACCGTGCCCCCGTAAATCGCAGCCCGCTCCTTCATACCGGACAAGCCGTGCCCGCTGCCCTTAGGAGGACGACTGTCGGTCCCCCGGCTGGGCGCCCGACCGTTATCCTGCACCGAGATAGCGAGCATTTTGGGGCCATAGTCCAGGGCTACCGCAACGCTTGTAGCACCGACGGCGTGTTTGAGGGCGTTGGTGGTCGCCTCCTGGACTATCCGGTACACAGAGAGCTCGGCACCCGGGGGCAAAGGTCGGGGCTCGCCATTGACAGCGAGCGATGCCGCCAACCCCGTTGTACGGACCTGGGCCAGTAGCCCGTCGATCTGCGCCAGCCCGGGCTGGGGCGCCAGCACTTCGGAGGCGCCGTCGTCTCGCAGTACGCCCAGGAGCCGGCGCGTGTCGCCCAACGCTTGGCGTCCGATCCGGGACAGGTTCTCGATGGCGGTGCCGGCGCGTTCGGGGTCCGAGCGGAGCTTGGCACCGGCCCCGTCAGCGAGGCTGATCATCACAGCGAGGCTGTGGGCTATGACGTCGTGCATCTCGCGGGCGATGCGCGTCCGTTCGGCTGTGGCCGCGATGAGTGCTTGTTGCTCGCGCTCTCGCTCCAGGCGTTCAGCACGTTCGGTGACCGCAGCCAGGCGGCTACGGCGGGAGCGGAGGTTGGTCCCGAGCAGGAATGCCGCCGCCACCAGGCCGGAAAGGAACACCAGTGACCGGGGCCAGCTACCGGCCAGGCTCCAACGGAACGAGGCCATGATGGCGCCCACCTCGACCAAGGCCGCCCCGGCGGTAGCTACGACGCGAGGCCGGTGGCTGGCAAGGGTGTACAGGGATACGAGAAGGGCCAGGTCGCCGACCATTTCGACACCGATGACCCACTGGACCAGCGCGACCAGGGAAATGATGGAGAAGACCGCTACGGGGTACCGCCGCCTCCACACCAGGGGCAGGATGAGCGCCACTTGGACGGCCCACCCCAAGGGCCGGGAGCCGGCCTGGTCGACGAACCAGGCGGCGCTGACGATGGCCACGGCCAGGGCGACGCTCGTGTCGGCCACCACCGGGTGGGCGTCAGCCAGCCGCGACCCCAGCTGCCATAAGTCCGGCCGGTGCGTAGGCAGCCTTTTTTCGTTGTCGGGCCCGGTGCTCGTGTCCGCCTCGGCGGGGTCAGTGGTCACCCAACGCAGGCGGGACATCCGGGGACGCACCTGACCACCACTTTTCATGCGCTGGAGTCGAGGGCGGGTTCCCTCTCCAGGGCGGTGGCGCCCGGGTCGCGCTCGAATGCGAGAGGCCTAGGCGACGACTGGATGTCGTTGCGGGCCAAGGTCATGTAACCGACCAGGAGAGCTACCGCGACGATGGCGACCCCCGCAGTCGCCCCATCGCCAAAGCCGGTACCGCTGATGTTCCTGGGCTTGCTCACGTAGTCAGCGAAGGAGGCGCCCAGTGGCCTGGTCAGCACGTAGGCAAACCAGAAGGCCAGGACCGAGTTGAGCCCGAGACGCCAAGCCACCAGCGGCACGAGGATCACCACACCGAATGTGATGCCTGATGCGAGGTAGCCCAAGTTCAAAGCAGTGGCGCTGAAGTCTCCCAGAGCCGTTCCCAGGGCGAAGGTTGCGAACACGGTGGCCCAGTAGTAGCCCTCACGGCGGCGGGTGGTAATGCTATGGATCGACAAGGTGCCCTCACTCCGGTTCCACTGCCAGAATACGACCCCGAGGACGATCGCCCACAGGACGGTCGTGCCGGCATAGGGGATACCGACCACCAGGTGCAGGGTGTCAGACACGCCGGTGCCCAAAATGGCGATACCGAAAGCAAGGGACCAGTAGGCGGGGGCGAAGTAGCGCCGGGTGCGGAACTGCCACCACAGGGCCAACCCGAACACCCCGAACTCCGCGACGGCCCCGATGACCACGTTGTAGTTGCCAAGGAAATCTGATGTGGCTTCCCCGCCTGCCGTGGTTAGTAACTTGACCAACCAAAACAGCGCGGTTATCTCGGGCACCTTGGCAGCTAGCGGTTCGCGGCTAAATCTCGAGAGAAATTCGGTCGCAAGCACCGCCGAGCCGCGAGGGGGGACAACATTGACATTTCCGGGATTGCGCGTTTCGACCCGGTCAGACGATCCCATTTATCAACGATAGAGAGCGCCCCGCCACTATTCGAGCGCCTAAAGGATGAACCTGTGGGCCGGATCGTACGACTCCAGGCGTACGATCCGGCACTTGTGAGGGCGCCCGCTTGTGCAAGCCCCTGGTCGCTCGGACCTGCGCTATATCAACTGGCTCGCGGCACCCGAGCGCGAGGCCCGGCGCCTAGGGCCCGTTTCGCTAGCTCCGGATTGGCTATCTCGCCGGGGGCCAGGGCAGGAGGTAGGCGCGGTAGGTGCTGACGCCCGCCGGGAGCTCAGCGTTAAAGATAAGACGCCCGGACGGGTTGAACTCGGAGATATACCGAAGCGCGCCCCATCCGACGAACAAGTCCCGGTTGGGAGTGGTCTGTGCGTTACCCAGAGCCCCGGCCACCTGACCTTCGGGCTGGTCAACAGACTTCACCAGAGTAGCCACCCTGGTGGCGAGGTCAAGCTTCACGGTGACAACCCGGCTCCGGCTCAGCAGCTTGGTGGGGCCGTCCGACTCATCGTCGAAGAACGTGTACTCGCCGTCTCCGATGGCCTCGGGGTCGTGCTGGAAGGCGAAAATCTCCCCGGCGGAGTCGAGTACCTGCCCGGGGGCGGCCACGAGCTTGAACGTGCTCTGCTTGCCCCCGAGCTCCCAGATGATCTTCCCGGTGTGCAGGTCCACTTTGTAGGTTGTCCAGGTGAAACGGGAGTTGACCAGAAGCTCCCCGTCGGTGTCGAGGTGAACAGCGTTGATGTGGAACCAGTCCCAAGGGCTGGCGGCCGAAGATGGGAGCGGTTCGTGGCTGTCGCGGTAAGGGACGTGGTCGGCGCTGTCCCACTGGAACAGCAACTTGCCGGTGCGGATGTCGATCTCCTGGACGATGCCGTCGAAAACTCTCTGGTCGGCCGGGCCACCAATCGAGGTGAGGTTCGCGGTCGCGAACTTGTCGGCGAGGACCAGGGCCGTACCCCAGGGGGTAATTAGGAACTCGTGAAAGTCGGTGAGGTCACCCTTAGCCGCTCTCACTTCGGCGACCTGGCGGTAACGGTCGTTGTAGATGTAATCGGTCCCGCTCAGACCGCTGCCCTGGAACCACGTGAGCACGGGCCGCCCCCTGTAGGTCTGTTCCCGGAAATCGGTGGCCATTTCGCCGGCCGGAAGGGGGTGGGACCAAATCACCTTCCCGGAATTGCTAAGTATCTCGGGGCCTTCTGCGTAGCGCCCGTCGCCCTGCGGAGAGATGAAGATGTCACCGGATGCCGCGCCAGCAGCACGCACCAACACCGTGAGCGCAGGGAGCACGTTGCTGGCCCCGGCGACAGAAGTCGGCCTAGCGACAGAAGTCGGCCGCGCACCACACGCCGTGCACGCCGAGACAGCGACCGCGAGGGCGGCGGTACCAACAGCGAAGCGGCGCGCGCGTCGCTGCCAGGACCACCGCGTCCCTAGCAACCGATCGTCCAGGAAGAAGGTACCGTACCGTACACCGCGCCAGTCTTACATGGCCTGCCCGTGCAACAGTTCTTCGCACAAGCGGCCTCGCGGGCGCCGCCGGAGCGCCCTCACAAACGGTGCGGCTGTTGTTGCCCAGTCATACGGGCGGGGGGGCTAGCCCCAGCCACGCAGCGGGTTAGCCCGTCACAAAAGACGCCGACTAGCGGTATTTCGCGGGGCAATCCGACGGCTTAGCGTTAGTTGCAATGATCACCGCACACTCACTTACAAAGCGCTACGGCGCATCTACGGCAGTAGACAACCTGACCTTCGAGGTCCCGCCTGGTGTTGTAACCGGGTTCCTGGGGCCGAACGGGTCAGGCAAGTCGACGACCATGCGCATGATCATGGGCCTCGATTACCCCGACTCGGGGTCGGCCCTGATCGGCGGCAAGCCTTTTTCGGAGTTGGCCTGGCCACTACGGGAGGTGGGCGGCCTGCTCGAGGCCAAAGCGTTCCACCCGGCTCGGACCGCGCGCAACCACCTGCGGTGGCTGGCCCTCACCAACGACATCCCTCTTAGCCGAGTCGACGAGGTCCTGGACCAAGTCGGCCTGAGCTCTGTCGCCAACCGGCGAGCCGGCAAGTTTTCGCTTGGCATGAGCCAACGGCTCGGCATAGCGGCAACCCTGCTGGGCGACCCCGGTGTATTGCTCTTCGATGAGCCAGTCAACGGTCTCGACCCCGAGGGCATCCGCTGGGTCCGCCACTTCTTGCGCGACCTCGCTGCGGGAGGCCGGACCGTGTTTGTGTCCAGCCATCTCATCAGCGAGATGGCCCTGACCGCTGACCGGCTTGTTGTGATCGGCCGGGGCCGCTTGATCGCCGAGACCAGCGTGGCCGACTTCGTGGCCAGGAGCAGCGGCGGCGCCGTCAGGCTGGTCACGCCCGATCCCGGCCCCTTCACTTCGGCCCTCACCGCGATCGGGGCGGAGGTCACTGATGGTGATGGCGGGTCATTGACCGTCGAGAGGCTGACCACCCGCCAGATCGGGGACCTCGCAGCCCGCGACGGCCTGCGGATATACGAGATGACGCCGATCACGGTGTCCTTGGAGGACGCGTTCATGGAGCTGACCCAGGACGACGTGGAGTACCGCCCGTCAACGATGGCCGGGGCAGCTGCCGCCGGCGGCAAGGAGTGATCGTCATGGCCCAGCCCATCCAGATAGCCCCGCTCGGGCATTACCGCATCAAGCATGTCGTCAAGTCCGAGATCCTCAAGGTGCTGACGCTGCGATCAACCGCCATCACCGTCGGCGTCACAGTCATTGCCGGCCTGTTAGTGACATGGCTCGTAACCCGGAGCAACTTGCACCAAGGCAACGGTTTCTACATCGGCTTCGACCCGACGCAAAACTCGCTCACCGGCATGATCGTCGCCGGCCTGACCGGGGGCGTGTTCGGAGCGTTGCTTGTCACGGGCGAGTACGCGAGCGGCACTATCCGCCTGTCATTGGCGGCCACCCCTCGACGGCCCATCCTCCTGGCGGCGAAGATCGGTGTGGCGGCCGCCGCTACCCTCGCTTTCTCTGAGCTTCTGAGCTTTGCGTCGTTCTTCCTCGGCCAAGCCGTCCTTTCCGGAGGTGGCGCTCCCTCGGCCAGCCTCGGTTCACCCGGAGCCCTCCGGGCGGTCGCCATGACCGGCGCGTTCATATCTCTGATGGCGCTCATGTCGTTCGGTCTCGGGTTGATCTTGCGAAGCACCGCGGGCGCCATAGCCGGCTTCGCCGGCGTCATCTTCGTGCTCCCGCTCGTGATGCACCGTATATCCGAGCACGACCTTCGGTACGTACCGACCGCCATCCTGACCAACTCGATCATGTCCACCGTCAACCAAGGGCCGGGGATAAACCAACCTGTCTCGCCAGCCATAGGGTTGTTGCTCATGGCCATCTACTCCGCAATCGCCCTCGGGGTCGGGGCGGTGCTATTCGTCAGACGAGACGCCTGATCGTGCCCGGAGCCGGGGGGCGCCGGGTGACGGTGCGGATCCCGGAGGAAAGGACCGATCAGGCGAGGCGCCTCACCCGGCTGATCAGCCGGGAGCCTTTCCAGAAGCGCAGCTGGGCGGAGCTGGGGTTCTTCCTCGCCAGCTCCGCCCTGGCATGCGCGGCACAGTTTGCTCTCGCTGCACTGGGCTTCGTCGGGCTAGCCCTGGCCGTCGGGCTCGCCGGTGTCCTTATCCTCGCCGGCGGCCTGCGGGCCGCTCGCGGGTTCGGGCACTGGCAAAGAGGCCTGGCACGGCTGATGCTGGGCGAGGAGATCGGCGAGCCCGAGCCGTTCAACGCCCGCCCGGGCCTGTTCGGGTGGTTGCGGGCGTCCTTCGGCGACCGGGCCGCTTGGCGTGCGGTGGGTTACTTCGTCGCAAAGGTCCCGCTCACCGTCTTTGGCGTGTGGTTTGCCCTGAGCGTCTGGCTGGAGGCCCTGTCAGGGATCACCTCGCCTTTGTTGGGCGCGAGGGCGCCAGGGAGGTTCGGCGCCTTTGGCCGGCTGTTCTTCCCGAGCTACAACGGCGGGTCGACGGCAGGGTTCGGCACCCACGTCGGCTTGTTCCTGACAGGGATCGCGTTCCTCTTTGTGGCCCCCTGGACGATGAGGCTGGTCGTTTATATGGACAAGGCGATGATGCAGCTCCTTCTCGGCCCCGGCGCGCGGCATCGCGCGTAAGGAGCCTCGAGGAGTCCAGATCGAAGACCCTCCAGGCCGCCACAGAGACCCTCCGCCGTATCGAGCGTGACCTCCACGACGGCACCCAAGCCCAGCTCGTGGCGTTGGCGATGCGGCTTGGTCAGGCCAAGGAGAAGCTTGACCACCTCGCCCCCGAAGACGAGACCCCCGAGCTGACGGCCGTCAAGCGCCTTGTCGACGAGGCTCACCGCGGCGCCAAGGATGCCATCACGGACCTGCGGGACCTGGCCAGGGGCATCCACCCACCGGTCCTCGACACAGGCCTGGAAAACGCGCTCACGACATTGGCTTCGCGCAGCCCGGTGCCCACCGAGGTCACAGTGTCGATGCTGACCCGGCCGAGCCCGGCCATCGAGGCGATCTGCTATTTCTGCGCCGCCGAGCTGCTCGCAAACGTCGCCCAGCACGCTCAGGCGTCCCGTGCCTCTCTCAGCTGTGCGCAGCATGGCCCCTGGCTGAGGATCGTCGTCCGTGACAACGGACGGGGCGGTGCCGCAGTCCAGCGGCTCGGTTCCTCGTCGAGCGGGCTCGCTGGCCTCGCGGACCGCGTCGGTGCGGTCGACGGGCACCTGAGCATCGCCAGCCCTCCTGGCGGCCCGACCGCCGTCACTGTCGACCTACCCTCTCAATCCTGATGGCTCAACCCTGATGGCGCCGACGGACGCGATAAGGGTCGTGATCGCAGAGGATTCTGCGATCCTGCGCGACGGGTTGGTGCAGCTCCTCACCGACAGAGGCTTCGCGGTGACCGGCGCAGTCGGCGATGCCGCCAGCTTGGAACATGCCGTCGCTGCCGATCCGCCCGACGTGGCGGTTGTCGACATCCGTATGCCTCCCACGTTCACCGACGAAGGGCTCCGGGCCGCCATCAGGTTGCGCCGGAGCCAGCCCGAGGTCGGGATCCTCGTGTTCTCTCAGTACGTCGAGACCCGTTACGCAGCCGAACTGCTCGCGGGCGGAGCCTCCGGGATCGGCTACCTGCTCAAGGACAGGGTTGCCGACGTCGCTGATTTCGCGGAGGCACTTGTGCGGGTGGCGTCGGGGGGCACCGCGCTCGACCCAGACGTCGTCACCCAGCTGATGGGCGCCTCTCGTCGCACCGACACTCTGGCAGGGCTGAGCGGGCGCGAGCGGCAGGTGCTCGCCCTCATGGCGGAAGGGCGGACGAATTCGGGCATCGCCGCCGGCCTAGTGATCTCAGAGGGGGCGGTGGAGAAGCACGTGGCAAATATTTTCTCCAAGCTGGACCTGCCGGCGACCTCTGGTGACCACCGCCGGGTGCTCGCGGTACTGCGCTATCTCGAAGGGTGATCGTCGCCGTGAAATAGTTTGTACGTGTGGTCGATCGAGCGCGCGCACGAGCCTTGGCGGCAGGTGCTCTAGCCGATGGTGAGCCGCTGAGATGGTTCGAGGAGTTGTACGCGGCTGCCAGCGCGGGCGAGGCCCAGGTCCCATGGGCAGACCTCCGGCCGAACCCGCACCTTCTCACGTGGCCTCTCCTGGGCCAAAGCCATCCCAAGAGCGCCCTCGTGGTCGGGTGCGGGCTCGGTGACGATGCCGAGTGGCTGGCCGCCCGCGGGTTGGCCGTCACGGCGTTCGACATCTCCCGCAGCGCGATCTCGGCATGCGGGCGACGGTTCCCCGCCAGCTCAGTCAATTACGTCGTCGCCGACCTGTTGGACCTTCCAACCCAATGGGTGAACGAACCGTTCGATCTCGTCGTCGAGGCCTACACGGTCCAGGTGCTGCCGCCGGGTAGCCCGCAACGGGCAGCATCATTCGGCGCCCTCGCTTCTGTCACCGCTGGCACGCTGCTCGTAATCGCTCGCGGTCGCGAGCCCGCTGACGACCGAGGTTCGATGCCATGGCCCCTGACCATCGAGGAGATGGGCAGGTTCGAAGAACTCGGGCTGGCCAACATCGCCTTCGAGGACTATCCCGATCCCGAGGAGCCAACCGTGCGCCGGTTCCGAGCCACCTACCGGCGTGGACCAGCCAATCAATGAAAGGAAAATGCCGGGCGCCGAACTGTCGGAGGTCGAGGCAACAGGGGCGCTGTTCACACGGCCGTAACGCGGCCGCGCGCGCCAGGAAATGTGGTCACCGCAGACTGCCAGTGGGCCAGGAAGGCCCATCCCGTTTGAGGCCCTAAGTCCTGTGCAACTGAGCCCCCATGAGGTTGACAAACTGATGGTCTCCCTTGCGGCCATGGTCGCCAGGGACAGGCTTGCCCGGGGGCTAAAGTTGAATTACCCCGAAGCGGTGGCGATCCTGTCCAGCTTCGTGATGGAGGGGCCCGTGACGGGCGCAGCGTGAGCGACCTGATGGCCTCCGGGCGTAACGTCCTGGCTCGGGACCAGCTCATGGACGGCGTGCCCGAGATGATCGAACAAGTACAGGTCGAAGCGACTTTCCCCGACGGCACCAAGCTGGTGACCCTTCACAATCCCGTACCGTGAACGCAACCCCCTACAGCCACAAAACAGCCCAGTGATACCTGGCGAGATCATCTATGGGGAAGGCCCCATACGTCTTTTGGCCGGACGGCCCATAACGACGCTGCGCGTGGAGAACACCGGGGACCGTCCCGTGCAGGTGGGCTCTCACTTTCATTTCGCCGAGACCAACCCGGCCCTCAGCTTCGACCGGGCCGCTGCTCGCGGGCAACGCCTGGCGGTGCCGGCCGGCACCAGCACCCGCTTCGAACCGGGGATCGCCGTCAATGTCGAGCTGGTGCCCTTCGCAGGCACCCGTTTCGTGGCTGGTTTCCGGGGCGAGGTAAAGGGCCCCTCGATGCCTGAGCTCACCCGCTCCCGTTACGGCGCTCTCTACGGCCCGACTACTGGCGACCGTGTCCGACTGGCCGACACAGATCTGTTCATCGAGGTGACAGAGGACCTGTGCGGCGGGCCGGGCCGCGCCGGCGAGGAAGTCGTCTTTGGCGGAGGCAAGGTCATCCGCGAGTCGATGGGCCAGGGCCGGGCCACTCGCGCGGAGGGGGCGCCGGACTTAGTGATAACCGGTGCCCTGGTACTCGACTATTCGGGAATTTTCAAGGCTGACATCGGGGTCCGGGACGGGCGCATCGCAGCCATCGGCAAAGCGGGCAACCCCGATGTGATGGACGGGGTTACCCCCGGCCTTGTGATCGGCCCTTCCACGGAAGTGGTGGCGGGCAACGGCAAGATCCTCACGGCGGGGGCGATCGACTGCCACGTGCACCTCATTTGCCCACAAATCTTGGACATTTCCCTGGCCTCTGGCGTTACCACCGTGATCGGCGGGGGTACGGCCCCGCCGAGGGGACTCGGGCCACCACTGTCACCCCAGGCGCCTGGTCGCTCGCTGCCATGCTGAGCGGCCTCGATGCTTGGGCCGTCAACATCGTGCTGTTGGGCAAAGGGAACACTGTTTCCGAGGAGGGCATGTGGGAACAGCTGAGGGGAGGCGCTGCCGGTTTCAAGCTCCACGAAGACTGGGGCTCCACGCCCGCCGCCATCGACGCCTGCCTACGGGTCAGCGATGCCGCCGGCGTCCAGGCCGCCTTGCACACCGACACTTTGAACGAGGCCGGGTTCGTAGAGTCAACGATCTCGGCAGTGGCCGGCAGGACTATCCACGCTTACCATACCGAAGGAGCAGGCGGCGGGCACGCTCCCGACATAATTACCGTTGCCGGGCAAGCCAATTTCCTTCCCTCGTCCACCAACCCGACGCGGCCCCACACCGTGAACACCATCGACGAGCACCTCGACATGCTCATGGTGTGCCACCACCTCAACCCTGCGGTACCCGAAGACCTCTCCTTCGCCGAGAGCCGCATCCGCCCGTCGACGATCGCCGCCGAGGACCTGCTGCATGACATCGGCGCCATTTCCATGATCGGGAGCGACTCGCAGGCCATGGGGCGCGCCGGCGAGGTGGTGTTGCGTACCTGGCAAACGGCCCACGTGGGTAAGCGCCGGTGGGGCGCCCTCCCCGGCGATGGGCCGGCCGACAATGCCCGGGCCAAGAGGTATGTGGCCAAGTACACCATCTGCCCTGCCGTGGCTCACGGCCTCGACGGCGAGGTCGGATCGGTGGAAGTCGGCAAGCTGGCCGACCTCGTGCTCTATGATCCTGCCTTTTTTGGCGTTCGCCCGGCCCTGGTAATAAAGGGGGGCGTAATCGCCTGGGCACAGATGGGAGACGCCAACGCCTCCATCCCGACCCCCCAGCCCGTGTGGG
The DNA here is from genome assembly GCA_963794745.1 of uncultured Acidimicrobiaceae bacterium. Classification (GTDB taxonomy): domain Bacteria; phylum Actinomycetota; class Acidimicrobiia; order Acidimicrobiales; family Palsa-688; genus Fen-671. The sequence continues at coordinate 67,001 of CAWCEZ010000010.1, forward strand.
GACGGCCGATGTTCGGTTCCAGCCCCTCGCTGGCGCCACAGCTGTCCATGGCTTTCGTGGCCCCTGTCGCGATAGAAGACGGCCTGCCCGAGCGCCTGGACCTGGGGCGGCGGCTGGTCCCGGTGCGCGATACACGGGCGCTCACCAAGGCCGACATGCCCCTCAACGATGCCCTGCCGGCGATCAGGGTCGAGCCGGACAGCTTCGCAGTGTGGGTGGACGGCGAGCTGGTGACGGAGTCCCCAGCACGTGAGCTGCCCATGACCCAACGCTATTTCCTCTTTTAGAACTGCAGGTCTTTGTCCATGCCCGACCCCAGCACGCCCGGGAACGTCCATCTTCGTTACTTCTCCGCCCCTTTGGCGGACATCGGGGACGAGGCCCACGACCACCCGAGCCACACGGACGCACATTTGAACGGCTACGGTTCGTTGCCCGCCCGCCCTCTCCGGGTCGGTATCGGGGGGCCTGTGGGCAGCGGCAAAACTGCCCTGGTGGCTGCCTTGTGCCGCGCCCTGGCATCAAAGTGGTCGGTAGCGGTGGTGACCAACGACATCTACACCACAGAAGATGCGAAGATCCTCTTGCGAGAAGCAGTCCTGCCGGCGGACAGGGTCCTGGCCGTACAGACGGGGTGTTGCCCGCACACAGCCATCCGAGACGACATCTCCGCGAACCTGGAGGCGGTGGAGGCGCTCGCACAGGCGCACCCCGGGCTGGATCTCGTACTGGTTGAATCGGGAGGCGACAACCTGACCGCCACTTTCAGTTATGGGCTGGTCCATAAACAGATATTCGTCATCGACGTGGCGGGGGGCGACAAAGTGCCCCGAAAGGGAGGACCGGGGATCACCCTGTCGGACTTGTTGGTCGTGAACAAAACCGACCTGGCCCTTCTCGTGCGCGCTGACCTCGCCAATATGCGAGCGGACACCACGTCGGCCCGCCCGGCACGGCCATTCGTGTTCATGAGCCTGGTTGAGGACCCTCTGGCCGGGCCGGTCGCTGACTGGGTGGAAGCGCAGCTCCACAGCTAGTGCTCGCCCATGCTCAGCTCACAGCGTCAGCCCCCCTGCCGGTAGACGCGCCGCCCGGCAAAGTGCGCTATGGCCCACGCCCGGGCTGCCGCCTCACGCTAATGCGCGATGCCGCCCCGTTCGCTTTCCGAGCCACGCCCGAAGCCGTCTACCTGGTCGGGACGGCCGCCTCCCCCGTCGGCAACGACGATATAAGCCTGGAAATCGAAGTCGAGGCGGGGGCGGCTCTTTGCGTCCGGGCAGCCGCATCGATGATCGCATGGGCCTCGACCGGGTCATCCCTGGAGATAAACGTCCGCGTTGGCCACGGCGGCCATTTGGACTGGCACCTCCCCCCTCTCATCGCCTCGTCGTCCTGCCGTTTTTTTCAGCTGGTAAAGGCTGACCTGGCAGCCGGGGCAACGATGCACTGGGCCGAAGAAGTCGTCCTTGGGCGCCATGGTGAACTACCCGGGCGGCTCGGCCTGCGACTTGACGTTGACTACGACGGCGCGCCGCTCCTGCGCCACCAGTTAGACGTCGGCCCCGGGGTAGCCGGTTGGGACGGGCCCGCCGTCTTGGGCGCCAACCGGGCCGCCGGGCTGGTCGTTGTAGCGGGGCGAGCGCTGATCCCCGCCCCTGGTACCAGGGATGCCGCCCGGCTCACAGCCGGGCCGGGCTGGGCAATAATGGCCCTCGAAGGCCCCGGCAGCCTGGTAAGTGCCGTAGGGCCGAAATCCTGAGCATGAGGGCGGCACTGGCCCGAGCCTTGCGCGAGCAAGGAGGCTGAACAACTGGACCGTTGGCCTTCGCGCTATGCGGTTGCGATAGTCACCTCCTGTACGTCGAGAACCCGCCCGACATTCAGCACCGGACAAGCTGCTGAATGCGTCGGGCTGATCGCGACGAGCGGTGGGGGGGTCGTGCGGCAAGCGTCCACGACATAGGGGCAGCGCGACGCCAAGCGACAACCTCTGGGAAGCCTGATGGCGCTCGGGATCTCACCGCGGAGGCGGATCCGTTCCTTTTGATGCCCCGGGTCGATCACCGCCACCGAGGACAAAAGCGCGCGCGTATAGGGATGAGCCGGATGGTCGAACACTTCCTGCGTTGAACCCGACTCTACGATTGCGCCCAGGTACATGACGAGGACTCGGTCAGCAAAGTGCCGGACCATCTCGAGGTCGTGGCTGATGAACAGGTAGCCGAGCCGTCTCGAGCGCTGGATCGTCGCGAGGAGCTGCAGGATACGGCGACGCGTCGATACGTCGAGCGAAGCGGTCGGCTCGTCCAAAACGATGATCTTCGGGTCGACAGCGAGCGCCCGGGCAATGCCCACCCGTTGTCGCTGCCCGCCGCTCAGCTGACGCGGGTAACGATCGAGAAGTTGCGGGCGCAGCTCCACGTCGGTGGCAAGTTGGTTCAGCCGTGACTCGAGGTCGGTACCGGAGAGCCCGGAATGAAGGCGCAGTGGCTCCTCGATCGCCGCACGCGCCGTCATCCGTGGGTTGAGCGAACCATTCGGGTCCTGGAAGACCATCTGCAGGTCGCGGTAGACGCGCGGCAGCTGTCGTCGTGGTACCGACGTCACCTCAACGCTGCCAAGGCGGACGACCCCGCTCGTCGGCTCGACCAACCGGGTCACGCATCGAGCGACCGTCGACTTCCCGGATCCGCTCTCGCCGACGAGAGCGACCGTTTCACCGGCAGCGACTTCGAAGCTCACCCCGTCGACTGCGGTCAAGGTCTCGGACGCGCCTCCCCCACGGATGTGGAACTCCTTGCGGAGCGAAGAGACGCTGAGCTCGAGGTCCGGGGCCTGGTTCGTCATCGTCTGATGCCTTCGAGCCGGCTGTCGGCAATGAGACCTTGCGTGTAGGGGCTTTTCGGATCCGTTAGCACCTCTTGGCAGGTGCCAACTTCGCGTACCTCCCCCGCCTGCAACACCACCATGTCGTGGCACGATTCGGCGACGACAGCGAGGTCGTGGGTGATCAAGAGCGTGGACATGCCGTCCGTGCGATTGAGCTCCACGATCAACTCCATTATGTCGGCCTGGATCGTGACGTCCAGGCCCGTCGTCGGCTCATCGAGGATGAGTAGCGTCGGTTGGCAGATAAGCGCCAAGGCAAGTTGAGCCCGTTGGGCCATTCCTCCCGAAAGTTCATGCGGGTACTGCTTCATGCGCCGGGTTGCTTCGGGCATCCGAAGTCGTTCCAAGATCTGTGCGGTCGCCTCCATTGCGCCCTTCTTGGTGACGTCTTGATGCAGTCTGCAGGCATCTGCGATTTGCCGCCCTACGGTGAACACGGGGTTCAACGCTGTCCGAGCGTCTTGGAACACGATGGCGATCCGCCCGCCGCGTACGGAGCGGTAGGCCTTCTCATCAAGGCCGGCGAGGTCCAACCCGTCGAAGGTGATGGATCCCGACGTCCTTACGAACGAGCGCGGCGATAGCCCGAGGGTGCACAGCGCCAAGAGCGTCTTCCCGCTGCCCGTCTCGCCGACCAAAGCCGTGATCGCGGATTTGGCGGCGGAAAACGACACGTCTTTTAGCACTGGCAAGACCTCGCCGGAGGAACGGAAGCCTCCGCTGAAGTGCGCTACCTCGAGGACCGTTTCGCTCCGCTGAGGGGGCTCGGCGTGAAAAAGGGCGCTCATCGGTCAGGTACGCCTTGCGACGTCGAGGTCGGTCAGACCGTCGCCGATCAAGTTGAACGCTGCTGCTAGCAAAAAGATGCTGAGACCGGGGAAGAAGGAGATCCACCAGTTCCCTGAGAGGATGGCGGACTCGCCACCGGCGATCATCGATCCCCATTCCGCCGACCCCGGTTGGATCCCGAGCCCGAGGTACCCGAGCGCCCCTACGGTGGCCACGACCCACGAGGCGTTAACGGCTGCGTAAGCAAACAGCGGGCGCATGCTGTTCGGCACGAGGTGACGGAACAGCACCGCCGTGGGCGAGCGCCCGATCATCCTTGCTGCCTCGGCGAACTGCCAATTCTTTTTCGTCTTGATCTCGGCGCGCGCAAGGCGTACGTAATCGGGAAGGGGGATCACCGCCACAACGAGGATGACGTTCAAGATGCTGCGCCCCATCGCGGCGATGACCAGCATCGCGAGCAATAAGGCAGGAAAGGAGTTCATGACCTGCAACAGGCGCATGGACAGTGCGTCGAAGAGGCCGCCGTAAAAGCCGACGAGGGAACCCCACACGGTCCCGACGATGACAGCGAGGGAAATGACGGCAGCGGTGATCCCGACATCAGTGTGCGTCGCTGCCAACGCTCGCGAGAAGACGTCGGCCCCGACCGCGTCGGTGCCAAAGGGGTGGCTCCAGCTCGGAGCGGCCAGAAATGCGCCAGTGGCGGGGGCGAGCGGCGGGTACGGCGTCCAGAACACCGAAACCACCGCGACCACTGCGAAGAGCGCCACGATGCCGATGCCGAGACGGACCGACAGCGGCAGTCGTCGAAGCGCCGAGCTCTGGCGGGAGAGGCTGACCCGACGCCCCACGCGGTAGGCGGACATCAGCACGCTGCTCACGCCCGGATCCTCGGGTCAACAACGGAATAGACGTAGTTCAAGAGCTCATAGATGACAACGTAGAGAACCGAGGCGTAGACCACGAACCCCTGGATGGCCGGGAAGTCCGAGTCCTGGATGGATTGGAAGGCATAATTGCCGACTCCCGGCCAGCCAAAGACGCTTTCCACGAGAACCGAGCCGCAGAAGGTAAAGCCGATGATCCCGGCGAGGATGGTCAGGACCGGGAGCAGCCCGTTCTTGAGCGCGTATTGCATGTACACCTTGCGTCGTCCGAAACCGAGGGCACGCGCCGTCCGGATGTACTCGGAGTTCAACGATTCGACCATCGATGAACGGACCATCTTGCAGATGGGTGCGGCAAGGCCTCCACCGAGGGTGATGACGGGAAGTACGAGTTGTCTCGCCGCGTCCAACGCTGTTTTCCAATCGCCGTCCAAGATGCCGTCGACGACATAAAAACCCGTGATGCGGCGCGGCGGCGCGACACCCGCCGGGAGCCGCCCGAGCGGGCCGGGTGCCCAGTGCAGTTTCGTAAAGAAGATCCACAACAGCATTAGCCCGACCCAGAACTGCGGCATGGCGATCCCGCCAATGGTGAAGAACCGGGCGACCTGGTCGACGGCTCCGCCGCGTCTCACCGCCGATGCGACGCCCACGACAATCCCGGCTGCGACACCGACAACCAGTGCATAGGTCGCGAGCTCGGCGGTAGCAGGAAGGCGAGCCAATAAATCGGCGGAGACCGGGCGGCCGGTCTCGAACGATTTGCCGAGGTTGCCGTGAAGGAGCTGGAGGATGAAGTGGTAGTACTGCACAGGGACCGATGAGCCGAGGCCAAGGCTCTCGCGGACCTTTGCCCGTTCCGCGCCTTCGGCGGCCGCGCTCGCAAAACCGTTCCCGCCGGGAGAAAGAAATAGGTCGGTCGGATCGGGCGCAAACACCCGTGTGACGAGGAACGTGGCGGTGACCACGCTGAGGACTACCCCGACCGACCCGAGGAGACGTCGCACACCTTGCCGGAAGAGGGCTCCGCGGATCCGTGCCTTGGGCGCTCCCGGGTCGCGGACTTCATCCTCGTCGCGAGGCAGCTCCAGCTGCAGGCTCAAGGACGACAGGGTCACTTGTGCTCGTTCCCTGCTAACAGGCCGCAGAGGGAGGACACGCTGCGGGCGCTCATTCGCAGTACCGTACACAGGAACTGTTTCTCGTTTGCGAACTGAATATTAACGGAGCGACACGTTGTGCTCATCCGGCGACCCTGAAGGTCGCAAGATCGCTGTGGCACGTGAGGTTCTCGTAGCCGGTTTCGGTCACGAGATAACAGTCGCCGATGTTGGCGCCCGAGCTCAGCGGGTCGAGCCACTGCGCGTGAAGGACGAAGACGTTCCCCGCTTCCGCGTGGTCCGTGTTGTGCGACGTCACGTTGAAGCGAGTGCCACCGGACATGCCCACTTCATGGCCGAGGTTCGGGTTGTGCGGGCCCGCGACCGCGGGGTACACGTGATTGAGCCGACGGAGCTGACGTTCGTAATCCTCGTCGGGAACGTAACGCTCTTCGAGACGCCGTGGGCCGCCATCCGGCATCGCCTCCCAGCTGAATGGCATGTCCGCCGTGGTGTCATCCTTGAGGTAACCGCGCTCGATGTAGGCGGAGAACGCGGCCGTGTGTAGATCGCTGAACTTCACGCCCGGCCGGATGAGCTTTTCGGCGCGGCGCACTGCGTCGGTGCACATCTCGAGAGTTGTCTCCTGTGCTTGGGTGATGTCCCCAACTGCGATCATCCGAGCGGACTGCGCCGAGTAGCCGTGGTAGGTCACGGACGAGGCGTACAAGTTGATGAGGTCACCGGAGCGGACGATGTGGCCGTAGGGTTTTCCGATGTGCGTTCCCCACTGGTTGACCCCGATCTGGTAACCGTCGCCCCATTCGCCCCCGCGAGCCATCTGGGCAAAGGTGAACGCCGCGTAAATTTCGCGGTCCGTGACGCCGAGCCTCGTTACGTAGCACATTGCCTGATAGCCGATGTCGATCAGCTGTGCTGCGGAGCGGATCTGGGCTTGCTCAGCGGCAGAGCGCACATGCTGCATGCGGCTGATGGTGCCCAGCGTGTCCGAAAGACGGCACCGTGGCAGCTCCGCGCGCAGGATGTCCCAATACTTTGGGGAGCTTTCGTCGCCCATGACACCAAAGTGCCCGGAGCCGTAGCCGAAGTCCCGCAGGATCCCGGCGCAGGCCTCGACCGCTTTGACCGTCGGATCGCCCGGCCTCCCTGCGTACTCGCGCCCAAGCGGGCTCGTCTGCCAGATTGCTTCGACACCCATAGCTTCGCCCGCCGGAGGAAGGACCGCCTCCGCCGTAAAGAACGAGATCAGGTGCAAGCCGCGATCGTCGTCGGTGGGGATGATCAAGATCCCCTCTCGTTCCCAATCGCAGGTGTACCGCAAGAACGCGTTGGTGGTGCAAAAATGTGAGCCAATATCCGCATGTACGAGGGTGGCGTCATAGCCGTTCACGGTGGCTTCGCGACGAATGCGCTCGATGCGGGCGGCGAACTCTTCTTCTGAGATGCGCAGCGCCGGCACGAATTCGAAGTCTGGCTCGAACCCCTCCATCAACTTTTCGAGTCCTGTGATGTTGTTCACCGAAGGCCTTTCAACGCGGCTCTGAACCTTGGCGGGTGCGATGACCACCGTGAGATGGCCACCGCACCCGCGGGCGGCGTTTGTATTATCCGAACATGCTGTCTATGGGGCTCGTTACGCCCACCCGGTGGAGGAACCAAAAACGGCCCGATCCTCCTGGCGCGAAGGAGGCGCCTGTGATGCCCTTCGTCATTGCGTCTACCGTCCCGGTCGCGACGATCGGGATGACCGGCGCCGCCGCGGCAATGATGTCCTGCGCCTTTTGGTAGGCGGCGGTCCGCGCAGCTGACGTGCCGAGCAGCGAGTACTTGGTATTGATCGCGTCAACCGTTGGGGAGGACCAAAGCGAATAGTTGTTGATCCCGCCAGTCGTTGCCCAGTACCCGATCACGATCTTCGGGTCATCGGTCCACGCGCTCCAGTTGAAGAGCTCGAGCCCAGGTGGGCCGATCTTCGCTCCCTTCGCCGGCGAGGACCGGGCATCGACGACATCGAACAGCCCTGCCTGGGTCTCAGGAGTGAGGGTGGTCGTGATGCCGATACTTTTCAGGCTTGCTTGGATCAAGATCGCCGTGTTGGTCTGGTCGACATTGGAGCTCAGGTAGTAGAGCGGCTCACTGACTGTCGGGTTGCCCGCCGCCTTCAAGAGGCTCTTCGCCTTAGCGATGTTGGTCGTGTACCGCGACCAAGCCGGGGTGTACTCCGGCGCCGTTGGCGAAACGATGCTGTAGTCACGATTGCCTCGTCCAAACACGATGTTGTCCAGGATTGTGTTGTAGGGCAGGGCGTATGCGATCGCCTGACGGACGTCGACGTTTGCGAGCACTCCCACTTGGCTCGTCGGCGCGCTGGTGATGGCGAACATGTCGAAGTTGCCAGTGTCCTCCCACGGGGTGCTAAGGCCGGCTGCGGCCAGCGAATTGACCTCTTCGTTCGTGAACCCGGCGTCACTGAAGTTCACGGTCCCGCTCTTTAGCAGCGAGGCGATGTCCCCCGTGGTGATCTGGATTTCAATGGTCTTGTAGTAGGGCTGAGGCAGCCAGCTAGTTGGATCTGCCTTCAGGACCATGCTGACGCCTGGGTCCCGACTGGCGATGTAGTACGGGCCGGTCCCTGCCGTGTGGCTACGCAACCAGTTCGCTCCGGTCGGATCGGCCGCCGTTTCATGAGGCTTGACGGCGTTTTCGTCGACGATCCCCGTGAAGAACTGGTCGAAGATCGCGAGCAGCGTGGGAGTAGGAGGAGTCGGCTGGCCGGCAGAGTTGACGAAGTCGATCTTCACCGTGCTCGGGTTCACGACGTGGATGTCGCTGGGGCTCGCAAGGCCGTTTGCCTCGAGGTCACCAGCCCCCGGCGTGGACCAAATGCGGGCGAGGCTCCATCTCACATCCTCGGCGGTCACGGTGTCGTTGGTCCCGGCGAACTTCACTCCTTGTCGGAGATGGAACGTGATGGAGTCCGCTCCGAGGGTCCATGACTGTGCCAATTCCGGGGCCACTTGTGCTCCCTGGAACTCGATCGACCCGCTGCTCTGCTGCACGAACTTCTCCGAGAGCAGCGTCTGGTAGAGGTTCAGGGTCAGGTCGTGGTCCTGACTGGTGGACAGGTTGGCCGGGTCGAGAGTCGTGATGTCAGCCGGCCACGCCGTCACCAGGGTTGTTGAGGCCGCCGCGTCTGCAGTACCGGCTGCACCGAGGGTTGTCGGTGCCACCACTGCCACTGTGGCGACAACGGCCATGAGCAAGGGCGGGACTCTCCTCTTGCGGCCGAGATGTCTATGAGACCGTTGCATTTTTCTTTCGGACCATTGCATGTGTGGTGGGCCTTTCTTTTGTAAGCGGAGGTCAACGTCAACAAGGGCTCGCTATGGGGGTGGTCTGGCTAGATGTCCGTCCGGCGCTGCCGGTGGGCTCAGCGGCCCAGCTCCGACCGCTACCGCTAGGTCTACGGGCCTAGTGTTTCTCGTATACGACCGGAGTGTTAACTGGGTATTAACTGGCCGCCTGGGGCCTTCCAGGGGTTGAAAAACGGTCCACTAGCGGATCCCCAAAGGGGTGAGTCGTATACGAACTGTCCACGAGCCGAGCACCGCGGACCGGCCTTACCAAGGGTGAGGCTGTTCACAGCGGCCATCCGCGAATGTCCTTCGGCGGGCTGGGGGCGTACGTGCGCACCTTGCTCGTACGCAGCCCTAGGCCGTGGAGCGACTCCGCCAGGCGGACCGCCGCGGTCACCCCGTCCACCACCGGGGCACCAATGGTGCGCGATACCTCTTCGGCGATCCCAGCCATGCCCGCGCAGCCCAGGCAGACCACCTCAGCTCTGTCCTCCCGGACCGCTTTGGCCGCCGCAGCCGTCACCGCGCCGACAGTGGCCTCTTTGTCGACCTCGAGATCGAGGACAGCCAGGTCCACGGCCCTCACACCCACGCACCGGCTGCGCAGCCCGTTGAGGGTCAGCCGGTCCTCGATGGCGGGCACTGCGCGCTCAACCGTGGTCACCACGCCGAAGGTCCGCCCGAGCAGGCAGGCCACGTGGGAGGCGGCGTCGGTGATGTCGATCACCGGGACGCTGAGCATCTCTTGCAACGCTTCGCGCCCGAGCTCCCCGAAGCCAGCCAGGACCACGGCGTCGTGGCCGGCGCCCTCTCGCAGGGCGCAATCGATGGCCCCCAGCGCGGCCAGGTGGCTCTCCAGCACGCTCTCCACCGACGCTGGGCCGAAGCGCGGGGTCACGGCCACTACCTCGGTCCCTGGCGAAGCCGCTGCGCGAGCTTGACCGGCGATCAGCTCGGTCATGGCGGAACTCGTGTTGATGTTGATCACGAGGAGACGCATGGCGAATCGTGCCCTATTGGACCTGGGCCAACTCGGCGTCGTCCAGGGCGCTGTTGTCCACGAGTTCCTCGTAGGCAACCTCCCGGTCGACAGCGCCCGCCGCGTGCAGCATCGCCACCCATCGGGCGCAGGCGGCGGGGTCGACGCGGGTACTCGACCAGGTCCCGTTGGCCATCAGCTCGGCGGCCGCCTTACCCAGGACGCCGAGCCCGATGTCGGGCCATTCGCTCGCCAGCAAAGCCTGGGGTGGCACCGTGGCCGCCCTCAACTGTGCCATTGCGGTGCCTACGCCGCCGAGCAAGCCGACAAGGCGGTCGTGCAAGGGGCCCAAGCGGTCCCGGCGCACGTAGTACACGCTGTTGGGCATCGGCCCACCCACCTCGGCGAGACGGCACGTCATATGGCCGACGCCCCTGTCCTCCAGCCTGGTGGCGCTGAGCAGGTCGAGCAAAATGGCGTCGCCCAGCCCTTTCACGAACAACTCCGTCAGCATGTCGCTCGACAGGTCGCGGACGAAGCGCGTCCCGGCCGGGGGGGCTCCGGCTTCCCTCATGAGCCCGGCGGTGAACTCGTAGGGAGCGGTGCCCCCGGCACCGGGGACCAGCACTGTGCGCCCGGTCATCCACGCCCACTCGAAGTCGGTGACCGGGGAGCGGGTAAAAACGACCATCGGGAAACGGGCGTTCAGCTGGCCGACGACGACCAGGTCTCTCGCCTTGCCGGCGTACATAGCGGGGACCCATAAACCGCCCAGCGCCACGTCAGCGGACCCGTCGGCGAGGTCGTCAAGGACGCCCGTCCACGGGTCACGGGGGCGGGCCGTGACCTCCAGGCCAAGCTGGCCGAACAGGCCGGCGGATGACGCATGGTACTCGGGGAGGTAATTGAGGCCATGAGCCGTGGCCGATATAGCGAGGCGCTCCATCCCTCATTTGTATACGACCCCACGTTTCGGCCACGTTAACATTCGGGCAGTCCTGCAACTGGGCGACCGGTCGAGGGCAATTACGTATACGATCAGTAGGAGAGGGGGGGATCCGACCCGCGATGTCGTCGCTGTCGGAGCTGTCCCTGTTCGAGTCACCGTACTTACGGCGGTAAAGGAGTTCGTCTTTGCTGATGTGTTCGTCCATTAGGAAGCCGGCCTGGGAGCTAGAGCCGCCGAGCACCGCCATCGCAATGACCGTGTGGTCCAGCCACGAGGACTCGACCCGCTCCCGCAGGTCGAGCAGGAAGGCCCATGAGATGCGCTGCAGGACGCGCTTGAGCATCTCCTCCAGTTGGCGGTTGCCGGACGCCTTGGCGATGAGCTCGTGGAACTCCATGATCAGCGCAGGCAATTCGTCGATCCGCTGCTCCCGGGCCGCTTTCTTCCCCCGCTCGACTACGCCCACCAAAGCTGCCGCCTGCTCCCCGCCGCGGGCATCGGCCGCCAACCGGGTTGCCAGGACCTCGAGGCCCCGGCGCACCTGCATCAGCTCGATGCTGTCGCGCAACGACGTTTCGGAGACACGAGCGCCACTGAACTGCATAAGGGTGACGAAACCCTCGCTTTCCAGCCGCCGCAGGGCTTCGCGCACCGGGACACGAGAGACGTGGTGCTCCTTGGCTATCACTTCCTCTGGTAGCCGCTCCCCGGCCTTGAGCCGGCCGGACATGATGTCCTGGCGGATCGCATCGGCGATCCGGTCACGGCGCGGTACCCGGCTCCCGTCCGTCGTCACCCATCTAACGATAGGTGCCATCAGCACTGGTGGCGGTGACCGGCGCGTGGCCGGGACGGCCACCGCAACACTCCGGGCCGCTTTGCCGTGCTCGTACTGACCCGCTCGGAGATCGCCAGCGTCTTAGACATGGGCCAGGTGATCGACGCGGTCGAGCGGGCTCATGCGGCCATGAGCTCTGGCCAGGCCGCTGACCTCGGTCCCGTGGCGCTCCCTGTCCCGCGCTCTTCGGCCCTTTTGGTCCCCATGGTCGGAGCCATCCCCGAGGGTGCCGGGGGGGTGAAGCTACTGACCGACACACCCGATAATGCCCGTAGCGGGCAGCCCACCCAACAGTCCACGATCGTTTTAGTGGACACAGCTACCGGGTCCTGCGAGGCGTTCTTGGACGGGGCGGCGATAACCGCCTACCGCACGGCGGCAGCGTCAGCCGTGGCGACCAAGCACCTCGCCCGCACCGGCCCAGCCGTATTGGGCTTCGTCGGGGCGGGAGCCTTGGCCCGGGCCCACCTTCTGGCCATCCGCTGCGTGCGACCGGTTACGAGCGTCCTGGTCTGGAGCCGCAGCCCAGCCACGGCGGCCGCCTTCGCCGCCTTCGCCACGCAGCAGGGACTCCCGACAACGGTCTGCGGTTCTGCCCAAGGTGTCGTGGAGGGGGCTGACATCGTCTGTACGCTTACCCCGTCTCCCATACCGGTTGTCAAAGGCGAATGGTTCCGCCCCGGGCTGCACCTGAACGCGGTGGGGTCGCCGCCCCGACCGGATTACCGCGAGATCGACACCGAAGGCATCCGGCGCAGTCGCGTGGTCGTCGACAGCGTCAAGGTCGTCACCCACAAGTCGGGCGACCTGCTGATCCCCTTGGCCGAAAAGGCGATAGACAGGGCCCACTTCCGCGACGAACTGGGCCAATTGGTTACGCACGAGCGCCCGGGCCGGGCCAGCGACCAGGAGATTACCCTTTACAAATCGGTCGGGATAGCCGTCCAGGACATCGCCGCCGCCCGCCTGGTGGTGGCAGCTGCTCGCCAGAAAGGGTTAGGGACCGAAATCGCCCTCTCCCGCTGAACTACTGAACCTACGTCTGAGGTGGACAAATGGCACTGATGTTCCTCAATGGCACCGCCATGTCGGGCCAGAAAGATCACTCCGCCCATAGGGGCTCCACGTTCCTGGCCCGGCCAACACTGCCGCCCGGTACCGTTTTTTTGCCGTCCGTGACGAGTTCCCGGGGTTGTACCCAGTGGCAACCGGCGGCCGCGTGATCGAAGGGGAGCTTTACGACATCCCCGACGAGGTGCTCCATGACCGCCTATTGCCGTCCGAACCGCCAGAGCTCATGTTCGGCCGCATCGAACTGATCGACGGCGAAAAGGTAAACGCAATGCTCCTGGTCCCGTCCCGGCTCGCCCCTGGTGAGCGTGTGGTCGACATCTCCGAGCTGGGCGGGTTCCGCGCCTATCTGCGCTTCCTCGCCGCCAACGCTGCCGTCGCCGCCACCTTGACCGCTGACCCCGTCCCGTGAAACCCGCCGGTCGCCTCGGCACTGCGAGGGCCACCGTTGACGGCGCCGTCCTGCTTGACCAGCTGGACGAAATGGCAGCCACAGCGCGCACTCCGGCCGGCGGGATAACCCGCTTGGCCTGGTCCGCCGAGGACCGGGCTGCTCGCGCGCGCTCCTCTCCGGGTGGGCCGCCGGCTCCGGGCTCACCGCGCGTCCCGACGCGGTCGCAAACCTGATAGCCGAGCTGCCTGGGACGGTGGCCGGACTGGCCCCGATTGTCATGGGTAGCCACCTCGACAGCGTGGTGGATGCGGGCCCGCTCGATGGGGCCTATGGGACCGTGGCGGCCTTCGCCATAGTGGCGGCTCTGGCCGAAGCAGGCGAACGGCTGCGCCACCCGGTCCGGGCTGTGGCCTGGGCCAACGAGGAGGGGGTGGTGGCGCCCCCGTTTACCGGGTCTCGAGCGGCCGCCGGGCTGCCCATCGACATGGGAGCACTCGGCCCCGATGGCCGGCGCCTGTCAGACCGCTTGGCCGAGGAAGGCAGTGGCCTGCTCCCGGTCGCGAGCGCTGTCTGGGGCCCCGTGGCCGGGTACCTGGAGCTGCATATAGAACAGGGCCCGGTGCTCGAGCGCTCCGGGGCCCGCATCGGCCTGGTCAGCGGCATCACGGGAGCAAGACGTGGCTGGGCGCGCTTCGAGGGCCACGCCAATCACGCCGGGACTACCCCGATGGACGTTCGGGCCGACGCCCTGGTGGCGGCGGCACATGCCGTCCTGGCCGTCCAGCGCCTCGCTACCTCCGGCCCGGTCGCTGTGGCCACCGTCGGCGCAATCGAGGCCCGCCCGGGCAACGCGAACGTGATCGCCGGGCGCTGCGCCGTCAGCGTCGACATACGCAGCCTCGACGCCTCGGCCCTAGCCGACGCCTGGGCCAGGCTCAGCCAAGAGGTGAGCGACATCGGTGCCCAGACCGCCACGAAGGCCACCCTTTCCGACGTCTCCTACTCGGCGCCCGTGCCCACTGACGCCAGGCTGAGAAGAGCCGTCGCGGACGCCGCCGGCCAGCTCGGCCTGGCGACCATCGAGCTGGCCAGTGGCGCGGGCCACGACGCCCAGTGCATTGCAACCCTGGGCCTATAGGCATGATCTTTGTCCCCAGCATCGGTGGGGTGAGCCACCACCCGGCCGAGGCCACAGCCCCAGACGACCTGGTGGTTGGGGCCGAAGTCCTTCTCGGCGCCCTGCGCCTGGCTGACGAACGGCTCGACCGGTGACGTCCGGCTCTGGTCCCTCGACCGGGTACCCCGCCTACCCACGCGACCTGGTGGGTTACGCCGGCTCGCCGCCCCACCCGCACTGGCCCGCTGAGGCTTCCATAGCGGTCCAGTTCGTCCTCAATTATGAAGAAGGGGGCGAGCGCAGCGTCCTGGACGGCGACGACAGCTCGGAGACGTTCCTTTCCGAGATGGTCGGCGCCCAGGCCTTCCCGGGCCGCCACATGAGCATGGAGTCGCTTTACGAGTACGGCAGCCGCGCCGGCTTCTGGCGGGTGATGCGTGCCTTCGAGGCCCGCGGCCTGCCCCTCACCGTGTTCGCGGTGGCCACCGCGCTGGCCCGGAACCCTGCCGCCGCTGCGGCCATCAAACAGGCCGGCCACGAGGTGGCGGGTCATGGGTTGCGCTGGCTCAGCTACCAAGAGGTCGACGAAACCATCGAGGCCGAGCACCTATCACGGGCCGTCGCGTTGCTCGGCGAGATAACGGGCTCGCCTCCCCTCGGCTGGTACACGGGCCGAGACTCGCCCAATACCCGCCGCCTGGTCGTCGAGCACGGAGGCTTCCTCTACGACGCGGACTCCTACGCAGACGACCTTCCTTACTGGGTAGTGGTCTCCGGCCGCCACCATCTCGTCGTGCCTTACACGATGGACACAAACGACATGCGCCTGGCGGTCCCGGGCGGGTTCGCCACCGCCAGCCAGTGGGAGAGCCACTGCCGCGACGCGTTCGACCTGCTGTGGCGGGAAGGAGAGGAGGGCAGCCCCAAGATGCTGTCCGTCGGCCTGCACGGGCGCATCATCGGACGTCCCGCACGCGCCGCCGCCTTGGAGCGCCTCCTCGACCATATCGTCGCCCACGACCGGGTCTGGGTCTGCCGGCGCGTCGACATCGCTCGCCACTGGGCCGTCGCCCATCCAGCACTCTGAACCATCAACGAAGGGAGCCGCTTTGCCAACTTCATCTGCCCCGGGCCCGCTCAGGGCCATCGTCACCGGGGCCCGCTCCGGGATTGGCCGCGCAGTCGTCGACCGGCTGATGGCCGACGGCGGAGAGGTCGCAGCTCTGGACATCACCGAGGACAAAGACCCCAGCCCCGCCAGCATGTCCCTCAGTGTCGACGTCCGGGACGCGGACGGCGTCCGGGTGGCAGTCGACGAGGCGGCGCGTCGTCTCGGAGGCATTGACGGGGTCGTATGCTGCGCCGGTATCGCCATCCGAGGGACGGTAGAGACAGCTTCCCTGGACGATTGGAAGGCGCAGTTCGACGTCAACGTGTTCGGCATCATGACGACGGTGCGGGCAGCTATCCCCCACCTCCGCGCCGCCGGCGGCGGCTCGGTGGTCACAATCGGCTCGAACCTTGGGGTGGTGGCTCAACCCGACCTGGCCGCTTACTGCTCGACCAAAGGTGCCGTCCTGTCCCTTACCCAGGCCATGGCGATCGACCTCGCCGCCGACGGGATCCGTGTCAACGCCGTGAGCCCGGGCCGACGCGTACGCCGATGCTGATGGAGACGCTGGGGACGAGCGCCGACCCGGGAAAAGCACAAAAAGACGCGGTGGCGACGCAGCTCCACGGACGTCTCGTTGAGCCCGAGGAGATCGCGGCGGCGGTCGCCTTCCTGCTCTCGCCCGAAGCCAGCTCCGTCATCGGGGCGAACTTCGCGGTCGACGGTGGCTACACGGTGAGGTGAGGCCCCCGGTCCCCCCTAAAGCGGGCAGGCCGGCTCGCCCGGAGAGCCCAAATTGGTCAGGCCGCTTTGTCCATAAGCAGTTCATGTGAGCAACACAGTGCCGAAACAACGTCCTCTTAGCTTTGAGCCACGTCCGTAGGACACCCGGCGCCCAGCCGAACTCAACCCACAAAGGGGAGCACCCATGGCTCAAAGAAGCGTCAACGAACAGACCGGGGCGCACACCGCCTTCTCTAAGCCGCTGTCGCGGCGGTCGCTGCTGCAAAAGACCGGTGTTTTGGCCGCCGGCGCCGTCCTGGCCCCCGACCTGCTCGGTGGCCTGGGCCGCTTCGCCTCCGCCGCCGCAGATGCGTCGGCTCTTGCCAACGTCTCCATCCAGCTCTGCTATTTGGAAAACGTGCAGTTCGCAGGGTCGATAATGGCCTTAGCGAACGGTTACTACAAGCAACAAGGCCTAAACGTCACCGTGCTGCCCGGTGGCCCCAACTTGGCCCCGGAGCCGGTCGTGGTCAGCGGCAAAGCTCTGGTGGGAGTTACCCACACCGACGAAGGCATCGAGGCGATCATAAACGGGGCGCCTCTCAAGGTCATTGGTGCCGCCTTCCAAAAAAGCCCGACCTGCATCGTTTCCAAGGCCAGCCACCCGATCCGTACGCCCCAGGAAATGATTGGCAAGACGATCGGGGTGTCGGACACGAACCTGCCGATCTGGACGGCCTTCCTGGAGGCGGAAAAGATCAAGGCGAGCTCGATAAAAGTCAATACTGTCGAGTTCTCTACCCAACCGCTGGCGGACGGCCAGATCGACGGCCTGATGGGCAACTACACCAACGAACCGATCGCGCTCGACGTGCAGGGCGTCCCTACGTACGCCTTCTTGCTCGCCGACTTCGGTTACCCGATCGTCGACGACGTTTACATAGCCAGGACTGCTGACCTGGCTGACCCCGTCAAGAAACAACAGATCGTGGGGCTGATGAAGGGTGAGGCCCTGGGATGGAAGGCGGCCCTTGCTTCCCCCCACACCGCCGCGACCTTAGCCGTCGATGTATACGGTAAATCGCTCGGCCTCATCTTTGAACAGGAGTACAAAGCGGTCATCACCGAGAGGCAGCTGGTAAGAACTCCGGACACCGCAGCGCACGGCCTTTTCTGGATGTCACCGGCAACTGTGGCCTCAAGCGTGCACTCGATGGTCCTGGGCGGCACAAAAGCCACGGCTTCCATGTTCACCAACGAGATCCTGACCGAAGTCTACAAAGACGGGCTCGTCAAATGACCGGACGTGGCAGCGGCCTTCGGGGATGGGCTTGCGCCTTCGGCGAGCGATGAGGTGCCGGTCAATTCCACGACTGCTCCACAACGGGACGAGATAGCCCCGCCGACCGTGGACACTGGGCATTTGGCAACCGGCGCCGGTGCGACTGTCCGGACAAGCTCCGAGCTTCCTACCACTTCTGGCATCCGGATCGACCACGTCAACAAGGTGTTCAAGGTGAAAAGGCACGAACTCGTTGCCCTAAAGGACGTTTCCCTTGATATTCCCCGCAGTTCGTTCTTGGTCCTGATCGGGCCGTCGGGCTGCGGGAAATCGACCCTGCTGCGGATCGTCGGCGACCTGGAGTCACCAAGCTCGGGGTCAGTGCTGGTCCATGGCGAGAGCCCAGAGGTGGCTCGCAAGCAACACCACATAGGTGTGGCCTTTCAGGACCCCGCACTGCTCCCCTGGCGGTCCGTCTACGACAACGTCCGCTTCCCGCTGCAGGTCGCCGGACAGGGCCCGGATGACAAAGCCGTAAGCGAGCTCATCGAACTGGTAGGGCTGAAGGGCTTCGAGGGTGCTAAGCCCGCTCAACTGTCAGGGGGGATGAGACAGAGGGTGGCCATTGCCCGTTCCCTGGTCCTGCGTCCCCGGGTCTTGCTTCTCGATGAGCCTTTCGGTGCACTCGACGAAATGACCCGCCAGCGCCTCAACATCGAGCTCCTCCGCATCTGGCAGGAGCAAATGCCGACCACCGTGCTGGTTACCCACTCCATAGCGGAAGCGGTGTTCTTGGCCGACAGCATCGCCGTCCTGGCCCCTCGGCCAGGCCGGGTGCTCGACTGCGTCCCCATCGACCTCCCCCGCCCGCGGGACGCCGCTCTGTTGCACTCGCCCGAGTTCCACGCGCTCTGCGACCAGGTGTCCACGTTGCTCTTCTCTGAGGGTATGGCCCGGGCGACGACGTGGGTGCACCAAATTGACGGTTGCCCTGGCGCCGGTGCGCCGACGCGTCGCGTTCGTCCCGCCCAAAACCTGGCTGGAAGGTACTGGAGGGGCGCTGGCGCTCCTATTGGTCTGGCAGCTCCTGACCTCGTTGGTATTCCCGGGGCGCCACGTGGTCCCTGCGCCCAGCGCGGTGCTCACGACGATGGTCGACGACAACTTTTACTTTTCCAACCTGCTGACCACCCTGTGGGAAGCGGTGCGTGGGTGGCTCATCGGCAACGGTGCCGCCATCGTTCTCGCCGCCCTAGCGCTTTTCGTCCCCCAGGTCAGCCGGCCGCTACAGCAGCTGGGCGCCATTACCTATTGCGTGCCCACCGTAGCCATCGGCCCATTGATCCTCATCTTTATTAGCCCCGACGCCGCCAAGGTGTCCATCGCCGCGCTGTCGGTGTTCTTCGTGAGCCTGATCGCCTGGATGAACGGGCTCGCAGCGGCTGACCAAGCGTCATTGGACGTCGTGCGCGCGAGCGGCGGAGGACAGATGACTGAGCTGCTGCGGGTCCGTTTGCGGGCCGCCTTGCCCAGCGCCGGCGGCGGCTTGGCGTTGTCCGCCCCGGCGGCGGTCCTGGGCGCCATCATCGGCGAGTACCTCGGTGGAGTGAGCGGGCTGGGGGTAGCGATGGTCAGCGCGGAAGAGTCGTTCCAAGTGACCCGCACATGGGCAATCGGTATCGAGGCGACGATCGTCTCCGGTGCCGCCTACGCCTTGACCACATTGGTGGTCCGCGGGCTCAGCGGCTCACCCCCGACGGGAACGGCCATGGCCGCCGGCCCTTCTTCGCTGCGGCCCCGCGGGAAATGGGCGCGGGCGCTGGCGGATTTGACCGGGCCGATTCTCGCCCTCGCCATTGTGGTGGCGCTCTGGGCGGCCGGGATCCGGATCCTCGGCCTGTCCTCGTACCTGGCCAAGTCTCCCGCAGCAGTGTGGTCGTTCCTGGTCACCGGCCAGGGCGCGGCGACCAACCGTGGCACGATCTTCGCAGCCCTGGGGGTAACCCTGCGCGACGCCATGCTGGGCTGGGTACTGGGCACGGTGTTCGCTCTGGCAGGAGCGGCGGTCCTGGTGCAGCTCAGCAGGGCGCGTGCGGTCGTTATGCCGATGGTCATGGTCCTGCGGTCAGTACCGCTTATCGCTATGACGCCGCTAATCGCCTTGGTCTTCGGGCAGGGTGTCCTTGGCGTCACCGTTGTGGCCGCCATTGTCACTTTCGTCCCGTCCTTGGTCCTTGTCACCTCGGGCCTGGAGACCGCTCCACCACAGTCAATTGAGCTGGCCCGGGCCTTCAACCTGTCGGCGGCCGGTACCCTTTGGCACGTTCGTGCCCGCTACGCCGTACCAAGCATCTTCGCGGCCGCCAAGATCGCCATGCCGGGCGCCATTCTCGGGGCTGTCCTGGCCGAGTGGCTCCTTACCGGCACAGGCATCGGCCACCTTATGGCGGCCGCTCTGATCGGCTCAGACTTCCTCACACTGTGGGCGAGTGTGGCGCTAATAAGCGCCGTTTCGCTTGTGTTTTACGAGGTGGTCGGGTCCCTTGAGTCGGCCATGCACCGGCGGGTGTTCTCGTGAGCCTGATGGCGGCCCAGCTCGGTGCCCGCTCCTACGGGAAGCAGCAGGCCCGGGTGATCGCCTTCACCGAAGCCACCGGCAGCAACGAGGTGACCGACCTGACCATCTCGATAATGGCGAGCGGTGGGATCGACGAGTGCTACGCGGCAGGGGACAACAGGCGCGTCGTTACGAGCGACGCCCAGCGCAACCGGGCGTTATCGGTACTGGGCCGCAGCTATCCGGCCCCCATCGAGGAACTGGCCGTCGCGGTGGTTAGCGACCTGCAGCAGGCGTACCCCTACTTCCCCGAGATAACCGTCGAATTGCTCCGGCACGGCTGGCAACGGTTCGGCGCCACTTACGTGGGGGGGCCGCGCAGCACCGACCGAGCCTTGGCGACGGCGCACGGGGACGTGATCGAAACCCGCTCGGGCCTTGACGACTTGGAGTTACTGGTCACAAGCGGGAGCCGCTTCAGCGGGTTCGCCGTCGATGAGTACACGACGAACGAGCCGGTGCCCGACCGCCCCCTCGCGGGGCGGCTCGACGCGCGTTGGTCGCTCGTTCGCGGTGCCGCCCCGACTGGCTCGAAGTGCGCGACGGCGTACGCACGGCTCTGCTGGTCGCTTTTGGCGAGGGGCGCAGCGAATCTGTTCAGCACCTTCTAACACTCATGGCGGGCGCCGCGTCTGGTCGCACAACCCCTGATGACAGAGATTTCGCTACATCTGGAGAGCACCGGCCTGGCGCCCGTGCCCACCGCCGGGGCGGGCCCGGTGAGCCTGTTCACCGCGACAGCCTCCCCAACGGCCGTCACCGAGGTCACCGTGCACCGAAGCGCCCCTGAGCGCGCCGCACGCAAGACGATAACCCAACCAGAAAGAGGGACCGAGCCTTGAGTGCTCCAAGCAAGCGGATCGAAATATGTATAGGCGTAGACGTAGACGCGGTGGCCGGCTGGCTCGGGTCCTACGGAGGCCAGGACTCGCCTAACGACATCCAGCGAGGCATGTTTGCCGGTGAGGTGGGCAGCCCCCGCCTTTTGAAGCTGTTCGAGCGGACCGGGATAGCCACCACATGGTTTGTGCCCGGTCATTCCCTGGAAACCTTCCCCGACGAGATGGCGGCCGTGGCCCAGGCCGGGCACGAGATCGGTGCCCACGGGTACTCACACGAAAACCCCATATCCATGAGCGCAGCACAGGAACGTGACGTTCTCCAACATTCGATCGCCCTCATCGAGAGGCTGACTGGGCGCTCGCCTCGTGGCTATGTGGCCCCCTGGTGGGAAATGTCTGAGCGCACGGCTGCCATGCTGGTCGAGCACGGGTTCCTCTACGACCACTCCCAAAACTACAATGACTTCGTCCCTTTTTACGCCCGCGTCGGAGATCGCTGGACAAATGTCGATTACAGCGTCGATGCCGCAGAGTGGATGAAGCCGCTGGAGCGCGGCCCGGAAGTAGACCTTGTCGAGTTTTGTGGTAACTGGTACGTCGACGACCTGCCCCCCATGATGTTCATAAAGCAATCGCCCAACAGTCACGGCTTTGTCAGCCCCCGCGACATAGAGATGATGTGGCGGGACCAGTTCGACTGGGTGTACGAACACCTTGACTACGGGGTTTTCCCCGTAACGCTCCACCCTGACGTCAGCGGGCGCCCGCAGGTACTGCTCATGCTCGAACGACTTATCGGCTACTGGCAAAGTCACTCTGACGCTCACTTCGTGACTTTCGAACAAGCGGCCGCCACCTTCCGCGAGCGCTACCCCTTCGCCGGCGTCCGGCGGGCATCCTCGGTCGGGACATGACCACGGCCCCGCTGCGGATCGGGATGATCGTCCCATCCTCCAACACCGCCTTCGAACCGGCGGTCGCCGAGATGTACCTACCCAAGAGCGATGTGACCATCCACATGAGCCGAGCGCGTGTCACCTCGGTCAGCCTGGGCTCGGAGTCGCAGGCGCAGTTCGGTAGCGCCCCCATGCGCGCCGCCGCATTGTTATTGGCTGACGCCCGTCCCGATCTGTTGGTGTGGGCCGGGACCTCGGGCTTGTGGCTCGGCCTCGAGCACGACCGCGCCCTATGCGAGGAATTGACCAAGGCCACCTCGGTCCCCGCGACAACCACCGCACTCGCTCTGTTTGACGCTTGTGCGACTTTAGGGGTGCGGCGCTGCGCCCTGGTTACCCCGTACTTGAGCGAGGTAGTGGACCGCATCGTGGCCACGTGCGCCGAAGCCGGGATTACAGTCGTGGCCGAGCGCCACCTAAGCCTTAGCGATAACCACGCATTCGGTTTGGTTACCGAAGAGGAAATCTCAGCTTTGGCCCTCGCCTGCGCCACCAGCGACGTCGACGGTTTCATGATCGCCTGCACCAACCTCGGAGGTGCCGGCATTGTCGCCGCCCTCGAGCAACAGCTGCAGGTACCCGTCCTCGACAGCATCGCAGTGACCGTGTGGCACGCTCTCAAGCTCGCCGGGCTGGCCGGACCGGGGACACCCCAACGACCCGGGACCGCCACGCCCGGACGGGCGCCGGCCGAGATTGGAGCACCATGAAGCTGGTCACCTTTTCGCCTCCCGACCAGGGCAGCCGCGTCGGCGCCCTCGTCGAGGGCCATGTAATAGACCTTCTCGCCGCCAGTGGGGACGACCCCGCCTTTGCCACCATGTTGAGCCTGGTGGCCACCGGGCAGTCCCGCCTGCGCTGGGCGACTGACCTCTGCGCCAACTTGTCTGGTCGTCTAGGTGCTGGTCGTCTAGGTGCCGGTGACGCCCCCCACGCCGGCCCCGAGAAGGAGTTTTCATACCCCCTCAGCTCGGTGCGATTGGCGGCGCCCATCCCGCGCCCGACCAAGAACGTGTTCTGCGTCGGGCTGAACTATCGCTCCCACGTGGAGCAAAATGCCGTAGCCCTGGGCCAGCCGATCGAAATCCCAACTATCCCGTTATTTTTTTCAAAGCCCGTTACGGCCGTCATCGGGCCCGGCGACGCCGTTATTTATGATCCCCGCCTGACCCACAAGCTCGACTTCGAAGTCGAGCTGGCTGTCGTTATCGGCAAACGGGGGACGTGGGTCGCCCCGCAGGATGTCCACGAGCACATCTTCGGTTTCACGATCGTGAACGATGTCAGCGCTCGGGACCTTCAGTGGCGGACGAGCCAGTTCTTCTACGGGAAGGGGCTGGACAGCTACTGCCCGATGGGCCCGGCCATCGTGACCGCAGACGAGATGCCAATGTTGGGCGAGGTACTACTGGAGCTCGAAGTCAATGGAGAGCTTCGCCAATCGGAGGCGGCAGGCAACATGTTGTTCCCGCCCGAGGTTGCCATCGCCGAGCTATCGAAAGGCATCACCCTGGAGCCGGGCGACGTAATCAGCCTCGGGACGCCAGGAGGGTGCGGTTACCAGACCGTCCCGCCTCGTTTCCTAGGCCCGGGCGACGTTATAGAGTGCCGGGCCGGTCCAATTGGTACCCTACGGAACTACGTGGTCAACGTGGTCGACGACGGCGTGCCAACCGACAATGAGGTGCGCCAATGAAAGTCGGTGTCCACAGAATTTCGATGGACCATCCCGGTGACGTGAGCGGGCTGCGCCGTCTCATCGACGGCGGCGAGGTGAACCCAGAGACGATCGTCGCCTGCATTGGGAAAACCGAGGGTAACGGAGGGGCCAACGATTTCACCCGAGCGCTGGCGACAGCCCAAGTCAGCGGGCTGCTGAGCGAGATCCTGCAACTTCCTGGGCCAGAAATCCTGCAACGGGTCGCCCTGGTTTGGTCCGGTGGCTGTGAAGGGGTGCTCTCGCCCCACATGACTGTCTTCACTCGCGAAACCACCAGTTCGGGGCCGGTCACGACTGAGGCCCACACTGCCGGCGTGGGCCCTGAACGCCTCGCCCTGTCGGTACAGCGCACCCGTTCGTTCCTTCCCGAGGAGGTCGGCCGCATGGCCGAGGTCCTCGAGGTGGCCGACGCCGTTCGCCGGGGCCTGGAGGAGCTCCGGGTCGGCCCCAGTGCCGTGCACTACGTCCAGGTGAAGGGCCCGCTCTTGACACCGGCTGGTCTGGCCGACGCCGCTGCCCGTGGCCAGCGTGCCGTGACAGACGACCCCAACCGCTCCAAGGCTTACGCACGGGGAGCGACTGCCTTGGGAGTGGGGATCGCCTTGGGCGAGATCGGACCCGAGCTCGTCAACGACGAAATTATTGCCCGAGATATGAGCCTTTTTTCGGCGGTTACGTCCACATCCGCGGGTGGCGAGCTGACCGATTGCGAAGTGGTCATCTTCGCCAACTCGGCGCGACGCTACCGGCGACTACCGGGTCGGCCATGCTTGCCTGCAAGATGCGGTCGATGTCGCGGGGATCCGGGCCGCCCTTCGCGCCGCCGGGCTCGAGTTCGATTGCGAACCCGACGCACACGCCCAAAAGCAAATTGCCGCCGTGTTCGCCAAGGCTGAGGCACCCCCGGGTGGCCGCCTGCGGGGGCAGCGCACCACGATGCTCTCTGACGCTGACATAAATTACGAACGCCACGCCAGGGCCGCCGTCGGCGCAGTGATTGCTTCGGTCACCGGCGACCCCCGGATCTTTGTGTCGGGCGGCACGGAGCACCAAGCCCCGCCCGGCCAAGCCCCTATCGCCGCCATCGTTCGCGTCGGCGCGGCCTGACCGGGTGCGGGATTGCAGACCCGACGGCGAGTGCGAGACCCTAGTGACGGTGGAACAGCAGAGGCTCGCGGGCGAGGTGCTGCGCGACGGACGCGATCGGGCTGACGGACGCGATCGGGCTGACGGACGCGACCGGGCTGACGGCGCGGTGCAGTTGAGCGAACGCCGGCGGTACCTCGACGTGGCTGAAGAGGTCCTGCGCGCCGTTGCCGTTGGCACCATCGGCGTCGGTGACAGGCTGCCGAACGAGCGGGAGCTGGCCGAGCGCTGCGAGGTCAGCCGCGCCACCGTGCGGGAGGCCATGCTGGCCCTGGAACTCGGAGGGGTTGTCGAGGTCCGCCCGGGCTCGGGCACTTACCTGACCGGCCTCGGCGTCCCATCGGCCAACTCGGTCGCTCCTCCGGTTGACTCGTCCCCCCGTGAGCTCCTGCACGCTCGCCAGATCATTGAACCAGCAGTCGTCCAGCTGTGTTCAATGCGCATCCGGCCCGCCGATGTGGAGCGTCTGGAACGGCTGGTTGACGAGGCTCAACGAGAGAGCGAGTCCGGTGAGCCGGGCCGTCTCGACCACTTCGTCGCCTTATCGCTCGCCTTCCACCGTGAGCTGGCTGCGTGCTGCGGCAATTCGGTCCTGGCCGGCCTTACCAGTCACCTCGTCAACGCCGCAGAACACCCTATGTGGGCACTTGTCGACGGGATCGTCGTGCGTAACCCCGAGACCCGCACCTGCCAGCTGGAAGAGCACAGGGCCATCCTGCGGGCCATTGCAGGCGGGCACGGTGCCGCAGCCGTTGCAGCCATGACCACTCACCTCGGGGCCGTCGCCAACCGTCTTTTTGGGCCCGACAGGACGCCGAAGGTTAGCCGGGCTCGGCGTCGGCGGTCTGCGTAGCCGGTCTGCGCAGCTGGCGTTGCAGAGGGCCGCCCACTCAGTACGCCAGTGCGACCGACTCTCGCCGCCAATCGGCTCCTGCCATACGCGCGCCAGTTGTCGCGTCGATGAAAATGGCCTGGCCGCTGCCGAACGCCTCCTCTTTGACCAACACAACGTGACCTCGGGCTTCCAGCTCCTGGCGCAGTGCGGCGCCCACCTCGCCGTAGCGGGCCTCGAAATCGATCGAGGCGCCATCGAGCGAAGCCAGGAAGCGCCCTGCGTCAACTGCCTGTTGGACGTTCATCCCGAACTCGAGGACGTTGAGGAGCAGCTGGCGCACGGTCTCCACTCGCGCCCGTCCTCCCGGGCTCCCCGCTACCAGCCGGAGCTGGCCGGCGGGGTCGAACACCATTGCCAGGCAAGGGTTTTGTTCGATCGGTTGCCCGGGCACGACGCGGTTGGCCACTGACGGGTCGGCATAGGCGAAGTACAAGCTGCTGTTCATGAGCACGCCCGTGCCCGGGACCACGGCCCCGGTGCCGAAAAAGGTGCCCACCGTCTGCATGAGGTGGGCGGCGTTGCCGGCCTCGTCAACAGTGGCCAGGGTGATGGTGTCCTCGTGAGGAGGCCCCGAGACAGCAGCCGGACCGGACCGGCCGCCGATCCTCGCCCGCTGGCTGAGCGTATAGGCCGGGCTAATGAGCCGACCGATAGCGGCGGCGTCAACGTCCGGCCCCAGGCGGTATTGGCGGTCGGCGTGGACGAGCTTCGCTGACTCGATGCTCGCGTGGACATAAGCCGGGTCGAGGGGGCCGGCAAAGGGCGCCAAACCCGTCCAGGATCTGGAGGCCGGAGACAAAGGCCACGTCCCCGAAGGGTGCCGGTGCAGCATGCACCAGGTGGTCCCGGAAGCTTGTGACAAGGGGCGCTCCCCAAACAGGGCGCAACTGTTCCAGGTCCGCGGCCCGCAGCGCCCCGCCATGAGCCTCGTACATCTCCACCATGGCCCGGCCCGTTCGGCCGTCCACCATTTCGGCCGGCCCATTGTCGGCAATCCGGGCCAGGGTGGCTGCGAGATCGGGTTGGGACAAGCGAGCCCCGACCCGAAATGGCTCGCCGTTGTCGAGGTAGGTCCGGGCGCCTTCCGGCCACCGCCGGAGCCGCTGTGCGTTGACCACCGTGTTCGTCCGCAAAAGTTCCGATACCGGCACTCCCTCGGCAGCCAGCGCGATGGCCGGCTCAAGGGCCTCTGCGAGGGACAAGGTCCCCCGGCGGGCCAAGAGCTCCGCCCACCCCGGGACGACACTCGGCGTCAGGGTACCCAGTAACGGCGATGCCGACCTTTCCAGCCGGCGCCAGTCAACCAAACCGGCAGGGTCAGGGTCGAACTGCCCGGGGTCGAGGGCCATGGGGACAGCCCCCAGGAATCGCAGGACTTCGGTTTGGCCTGAGGCGGCGTCGTACACGCTGGCCCACCCCACTCCGCCCACGCTGCTCGAAAAAGGCTGGGCAACCGTCGCCACGGCTGCCGCCGTCACTGCGGCGTCGACTGCATTGCCACCGTTGCGCATCGCAGCAATGGCCGCCTGCGACGCCAGCCCATGGGGGCTGGACGCCGCGCCCCGGAAGCCGATCGCCATGGGCCGGCTCTGGAACACTCCGGGGCCGTTGTGCGGGGCCACGCGCTACGCGCTCACGTCTTGTTCGAGCAATTTGGCGAGTACTTCGGCGGCCCGTACCACTTGGCCGTCGTCGACATCGAGGTGGGTCATCGCCCGCACGACCGTTGGCGAGATGGCACCGACCAGCACACCATCGGCCCGCGCCTTTGCCACGAAGGCGTTGGCTGCCCGCACCTCAAAAAGGACGATGTTGGTTTCCGCCGCCGTCACGTCGACGCTCCCGGGGGCCGCCTCTGCCAGCTGTCGCGCCAGCATTGCCGCCCGGGCATGGTCCTCGGCCAGGCGGTCGACATTGTGCTTTAGGGCGTACAGGCCGGCCGCGGCCAGGACACCTGACTGGCGCATCGTACCGCCCATCTGGCGCCGCAACGCCCGAGCTTTTTCGGCCCGGGCGGCGTCGGTTACGACAAGCGAGCCGACCGGGGCGCCGAGGCCCTTGGACAAGCAGACAGAAAGAGTCGTGCAACGCCGGCCGTATTCGAACAGTGGGGTACCGGTAGCCACGGCCGCGTTCCAGAGGCGCGCCCCGTCACAGTGCAGGGCAACCGAGTTAGCACCCAAGAAATCGGCCAGGGCGTCGACCTCGGCCAGCCGCCAAGCTCGCCCACCCGAGCGGACGTGGGTGTTCTCGATAGCCACCGCGCTCGTCACCACCCGGGCATAGTTGTCACCGTTGACGTTGGGCCCCTCGGGATCGACGCTTACGAGGGGCGCCAGGGCGGCGGGTGAGACGATGCCGCGTTGGCTCACGAAAGTACGTGTCTGGACGCCGCCGATGGCGGCCAGGGCCCCCATCTCGTAGGAAACCACGTGGCATTCGGTGTCCGCCAGCACCTCGGTCCCGGGTACGGCTACGAGCCGGAGGGCAATATTATTTCCCATTGTCCCCGATGGCACGAAAACCGCCGCTTCGTGCCCCAAAGTGGCGGCAACGTGTTCCTCCAGCGCCTGCATTGTCGGGTCTTCGCCGCGATGGTCGTCCCCGACCTCCGCCTCATAAATGGCGCGGCGCATTCCCTCATCGGGCTGGGTCACGGTGTCACTGCGGAGATCGATAGGAAGGGTGCCCATTTCGCGACATTACCGGTTCGTGGCATTTCGGGCCTGTCGCCCGTCTAATATCGGGGCGCTCGCACCCCGATGAAACTGCCGGACCACATTCACCGGCTCGGGACGGCGGCACGGCAGCGGAGGCAGCTTGGAAAGCAGAGAGCAAACAGGTCCTCGGCGGGGCTCGCAGACGCTGGCTCGCGGGATCAGCATCCTGAGCGCTCTGCGCGAGGCGCCTGACGGGTTGTCGGTGGCCGAGCTCGTCCGCACCCTCGGACTGCCTCGGGCAATCGTCACACGGCTGCTCGCCACCTTGGAAGAGGCCCGGTACGTTGAGCGCACCGGGTCGCGTACCTACCGGCTCGGCCCCGAGCTCATCGCCTTGGGCAAGGCAGTCCGCTCTGACCTGCGCGAGATCGCTGCCGGCGTGCTGCGCGGCCTGGCCGACAAGGTGGGTGCGACGGTGGTATTGGTCATGCGCGATGCCGACCACGCCATGGTCATCAGTGTGGTCGAGCCTATGCGCACTGACCTGCGTCTTTCGTTCCGGCTCGGCTCCCGTCACCTGCTCCATCAAGGGGCCGAGGGAATGGCCATCCTGGCCGGGAACCCGCCCGTGCCCGGGGAGCGAAAGGAAGTGACCGAGGCCCGCCGGTCGGGCTACGCCGTGAGCGTGGGTGAGATCCTGGCCGGGACCTGGGGCCTAGCCGTGCCCATGGCGCTCGTCCCCGGCGCTGCCACCATGAGCGTCGGTGTGATCTGCGCCCAGGCTCTCGACGAGCTCAGCACGGCGGCCTTGGTCGCCGGCGCAGCGCGCGAACTTGTGGAGCGAGCCAGCCTAAGCGGCGAGCTCAACTGACCGCCGAGCTGAGCCAACAGGCGCCCGCTGGGGCAAATTGACTCTTGTCGCGCTCGGCACTACATTGATTAGTGACCGCTCAGCAGCGTCAGCGACCGATAATAGGTCATAATCGGGACTGCGAAGCCTCCGACCCGAGGCCTTCGCCCCGGCCCGAATTTGGACCGGGCTAACGGGCCCTGATTTCGTTCGCAGCGCGGGAAAAGCGGGTAATGGGTGCAAATTGATTATCGTCTGGTCGACGCGGTGTAATTACAATGTCGACCCCAACTCCCAGCGTGCTCAGCGCGCCGGGCAAATGGCCGCGGTAATGTCGCCTATTGTGCGTGTACACAACGATAATACCCCGTTCATTTTCCCGAAATAAATGACCGCTACGTTTACGGCGTGGATTACAACCCGGTTTGGTCGCGGCGCCGGCCATGACTGTCGCCACCTTTTCCCTACCTGAGCTAGTCGACGCCCTGGACGCGTCGGCGGGCTCGGGCGTGCTTGATGCCTTCGACGAGGCTCTGAGCGACCCGGGCGCCTTCCGGCTCGCCGACCTGCCTGTAACCGAAGATCTCATCGCCACGATGCACCAGGTGACGTCTAGGTTCTTCGAACTCCCCTTTGAGGTGAAGGCGGGTTACCGCTACGTGGAAGACCAGTACGTCGGCTGGTGCGGAGGCGAGTTCTTAGGCCAGTACGGCTCGGCCGACCACAAGGAGATGTTCCACATCGGCCCCCGGGTGGCGCCCACCCTAAGGGCCCACGGTGTCGACGGCGCAGTCCCCCTGCCGGCGGACGACGAACGCGAGGCCGCTCTCGCCGGCTGCCGGCTGTGGCCCGAAATGCCCGCCGAATTCGTGGCAACTTGGCACGACTACTACCGGGCCATGCAGGAGACCTCGGTGCTCCTGGGCCGGGCCCTGGCTCACCTTCTCGGGATCCCCGAGAAGGAATGGTTCGCCGTGCTCGGGGGCAACTGGGCCGACCTGGCCGCCAACTACTACCCCCCCGTCGCCGATGCAGAGGGCGGCGCCCCCATATACAACGCGGCGCACCGCGACCTCACCATCTTCACGATCCTCCACCAAGATCAAAGCCGGGTCGGTGGTCTGTCAGTTCAGTCCGCCGACGGCAGTTGGCACGCGGTAGCACCCGAACCCGGCACCTATGTCGTCAACGTGGGCGAGCTGCTCACGTACCTGAGCGGGGGCCGCTGGCGGGCCGCTCCACACCAGGTGACGGTGGCCGAGACTACTACCCCGGCGACAACAGCCCGGATCTCGGTGCCTTTTTTCTACCGCCCAAGCGACGAAAGGGTCGTTACTTCCTTCGTCGATCTCAACGCCGCCCCGATCGCCGTAGGCGACTGGGTCCTGGCCAAGAAGCGAGGGGTCGCGACCTCGACATAAACGGTACCGCCCATCCCGTAAGCCGGGGCGGGACGAAGCCGCCCCAAGCCAAATTGCCGAAAAGGAGAGCAGATGTCCACGAGTAGCCCTTTATCGAGAAGAGACTTCCTGTTGCGCGGGGGTGCCCTGGCCGCGGGCACAGCCGTGGCATTGTCGGCGGGAGGCCTGGTGACAGCCACCGCGGCCGGTGCCTCCCGCCAACCGGCGGCCAAGATGCTGGAGAAGGTCACGTTCCAATTGGGATGGCTGAAACTGGCCCAGTTCGGGGGCCACTTTGTCGCCCTACAGAACGG
This sequence comes from uncultured Acidimicrobiaceae bacterium, assembly GCA_963794745.1. Taxonomy (GTDB): domain Bacteria; phylum Actinomycetota; class Acidimicrobiia; order Acidimicrobiales; family Palsa-688; genus Fen-671. Next base: position 97,910 of record CAWCEZ010000010.1, read on the forward strand.
GTACTTCAAGGAAGAAGGTATTGATGCCGTCTTTCTTTCGGGAGGCGACAACATCGACGGCCTGACGCTGGTCGAGAGCGGTCAGGTCGACATGGCCGACGCAAACGGGTCGGACATCTTGACCGCGGTGAGCAAGGGCATCCCGCTGAAGAGCTTCGGGACCATCTACCAGAGCACTCCAAATGCCCTCATGGCGCTCAAAAAGAACAACCTCACCACCCTCGCCTCACTCAAGGGCAAGAAGGTCGGCCTGCCCAACGGGGAGCAACAGCTACTACAAGCCATGCTTAAGCGCGCCGGGGTGGACCCCAGCGATGTCACCCTCGTCGTGGTCGGCACGGACCCGTCGGTGCTCACCTCGGGCCAGGTCGACGCATACCTCGGCTACGGGACCGAGCAGGGCCTTGACATGCAACAGGCCGGCTACGACGTGACCATCGTCTATTTCGACAAACTCGGCGACCCCGACTACGGCAACGCCTACTTCTCGAAATCGTCCTATCTCGCGGCGAACCCTGACCTGGTGACGGCCTGGCTGAAAGCGGACCTCAAAGGATGGAAGGACTTCTGCGCCAACCCCAAAGCAGCAGCCAAGCTCACCTGGGACCTCTACCACACCCAGACCCAGGCTGTGCTCAAGAACGAAGAGGCCTCGGCCACAGTGTCGGTACCTCTCATCAACGGCGGGGACGCAGCCAAGAACGGGCTGTTGTGGGTGGACTCCAAAGCCTTCACAGAGGTGTACGAGCTCTACAAGACGGCAGGCATAATCACCGGCAACGTCAGCATTCCCGATGTCTTCACACAGAAGTTCCTTATTGCTGCGGGCGACAAGTAACCCGCAGGCTGGGTAACTGTTTGATGACGACCGCCCCGCCCCTTGGGCCACCGCCGCTCGACAGGGCCGACCGCCCTCACCGTGCCGGGAGGTGGCTCTTGGACGGGGCTGTCGGCAGCTACGACGGCGAAGGGCGGCTGGTTCGCGGGCGGGCCGAGTTGGTGGTCCGCGACGGCGTGATCGAGCACGTGACATCCTTCGGCGAGGGGGGACTACCCCAAAGCGGACAAGCCGGGACGGACGGGCCGGCGGGGCCTGACGGGGGGAGAACGGACGAGGCCGACGGCACCGGGATCGTCCTTCTCCCCCTCTTTGTCAACGCCCACGACCACGGCAGGGGCGCCGGCAATGTGGCTGCGGGCATCCCCGACGGCCCCCTCGAGGAGTGGATCGCGGGCCTGCGCGGCCACCCACCCTCCAACCAGGAGGCACTGGTCGGCGGAGGCTGCGACCTGATGGTCGCCTCGGGCGTCGGCGCCAGTGTGATCTGCGTCAACCCGCAGAGCCGCGACACCCGAGCCGAGGTGGTCGCCGCCGCCGAGGCGGTGCGTGAGCGCGGGGTTCGGGCGGCGGTCGTTTACCCCATTGGCGACACGATGGGGACGGTTGCGGGGCGGTCCCGCCAGGCCGCCGGTTGGGACGCAGAAGAGACCGGGCGTCGCCTAGCCGAGGTCGAGGAGATCGCCGACAAGTTCGAAGGTCCGCTGCTCGAGGTCCAGCTCGGCCCGGTCGGGCCCCAATGGGTAAGCGAAGCGACCCTGCGGGCCGTCGCTGTCCACGCCGGGCAAACGGGGCGCCGGGTACACATGCACCTGCTCGAATCGCCCCGGCAAAGACGCTGGGCCGACACGACCTACCCCGAAGGCATCGTCGAGTGGCTCCACCTGACCGGCCTCGCCGGGCCCGGCGTCTGCTTTGCGCACGGGACCCAGCTTCGCCCCGACGAGATGGTGGCTTTGGCGCTGGGGGGGTGCGTGCTCAGCCTCAACGCCAGTTCCAATATGCGGCTGTGCTCGGGGACCGCGCCCATCGCCCGGGCCCGCGATGCGGGCATGCTCGTGGGAGCCGGCTTGGACGGCCTGGCCCTGGCCGACGACGCTGACTACTGGACCGAGCTGCGCCTGCTGCGAGGCCTCCAACAGGCCGAGACAGGCCAGGTCGTCGTGGCCGATGACCTCATCAACGAACTGGCCGCTGGAGGTCGACGTGCCCTGGGCCGGGCTGCCCCCCTTGCCCCGGCACCAGGCCAGCTCGCCGATTTCGTGTTGTTGGACATAACTGGTTACCGCCACCTTCTCTCTCGCCCAACTTGGACCGCTGCGGACATCGCCCTGGCCATCGGGCGACCGGGAAGGGTGGTTGAGGTATGGGTCGGGGGCCAACGCGCCTACCGGCGTCCCGCTCCTGTGCCCGCGCCGGAGGCGGCGTGAACCTAGAAGCGGGCCGCCCACCCTCCACCGGTGCCCCTGCGGCTAGCCAGCCGCTGCCCGCTCGGCCCGGGCGCGTCGGCGATCCCTCAATGACTTCACGCCCAGGGCTTGCCCCAAGCAACCTGCGGGTTGACCGGGTCTCCTTCAGCTACCCCGGTACCCACCAAACGGTCGTCGAGGCGGTGAACGATGTCGACTTCGTCGTGGACCACGGCGCTCTCGGGGTGCTCGTCGGGCCCTCCGGGTGCGGCAAGTCCACCTTGCTGCGCCTGGCCGCCGGGCTGGCCGAGCCCACACTCGGCCGGATCACCTTCGGAGACGAAACGCCGGCCGAACTTCGCAAGCAACGGCGGGTGGGCTTTGCCTTCCAGGACCCGTCCCTCCTTTCCTGGCGGTCGGTCCGTCGCAACGTGGAGCTGCCCTTCGACCTGGCCAAGCTTCCGATCGACAGCGCCTGGATCGACGAATTGCTCGACATAGTGGGCTTGGCCCAATGGGCCGGTCGTCGGCCCCGTGAGCTCTCGGGCGGCATGCGCCAGCGCGTGTCGCTGGCTCGCGCACTGGCTACCAGGCCCGACCTACTCCTGCTGGACGAACCCTTCGGTGCCCTGGACGAGCTCACGCGGGGCGACCTCAACTTCGAATTGCTGAGAGTGTTGTCGGCCACCAAGACGACTTGCCTCCTCGTCACCCATTCGGTCGACGAGGCCGCCCTGCTGGGCGACAAGATCATTGTCCTATCGCCCCGGCCGTGCTCGGTGAAGCTCATCTATGACGTCACCACGCCCCGAGAACGGCGCCGGGAAAGCCGGGACACAGTCGAGTTCCTTGAGCACTGCCGCGCCGTGCGAGCCGGCTTGGCCGCATGACCGAGGTGGGCTGATGGGCGACCTCAGTGTGCGACAGCTCGCCGTGGCCAGCGATAGCCTCTCCGGGCTCGCTGCGGCCGGGTCACCGGCTCAGCGGTCGGCCGGACTGGCCACCCGGCTGCGCGACCCGCGCTACACGGTGCCCTTCATCTCGGTCTGCGCCATCCCGCTGCTATGGGCGGCCGTGGCCGCCAGCAATGTCTTCGGCACCGCCGTCGTCGGGCCGGTGGCGACTGCGCGAGAGCTGTACCACCAGTGGCCTGTGCTCTGGCTCAACGCTCAGCCCACGCTTATCGCGACCCTTATCGGTGCGGGTGTGCTCCTGGCCATCACAGCCGCCGGCGCCGTTTTCGTCGCAGTCGTCCCCCACGTCACGCCGGCCCTCGCGGCCGTGTCCGTCGTCATCGGGACGCTGCCGTTGATCATCCTCACGCCCATCCTCTCGCTCGTGGTGCCGAGGGGCCGGGGCTTGGTGGCCGCCGTGTGCGTCCTCGCCGGTCTCGTCCCGGTAGCCGCCATGTTGAGCGGGATGGCGAGCGTCGGCGAGCGCGGGCGCAACGAGCTCGGTGCTCTGTACGGGGCGTCCCGCCTGCGCTGGTGGCGCTTTGTGGGCTTCTGGCAGACGGTGCCTGTGCTCGATATCGGGATCCGCGCCATGATCCCCTACTGCTTCCTGGGCTCCATCGTGGCCGAGTGGTCGGGGGCATCAACCTCCTACGGCCTCGGCGAGGTAATGACCAACTCCCTGTTCAGCTACGAGCCGCCGTTGCTGTGGGCAACAATCGTGATGGCCGCCACCGGGTCGCTCGGCCTGCTCGCCCTGGCCAGTTTGATAATGACGCCGCTCCGGCGCCGAGCGCGATGACCAAGCCGAAGGGCACCATCGGCATCGTGGTCGGCCTGGCTTGCCTCGTGCTGGCTTGGCAGGTCTACATTTGGGCTACCAACACTCCCCCCTACGTGCTCCCCGGTCCCTGGGACACGGCCCAGACGGCGGGCGCAAATCTCTCCTTGCTGGCACAAAAATCGTTGGTAACCCTCGAGGGCGCCGTTTTAGGCCTAGCCGCCGCTTTCGCCCTGGCGCTTGTCCTGGCCGTCACCATCGTGCGTTGGCCTCTGGCCGAGCGCGTGGTCCTCACCTATGCCCTGCTCATCAGGACCCTGCCCATCGTCGGCGTGGCTCCGATTATCACCCTGGTCACGGGGCGAGGGCTCTTCACCTCGGTCGCCTGCGTCATGGTCATCACCGTCTTCTCGTTGCTCATTTCCCTTGTCCAAGGCTTCGGCTCCGTGCCCCCCGAGGTAAACGAGCTGGCCGACCTGTACTCGGCGCCGCTCAGCCGCCGACTGCGCTATACGCTCCTGCCGGGCTCGATGGCCAGCGTCCTCCAGGGGCTGCGCTCGACCGCGCCCCTGGCCGTGCTCGGCGCGCTGCTGGCGGAGTGGCTGGACGGGTTCCCGGGCATCGGCACCCTCATGATCACGGCCAACGCCGACCAAGAAGTCCGGGTGCTCATGGCCGCCTGCCTCACGGCCGTACTGCTCAGCCTCGTGGCGTACGCGCTCGTTGAGTTCTCTACCTTATGGGCAGCGGGCCGAGGTTACAGAGTCGATGAAATGGCGATAGGTACCCAGGCGTGACCAGGGACCAGAAGGGATAACAAGATGCCAGACGGGACGAGAAAATGAGCGCGAGCGGGGGAAATTTGGCGGGTACCTTGGAGCGGTCACAGCCGCACAGGCGCCATGATGTCTACGTCGGCGGTGAGTTCGTGGCGAGCTCTTCCACCGGCTGGTACCCGGTCATCAATCCCGCCACCGAGGAACAGATCGGCGAGGTGCCGGGCGGCTCGTCCGCCGATGTCGACCGCGCCGTGGAGGCAGCCCGGGGCGCTTTCGACGGATGGGCGGCTCTCTCGGTCCAGCAACGGGCGGCAGCGCTAGCGGGCCTGGGTGAACTGGTCGATGCCTCGGCCGGGGAACTGGTCGAGCTGATCGTTGCCGAGGTGGGCGTAACCCTGGCGTGGGCCCGAGATGTCCACGTGGGCCGTCTTGCGGCCGGTCTAGCCGGCCTGCTCGGACTGGCCGACCAGGTGCCCGGGCCTGAGCAGATCCGCCAGTCCCTGGTGGTGCGGGAACCGGCCGGTGTGGTGGCAAGCATCAGTCCCTGGAACTACCCATGCGGCTTTTTCACCAAGGTCGTGCCGGCCCTCCTGGCCGGTTGCACGGTAGTGGCAAAGCCCTCTGAAGTGGCTCCGTTCAGCGTGTACCGTCTGACCGAGCTTGTCCACCAACTAGGCCTACCCCCTGGAGTTTTCAACGTGGTGATGGGCACGGGCGCCGACGCCGGCGCCCCCCTTGCGGCTCACCCCGGTATCGACGTGCTCACTTTCACCGGGTCGATCCGTACGGGACAGCGCATCCTGGAAGCGGTGGCACCCAATATCACCCGCCCCATTTTGGAACTGGGCGGCAAGTCGGCGGCGATCATCTTGCCCGGCGCCCCCTTCGAACAAGCGGTGCGCGGCACATTATGGAACTGCTACATGAACAATGGCCAAGTTTGCGGCGCCCAGACCAGGCTCTTGGTCCCGGGCGACCGCGTCGACGAAGCCGCCGAGATCGCCGCCGACGCCGCCGTAACCGGGTACGTCCCGGGGCCGCCGACGGACCCAGCTTCGACTTTGGGGCCGGTCGTCAACGCCCCTCAGTACGCCAAGGTCATCGGTTTCATCAACTCCGCCATCGATGAAGGGGCCACCATGGCTTGCGGGGGCCCGGGACGACCAGAGGGCCTAGACCGCGGTTATTTCGTGAAGCCAACTGTGTTCAGCCACGTCACCCCGGATATGACGATTGCCCAGAACGAAATATTCGGCCCGGTACTTTCCATAATGGGTTACCGCGACGAAGACGACGCAGTGGCCATCGCCAACGGCACCCAGTACGGGCTGTCCGGCGCCGTCTGGGGCACCTCCGACGAGGAGGCGGTGCGCGTGGCCCGTCGCCTGCGCACAGGCCAGGTACAGATAAATGCCGGCATTTTCAACGGTTTTGCTCCTTTCGGCGGCTTCAAAAAGTCGGGGATCGGTCGCGAAGGCGGCATCTACGGCTTCCTCGAGTACTGCGAGGTCAAATCGCTCCAGCTACCGGCCGGGTCGCCCATGGCCATAAGCAGCTGATGCCGTTCGACCTGGTAATCCGCAACGGGCTAGTCGTCTCCCACGACTCATCAGCGCAACTTGACCTTGCCATACGCCACGGCAGGGTGGTCGAGGTTGTCGCCGCCGGGGAGCGGCTCGGCCCCGCCGCTGAAGAAGTGGACGCCACCGGGCTAGTGGTGATGCCCGGCCTCGTCGATGCCCACGTCCACCTGCGCGAGCCGGGGATGACCGAAAAAGAGGACTTCTTCTCGGGCACCCGGGCCGCCGCGGCCGGCGGGGTGACGACAGTTGTGGACATGCCCAATACCGTCCCACCTGTAGCCACCGCCGAAATATTTGCCAACAAATTGGCCACTGTTTCGGCCAAGGCACACGTCGACTTCGGCCTCTACGGGATGCTCGGCCAGGCCAACGCGGGCGAGATCGCCGAGCTGGCTCGACTGGGAGCGCTCGGGCTCAAATTGTTCATGGGCCAGACTACGGGCGATAACGCCTGCCCCGACGACGCCGCCATTTTCACCGGGTTACGAGCGGCGCAGCGCGCCGGGCTGGTCGTGGGGGCGCACGCCGAGAACGACAGGGTCCTGCGTCTTTTGGCCAGCGAGCTCCGCGCGGCGGGGCGGACCGACCCCATCGCCCACCTGGAATCGCGGCCCTCGTTCGTAGAAGAGGAGGCCATCGCACGCATAATCACACTGGCCCGCGGCGCGGGCGCCCGCCTGCATATCCACCATCTCTCCACCGGCGCCGGCCTCGACCTTGTCAATGCCGCCCGGCAGAAAGGACAGGACGTCACCTGCGAGGTGCTCGTCGGCCACCTGTTGCTGGACGACACCGCCTACGGCCGCTTTGGCAACCTGATCAAGCTCAACCCTCCCATCCGGCCCGCTTCGGACGTGGCTGCGTTGTGGCGAGGGGTGGAGCGCGGCCAGGTCGACGTACTGGCGACCGACCATGCCCCTCACACCGCCGAGGAACAGGCCCGCGCCAACGTGTGGGAGGCTCCGGGCGGTTTTATCGGGGTCGAGACGATGTTGCCCCTTATGCTGGCTCAGGTTGCCGGTGGGCGGCTCAGCTACGAGCGCCTAGTGCGTATCGCGGCTTGGCAGCCCGCTCAGATCTGGGGCCTGAGCGACCGCAAAGGCCACCTCGGCGTAGGCGCTGACGCCGACTTCAACCTGGTCGACCCGACGGCCGCGTGGACTATCCAACAGGACGGGTTGCACTCCCGCCACCCGGTCAGCCCTTATAACGGGTGGCCGGTCACCGGCGCGGTGCGAGCCACCTATTTGCGCGGCCTCCCCATCGCCAAGGACGGCCAAGTCCTTGGTGACCCCACAGGTAAGTTCGTCACCTCGAGCGCGGCACCGGGCCAGCTCTACCACCACGACCGCAGGGAAATGGGACAAATAGTGATGGCATCGCTCGTCAGCAACGGCGCCGAGCGTTTCGTGAACGCCGAAGTCGCCCCACTCGAGCTCGCGGCGCAGCCGGGCCCAAGTAAAGGTCCCGGCGCCGGTGGGGCGACCCGCCGCGGCGTCGCGATCGCTGGCATCGGCACCACCGCACCCAAGGCCGTCCGCGGCGCTCTGCTAGCCGAAGCATTGGCCGACCAGGGCTACCCGGTCGCCAGTGCCACCCCCCACGCCTCGCCGGCCGAGCTCATGGCCGACCCTTCCTGGCAACTGGGCGTCGTCCTTAGTCCCTGGAAGCGCGAGGTCGGGGCTCACTGCCATCGCCTCGCTCTGAGCGCCGAGAAGACCGGCGTTGTCGACACGGTCCTACGCACGGGCGACGGGCCCATCGGGTTCAACACCAACACGTGGGCGGCACAGAGCGCCCTCGAGTTCCTCCTCGGCGGGGCGGAGCCGGAGAGCGTCCTTCTGCTCGGCGCGGGAGCATCGGCCCGCTCGGTCGCCCTGGCCGTGCGGCGGGCATGGCTCGAGTGCCAAATATTGGTGGCAGCTCGCTCTATCGAGGGCGCTGAAGCCCTAGCCAAAGAGTTCCCCGGGCTAGCGCTCTACGAGCCGGGCTCCGCGCACTTAGATGTCGTGGTGAACACGACCACTTGGGGCGAGACCGAAGCCTCCGAGGCCGAGCCCATGGGGATCGACCTTGACGGGGTTTTCCTTCCCGGGTGCGCCTTCTTTGACCTCAACAACCGGGTCGGCTCATTACCCTTGCAAGCGTTGCAGGCGGGTTGCGCCGTCATCTCCGGCGCGGTCATGCAGCGGGTGACCAATGCGTCGAGGGCCGCGCTGGTCACCTTCGCCGTTTAGGCACGGGTACTCTCACTGGCTACTAGCACTAGCACAGCGAGGTCCGCTCAATGAAAGTCCTGTTCGATGTCCAAGAGCTCCAGACCTCGCTGGCGTCGGCGGGCCCCTCAGGTTGCTCGATGTCCGCTGGCGTCTCGGCGACCCGACTGGTAACGAGCGCTACCTAGCGGGCCACATCCCGGGCGCTTCTTACGTCGACCTCGATAGAGAGCTGGCTTCCGTGCCATCGCCCGAGGCGGGTAGGCATCCCTTGCCGGCCATCGAAGACCTGCAGGCCGCCGCCCGCGGTTGGGGGTTGCGAGAAGCGCAGACTGTCGTCGTTTACGACGACAATGGTTCGATGTCGGCCGCGAGGGCTTGGTGGCTCCTGCGATGGGGCGGCGTCGAAACCGTCTACCTTCTCGACGGCGGCCTAGATGCTTGGATGGCTGCCGGCGGAGAGCTCGCGGCTGGCCAAGAGAGGCCAGATCCGGGCGATATCAAGCTTTTTCCTGGTCATATGCCGACGGTGGAGATCGATGGCGTCGGCGAGATCCCCCAGCACGGCTTGCTGCTCGATGCCCGGGCTACTGAGCGCTTCCGGGGCGACGCGGAGCCCATCGACCCTAGGGCGGGGCACATACCTGGCGCGATCAGCGCGCCGACGACTGAAAACCTGACGCCAGACAGGCACTTTAGGCCGGGCCACGAGCTCGAAGAGCGCTTCCTCGGGCTAGGGGCCAACCAGGGCACCCCGATCACGGTGTACTGCGGGTCAGGTGTCACCGCGGCGCACGAGATCGCCGCGCTTGCGATCGCGGGCCGACAAGCGACGCTTTACCCGGGCTCATGGTCGCAGTGGGCCAACCGCGAGGACCTCCCCGTGGCGACGGGCCCAGTCAAGCTCTAGGGGCACGACCGCGCTGCGTTTTCCCTAAGCCCGCGCACACCGGCGAAGGGCTTGACCTCATTTGTCACCAGTCACCGGTCACCGCTCAGGTTCGGCAGATTGACAACGATCGCCTCCTGGGTGCTACGGGCGAGCACTACAACCGCCTCCTCCTCAGCGGACCGGTTCTCCTCTCGATGAGGAGTGAACGGCGGGACGTAGACGTAGTCACCCGGCGAGGTATGTATGGCGACCTCCTCGCCGTCGCGCAGGAACACGAACACCGGGTTCCCGGCCACAACGTAGATGCCCGTTTCTGATTCACCGTGGTGGTGGTCGGCGGACCGCACCCCGCCGGCTACCCGGGTCTCGCCCATCCAGATCCGCTCGGACCCGGCTGTGCGCCCCGAGATCGCCTCGGAGCGGGTCATCCCGGGGGTCTGGGCCGTCGCGGTGTGCAGCTCGCCGTGGCGTGTGTGGTGGAGAGGGCGATGCCAGCTCGCCGTACCATCGTGCCCAGTTGTCATTGTAAATCCTTGGCCATCGGTACCAGGTTTACACCCAATCAAAGGTGGTCCGAGAGGTCCGCGCCGCAAGTGCTGCTCCAACAGCGCGAGCCGCTGCGCCCTGGCACGCCGAAGGTATGCCCAACAGTACGCCCGCCTCATCGGCGCCGCCATCGCTTAGGTTCTTGACATGTCGGTGCTGCCCGCCGGGGGTCGCGTGGTCGGTCGCGAGCGCGAGCTGGCGGCGGTAAGAGAGCTGCTCAAACCCGGCGACAGACGCTTCCGTGCGTTGGTGGCCGAGGGGGAGCCGGGCATCGGTAAGAGCACGGTGGTGCGAGCCGGGACCGAGGAGGCCGGAAGGGAAGGCTTGGTCGTGCTGTCCTGCCGACCGGTTGAAGCGGAGGCCAAGCTGGCTTTTGCCTCCCTGGGCGATCTCCTGGCCCCGGTGGTTGACGAAGCGCTTCCCGGGTTGCCAGGCCCACAGAGGACGGCGCTCGAGGTGGCGATGCTGCGAGCTACGCCCGGAGAAGGTACCTCGAGCGACGGGCGGGCATTGGGGATGGCAGTCCAGTCGGTGCTCCGCCAGCTCGCTTCCGTCTCACCGGTCCTGGTCGCTGTAGACGATGTGCAGTGGCTTGACCGTGGGTCGTCAGCCGCTTTGGCGTTCGCCTTCCGCAGGTTGCACGATTGCCCCGTCCGTGTCTTGGCCGCGCTGCGAGTTGGGGACGGCGAAGGCGTCGATGTTTTCGGGCTGGGTAGCGCTCTACCCGGGTCACTCGAGAGGCTGAGGTTGGGCAGGCTTTCACTGAGCGGCTTGTACCACGTCATCCGGGCAGAGCTCGGGCAGGTACTGCCCCGCCCTGCGTTACTGCGCATCGAAAAAGCGTCACGCGGCAACCCGCTTTTCGCCGTAGAATTAGCCCGCAGCCTCACCGGGGAGAGCGCGTCGCCAGGCTCCGGGGCGCCTATACCCGTGGCCAGCACCCTGCCCGAGCTGCTGATCCAACGTATCCGCGACCTCTCCGGGGCCGTACAACAGACCCTTCTGCTCGCAGCCAGCGTGGCCAGTCCAGAGGTGCCGCTCGTCGAGGCGGCGCTGGGGCGCCCGGCCCAGGGGGACCTCGACCGGGCGGCGCGGGCCGGGGTGGCCCGGGTACGTGACGGACGTGTGCAGTTCGACCACCCGCTGCTAGCCGAGGCCGTCCAGCGAAAAGCATCGCCACAGGAGCGCCGGGCAGCCCATCTGGCGCTGGCGGCCGTCGTAGCCGAACCTGAGCAGCACGCGCGCCACTTAGCGCTGGGCGCGGACGAACCCGAGGCGGAGGTCGCCACGGCGCTAGACAGGGCGGCCGAGGCCGCCGCCGCCCGAGGAGCTCCCGAGGTTGCCGTGGAACTGGCCGAGCTGGCCTGCGGGTCGACGCCGCTCGACCAGCCCGAGGCGCTCGCTGAGCGGCGTCTCTGGCTAGCTGAGTACCGGTTCCGCTCGGGTGATGCCGACGAGGCCTGCCGGCTCGCCAAGGAGCTGTTGGAGACCGTGCAACAGGGCAAGTTACGAGCCGCGGCAGCAGAACTGTTGGCCCGCGTCCTGCACGTGGCCGGGACGTCGGCTGACGCCGCCGGGTACTGCCTGGAAGCCCTGGCCGACGCTACGGCCGTGCCCGAGTTGCAGGCCCGCATGCACGCCACGGTGGCCCTGGTCTCCTGGCACGACTTCCGCCTCGCTCGCCACCATGCCAAGCTTGCGCTCGACCTTGTCGATGCCGGCGCCGTGCAGGCCCCTGAGGCCCAACTGCGGGCACTGATGGCCTACATCCAGGCCGAGTTTTACGCCGGCCACGAGCTCCCAAACGACCTGGTTGAAAGGGGCCTCGCGCTTGAGCGGCTTGCCCCGGCCCCCAGCGTGGCGGACCGGTTGAGCGCAGCACTCGGGGCTTGGCTCAAGTACCAGGGTGACTACGACGGTGCTCGTTATTGGCTGGAGGCAACGCGTGCTGCGGCCGAGGCCGAAGGCGACGACTCGTCGCTGCCGTACGCCCTCAGCCACCTGCCCCAGCTGGAGCTGTGGGCTGGGAACTGGCAACGAGCGAGTGCATTGGCCGATGAGCACCTCGAGCTCGCCGTCCAGATCGCCCAGCCTTCGCAGCGCCGCCAGGCTCTTTACAATCTTTCGCTGGTCCAGGCTCACATGGGCCTCACTGACCAGGCGCGCTCAACAGCGGGCGAGCTGCTCGAGGACGCCGAGGCGGACGACTGGGATATCTCCAACGCGCTCGCCGTGATCGGGTTCGTCGAACTATCTCTCGGCGAGGCAGTGCCCGCAGTCGCCCACCTTTCGCGAAGCCTGGAACTTCGCGAGTCCTTGGGGACTCTTGAGCCTCTTCGATCTCAGGCCGACTGCGTCGAGGCGCTGCTCCAGCTTGGCCGGTTGGACGAGGCAGGCGAGGTCGACGCTCTTTTGAGCGAACGGGCACTTTCTGCCAAACGGGAGCCGTTGCTGGCAGTGGCAGCGCGGAGCAGGGCGCACCTCGCTGCGGCCCGGGGCGACCTCGGGGCTGCGGCGAGAGCGGTGGACGAGGCTAAGGCGCATCACGAAAGGGTCGGGGTCCCCTTTGACTTCGCCCGGACGCTAATGGTCTCGGGCCAGCTGAACCGGCGCCGAGGGGAGCGCAAATTGGCGAAAGAGGACTTGGAGCGCGCACATGCCATGCTCGCGGACTTGGGCGCGCCACTGTGGCAGGCCCGAGCCCTTGCCGAGCTACGCCGCATCCCGGTGCGCCGGGGGGCGCCGAGCGAGCTGACGGCCACCGAGCAGAGCGTCGCCGAACTTGCCGCTTCGGGGCGGACCAACCGGGAGGTAGCTGAGGCGCTGTTCATTAGCCCCAAGACCGTCGAGGCCAATCTGGCCCGTGCCTACCGCAAGCTCGGGGTGACCTCGCGCGCTCAACTGGGGGCAGTAATGCTCGCCCGCAGACAATGAGCCGCCGCCAAAAGCACTGACGCCCGCCAAAGCATAGGGAAACGCCTGATGTAAGGGCGGGCTGGCGCCCCTAAGTTCCGCTGCCATGAACTCCAGCAGGAGCGATGGACAACGTGACCAGGCGACCCAAACCTTCCTGGTCGAGCACTACTGGCCGGACGCTACGCCGGACGCCTTTCGCGCCAGCGTGGCGCGTGTGCGAGCGGCAGTGGACGACCTAGCCGGCTCTGGCGCACCGCTGCGGTTCTTGCATTCGACCTTCGTCCCCGAAGAGGAGAGCGCTTTATGCGTGTTCTCGTCCGCCGTACCGGGCCTGGTCGAACAGGCCTACCGACAAGCCGGCGTCAGTTTTGAACGGATCTTGAGCGTGCTCGAGATCGCCCCCGGAGAACCTACCGAACAACCAACCAATGAGGACTGAAGTACCGCATGGGCTATTCCGCCCGTCTTTGCTCACTAAAAGGAGGACGAATGTCTGGTCCCGTCTCTTTCACCCCTTCGGCGCCGCGAGGAGCCTCGGCGCGCCCACATCGAGCAAGGACGCTCCGGCTCGGACTAGCTAGCCTCACCTGCCTGGCTCTTTTGTCGCTGCCTTCGGTGGCTCAGGCCGGCACGTCTGGCGCCGAAGAAATAACGTTCCAAGAGGGCCTGGTGCCCGACGAAGGCGCCATAGCGGACCAGTACCAGGCGACCTACGGTGTCGAGTTCGGCAGCAGCAGTTCGCTTGGCTTCCCGGGCGCGCGCCCAACGACCGGGAATGTGGGCCCGCCCTGTTGACCGACGGCTACACGGTGCATGGAGCTTCGGCCACTGCCGTGCTCCTGGCTCGTTCGGCGGGTGAGACCGGTTGCCTACAAGGGGAGTTCTATGACCCCGCGCAGGGCTTCATGTTCCACCTGGACGACGCCCGGGCATCGCTTTCGTTCATGTTGCTGGCATCAGTCCCTCAGGCCAACCACACACCAAGCGCGGACGTGTCGGCCGAGGTGATCGCCTACGGCGGCGGCGGGACGGTCCTCGACGATGTCAAGATCGCCTCAGCCGAAGCGACATCATGGTCGACGGTCAACCTGTCCACCAATGACCCCGACGGCATCCAGTTCGTAGAGGTCATGGGCGACATCAGCATCAACGGCCCTGTGGGAGTACAGATGGACAACCTCACGCTCCCAGCCGCCCTCGATTACCTGCCCCCCGCGTTCAACCTGGCCCGCTCCCCTCAGCCCGAGACCGGGGACCTGGTCGAGGGGGACACCCTTGGTGTGCCGCTCGAGATCGTACGCGAGAACGGTTCGGCGGGCACGGTAACTGTGTCGGCCAGCGAGGGCGATAGCGCTGCTCTCAGCGATGTCACCGTCAACCAGGCGCCGGCCGGGGAACCGCCGGGCACGGTCATGCTGGAGCTGACAGCCAGGCCCGGCCAGGCAGGCCAACAAGTCACCGTGACCGCCAGCGGGACGGGCGATGCCACGAGCGGAGCCCAGGACGGGCCGCCGCTGAGCCTGACCTTCACCGTGCAGGCAGACCTCGCCCTCTCGGAGCCAGAGGTAACCCCATCAGTCGGCGACCACTGTCAGCTCCCGCTGCCGCTGCAGCTTCATGCGGCCGGCGCGACACCGATGACGGTCAAGGTCAGCGGGACGGGCGGCTTCTCGCAGACGGTGAACGTCACCGGCCCAGGTGCCTACCCGATCGGCTACTCGACCGTCGCCGCCTACTCGGCCAGCGGGTCTGAGAAACTTTCGTTCCAGGCCGGACAGGTCCGGACGAACAATTTCGTCGCCCCCTTCAGCCTCGCCACTTACAAGCTCACCGTGAACAAACCCACGACCGAGGTCGACCTTACGAGCGGCGCCGTTTATACCGTCCCCGTCGAGGCCGGCGTTTACCCGAGCGCGCGGACAGCCCTCAGCTTCAAGGCGACAGGCCTCCCCTGCGTCCCGCTGGAGCTCAGCGTTGGGGCAGACGGGGCACTCACGAGCCCCTTCGTCCCGGGAGCGACAGGCTCGGGCAACTTTACGGTCCCCGTCCCGGCAGGAGCGACCGAGGCGGTGCCGGCTAATGCAAGCGAGAGCTCGCTGGCGGCCACATCACCGGTTTCGGTTGTCACAGCTGACGGCAACGACCTGGTCACCTCCCTGCCAGGGGTGCTGCTCTACGACTTTCGGGCCATGGACGCGCCGAACTTCCTCAACTATGCGGTGAACAACATCAGCTGGTCGGACTTCCAGAACACGTTCGGCCCGGACGTAAACGACTGCAGCCCACTTTTCTGTTGGCACGACCCCATCTCTCAAGCCTGGTACCAATATGTCCAGGGTTTGCTGCCCTTTGGGCTGTGTTTTGGTTACACGATGCTGGCCAGCGAGTTCTACCGGGGCGAGGCCACCCCGCAGGATTTTGGCGCCTCGACCGTCGGCGGCTTGACACCTCCGCTGGGGGGCACCGTGACGATCGGCGGTGTCCCCAACTACCCGGCTGTCGACAGCGCGTCCCCGTTGGGAGCGACACTGGTTAGCGGCTGGCTGTCGCAAAACGACCTCACCTACCAAGCCCAAGGCGACGGTATTGGTGGCTTCGCCAGCCTCAGCCGGTTCGTCCAAGCGCTCTCGTCCGCTCTGGCCCGCGACCATTTGGCGATCGTGAACATCCAAGGACAGAACGGTGCCGGAGGCCACAGCGTTTTGGCCTACGCACTGACCTCAGCGACGGTCAACGGTGGCCCCGGCTACGCCATCGATGTCTACAACCCCGACGAGCCCTATGCGGACCAAGACGTCTTGGGGCCCCGCCCGGCAATGCGGCTTTCCCCGATGAGGCGACCAACCCGACCTCACACGCTTCTGCTCTCGGCCTCAGCCAGATCCTCCTCAGCGCGGCCAACCCCAACGTCGTCTGGACGCTCACCGGCCAACCGACTCTGACAAGCGGGGCGAACTGGGCGGGCCCTATCAGCACCATCGGGTTGACGACCATGGCACAGCGGCCTCTCGATCCCGTGCTACCGGCGCTGAACCAGCTCGGCTTTGGCTTGGCCGTTGTGCTTGGGGGGGCCGACGGTCCCAGCAAAGGGGGTCCTGCGGTCGCCGTCTCCCAGATCGACTCCGGGGGCAAAGCGCAGCTCGATGCCCATGGCGTGCCCCTGCGCGGTAGCCAGGTCAAGGTCCACGCCCCAACCGACAGCGGACCGGTCGACACGAGCGGCGTGTACGAGCTCCCAGCGGGCAGCAACTACACCATAAAAACCCGCACCCTTCACCCGGGCCACTTCGGTCTCATCGAGATCAGCGCCGGGAGCGGCGGCGGGATCCTGGACGCGACTGCTCTAGCAAATCAAGGCGACACCTTGACCCTGAGGCCCGGTTCGCCTGCGATCAGTTTCACAGGTGCCTCAAACGCTCCAGTGTCGCTGGAGCTCGTCTCGGGTAGCAAGGGCGAGACCCGCCGGTCGGCACTTCTCACCCTGAGCTCGGGGACCGGGGTGACGACCGCCTCGATGAGCGCAACGGGTCAGCTCACCGTGCACCGCTTGGGCGCCGCTGTTGGCATCGCGCTCCAGTTGTTCTCTCAAGGCAGCAGCGCAGGCACGTCGACCGTCATGTTCAGCTCCGGGGACACCTTGGTCCTGACGCCGAACTGGGACAAGCTGGCATCTTCGGCGCCGGCCACGCTCACCGGCACCCACCTGCAGCGCTTGTCCTTCAGCAAGGGTCGCGCCGGTGGGTTCACCAAGCTCTTTGGGGTACGGCCCAGGCCCAAGAAACACTCATGATCGCTAATAAAACCCAGTTAGAGGAGGTTGACAGATGAAGCGGTTGATGGCGATAAGCACGATCTGCGCTGGACTTGTCATCGTAGCCTTACCGGCAGCCGCGGCTGTCGGGCCGGCGGCGGCAAGTCCGGCGGGTGTTCCCAGCGCCGCGCCCTCAGCGTTCAGCGCGATGGCAAGCGATAGGCCCGTCGCCTCCCGGCTGGCGGCTCAGGTCTCCGACGCAGTGACCTACACGCCGAACACCGTGGTAATCCCTCGCAATGTGGTTAGCGCCAACTTGATCAGGATCAGCCAGGGAGGGACCTTTACGTTCAGGCGCGCCGCCGGTCCGCTCGCCAGGCTAAAGGTAGGCAGCGTGATGTTGCTGGAAGGCTCGGCCGCCGGAACGGTGGTTGCCCTTCGGGCACAGGATGGCCAGCTGGTCGTTGTGACCCGCGACGCTCCGCTGGCGGCGATCGTATCGTCGGGCTCGATCTCTTTCTCGGGGGCGCCGGACATCAGCCAAGCGTTCGTGGCCCCGATCGATCAGGCCGGGCCGGCCAACGCGGCCGCGCTCCGGCGCGAACCCAGCCTGGTCCCAGCAGCCTTGCCCTTCGTCGCTAGACCGGTCACCCGCGCTTTATCGGGGCCTACCCTCTCGCTGCAGGGGGGAACTGGCGGCCCGTTCGGCTACTCGGTCACAGCCGAGCCCACGGGCCCCAGCTCGCTCCACCTAAGCGGGACGATCTGCTATGGCCACGGCGACATCTGCGGCAATGGCCCCGCCCGCGGGGTAGCGCTGGAAGTGTCGTTCGACGGCAACGTAGACCTCAGCAAAATCAGCGGCGAGGTCGACCTTGCCCACGGCAGTATCGACAAACTTCGGGCCGCTTTCGACGGCTTCAAGTCGAACTTCAAGGTCGCCTACACCTTCAGCCGCGGCGAGGGTGCTACGGGAGCCCTTACGTTCCCCGCCTTCCACATCCCGGCGGGGATCGACATCCCGATCCCCGGGCCCATCCCCCTGTTCGCAAGGGTCCAGCTCGGGCTCTTGCTGCAAGTGTTGTCCACGCCGGCCAAGAACACGGTCTCCCACGGGGCCATGGACGGCCAACTAGGTGGGTCTGAGAGCATCTCGGACGTGGGTGGCGGCGCCTCCGCCTCCGGCAGGGGTGGTTCCGCCAACGGCTCGGTCTCGGCCGGGACAGCCGGGCTCGGGATTTCGCTAGGGGCTCTCGGGTTGGTCATCTCGACCCAGGTAAAGATCGGCATCGCGGTCGGCGTAACCGTTGCGAACGTATTGGCCTACACCGACCTAGTGGGCTCGATCGGTCAGGAGGAGGCATCGGCGATCGCCGGCGGCTTCTGTTCCAGCTACATCGGAGTCCTCACTTGGGGGGCCGGGATAGAGGCACAGCTCGGCGGCGGGGCACTTGGCATCGCGGCCGGGAAGAAGTGGGAATTAAAGGTCTGGAATTTCTACTTCACTGAGCCAGGTTGCAAGAAAATCTCGACTTAGCGCAACTGACCGCTGACTGCTGCCCAAACATAAACAAGGAGGAACGATTACCGTGCCGATAACCAAAGCCATCCGGTCAGTTAGGGGGGTGGTCGCTGTGGCCCTAAAGCGGTCACGCCATAGAGCCCTTCCCTGGGTCGCATCCCTCGCTATTATCTTGCCGGCTCTTTCCGCAACCACAACGGGACCGGCCGCGGCCTCCGACCACCCCCCGAGCTGCGCCGTGGTACCAGCCCAGACGGTGGGCGGGGTCTATGGGCGTGGCTTCGGGCCGCCTCAAAGTCGTTCCACGGGCTCGGTAACGGTATGCAGTTACCTCAACCCGGCTAATGGGGTGTTCGTATTGGTCCGCATCGAGGTCGGTACCACGCGAGAAATGTTTTCCGCCGAGCGTGCCCAGTTTGACCGTCACAAGGAGCACACAGTGACCCAGCATGGGATCGGCACCGAAGCGTACTCGGTAGTCCTGGGTACTGCGAAGGTGCAGACGAGCACTGTGGTCGTGCTGGAAGGGAGCACCGAACTGCTTGTCAGTGGGACCGGCCCGTTGACCAAAGCCTTTACATTGGCCAGGAAAGTCTTGCCCGTAATTTAACCTTCCCTCTGCTCGATTTAGGAGCCACCGCGGAGGCGCGGGGCGCGATCGCATTAGGTATGGGTCGAATTGAGCTCCCACGACAAGAGAGCGCTCATCCTGCGTGAGACGGCCCGCGGCCGAGCGGGGTGACTGCGGTCCCGAGCTCGGTTCGGCTCGTCCGTTGCGACGCCGCAGCCATCATCGCCACCGGCGTTGAGATGCCGTATTGAAGGTGACGGTGACGGTGACCAGGCGTGGTCGAAGCCAAGCCGCTCGCCGAGCTCGATCATCTCCAATGTCGCGCGATGACCCCGAGCCGGGTCGCTCTCCTCAAAGAGCCCGATCGTAAGAAAGCCTAGTTTCTCCAGGGCAACTCCGGGTATCGGCATCGGTTTCCTCGGTCCAGAACAGTTACGTCTGACAGAGCCAGCGTGGGATTACAGAGTAAGCGTGGGACCACAGAGGCAAGCAGTCGGTACCGTAACTGACCAGCGCGACGCCGCGTAGCCATCCGGTCAGCGCCGAGCCCGGCGCGTAGGTGGACCACGCGATTAGCCACGGTCAAGCCATTTCAAGCACGACTTTGCCCGTTGCGTGCCCCGACTCCACGAGCCTCATCGCCTCACCGGCTCTTTCGAATGGGAAGACCTCGGTCACGAAGGGCTTGAACGCGCCGCTCTTTGCCAGTTGCACGATCTCGTCGAGCACGCGGGCAGTCCGCTCGCGGACGACACGCTGGCCCCCGAGCTCCGAAGCCATCTGAGCATCGGCGGCGGTAATGAGCTTGGACCTGTCCGCGAGCAACGTAGCGAGGTCCCGCAAGGGATCTCCTCCCACGAGGTCGAACAGGCCGTCCACTCCGCTCGGCGCCAATGCCCGGGCCTTCTCTGGCGCACCCTCCCCGGAGAGCACGTGAACGGCCCCGACAGACTCGACGAGCTCTCTTTTTCCCTCGCTAGCAGTGCCGATTACGCGGATCCCGCGCAGCTTGGCGAACTGGCAGGCCGCGATGCCCACACCACCGCCGGCACCGGTCACGAGCAATGTGTCCCCTGGATGCAGTCCGAGCTGGTTGACCCCGTCGTACGCTGTCGCCGCAGCGATCGGCAACGCAGCCGCATCAATGAAGGCCACTTCCGGCGGCTTGCGTACCGTCCAGTGAGCTTCAACGAGCGCATGCTGCGCGAACCCACCGTAGACGCCGTCGGCGACTTGGCCGAGAACCTCGTCGCCGGGCCTGAAGCCCGGAGCCTTTTCACCGACAGCCGCGACGACGCCAGCCACTTCCCGGCCCAGCCCCACCGGTTGGCCCAACTGTAAGCCATCGCCCCCGGAGCCGGAGCGTCGCTTCCAATCGGCCGGGTTGACGCCAGCAGCGCGTACCGAAACGAGCAACTGGCCCGGGCCTGCCACCGGCCTGCCCACGTCGGCGAAGGCCTCACGATCTGGCCCGCCGTGTTGGGCGTACACATATGCCCGCATCAGCGGGCTACCGCCGAGGTCTTCGGCGGTGACTTAAGTCTCGGTACCGAGGCGCTCGGCGCCACCCCCCCCCCCCCCCCCGTCAACCCGCAAGGACCGTCAACCGGTTGTCGACGAGCTGCTCGAAGTCGGCGTCGGCGGGGATGAGGTCCCAGCTGACCATCCAGCCGTACGTGCGCTCGAACGCGTCCTCGGGGTACGGGGCGGGCTCTACGTAACGCAGCCGGTCGAGACGGAAATCTCCTGGCTCGAGCTGCGCGATCTCCGGAGGTACTTCCTCGATGAAGTAATGGAGGTACGGGCGGATGTCAACGTTGATCTTCGCAACGGCACGGCTGACGGCACGGTTGATCGCAGCAAACGTCTCGGCGTCGAGGTCGGGGCCAGCGATCTCCGATCCTGAGTAGTGAGACTCGGCGATGATCTTGAAGCCAAGCTTCTCTGCCACGGTGATCCAGGGCTCCATGACAGCGACGGCATCGACGAGCCCGTCGCGCAGAGCGATTAGCCGGTTGCCGTTCTTGACGCCGACGACCTTGATCTCGTCGCGGGGAAGAAAGCCTTCGAGGGTCTGGATGACGAGATAATGCGACCCGTGGTGGAAGCTCACGCCGATGGCGACGTTGGCAAGGTCCTGTGGGGTGTTATACGGCGAACCGGGACGGACGATGATGGCCTGGCTTGCGACAGCGGCGCGCTTGGCTATGACCCGGCCGTTGCGCCCGCTATCGTGCGAACGCCGGATCTGGCCCCACTCGCAGGCGCGATAGAGGGACGACTCGCCGTTCTCGAAGGCGGAGAACGCCCCGAACACGCTGACGCTCTTGTGATCGGCTAGCAGTTCGATCCCCTCTGACGATGTCGGCCAGTACAGGACGTTCCTTGTGATCTCGATGTCGAGGCCTTCCGCGGCGAAGTACCCCTCCTCCTGAGCCACGTAGTACGGCAAGGAGAAGATCGCCGAACTTCCCTCGATCTTCAACTTCTTGACTGTCATCTTCCCTCCTTGGGTAGTGCCTCCCGGCCGGTGGCAGGGCAATGCGGGAACTGGTCGGACAAGACCCGCGACGATTGCGCGGGGTCAATGGTCAACAGGCTCGGGCGACCTTCTGGCAACAAAGCTCCATCGACCAAAACAAGTATATCTATGGATTCAGTAAAACCTAACAGGTGGCGGGCCATTCCGGTCAAATCTCTGCGGTCGGCCCGACCGCAGACGCCTGTCCTGACCGCAATGAGAGGACGGCGCCTGCCGCAACAACGGTCGCGACCAGCGCGGACGCGCCCCCCAAGCCGATCGCCCAGCGAGCGCCGGCTTGCTCGCCGACGAAACCCACGATCGGGCTGCCGATGAGCGTCGAGCCTTGGAAACCTACGGACCAGAGGCCCATTACCCGACCTCGCATCTGGGGGCTCGAAGCCAGCTGTAGGGTCGCGTTCCCAATTGAGTTGAACGCGATATAGCCCAGGCCAGACGCGAAGAGGGCCATGAGGGCGACCGGCAACGTGGGCGACACAGCTGCAACCAGGGTCATGATCGCGTACTCACCGGTCGCCAGAGCACATGCCCGTACCCCGGTCCGGCCCCGGCCTGCTACCCATAGGCCGCTCAGGACGGCGCCGGTGCCCAGCGCCGTAGTGAGGAAGCTGTACGTTGTCGCCCCGCCGTGGAACGTCTGCTTGGCAAACAGGGCAAGGGAAACCGGGTACTCGTAGGCGAGGGTCCCGACGAGGGCCATCATTAACAGCGGTGTCCGCAGCTCGGGTTCGCCTGCGACATATACGAGCCCGGAGCGCAGCTGGCCCCGCGCGCGGTTGTCGCTCGGCTGGCTGCATCGCGGCGCGGTCGAGCGTGACGAGCGCGAGGACCACCGCGCCGAACGAGGCAGCATTGATGAGGAAGCACTCCCCTACGCCTAGAACTGCTATGACCCCGGCGGCTATCGCCGGGCCAACAGCCCGCGCTGTGTTGATCGTTACCGAGTTGAGCGAGACCGCATTGCGCAGCTCACTCTCGCCCACGAGCTCGATGACTATCGACTGGCGAGCGGGGTTGTCGAACGCGCTTGCTAGCCCCGCGCATAGAGCCAGGCCGACGATCATCCAGATCTGTACCGAGTGGGTCAGGGCCAGTACACCCAGCACGAGTGCGCAGACCCCCTGCACCGTCTGGGTGGCGAGGAGGAGACGGCGTTTGTCCATCCGGTCCACGACCACGCCGCCGTACGGCGACAGCAGCAGCACCGGCAGCGACTGAACGGCGACTATCAGCCCGAGCGCGGTACCAGAGCGCGTCCGCTCGTAGACAAGCCAGGGCAGCGCGATCAACTGCATCCAGGTACCGATGAGCGAAACGGTTTGGCCGAAGAAGTAACGCCGGTAGTTGCTGTTGTACAGGGAAGCGAAGGTGCGACCCCGCGGGCCCCGTTCCGGCTCACCGGTTGAACCCTCTACCCGAGCCCAGGGTTACCGGCTGCGTCATATCTAGTAATCTAATTGACTTAGTGGATGGGCATTGACATCCTCGCGCCAGGGGAGACAGAGGGCCGGGAAGAACAAAGGGGGGCACATTATCGCTATCGAATCGATCGGGCTGCTACACCCGGGCGAGATGGGAGCCGGCATCGGCGCAGCCCTCGTGAGCGCGGGTTACGTGGTGAGATGGGCGTCGGCGGGCCGCAGCACCTCGTCCCAACGCCGCGCGGAAGCCGCCGGGCTCATCGACGTGGGGTCGGTCGAGGCGATCGCCGGGGCCTGTGATCTCGTGATGTCCGTTTGCCCGCCTGCCGCGGCGCTGGCCGTGGCGACGCAAGCAAGCGGTTTCAAGGGTTTTTACCTCGATGCCAATGCCATTGCGCCTAGCACCGCACGCGAAGTCGCGAGTGCGATCGAGTCACATGGGGGCCGTTACGTCGATGGCGGCATCATCGGCTCACCACCAACCCCGGCGCATGTGACCCACCTGTACCTTTCAGGCCTTGCAGCGTCAGAAGTCCGCGAGGTGTTTGTCAACACCCCGATCGACGCTCAGGTCATATCTGGAAGCCCGACGGCGGCGTCCGCCCTTAAGATGTGTTACGGCGCATGGTCCAAGGGGACTACGGCCTTGCTCCTAGATGTCCGTGCTCTCGCCGCCGCGCAGGGAGTGGACGCGGATCTTCTTGCCGCTTGGAAGGGCTCCTTTCCCGACCTCGACAACCGTAGCTTCACAGCGGCCCAGCAGGCCGCCACAAAAGGGTGGCGCTGGATGGGTGAAATGGAGGAGATCGCTGCCACGTTCCGCTCAGCGGGCTTACCCGATGGCTTCCACCGCGCAGCCGCTGAGGTTTTCGGTCGGCCAGCTCACGACCAAGCCGCCTTGGCTGACGCTGCGACGCTGCGAAACGTCCTCGACGCGATAATTTCGCCTTGAAGCGGGGTGCGCGCTCCTGCTGGGCACGGGCCGCCCTCGGCCCGCGGGCGGCCCATTGGGAACTCGTGCGAGGCGGTCTCCTAGACGGGCTACGGGGTGCTCCGAGGTCTCAGTTCGGCCGGTCGACCGGGCGTGCCGCTCGGCGCGGGTGGGGAACTGCGTAGTCCAACCGATGTTGCCAACAGGGGCGGCGTGCTCGAGCCAAAAGCGCTCTGCACCTTGCGGTCGTAGAAGGTCATACCCGTGGCTCCCCCGCCGAGCGCGCACGACGCCAGTGACAACCTCCCGGCGCGGACGCCGGCCTCCAGCAAAGCCACCCGATGGCCACGCCCACCCACCCTGCTACCGGGCAGAGCAGCGACAGCAAAATGGAACCCCGTCCACGAGGCCTCTCCAGCCCGCCGTTGGCCCAAGCACAGCTCGGCGGAAAGCTCACGGGCCTGACTGAACGCGGTCAGTTGCTCCAGGCCTTGGTCCGCAGAAAACCGGTAAGTGCCCGCCTCGAAACCCTCGACCTCGTGAACATTTACGAGGGTGCCCACCAATGACCCAGTGGGGCAAACGTCGAACCCCGCCCGTCGTCCCGCCGCCGCGAGCGTCCAAGTTAGCAACGCTTTCGGCGCTAGTCCCAGACCGAACGACCGTGGTGAACCCCGCCGCAGTATCACATCTTCAATACGGTCTCGCCGAGAGGGCAGGGCCCGCAGGGTCCTGCGGTCGGGCTTAGGGAGCTGACACGCTGCGGGGCCGCGACCGCCATTGCCGGGGCGGCCCGCTCCCACTCGCCGACGTCGGGCTCGCCCAAGACGCCTGCCAGTTGGAGAGCGACCACCTGGGGCATCTCGAGTGGTCGTGGGCTGATGGGCAGTGAGCGCGTCGGGGCACCCAGCCGCTCCGTCTTGGGCAACGACGCCCCCGACCGCCCCAGACGGACGACCGCGAGGGGGACTTCGTCCACGCCGTCACAGCCAACGACTTCGGTGACCTCAGCGTCCACGAACGCCGTCACGATCTCGGCGACGATGCCGTGTGCGGCGCTCGCCGAAATCATGTTGGCGAGGAGAGCCCCGGCGTCCCACCACAGGTGCCGCCAACCCCGGGCGCCGTACTTCCAGCAGGTGCGCAACGGGACTCCCGTCACGACGACCGTTGCGCCTTCGCCCGAGGGCGTGCCTCGCAGCACCCGCACCAACTCAAGGCGGTGCAACAACGGGTCGTAGTGGTAGATGCCGCCCATCTCCTCGCTCACCAGGTACATTTCGAGAGGATGAAGGTTGCCGGCCGACATCGCCGAACGGAACCAGACCTCTTCGCCTTCGGGCGTACGCATTACCCGAGTCACGCCGCCCGAAAGAAAGAGCAAAGTCCCCAACAGTGCGAAGTCAAGGGGCGCCGCACGTGCAGTAGCCCCGGACAACACCTCAACGGCAAGAAGCTGCGACGGGACCAACGCTCCCGGCAGGGTTTCAGCCGTCGCTCCCACGTAGGTCTTGAAAGCCTTAGGCCCGTTCATCTGAGCGCGGCTCTGTCGAGACGGGGCGTCGAGTGAACGCCGACGTGGAGGGAAGACGCCGCTTGGGACGGGCACGTGCCGCGCCTGTCCCAAGCTAAGCACCGTTCCAAATACGCCCTAAACAGCTACAAGCCGGTTGTCGACTATATCCTCGAAGCCGGCATCGGGAGAGATCAGGTCCCACGAGACCATCCAGTCATAGGTACGTTGAAAATCGCCCTCCGGGTATGGCGTGGGATCGACAAAACGAAGTCGGCCGAGCTGGAAATCCTCCGGCGTCAACTCGACGATCTCTTTTGGCACCTCTTCGATGAAGTAGTGAAGGTAGGGCCGGATATCTTTATGGATATCGGCCACAGCCTTGGTCACGGCCCTATTGATCGCGGCAAACGTCTCCTCGTCCAGATCCGGGCCGGCGATCTCCGAGCCGATGTAATGAGCTTCGGCAATTATCTTGTAACCCAGTTTTGAAGCCACGGTTATCCACGGCTCCATTACCGCGACCGCGTCCACGACCCCTTCGCGCAGTGCGAGCAGCCGGTTGCCGTGCTTGATACCGACAACTTTGATCTCACTGCGGGGCAGGAACCCCTCAAGAGTCTGGATAACGAGGTAGTGCGACCCGTGGTGGAAGTGAACACCGACGGGGATGTTCGCCAGGTCCTGTGGCGTGTTCACCGGAGAGTCAGGGCGCACGATGATCGCCTGGCTGGCGACCGCGGCCCGACGCGACGCGATGCGACCTTGACGTTGGCTGTCGTGAGAACGGCGAACCTGGCCCCACTCGCAAGCCCGGTACATGTCCGATTGCCCACTCTCGAACGCGGTGAGCGTTGAGAACGGGCTCACGGCGCGATGGTCCTCGACGAGCTCAAACTCGGGCTTGGATGCGCCCCAGTCGGACTGGCGGCGGATCAGGTTCAGGTCCAGTCCCTCTTGGGCGAAGTAACCTTTTTCTTCTGCTACCAGGTAAGGCAGTGAGAACACCGCCCCACTTGCCTCAATGTTCAGTTTCTTCTTTGTGCTCATTTGTAAACATCCTTTCTTGTGGATGGTTGCGTACTGCTTGCTGGTCCGTGAGCTTCCGGCCGGGGCGCCGTGCTCGCGTCTCTGGAAGGGCTATGACGGGGGGGTAAAACCCTTTAGCGCACCATACTCTGACTGCATTTTGGTGTAGAAGCCACCACTTATCAGTGCATTTATGTACGTAGAGTTGAGGAACTTGCTTCCAGCCTTGGAAATCAGGGCGCGCTGCGCCGTCGGTAAGTACGGGAGCATGTCGGCACTGAGATAGTTCGAAGGGCACGCCGTGAGCGGCTGGGTGACAGGTGGTTCGTAGGTCTTATATCCCGTCACGACTTCCGCCTTGTCCGACGCGTTCGAAAGGCTCAGGTTGAGGAACTTTGCCAATACGGGAAGAGCTGCATTCTGGTCGGTTACGTAGGAGTAGTACCCCTGGACCGTGCCCTCGAGGTACGCGATGATGGTGTTGACGTTTTCCTTGGCCCACTGAGAGTTCGCGACTTCGGGAGATGGTGGAAGGGGTGCCAGTCCGAGCAGGTGCAGGTGCGAGTCCGTCTGGGCCGAAGTCCAAACGGGGTAGGACAAGCCGCCGGCGGCGATGCTCCCCGACTCCAGGCCAGCCAGGATGTCCGGCACCGATCCAAGCGGTACCCACTTAACTTGAGAGGGTTGTACACCGTTTTTCTCCAACCACACCTCTTCAGCCAGCTGATGACCGCTGCCGAGGGCGGTCGTCCCGATGGACTTACCGATCAGGTCCTTGACCGACTTGATGTCGCTGGCTGCGAACATGCGGAAGGCGAGGTTGATCGTGCTGCAGGCAATAACTTCGACCGGGAACCCTCTCGCGTAAAGATCTCCGATCTGCAATTGACCAACCCCGTCGATCTCGACGGCGCCCGCGGTGAACTCGCTCAGCACCGTGCCGGAATCGGACACGGGAGTGGCCACAGTTAGCCCGTATTTCTGGTAGAAACCCGCCTCAGCGGCGTAAACCTCTGAGCCTTCGGCGGCAGATGATGCCGGCGTCGGCACGGTAATTGATTTCGTCTCGGGTGCCCCGCCCACGCTGGACGTGGCCGCCCCGGCGCTGGCGCTGGCACTGAGCACGGCGGAGATAATGAGGGCGGGCGCGACAGACCTGGCTGCCGCCCGCCCGAACCGGGACCGGGGACTCGTGTTTCGAAGGCGCATGGTACTGCTGTTATCCCTTTCTCGCGTATGCGACGTCGACCGTCGCATCGGGCAACTCGGTTTCGAGTGCCCGTTCGGTTGTAACACCAGCGCCGTTAATGACGGCGGTGCTGGAGGAGCTTGACGAGCCATCGCGGGCCGGTGACAAGGCAATGTCCCGAGTGCTCGCCTGGTCAACTCGACGAAGTGCCGCGTAGATCTCCTGAGAGATCTCGGCGAGCAGCGTTCCATGTTGGAAGTCCTCGGTCCGAGGGTGAGGGACATCCACCGCGAACTCCGAGACGATGCGGCCGGGCGCGGCCCCCATCAATACGACACGCGACCCTAAGAAAACTGCCTCCCGTATGTCGTGGGTGACAAGTACAGCTGTCGTGTGCAGGGTGCTGAGCAGGTGGCTCAGAGCCCGTTGGAGGCGTTCGCGCGTGAGGGCGTCCAATGCGCTGAAAGGTTCGTCCAAAAGGAGCACAGCGGGGTCGATGGCTAAGGCGCGGGCCAGGTTGGCGCGCTGGCACATGCCTCCCGACAGCTGGTGTGGGCGGTAATTGCCGTAGCCCGTCAGGCCCACGAGATCGAGCAAATCCGTTACCTTCTTAGCTTCGTCCGCGCGCGTTAGACGCTGTTTCGAAGCTCGCAGGCGCATTCCGAAGGCAATGTTGCGCTCCAAGCTGAACCACGGGAAGAGAGCCGGCTGCTGGAAGACAAACCCGGAGCTGACGCTGCCTGGTCCGACCTTGCGTCCCTCGATAGTCAACTCGCCGCTCGTGAGCGTCTCGAGCCCCTGGATCATCCTGAGCAGGGTCGTTTTCCCGCAGCCGGAGGGCCCAACGATGCTTACGACTTCCCCAGCTCGCACCGCCAAGGAAACATTTGCTACGGCGGGCACGGCGCGGTCCGAGACCCTGAAGTCCTTCGACACATTGTCCACGGCGACAACGACGTGCTCGGCACCCGGCGAAGAACGATTACTGCCGTTGCGGTAGCCGAGGGAGCTGTCGCGGTCAGAAGTCACGCGCGCGAACCTCCTCCTTGACCTGGGCGGTACGTGCTGAAGTGGCGCTCCAGGATGCCAACCGCCCAGCTGAGCGACAGCCCAATCAGGGCCAGCATCACGATGGCCACGTAAACGTTGCCCGTCTCGACGTTTTGCTCGGAGGACAGGATCAGGTACCCGAGCCCTGCCGTCGCGCCGAAGAGATCGGCGAACACCAGCGAGATGAGGCCCCTACCGAGGGCAAGGCGCACTCCGGTAAGGACGTAGGGAACTGCACCGGGCAAGAGCATGTACCTAAAGGTCTCGGTTTTTGTAGCCCGAAAAGCCCGGCAGACGTCGTGGAGCCCGGGGTCCGCGCTCTGTATACCGGTACGCGTGTTCATTGCGAGAGGGAAGAACGATGCGACGACGACGACGATGACCTTTGCCTTCATGCCAATGCCGAAAGACAAGATAAACAAAGGTGCCAGGGCGATCACGGGGACGGTATACAGGATCGTTACCCAGGGATTAAGGAACTCCGCCAGTCTTTTGCCTGTCCCCAGACGAGCCCCGGCAACTATCCCCAGCACGAGCGATATGGCGAAGCCCATGCCGAACTCCTCCATGCTCACTCGGAGGTCTGTCCACAGCAGGCCGTCCGCCGCGAGTAACCGGCCATCTTGCCAAACGGTCCAGGCCCGACCACCACCAGGTTGCTTGGGTGAGAAACGGTAACGAACAGCTGCCAGAGCCCAATGCCGGCCACCACCGAAACAGCAGCTCGCCAACGACGAGGCACGGCAACCCAGCGCATCGCCGTAACGGCGAAACCACGAGGCGAGGTTGGCCTCTGCGCCGGTCGCGATAGTTCCGAACCAGCCTGGAAAGTCTCGAAAGGCTCGAGGTCGACAAGCTCCGGCGCCTTCACCGTCAGTGCCATACCTTGGATACTAACACCATAGAATTGATGGAACAACTCGGGATTGGCCCGGGATTGCGTACTCGAACCTCTCGTCGGGCGCGCCGACGCCTAAAGCGGCTGGTAACGGCCTTGAACTGCAGGTTGCTGTTCATCTGCGCCAATCAGCCGGTGCTGCACCAGGGCCGGTGTGGATGGCCATGTGCGAGCCGGAACCCCGCCCAGCCGAGTGCTGTAGGCGGAGGCGCTCCCAGTCAGGTGTATATGTCGCTGCCCGAGAGGCTCTCGGTTCGATGGCGGCGTCCATCTGGTAGATGACCCGACGTCTCACACCGGATTTGCCTCGGCTGCAGAGACACTGGGGCTGTCGCGGACAACGCCAGCACTGCTTCGTAACGCTGTTCGATATTTGTGGTCTCCACACGCACTCGGCCAGCTCAACTCGGCTGTAACGAGCCGAGTTCGGTGGGACCGGGTGTCAAGGATCACCTGGAACAGTGTCAAGGATCAGCCGAAGCTGTGCCAGGATCACCCGGGGCTAAAAGTCCAGGATCACCTGGGCTAATACAGCGCAGACGTGCGCCCCCTGGGATTCGAACCCAGAACCTGCGGATTAAGAGTCCGTTGCTCTGCCATTGAGCTAGAGGCGCTTATGCGACTTGACCTGCAGTTATGCTCCCGATGGCTCCACGGCAGCCAGCAAGCTGCCCCAAAGCAGCCCGCCGAGCCGATCAGCGAGGTCCACCACGGTCATGTCGCCACTAGGCATCGCCTTAGCCTAGGTGACCTGCTCCAGCGTTGGCTAGACGGCGCTGGACCACCAGAGGCCATATGGGCTGCGGGGTACCGTCGCTGACGGCACTCAACTCCGCCGCGCTATATGCCGACAAGTCCTCTAAGGGCGAACCAACGGCGCCGTAGCGAACTCGCTGGCCACATCCGGGCTGTGGAAGTCGGCCACGGAGAGCCGCCTGCAACGGTCGAAGCGAACCTCATGAGCTGAGCACTCCCTCAGACGGCACCGCCGGCGACGGCGGGCTAGTTGGACGGCTACGGCCGTCTCAGCCATTTCCGGAAGGCAAAGGCTCTACGCGCTCTTCTCGAAAGTAGGGGCCGCCCAAGGGTGCAAATTAGGAAAGTAGTCGGCGGGTATAGACGTAGAAACGAGGTTGAAATTCAGTTGCGAGAGGCTCGTAAGTGACGGACCGGTCGTGGCCTCGGTAACGAACTCAATCCAAGGAAGAAGAGCTACAAATGGAGGAGGTGCAGTCGCCATATACGGGACAGCGCAATAAAACGCCGCCATTGCGGCTGTCTGGCTCCTCCAGAGGACAAGTGGCGCAAGGCGGCACATCAGGCAAAATAACGGCACGACGGCACGTTTGGGCAATGTTCGGGGTAGCTCTCGTCCTGGTTGGGCTCACCTGCTCGACGCTTGCAGCGACCGGGGATGCCCACGCCGCGGCGGCGAAATCGCAAAAGGCGTTCCTTTCATCATCACAACAGATCGCCGCCGAACTGGAAGTCGCACTGCAGCACGAGGAAGATCTCGTAGTGGACACCGAGGCGTTCGTGGTAGGGGACCCGCATGCCTCCGAAGCACAGTTCGTCGCTTGGGCCAGCGCTGTACACGCAATGGCGCGCTACCCCGAGCTGCGAGGCTTCGGCGAGGCACTTATCGTCCCTGCATCACAACTTAAGGCGTTCGCTGCGCGTGCGAAAACACAATCGATCACTGGGTTCCCGCCACCGAAATCCTTTGTCATATCGCCACCGGGCAACCGGCCGTTCGATTGTTTCTCAGTGATCGGCTTGGACCGCACCATAGGCGCCGGCCTGCCTGCCGGGTTCGACCTTTGCGGAGGTGCCCGCGGCAAGGCTTTGTTGGCCACCCGGGCATCCGGTCAAACAAACCTAACGCCGCTCATCGTCGGGCCGGTTACGACTCTGTTACTTGGGATCCCCGTCTACCGGGGCGGAGGCGTACCGACAACGGCGGCGGCACGCAATGCCGCCTTCATAGGGTGGGTCGGTATGAACCTGACGCCCGCAGTGGTGCTACGCACCGCCCGCACGGGCCACCCCCACACCGCGGTGCAGTTACGGTACGGCGCGGGAGCCTCGCTCGTGGTTTTCCAAGACGGTCGGATCCCGGCACACGCTCGCTCCGCCTGGGTCAACCTCGAGGATGGTTGGACGGTTGCAACGTTCGCAAAGCCCGATAGCACGGGGCTGTTTGGCGATACCGACGCTCTCGTACTATTAATCGCGGGCATTTTGCTGACATCGCTCCTAGGTGCTCTTTTGTACGTGCTAGGCACCGGCCGAGCACGTGCCACAGTCCTGGTCGGTGAACGAACGCAGGAGCTGCAATTCCAGGCCCTTCACGACACCCTTACGAAACTTCCCAATCGCGCTTTGATCTTGGACCGAATTGAGCTGATGCTGGCTCGCGCCCGTCGCGGTCATCACCCCGCCGTTGCGATGTTCCTCGACCTCGACGATTTCAAAGAAGTCAATGACACGCTCGGCCACCACATCGGTGACCAACTCCTCGTAGCTGTGAGCTTGCGCTTGGTAGCTGCCCTGCGCGACGGCGACACGGTGGGCCGCCTCGGCGGTGACGAATTCATACTGCTAGTCGAGGGCCCTTCGCTGCCTGCCGGTCCTGAGGTGGCAGCGGACCGGATCCTCGAGGTCCTCGAAGCGCCTTTCAAGCTGCCCGGGTGCGAGGCTCCCCTTTACGTATCGGCAAGCATCGGTGTCGCCGCAGGGGACCGTCTCACGCCCGATGAGCTGCTGCGCGATGCTGACGTAGCCCTGTACCTGGCCAAGGCCTTGGGGAAAAAACAGGCGGTCGTATTCGCGCCAGCGATGCAAGTAGCAAGACAAGAGCGTCACGCCCTAGCGGCAGACTTGCGTGATGCGCTTGCACTGGGACAGTTCTTCCTCGTGTACCAACCGACCATCGACCTGCAGACTGGTGCCTGTACGGGCGTCGAGGCGCTTTTGCGCTGGCGACATCCGACCCGCGGGATCGTTCAGCCTGCCGGGTTCATCCCGATGCTCGAAACGACCGGGCGCATCGTCGAGGTCGGTGCCTGGGTCCTCGAGGAGGCCTGCCGGCAAGGGGCAGCCTGGCACCGACAAGGGCATAATTTTACCGTTTCGGTCAACGTGTCCGGAAGGCAATTAGAGCTCGAGCGAGTTGTCGACGATGTGCAAGTCGCCCTTATGCTGAGCGGGTTCGAGCCCACGATGCTGGTATTGGAGCTCACCGAGACGACCCTGATGGACGACATCCCAGAAACGCTCGCTCGCCTCGAGTCCCTAAAAGCGCTCGGCGTACGGCTCGCCGTAGATGACTTTGGCACGGGGTATTCGTCACTGGCCTATCTCCGGTTGTTCCCGATCGACATCTTGAAAATTGACAGCTCGTTCGTGTCCGGGATGGGCGACTCAGTCGAGTCGGCAGCACTTGTCCATACGCTCGTCCAGCTTGGCAAGGTCCTCAAGCTAGAGACGATCGCGGAGGGCATCGAGGACGACGAGCAACGTTTGCGCCTTCAGCACGAGCGGGTCGATACCGGGCAAGGTTTTCTATTCTCGCGGCCCCTCGACGTCGCCGCGCTGGACGAGTTCCTTGAGGGCTTCGCTACCGGGCCCGGTGGAGCGGCACACCGAGATGCTCGGGCAACAGCCGGCCCTCCCCTTACGGCCCAGGGCACACGGCCGTGACGAGGGCCCATTTGACAGGAGGCCGCCCGTTTCAGGGCGACATAAACGCGCCCGGACAACGGGCGCAAGTGAGGGGAATGGTATGGCAGGAATCATGAGGGCTCAGGACGTGCTCCGCGCTCCCCTGAGCGCGGAAGACTTTTCCATTCGGGGAGAAGTGCCGACTATCGACGCTGCTCCTACTTTGGAATTGTCCAACGCCATCGCGGCTCTGCGGCGAGGTATCGACGCGAGCGCGACCGGCTCCGCCGACGTCGCCGAGCTGGAGCGTTCCCGAGGACTTGCTGCGGCACTGGTCGAGCTCGAAGAGACGTACCTGGCCAGTGAAGGCGGCTCTTACGATCTCTCGGCCACGGTGACCGCCGACGTCGCGGCAAATGACGAGCGCGCTGGGCGTCAGTTACGCCGTGTCTGCCGATATGCGACGATGCTGACGGCGGTCGTGGCACCCGAGCACCTGGATGACCCTCAGTTCCAGTATGGCTTCTTGCTGCACGACATTGGAATGGTGTCAGTGCCAGACAAGGTGTTGGCGAACCCTGCCGCCCTGACTGACGCCGAGTGGGCGCTCATGAAAGGGCACCCGGAGTTCGGACGGTCCTTGCTCGAACGGATCCCGTCTCTCGGAGAAGCACTCGATATCGTCCATGCTCACCACGAGCGGTGGGATGGCAAGGGCTACCCGCGCGGCCTTGCCGGCGACGAAATCCCAGTCGGCGCTCGGATCTTGGCGCTGTCTGATTCCTTCAACGCAATGACGCAGAACCGCCCGTTCCGGAACGCGTCTTCAATAGCTGATGCTCGGCGGGAAATATATAGGGGCAGCGGCGGGCAATTCTGGCCGTTAGCCGTGGATGCGTTCCTTGGAATTGCCGTCTCCGACCTGGAGGATGTTCGCGGCCCGGCCCCCGTTGAAACCGAGGTGCTGGGCCCTCTGCACTGCGCCCGGCGATGGCTAGCGGTTGGCGCCCGGGCCAGTCGTAAGGTTCCCCACGACGATCTCGGGTCAGGCTCCTGGGGCGTCGGTGGGCTTGTGGGCGATGAACCTCAACGCGGCGTCGACATTGACCGTGATGCGGTCGAAACCGATCGTCTGCAGCCTTGTGACCAGGGTCCCGGGCTCGACCGGGTTGTACGTGTCGGCTTCGTGGAACCGGTGACGGTCGTCGCTGGGTAGGCCGTCGGAGCCGATCAAGACCCCGCCCGGGCGAAGCACGCGCAGCACCTCGCCCAACAGCCGGTTTTGCGCCGCGCTTGACGGCACGTGGTGCAGCATTGTGAAGCACCCGGCCGAGTCGAACGAGCCGTCGCCGAAGGCCATAGCAGTGGCGTCCCCGAGGACCGTAACCACGTTGGTCGACGCGTACGACTCCTTCAGCCTCGCAGCCGCATCCCGCTCGGCCTCGATGGCGACGAGCCAGCGGACTCTGGAGCGCAGCCACCCGGTCGCGGCACCAGGCCCTGGGCCCACCTCCAGCATCGTGCCGCCGAGGTCGACATCGCGCACTAGGTATGGAAGTACGACCGTCTGCAGGCGCTCGGCCCACTCCGGCGACGAGCAGAGCTTGTGGTTATCGTTCACCCGGCAACGGTACCGGTCGCCCGGGAACCCTACAATGGCCGCTGAAGACGCGAGAAACGCCGGCAGGCACTTCTCGGACAGGAGCACGCGGATGAGGATCGTTGTCGTCGGGGCGACGGGCCATATTGGCAGCTATTTAGTGCCTAGCCTGGTTGCCGCGGGGCACGAGGTCATTGCAATAAGCCGCGGCGACCGCCAGCCGTACGTCGAACATGCTGCATGGGGTCAGGTAAAAGTGCTCCGTGCTGACCGCGAGGCCGAAGACCAAGCTGGCACTTTCGCTGAAAAGGTCGCAGCACATAGGCCCGACGCGGTGGTCGACCTAATTTGCTTCACGACTTCGTCGGCTGAACAGCTCGTAGCCTCTCTAGCCCCGATAAAGGCGTACCTGTTGCATTGTGGGACGATCTGGGTGCACGGCCCAGCGGTTGAAGTACCGGTGACCGAGGCGGCCGTTCGCCGGCCTTTTGGTGCGTACGGCACGCAAAAGGCTGCAATAGAAGAGCTGCTGCTCGCAGTGGCACGTCGAGGCACGCTCCCCTGCACCGTCCTACACCCGGGCCATATCGTAGGCCCGGGCTGGGCGCCGCTTAACCCTGCCGGCAATTTCAACCTGAAGGTGTTCGAGCTCCTGGCGAAGGGTGATGAACTGGCGCTGCCCAACCTCGGGTTGGAGACCGTGCACCATGTGCACGCGCAAGACGTCGCGCAGGCATTTTCGAAGGCTCTGTTGCACCCCACCCTCGCCTCCGGAGAAGCCTTTCACGTCGTGTCGGAACGGGCGTTGACTCTCCGCGGCTACGCCGAAGCCGTCTACCGATGGTTCGACCGGCCCGCCCGGCTCTCCTTCCAACCCTGGGGAACCTGGGCGGCAGGCTGGGACGAGGCCGACGCCGAGGCGACGTGGGACCACATCGCGCATTCGCCGTCGGCGAGCATTGACAAGGCCAGGCAGCTACTTGGCTACAAGCCTCGTTACACATCCCTGGAGGGTGTGTTCGCTTCGCTGGCCTGGTTATTGTCGAACGGCAGGATCGACACGGGCGGTCGTAAACCGTCTCCTTGAAGGCCGGCCGGCGGGCCCGGCTGGCAACCGCCTCTCGTCCGGCTCCAATGCGTCGACCCAGGATGTCCCCGCAAGGTCGGTGAAGATTGTTAGAACCGTAGGCTCCCGGGCGACGTATAACTAGCAGAGGGCCACGACGGGCAATGGAGAATGGGGTGACCGAGGGGACTTGAACCCCCGACCTCCAGGGCCACAACCTGGCGCTCTAACCAACTGAGCTACGGCCACCACGAGACTTCTTAGTTTGACACAGGGACCAGACAGCCGACGACGGGACTAATCACCAAGCTCGCTCTAGCCGATGGTTAGTGCATGGCCCGGAGGGATGACATGGGCGTTCAAGTTCGGAACGAGACCCAAGACGAAGACCTAGTTCGCCTGTACCTCGACAGTATAGGCAGGTACCCGCTCCTCACTAAGGAGCAGGAATGGGACCTCTCGCGTCTCATTTACGAGGGCCGGGAAGCCAAGGAGAAGCTCGCCGGGAGCGAGCAGAAGCCGGCCCGCAAACGCCAGCTCGTGGCTGCGGTAGAGCTCGGAGACGCCGCGACGGAGCAGTTCATCAACTCCAACCTGCGTCTTGTCGTCTCGATTGCCAAGAGGTACCAGTCCTCTGAGCTGCCCCTTCTCGATCTTGTCCAGGAGGGGAACCTCGGCCTGATCCACGCAGTCAGCAAGTTCGACTGGCGCAAGGGCTTCAAGTTTTCGACGTATGCGACCTGGTGGATCAAGCAGGCGATCAGCCGCGGCATAGACAACACCGGACGGACGATACGCCTCCCTGTCCACGCTGGCGACCAGGTGCGCAGGCTCTTGCGCACCAAGCGCCAGATCGAGGGCCAAACCGGGCGGACCCCGACCTTCGCCGAGCTGGCGCAGGCCCTTGACCTATCCGAACGCCAAGTGATCGAACTGCTCCAGCAGGGCAGCGAGCCTGTCAGCCTCGACTCGAGAGTAGGGCCTGAGGGAGAAAGCGAGCTCGGCGACATCGTTGCCGACGCGCTGGCGCCCTCACCGTTCGATCTTGTGACCGAGGCGATGCTCGGCGCCGAGATCGAAAAGCTCCTGTCCACCCTGGACGTGCGAGAAAGGGAGATCCTCCGCCTCCGCTTCGGCTTGGACCGGGGGGACCCTCGCACGCTTGAACAGGTAGGTAGCGAGCTCAACCTGACCAGGGAGCGAATCCGTCAGATCGAGCGGGCTGCCCTCTCCAAGCTCCGCCACCCCTCGGCGAAAACCGATAGCCGGAGCCTGCTCGCAAGCTGATGTTGGGGGCTGCCGTGCCCCTCGCCACCCCCTGGCAGTCGGCTACCGTCAAAGGCGGCCCCTGTAGCTCAGTGGACAGAGCGGCCGCCTTCTAAGCGGCGGGTCGCAGGTTCGAACCCTGCCGGGGGCGCAAATTGTGATGTCGCGATGCATAAGAGACAGTCTCGCGAGACATAGTAGACAACCTGGTCAAGGCTGGAATCCCGGATCTCAACGCACTCCGCGAGAACGATTTCTAGCAGTTTTAGCCACTTATAGCAGAATCCCTATAAACGGCCTCGTGTCTCCCGCAAGCCTCGGGGGTGGATAACCACCTCGAGGGTCGAGAGAACGGGCGCGGAGGAAGCAACGCCCGGCCCGTACCGATTAGACGGGCTTGGGCGCGCAAACTTCCGGCGCCTACCGACGATTTGAGGCTATGACCAGACGGCGAGGGTGCTGTCGGGGTCGAAGAAGTGCAGGAAGTCGGTGTCGACCACGAACGTGGCGCGGGTCCCGGCCGTTATCTGCGAGCGAGGCGAAATCCTCGCGACACCTTCGGTGTGGGCCTCGCCCAGGTGGAGCGACGAGAGCTCGCCCAGTTCGGCCTCCCCCGTTGCGGCAGCAGTGTCCTCGGAAGTGGCCCGGGTGGCATCGATCAGGAAGTGCACCTGAAGTTCGTTGCCGAGCGCTTCGACAAGCTCGACCTCGGTGGCGAGCGTGTTACCCGGATCGGAGCTGGGACGAGCGCGGCATCGGCAAGGTTTTCAGGGCGGATGCCGACGATGATCTTGCGGTCACGGTAGGCGGCAAGCCGTGGCCGTGCCTGGGCAACCTTTTCCGGGAGTGGCAATGACTGCGAACCCAGCTTGAGCTCGGTTCCGTCGGGCGAAAGGATCGCCTCGAACAGGTTCATGGCCGGCGAACCGATGAAGGCGGCCACAAAAAGATTGTCCGGGTGTTCGTAGAGCACCTTGGGGGTGCCGCACTGCTGGAGCTCGCCCTTGTGGAGCACCGCCACCCTGTCGCCCATCGTCATGGCCTCGGTCTGGTCGTGGGTGACGTAGAAGGTCGCAACGCCCACCCGGCGCTGGATGCGGGAGATTTCCGCGCGCATCTGGACGCGCATCTTGGCGTCGAGGTTGGACAGCGGCTCGTCCATCAAGAACACGGACGGTTCACGCACGATGGCCCGGCCCATCGCGACCCTCTGGCGCTGGCCACCAGACAGCTGACCGGGCTTGCTGTTCAGGTAGTCGGTTAGGCCGAGCAGCGCCGCCGCATCCTTGACCTTCTGGTTGAGCTCGTCCTTGGGGACCTTGCGAAGCTTCAACGAGAAGCCGATGTTCTCCCCCACGGTCATGTGCGGGTACAACGCATAGCTCTGGAACACCATCGCCACGTTGCGGTCCTTGGGAGCCAGGTCGTTGACGACGCGCCCTCCCATGCGCAACGTCCCCGACGTGATGTCCTCCAGGCCCGCCACCATGCGCAGTGCGGTCGACTTGCCCGAGCCAGACGGTCCCACCAGGACCATCAACTCGCCCTCGGCCACATCCAGGTCCAGATTGCTCAC
Source organism: uncultured Acidimicrobiaceae bacterium (assembly GCA_963794745.1). Taxonomy (GTDB): domain Bacteria; phylum Actinomycetota; class Acidimicrobiia; order Acidimicrobiales; family Palsa-688; genus Fen-671. The sequence goes on from CAWCEZ010000010.1 coordinate 136,411, forward strand.
CGCCGGCAGGCCGTTCGGGTAAATCTTGGACACCTTCTCGAGCTGAACCTCTGCCATTATCCCCTCCTGCGGCCGGCCGAGCCGGCTCCTTCTGAGAGATGTTAGGCGAAAGATTATGCCCTATGGCGAGCCGGCGTGGGCGCGGAAAGCTAATAAGTCTCCACAGGGCCCTCCACAGGCAGCAGCAAAGCCTTCTTAGCTCTGCTCTCGCCCCGTGCTTTCGGTCGATTTGGAGGACGTCCCCAGGGCCGGGTCGTCCAGCATCCAGCTGCCGGTGTCCTCGCCGAACCGGGGTGTCATTTCCAAAGGGGACACCGCCACCAGGTGCTCCGAGACGGTCGGCAGCACGTTGTCGAAGTACGAGCGCGCGGCGGCGGTTGTGCCCACGTCGCGGCCGGCCTTCTCCGAAAGGAACCAACGGTGCTCCAGTACCTCGTGGAACATCTCCGCAGGTGAGAGCCTGCTGGCGAGCTCGGGTGGCCTCAGGTTCATCACCTTGTCGTACACATCGGTGAGCCACCGGCTCGCCGCGGCCGTCATCGGCACACGCTTGCCGTCTTTCCTTTCGAGGTAGCTGCGGAAACTGGCGATGTCGTTCAGGATCCGGCGGGCCTGGTTCTCCTGGACGTCCAGGCCGGTCAAGGTGCGAAGGACCAGGCGGTGATGGCCGGGCTCGGCCACCCGGGTCCGTATCCGCAACCGGTAGCCGTCATCGGCGCTGATCAACTCGACCTCATCGGCATCAAAGCCCAGGTCGTTGAGCCGGCGGAGCCGTTCGGCAATGCGGTACCGCTGGTCTTCGGGCCGGATGATGATGTCTTCGGTGAGCGTGGACCAGAGGCGCTGGTACCTCTCAGGGATTTGCTCGGCGAGCTCGAGCGGCTCGACATCGGCCGGCAGCAGCTCGGCTGCGGCCAGGTCCAGCAGCTCGCCGCCGACTCTTTCGAACGCGAGGTCGACGTCGTACTCCCGCTGGCCGTCGCTGAGGGTCGGGTGCAGCTCGCTCGTCTCGGCGTCGACGAAGATGGCCTGCAGGGAGCCGGCGTCCAGCCTGAAAAGCGTGTTCGACAGCGAGCAATCGCCCCAGAAGAAGCCGGCCAGGTGGAGCCTGACAAGGAGCTCGACCAGTGCGTCGAGGAGGCGGTCGGTCGGGCGAGACCGGTGCGGGTCGGAGTACAGGGCCCGGTAGGTAGTCGAGTACTCGAGGAAGTAGGTGCAAAGGACCGCGTCCAGCTTCGTGCCCTTGTAGACGTCGCGGTCGACGACGATCCCGAGGGGTTCGACCGCAGGGATGCCCATCTCGGACAAGCGGCGTAAGAGCCGGTACTCGCGGCGTGCCAGGCTCTCCTCGAGCTCTTTCAGGGCGAAGATCCCGCCCTGCTCGGCTACGAAGCGCACGACGTGGCGCGAATTGCCACGGTTGCGGATCTCGACCAGGCGGTCGTCCTCCCACTCCTCGAGGGGAAGGCCCCAGGGCAAGCTCAGCAAGCCAGAGGCTACGTCCGCAGGGGGCCGGAAGACGTAGCGCATGCCGCCAGCGTCGCACACCGGCACCAGCCGCGCATGCCAACCACATGGCGGCACGAGGTGGGAAGATCGGCCTCGTGGGTGCCCCCTCGGAGCTGACCGCACTTCCCCTGTCGCAACACCGGGCGGGCGACCGCAACCGCTTGGGCTCAGCCCATACTATTGGACCGTCCTGCAGGGGTTGGGCTGGAAAGAAACCTTACGCAACCGCTTGCGCGAGAACTGTTGCAACGCTACGATCCCGAAAGCTGCACGCTGGTCCATAGCAAGGGCGTGTCACGGGTGAGGGCCCGGAGGTAGGTGGGGGTATGGCCGAGACGCCGATCAGAGCCAAGACGACTATCAAAGAGGTGGCAGACCTGGCTGGGGTCTCACCTTCGAGCGTCTCACGGTCTCTTCGCGGCGTTGGCGGTATTTCGGCCAGCACAACCGAACGGATCAGGGAGGCCGCCGAACAGCTCGGTTACAGCGTCTCGCCGGCCGCCTACCGGCTGGCAACCGGGCGCACCGGCACCGTGGCAGTGGTCATGCCATACCTGACCAGGTGGTTCTACGCCGAGGTACTGGGAGGCGCCGAGCAGGTCGTGCGGGAGGCCGGGCTCGACATGATCCTCTACCACGTCGGCGACACCGAGATGCGCCAGCGCTACTTCTCCTCGGGGCTCCTTCGCAAGCGGGTCGACGGCGTCTTGCTCGTCACCCTGGCCCTGACCGAGCCCGAGGTGAGCGCACTTCGTGCGCTCGATGTCCCTGTTTGCATGGTCGGTGCCGAGGTGCCCGGATTTTCGAGCATCAGCATCGACGGCACAGAGGGGCCCGCAAGGCCGTCCAGTACCTCATCAACCTGGGCCATGAACGGATCGGGATCATTTCAGGCGACCCCCGCGAGCCCGAGCATTTCACGGCTCCCCTTGGCCGCCACGCCGGCTACAGGGCCGCGCTACAAGCGGCCGGCCTTGGGACCGACCGGGACCTGGAAGGCCACGGCGCCTTCACCGTCGAAGGTGGCGACGAGGCAACCGTCCAGTTGCTGAGCCGGCGCAACCTCCCGACCGCAATTTTTGCGGAGTCCGACGAAATGGCCTTCGGTGCGCTGCGAGCCCTCGCCCGCGCGGGCCTCCGGGTGCCCGCGGACATGTCGGTCATCGGCTTCGATGACCACCCGATGGCGCAATATTTCGACTTGACGACGATCTGCCAGGACGTCCGGGACCAAGGCCGCCAAATTGCACAGCAATTGGTTGGCGCGGTGGTCCGACCTGGTGAAGCACCGCCCGTGGCACTGCACGCGCCCACTCGCCTGGTCGTGCGGAGCACCACCGCTGTGCTTGGGACAGAGCAACGGCCCGCTTCGGCGTTGCGCGTTGCAGGCGGTCAAATTGCCGGCGACCGCTGGTTATTTGAACCGGCACACGCCGGTCAAACCGCCAATCCGGCATAACAACAGAAAGGAGAGAGACACAGCAATGAAGCCCACACTCAGAAGGGGAAGTAACACGATGACACGCAGATCCACCTCGCTGCTCTCGGTAGCAGCGGCAACGGGCATGTTGGTGGTAGGGGCCACCGTTGTAGGCCCCAGCCTGCCCGCAAGCGCATCAACCGCGACAGCGTCCTTATCGCACATCGGTGGCTCGCTCACCGTATGGTCCGAGTGGACGAGTGTCGAGCAGCAGTACTTCGAGGCTGCGTACGCTCCGTTCAGCGCCGAGACCGGCATCAAGATCAACTACCAGGGCAAGTCGAGCAACATCGCCGCCGCCGTCGAAGCCGCAGCTGCCGGTGGCAAAGCACCCGACATCGCCTTCGTGCCCTCGCCTGCCGCGCTGACCGCGCTTGCTCAAAAAGGCTCGATCGTCCCCTTGACCTCGTCCGTGATCGGCAACGAGGCCTCCGACTACGCGCCGGTGTGGAACCAGCTCGCGTCCTACAAAGGCAAGCTCTACGGCATCTGGTTCAAGGCCGCCAACAAGAACACCGTCTGGTACAACCCAGCCGAGTTCGCGGTAGCCGGCATCAAGAGCACGCCCAAGACGTGGCAGCAGCTGATCGGTGACGCTGCGACCCTGAAGGCATCCGGTGTCACTCCGTTCTCGCTCTGCGGCGACATCGGATGGCCCGTCGCCGACCTCTGGCAGAACGTCTACCTGAAGACGGCGGGGCCCGCCGACTACGACAAGTTAGCTGCCCACCAACTCTCCTGGCAGGACCCGACTGTAACGACCGCCTTTGACACGCTGGCACCGCTCGTCGCTCCGGCGAACCTGCTCGGCGGCACCTCCGGTGCCCTCGGCAGCGGCGGGGACTACCCGAGCTGCGCCGACCAGGTCTTCCCGAAGTCCGGGTCGATGCCCAAGGCCGCGATGGTGATCGAAGCTGACTTCGTCGTCTCGGAGATCACCGGCAACGAGCCCAATGCCACGGCCGGGACCAAGGCTGCCGGCGGCAAGGCGTGCACCACTGACCCGTCCAAAAGCCCCTGCTACGACTTCTTCCCGTTCCCGGCACCCGCTGCCGACGCCAAGAACTCGAGCGCTCTCCAGGGTGCTGGCGACGTGGCAATGATGTTCCACGCCTCGGCACAAGCGAAGGCCTTCATGAAGTACATCGCCAGCCCCGAGCCCGCTGAAATCTGGGCCCACCTCGGTGGCTACGCGTCCCCAAACAAGCTGGTGCCGCTCAGCAGCTACCCGGACCCCGTGACCCAGGCTGACGCCTCCGAGCTGGCACACGCCACTGGCTTCGTGTTCAGCCTCGATGACCTCCAGACCGGCTGGGAACCCGACCTGTGGGCCGACATGCTCAACTTCGTGAAGAACCCGAGCTCGTCGAACATCACCTCAATCGAGGCCACCATGCAGAAGCAAGCCTCGGCTGCGATGGGCGGCTAGCACTACCAGTAGCAAGTACCGGTAGAAATCTGCTGGCAAGAGTACTAGTACTTATGTACCGGGCCTGAGGGGACCCTGAGGGCCTGAACAAAAGACGAGGGCGTGGCCGGTAGCTCCGGTCACGCCCCCCGTTTTTCCCTTAGAGACTGGCGGGGACGCCAACAACAGTAAGGACGGGGGAAATGGCAGGGAAATGGCAGCAGTAACCGTCGGGCCGGTAGAAAATGCTCCGCCGCTGAAAAAAAAGGGGAGCGTGGAGCACGCCGCCTTGAAGGACCACCTTCAGTCCATCGCGTTCTTGGTCCCGGGCGCCATCTGGCTACTAGCGATCGTGATCTACCCGGCGATAGTCACGGTCAAGGACAGCTTCTTCAACGAAACCGACACAAAGGCGGTCGGCCTCACAAACTACAAGGACCTGTTCACGACCGCCGAGACGTTGATCGCGTTGCGCAACAACATCATCTGGGTGATCGTCTTCCCCTTCGTCGTGACCACGATCGGCCTGGTGCTGGCCGTCCTAACGGAGCGCATCCGCTTCGCGACCGCGTTCAAGACCGTCATCTTCCTACCAGTCGTGTTCAGCGTGACGGCGTCGTCCATGGTGTTCGCCCAGATCTTTGACGTAAACCCGCACGTCGGGGTGGTGAACGCGCTCACCCAGGTCGTAGAGGACATTTTCAACCCGCCAGGCGCCTACCCGCTCCAACCAGGCCAAACAGCGGGATCGCTCGCTGCGGCGGGAGCAGTGGCAGGACCGCACGGCACCATCGAAAGTGCCGCTGCTGTGAAAGCAGGCGGGTTGGTGAAGATCGGCCTTACGGGTTTCCCGCCGACGACCTTCCAGGCGCTCGGGGCGCAGCAAGCGGTCGCGCCCAAGGTCGTCGCCGGCGCTGTCACGGGCTTGGTCTGGCGAGATTTCTCGCCGAACAACCCGACCGATACGACCTCGGTGCTTTCCGGTGAGGACGGCTACCCGCAGCTCCATCTCTCGCTCGTCAACAGCTCAGGTAGTTCGGTCAGCAGCACGACCACCAACCCTGCCGGGTATTTCAGCTTCTCCCACGTCGGAGCCGGCACATTCCACGTCCGCATCTCATCGTCCAATTTCACACCTGGGTTCGGTGCCGGCGGCGTAGGGACTTCCTGGCTTGGCGGCCAATCGCTAACTCCCACCGCCAGCCTCAGCCAAACCGAGCAGGCGTTGCTGAGCGTCCCCCTCGTCGATATATCGATGATCATCGCCTACCTGTGGATCTGGGCGGGCTTCACCATGGTCATAGTGGGCGCCGGGCTCGCTGCGCTTGACCGCCAAGCCCTCGAGGCGGCCCATGTTGACGGGGCCACAGAGTGGCAGACGCTGCGGCGTGTCACGATCCCTATGCTCGCCCCGGTGCTCGTTGTCGTGTTCGTGACGATGGTCATCAACGTCCTCAAGATCTTCGACATAATTATCAACCTGGGCGCCGACACGTCGGAACCTGGGCAGCAGTCCAGCACCTTGGCCTCCGACATCTATTACAAGGGTTTCACCGACGGGATACACACGGGGCTGGCCAGTGCCCTCGCCGTCGTCCTGTTCTTATTGGTTGTGCCCGCGATGCTGTTCAACCTCAAGAATATCAAGGGGGGCAATTGACACGCTTGCACGGGCGAGCCCGCTCGACCGTATTCAATCAATTTGGGCCGATCAATTTGACCGAACGGGGGGCCACGAAAGATGACCGCGACAGAAGTACCCATCAGCGCCGATCCCGATCTTGCGATGATGGGAGAGGTCCTCCCGAAAGCTCCCGGGCGCCTGGCACGCTTCCATTTATCCCGCCACCTACTGACAATTTTCGTCATCGTCGTCGCGCTCCTGTGGCTTATGCCGAGCATCTCCATGCTTGTCATATCGTTACGCCCGGCCGCCCTCTTCGAGCAGTCCGGCTGGTGGCACCTGTTCACTAACCCCGCCGAGTTCACGATCTCGAACTACAAGAACCTTTTCGCTGGGCCGAAGGGGGGGACCGTGCCTTCAGGTTTTGCGCCGGGGGGTGCGCTCGACTCGCTCAGGACTTCCATCGAGATCACGGTCCCTGCGACGATCCTGGTAACCCTTGTCTCGGCCCTCAGCGCTTATTCGCTCGTGTTCGGCCGTTGGCGGGGGCGCAACTTCATCTTCCTAACGTGCGTCGGGCTCCTGGTCGTCCCGCTGCAAGTGGCGATCCTGCCCGTCGTCGAAGGATTCAACGACATGGGCAAGTGGACGGGCTGGAACCCTTACGGGACGATACCGGGCGTGGTCATTTTCCATGTTGCTTTTGGGTTGCCCTTTGGCATCTTCTTGATGCGCAATTTCTTCTTGGGGATCCCGAAGGACCTGGTCGAGGCCGGCCGCGTTGACGGAGCAGGAGAGTGGACATTGTTCGCCCGTATCGTTGCCCCCATTGGCATCGCCGCCTCGGCCTCGCTGGCGATCTTCCAGTTCATATGGACCTGGAACGACCTGTTGGTGGCGCTGGTCATCCTGGGCGCGGACCCACACGTGCCGATCACACTGTTCATCTACGACCAGGAACGGGCACTGGCGGCCAACTTCTGGATCATCGCCACCGGGTCGATGGCCTCCATCGTCATCCCGCTTGCGGTGTTCTTGCGGTTCCAGCGCTACTTCATCCGTGGCATGCTCGCCGGCTCCGTGAAGTGAGGTACTTCCCGTAGCGCAGCCCAACATAATCATCGTCGTCCTGGACGACACGGGGTTCGGTGAGCTCGGCTGTTACGGGGGCTTGGGTGGCCGCATCAACACCCCGCATATCGACAAGTTGGCAGCGGCAGGACTTCTTTTCAACAATTTTCACGTAAACCCGATGTGCTCGCCGACGCGCGCTGCCCTGCTGACCGGGCGCAACCATCATTCGGTCGGGGTGGGTTCGATCATGGAGCTCACCAGGGACCTCCCCGGCTACAACGGCCGGATCCCGAAGGAAGCTGCGATGCTCCCGGCTGTCCTGCGCGCGCAGGGCTATTCGACGATGGCTCTTGGTAAATGGCACCTCACGCCTGTCGAAGACATCACGCCGATCGGCCCTTTCGACCTTTGGCCGCTCGGTCAGGGCTTTGGGCGCTTTTACGGGTTCCTCCGGGCCGAGGTCGACCAGTACCGCCCCGAGCTCACCGAGGACAACCACTCGCTTGCCGGGCCGGCGAGCGGGGCCGGCGAGCGCTACCACTTGAGCGAGGACCTCGTTGACCACGCCGTCAGATGGGTCGGCGAGCACCGTGCGGTGGCGCCGAGCCGGCCCTTTTTTTGCTACCTCGCTTTCGGCGCAATGCACCAACCGCACCAGGTCTGGCCGGAATGGTCGGAGCGTTACCGGGGAGCTTTTGCGGACGGCTGGGACGTGGTGCGCCAGGAGAGCCTCGCTACGCAAAAGATGCTCGGAGTAGTCCCGGCACAGACTGTGCTGCCACCGCCTGGCCCTGGCGTCCCGGCGTGGTCGGACCTGAGCGCGCCGCAGCGCCAGTTGTGCGAGCGCCAGATGGAGGTTTACGCCGGCTTCCTGTCGCACACCGATCACCAGATAGGTCGGCTTGTGGAGGCGCTGGGCAGGCAAAGAGCCCTCCACGACACCCTCATGATGGTCCTGTCGGACAACGGGGCAACGGCCGAAGGCGGCCCGCTCGGCACTCGTTCCCCGGTGCCGGCCGAAAACGGCATGCCGGACGGCCTACAAGCCAAGCTCGCTGCACTGGCCGAGTGGGGCGGCCCGACGACCTCGCCCTGCTACGCGGCAGGGTGGGCGATGGCAGGGAACACACCTAACCGCTGGTACAAGCAGTTCACCCACGAGGGTGGGACACGGGCGCCGCTTGTCGTTCATTGGCCGGCGGGCATCGCTGGCCCAGGCTCCCTGAGGGACCAGTTCCACCACGCTGTCGACATAATGCCGACAGTGCTGGAGACAAGCGGGATTGCCATGCCCAGTGAGCTCGCCGGTCACCGCCAGCGCCCGCTCGACGGGGTCAGCTTCGCCTACACGCTGAGCTCTGGTGACGAACCGACGCGCAAGCACGTCCAATACTTCGAGATGCTCGGCCACCGGGCCATCTGGGCCGACGGCTGGAAAGCGGTCGCGACGCACTGGTCCACCCGGATGCTCCAGTTCGTCCCCGAGACCACGCACGACCTGCACGACGGAGACTTCGCTGCTGACCGCTGGGAGCTCTACAACCTCGACGAGGACTTCTCTGAATGCTATGACCGCGCCCAGGACGAGCCCGGCAAGGTCGCTGAGCTGGTCGAGCTCTGGTGGGCACAAGCCCGGCGTGCCCAGGTGCTCCCGCTCAGCGAACAGCTCTCGCGCGTGCCCCGGCCAGAGGGCATCTTCGAAACACGGGCCGAGTACGTGTACTACGGACGGCTCCAGCTGCCGGAGGCGGCGAGCCCTGACCTTTACGACCGTCCCCACACGATAACGGCGGTCCTAGACGTGCCTGCCGAGGGGGCTAGGGGGGTCATCGTCTCCAGCGGTGGCCCCGAGGGCGGGTTCGTGGTACTGGTGTCCGGCCGCCGGGCCCATTACGTCACGAACCTCCTCGGCAGCACGGTCGGCGTTGCCAGGTCCGAACAAGACCTGCCGAGCGGGCGCGTCACGCTCGGCGCCGACGTTGCCGTGCCGGTCCCAGGTCGCGCGCTCGTCACCATCTCGGTGGACGGCGTGGGCGGTCCCCCTGTAGAGCTCACGGGCTCAAACCCGGTGAGCTTCGACGTGCGCGGGCGTGGCCTGCAGATCGGGTCAGGCCTACCCGGCGTCTGGCCGTCCTATATAGGCCCGCTCGAGTTCAGCGGGGAGATCGTCGAATTGCGCATCAGCTGCCATGGTGAAAAACAGCCGGATGCGCAAGCTCAGGCGCGCGCTGCGTTCATCGAACAATGACGCCGATCGAACAATGACGCCGGCCGCCGCTGCACCGCGGTGCGGCCGCGTTCAGCCGAGCCGGTCGAGGCGCAGCAGGAGAGCCTGCAGGGCGAGCAGCTCGCCCGGGTTGAAGGCAAGGTCCGATGAGAGCCCGTCGATGAGCGCCACCGCTTCGCTGACATGGCTGATCGGCAAGGCGCCGCTGACGACGCGGTCGCGGTACGCGCCGGCAAGAGCGGCCAGGCCCGTACGGAGCTCATCGGTGCGCTGACGCCGCTGCTCTCGGCGGTGACGTTCTTCGAGCTCGCGCGCGACGGCCTTAGCCAAGCCCTGCGACCTTCCGGGCGCCTTCTGGCCGGGGACAGTGTTGGCCTCCAAGAGCTTTGACACCTCAGCCTCCTGGCGCAACGTAAGGGGGTTGGCGCTGCGCTTCAACATGTCGACGAGCTCCTCTGCCAGCAGCGCGACCGTCGCACCGCTGCCGTCGAAGCGAGCCGGGAGCGCTTCCCAGGCACGGCGACGCGACTGCGCTTCCTCGTCAGAAGCCAACAAGCGGGCCCGGTCGAGGCGTCCCCCGGCGAGGGTCGCCACAAGCGAGGCCCGCTGGCCAGGGACCCCGTCGGCAACGAGGGCGCCCGCGATCTCCTGGTCGGTCAGGGGCCGGAACTCGACGCGCACGCAGCGGCTCGCGATAGTGACGAGCTCTGCCGGGACAAAATCGGCCAAAGCAATAAACACGGTGTGAGGGGGCGGTTCTTCGATCGTCTTCAAGAGCGCGGGGACGGCATCGCGCGCCAGGTGGAGGTCTGGGAGCACAACGACCTGGCGCCCTCCTTCGAGCGAGCTCCGAACGGCAATGCGGCTCACCTCACGGGCCTGGTCTATCGATAGGGCGGCGCCTTCGCGTTCGAAAAATACAACGTCGGGATGTGTCCCGTGCCTCACGCGCCGGCACGTGTCGCAATCATCCTCACCGCCATTGGGACAAAGCAGCATCGCGGCAAATTCCCGTGCCGCTGCAAGCTTCCCGCTCCCGGTAGGGCCAACGAACAAGTATGCGTGGACCGGCTTTACGGCCGCCGCCCGCAATGCCCGCACTGCCGCTTCTTGGCCCACCAAGGCGGCCAACCCTTTCGCTGTGCCCCGGGTCTCGCCGTCCCCGGCGCCGAGGACGGCGTCAGTCAACGGCTTTCCTCACAAGGGCGGCGACTTCGTCCACGCTGCCGGACGCGTCGACAACTCGCCAGCGCGCAGCGTCCTGAGCGGCAAGCTGGCGGAAGCCCGCATGGACGCTTGCCAGGAAATGGTCGCCTTCGCTTTCGATCCGGTCCCGGCGGCCCCCAGCTAGGCGCTCGCGGGCGATCTCCACGGGGAGGTCGAGGAGAACGACGAGGTCGGGCACCAGGTGGCCGTTGGCCCAACTATCCAGCTCCCGGAGCTTGTCGATGTCCAGGCCGCGCCCGTAGCCCTGGTAGGCAAGCGTCGAGCCTGAGTAACGGTCGCAGACGACGTCATCGCCTCGTGCCAGCGCCGGCTCGATGACCTCGGCAACATGCTGGGCGCGGGCCGCCAACATGAGGAGCGCCTCGGCCCGAGGCACCGGTGCGACAAGCGATGGTTCGAGGAGCAGCCGGCGCAGCGCCTCGCCAATAGCTGTCCCGCCCGGCTCGCGGGTCAGCACCGCTCCCAGATGTTCGGCAAGCAATGCCGCCTGGGTGGACTTCCCGGCGGCCTCCCCGCCCTCCAGCACGATGAACCGGCCCACTCTCCCAAGGTAGGGCGCGGCAGCGGAGTTATTTCGGCTTGGTCGCGCTCTTGCGGGCCGGCGCCGCTTTGGTCGCTAACTTGGCGACCTTCTTGACGGCGGCTTTGCGCGCCGGTGCAGCTTTGCTCGCCGCCTTACGAGCCGTCGTAGCCTTGGCAGCGGTTTTAGCCACGCTTTTGGCGGCTTTGCGTGCCGGCGCAGCTTTGCCTGCTGCCTTACGGGCGCGCCCGGCGCCACCGGTCCTGCGGCGTGCGCTACCGGTGCCCCCCTCGGCTTCTGCCCTGGCGCGCCGGTCGGCGAGGAGCTCGGCTGCCCGCTCAGTGGTGAGGGTCTCGATTACATCCCCGCGGCGCAACGATGCATTGACAACCCCATCGGTCACGTAGGCGCCGAAACGGCCTTCTTTTACAACGATCGGAGCACCGCTCACCGGGTCGTTGCCGAGCTCAGCCAGTGGCGCCGCGGCCTGGCGAGCACGGCGGGCCCTCGGCTTGGACAGCAGGTCGACGGCCTCTTCGAGGCTCACGGAGAAGAGTTGGTCCTCGCTTTCGAGCGAGCGGTACTCGGTGCCCTTACGGACGTACGGCCCGTAACGACCGTTGTCGGCGACTATCTCCTCCCCGCCCGCCGGGTCGCGGCCGAGCGTTCTCGGCAGCGTAAGCAGGCGCAGGGCGTCCTCCAGGGTTACCTGGTCTGGGACCATCCCGGAGAGCAGCGACGACGTTTTCGGCTTGGCCTTGCCCATCTCTTCGGCACGCCCAAGTTGTACGTAAGGCCCGTAGCGGCCGGCGCGCACCAGGACCGGGAGATTGCTGTCAGGATCTGTACCAAGTTCGCGGTCGGAGCGTTCGGCCGGCGGGGCTTCCAACAATTCCCGTGCCCGCTCCACTGTCAGCTCGTCGGGAGCGAGATCCTCGGGCACCGAGGCCCTCTTTTCGCCCTCCTGCACGTATGGCCCGAAGCGTCCGACCCGCACGACGACCTCATCGTCGGGGCTACCGATCGAGATCGAGTTGACGGCGCGGGCATCGATATCCGCCAGCCGCTCGGCCACCATCCGCTTGAGGCCGGGCCCGTCAGCCTTCCCATCCTTGCCGACGTGGCCGAAATAAAAGCGGGTGAGCCATGGCAAAGGCTCTTCGTCCCCGCGGGCTATGCCGTCCAGATCCTCTTCCATCTGAGCCGTAAAGCCGTAGTCGACCAGGTTTGCGAAGTGCTGCTCCAGCAGGCCCACAACTGCGAACGCTGTCCAGGACGGGACGAGGGCGCTGCCTTTTTTCCAGGCGTAGCCACGGGTCTGGACGGTGTCCATGATCGTTGCATAGGTCGACGGCCGCCCGACGCCCATCTCTTCGAGCGCTTTGACGAGCGATGCCTCCGTGTACCGCGCCGGCGGCTGCGTGCTGTGCCCCTCGGGCCGCAGCTCCTCTACGGTCAGCGCCTCTCCCGGCACGAGCCGCGGGAGGCGTACCTCGCGGTCCTCCAGCTCTGCTTCGGGGTCGTCCGAACCTTCGACATAAGCACGCAAAAACCCGGGGAAACTGATCACCCTTCCGTTCGCAGCGAATTCTGCGTCCTCGCCGGCAGAACTGTTCGCACCGAGGCGGACCTGGACGGACAGGCCCTGGGCGTCCGCCATCTGGGAAGCAACCGTGCGCGTCCATATGAGGTCGTAAAGGCGCATCTGGTCGCCCGAAAGCCCGATCCGCTCGGGATGGCGGAACTGGTCGCCGGCGGGACGGATAGCTTCGTGGGCCTCCTGGGCGTTTTTCACCCGCTTGTCGTAGAGCCGCGGGCTCTTCGGGAGGTACTCCTCCCCGTAAAGCTCGCTTACGACGCGCCGGGCCGCCGAGAGAGCTTCGTTCGAAAGCGTCGTCGAGTCGGTGCGCATGTAGGTGATATGACCCGCCTCGTAGAGGTCCTGAGCCACCCGCATCGTCCTCGCCGACGAAAAACGGAGTTTTCGCCCGGCTTCCTGCTGCAAAGTGGACGTCATGAAAGGCGCATAAGGCGAACGGCGCCAGGGCTTCTCCTCCACCGTACGGACCGTGAACTTCGCGTCCGCGAGGCGGTCGGCGAGGCCACGTGCGCCTGGCTCGTCGAGGCGGACGATGTCGCTCCTGGTGAGCTCGCCGTTCTCGCCGAAATCACGGCCCGTTGCGAGCCGTGAGCCGTCCAGGGCGACCAGCATCGCACCGAAACCAGCGCCTGTCGCCTGGAAACGACCGTCGATGTCCCAATAAGAGGCGATCCTGAAGCGCATCCTGGCTCGCTCGCGCTCGACCAACAGGCGTGTGGCGACCGATTGCACCCTCCCCGCCGAAAGGCGCGGCAGGACCTTGCGCCAAAGGACCGGGCTCACCTCGTAGCCATAGAGCCGGTCGAGGATCCGCCTGGTCTCTTGGGCGTCCACCAAGCGGCGGTCGAGGTCGCGCCAGTTGTCGACTGCCCGCTGGATGGCGTCGCGGGTTATCTCGTGGAACACCATCCGCTTGACCGGCACGCGCGGGTTGAGGACCTCGAGGAGGTGCCACGCGATCGACTCTCCTTCGCGGTCCTCGTCTGTCGCCAGGTATAGCTCGCTGGCGTCCTTCAAGAGAGCCTTCAACTTGGAGACCCGGTCCTTCTTGCCCGGTACTACCACATAAAGAGGCTTGAACCCATTGTCGACGTCGACCCCCAGCCGGGCCCAGGGCTCCCCCTTGAACGACGCCGGGATTTCATCGGCATCGCTCGGCAGGTCACGGATGTGACCTATGGACGGCTCCACCATGTACCCGCTCCCAAGGAAGCCGGCAATCGTCTTCGCTTTTGCGGGGGACTCGACGATGACAAGCGGCTTTGGCATTTATCCCTTGCCTCGGCTCTGCAGTGGTGGGCGCTCGGCACTTGGCCCTGCGGCCGGTGCGGCCGCTACCGCGGCGGGCCCGGCTGCCGGCGTGGCGACCGCCGGCACGCTGGCGCTACCGGTAGGACCGGACAAGCTGGCCACTTTGCGCTTGGAGAACGCTATGCCACCCAGTATTACCAGCAAGGCAGCCCCGGCGACCGCGTAGCGCTCGGCAGTGTCGTGCTGAGTGGTGATGACCGCCGGCAGGATGAGAAGGCTTACGAGGTTCATGACCTTCATCAACGGGTTGAGGGCGGGGCCGGCGGTGTCCTTGAAGGGGTCGCCCACGGTGTCGCCGATAACGGCAGCCTTGAACGAATCAGACCCCTTGCCGCCGTAGTGCCCCTCCTCGATGTACTTCTTGGCGTTGTCCCAGGCCCCGCCGGTGTTGGAGAGGAAGTTGGCCATCAACTGGGCGGTAAGGATGGCGGCGGCCAGGAAGGCCCCGAGCGCCAGGTACCCGATGCCGAAGCCGACGACCACCGGCATGAGCACGGCGAGCAGGGCCGGGGTCGCCAGTTCACGCAAGGAAGCTTGCGTGCAGATGTCCACGACACGGCCGTACTCGGGCTTTTCTTCGTAGGTCATGATGCCGGGGTGTTCCCTGAACTGCTTGCGCACCTCTTCGACGACCGTCCCGGCGGAGCGGCCGACCGCACGGATCAAGAACGACGAGGCGAGGAAGGCGATCGACCCGCCGATGAGCATGCCGATGAACGTCTTCGGGTTGGCGACGTTTATCTCGGTTGCGACCTGTTGGAACAATTGGTTCCCGGTGGCGTGGATGTTCAGTTGCTCGCCGATCGTCTGGATGAACGCCGCGAACAGGGCCACAGCAGCTATAACGGCTGAGCCGATGGCGACGCCCTTGGTGATCGCCTTGGTCGTGTTGCCGACAGCGTCAAGGCTCACCATTATCTTTTGCGGCTCGCCTTCGAACTCCCCGCTCATTTCTGCGATCCCGGCGGCATTATCGGAAACCGGGCCGAAGGTGTCCTGGGAAACGACGATCCCGGTCGTCGACAGCAGGCCTATGCCGATCAGGGACACCAGGTACAAAGACAGCTGGATGTTGCCATTGCCCAGGCCTACCGCAACTCCCAGGGCGAGGATGATCGCCAAGATGGCAGCCACAGAGGACTCGAGGCCGATACCGATACCGGCCAGGACGGTCGTGGCGGGGCCGGTCTGCGTCGACTCAGCGATCTCGGCGACGGGCGACGTCTCGGTCGATGTGTAGTACTCGGTGACCTTCGAGAGCACCTGGCCGAGGACCACTCCGGCGAATACTGCCCAGAAGACCTTCAGGTCGTGGACATAGAACTGGGAGACAAAAAAGGTCCCCACTACCGTGAGGGCTGCGGCGAGGAAGAAGCCCCTATTGATAGGCGCCATGGCGGTGCGGTCCCGGGGTGTCGCCCGGATCACGAAGATGCCGACGATCGAGGCGAGGATCCCGATACCCATCACGATCAAGGGGAAGGTGATCCCAAGAGCAGGCAACTTGTGGATGCTCGTGAACCCGAAGTTCCCGAGGATCAGGCTGGCGACGAGGATAACGCCGTAGGACTCAAAGAGGTCGGCTGCCATCCCGGCACAGTCGCCGACATTGTCGCCGACGTTGTCTGCGATAGTGGCTGCATTGCGTGGGTCGTCTTCTGGGATCCCCGCTTCGACCTTGCCCACCAGGTCGCCCCCGACATCTGCCGCCTTGGTGAAAATACCGCCGCCGACACGCATGAACAGGGCCAGTAACGAGCCGCCGAAACCGAAACCGATGAGGATCGCGGTCGCCGAATGCTGGGCCAACATGACGATCACGGTGGAGCCGAGCAGGCCGAAACCCACGACGAACAGACCGGTGACGCCCCCCGTGCGGATCGCGACCTTGAGCGCTGCCGGGAGCGACCCAGAACGGGCGCCTGCTGCGGTGCGTACGTTGCCCCGCACCGCCGTGCTCATCCCGATGAACCCGGTAAGGCCGGAGAAACTCGCCCCCACGAGGAACGCAATGGTGCGGAAGATGCCCGACGGCACGAAACCGAGCACTGTGTGCTGGGTTTGCGTGTCGACCACCTTGGTGGAAGTGACGAACACGAAAACAGCCACCGGTACGACGATCACGGCGATCGTCTTGTACTGGCGCTTGAGGTAGGCGAGAGCGCCCTCTTGGATCGCGCGGGCGATCTCGCGCATGGCGGGGGTACCTTCGTCAGCGGCCAGCACCTTGCTCATCAGCAGGAGCGCCGTCACAAGTGATACGAGCGCACAGGCCAAGGCGAAAAAGAGCCAGGCCCATTCGGCCCCCCTCAAATGGAACGCCAGGTAGCCACCAGAACCTGTGCTGGCGACGACGTAATGCATCAGAACCTCTCCTTTACGGTCCCACCCGGAGATGCCGGGGGGGCATACGGACGATAGCCGGGGCTCACCGGGCCCGACAATGTGAGAGCAGCTCTTTGCCCTGGTTCGAGGTAGTAGAGCACCGCCAAAAGAGCCTCACTCGGCGTCTGGTAAGCCCGGCAGTTGGGAGACGTCCATATAGATGGTGGCGGTGTCATCGCCGTTCACAGGGCCGCCGAAGACGGTCATGCGGACCGACGTGCCACTATCGGTGCGAACGAAGCTCGCCGAGTCGACCAGGGTCTTGATCAGCGGGATCCCCAGGCCCCGCTCGAAATTGAGCCGCTCCGGGTCTGTGACGGGTGGGGGGAACGACAACTTGTCTGGGTCGAAGCCCGGCCCATTGTCCTCGATGGTCACCTCGAGGCGGTCGGGCGACTCCCAGATTTCGATGTGGACCGGGGCGTTCGGCCTAATGGACCTGTTGGCCTCGATCGCGTTGGTGCACGCCTCGGATACGGCGAGCTTCAGGTCGTCGATGCGTTCGTCAGCAAGTGCGCGCCGCGCCGATGCAACCGACGCGACAACCAGGCGGACGATCGCAATGAACTCCGGGCTGGACGGTATGTCCAGCTCCAGCACCAAAGCGCGCTGCATAACTGGAGCCGGCAATGCAGGGACTACTCAGCGACGGCTTCGTCGACCGTGCCGTAGATCGAAAAGACCTTGGTCAGGCCCGTGATCTCGAAGACCTTGAGGATCCTCTGGTGCGTGCAGACGAGCGTAAGGTCCCCGTCGTGGCTGCGCAACCGTTTCAGGCCGCCGACCAGCACGCCAAGGCCCGTCGAGTCCAGGAAGTCCACGCCCTCCAGGTCGACCACGATCTGGTGCTTGCCCTGGCTTACGAGCTCGACCAGCTTCTCCCGCAGTCGAGGCGCCGTATAGACGTCGACCTCCCCTTTGACTGCCAGGACCGTATAAGGTCGCCGGCTGTCGTCTACTTCGAGACCGAGTTCCATCGACCGAGATCCTCCCCGTCCTGCCTATCTAGCTGAAGCCCTACTGGCTAAGGCCTACCAACGACCTCGCCACCGTAGCAGCTTGGGCCGGTGAACTGCTTATCTTCTACCCGTACGGCGCCGAGATCGCGCTGGCGGTCGTAGTCTTCGTGAAGCGCGCAGACCATGCGAGCCACGTTGACGGCGTGGTCGCCCAGGCGTTCGTAGAAGCGTGCCACGAGAGCAAGCTCCATCGCGACCGACGAGGGTGCCCCGGACGCGGCGACCTCGCTCACCAGGACCGCCTGCAGCTCGTCCATCTCTTCGTCGCGCTGCGCGAGCTCTTCGGCTCCCTTGCCTTCTTTGTCGTACCAACAGTCGGCGGCCTTGCGCCACATCGTCATGCCGACCTTGCCCATCCGGTCGATCAGGCCCCTGGCACACGGTGTCAGCTCAGCCCCGAGGCCGTATGCGGCCCGGCGCGCGATGTGTTCGGCAAGCTCATGGCTGCGCTCCAGCTCAGGCACCATCCGCAGCGCGGTTAGGAGGAAGCGCAGGTCCTTCTTGTCGCGGGCCTCAAATGCGACTGCGCGGTTGACCAGGCGTTCGACATCGTTGTAGACGTTGTCGACCAGCTCGTCGCGCCCCGAAAGCACGTCGGCAACATGCTTGTCCCCGGACAAGAGGGCGTCAGTGGCGGCCGCGAGGGCTTCGACGACCAATGCGAAGAGCTGGAACATCTTGCCGTCGATCTGCTCGAGATCGGGATTGGGCCGGCCCCGCTCGTCACGCACTCTCCGATGCTAGTCCCACCACTCCCCGTACAACCCGGGCCCGTGGTGGCAGACTGCCGGTATAGAGCCCCAAGAAGCAACGGACGGTACGGGAAAAAGCGGAAAGGCGCGAGCGGCCGCTTTTTTTGACCTGGACAAGACCGTCATTGCCAAAGCGTCGCTGATCGCCTTCTCCCGTCCCTTCTACCGAGAAGGGCTCGTCACCCGTCGCATCCTGGCCAAGGGGCTGTGGGGCCAGGCGCTGTTCTTGCGCTTCGGGGCGCGCCCGGAGGCTCTCGAGCGCCTGCGCCTGCGGATGCTGGCGCTCACCGAGGGTTGGGAGCAGGAGCGCGTCAAACGCATAGTGGCGGACACCTTGAACCAGGTGGTCGGGCCGATCACCTACAAGGAAGCTGTCGAGCTGATAGCGAAGCACAAGGGCGAAGGGCGCCCGGTCTATATCGTCTCGGCGGCGCCCGAAGAGATAGTCGAGCCCTTGGCGCGCTACCTCGGGGCGGAAGAAGCCATCGCCAGCCGGGCGGCGGTGAGCGCAGGCCGGTACACGGGCCAGTTGATCAACTACGCCTACGGGCCACAAAAAGCGGCCACCATCCGCCTGATCGCAGAGCGTGACAACCTCGACCTCACCGAAAGCTGGGCGTACAGCGACTCGGCCACCGACCTACCCATGTTGGAGGTAGTCGGCCACCCTGTTGTAGTGAACCCCGACCGCGCCCTACGACGGATAGCTCAGATGAGAGGTTGGCCGGTGTTGCGGTTCTCAGAGGTCATGGTGGTGACCCCGGACGGGCACCGTCCCCTGCGTACTGGACTGCTGACGGCGGGGGGCGCCTTCGTATTGCTCGGGCTGCTCTTGGGCATAGCTCTCATCGCCAGACGTCGCTTAGCGGCGGCGCCAGTGGAGGCCTGAGGAGCAAAAGGACCGTGCCGAGGCCGTTCGACCTCGGCCGGCCCTCAATTATGCGGCCCGCAGTTTCTTCGCGGCGAGGAAGCCAACGCCGACGATAAGGGCGAGGAACAGCAGCTTTTTGAACATGCCCCCACCGTAGTGGCCCAAAGGGTCTAAGCGCCACCTTCTATCGCAAGTACGGCTCAGCTGCCCCAGGGAGTGAGATCCACGTAAGGCGACGGCCCATCGGCCAGCAGGCGGCTCAGGAGGTCATCCGGCGGCAGCGGCCTACCCCAAAAATGGCCCTGCCCCATGTCGCACCCGAGGCTCCTCAGCAGCCTGAGCTGCTCCGCGGTTTCCACTCCCTCAGCCACCGTCTGCAGGCCGAAGGAATGGGCGAGCCTCACCACCGCGTCCACGATGGTGGCATCCTCGGGGTTGTCGACGAGGCCTGCCACGAAGCTGCGGTCGATCTTCAGCATGTCGAGCGGGTAACGCCGCAGGTAGAGAAGCGAGGAGTAACCCGTACCGAAGTCGTCGACCGCCAAGCGCACCCCGAGCGAGCGGAGAGCCGCCAGCTTGTTGGCCGCCCCCGTCCGCTCGTCCATCAGCACGGTCTCGGTGATCTCCAGTATGAGGGCGTCGTGCGACAGGCCGGTGCGGTCGATGATCGTCTCCATCCGCTCGACGGCGTCCTTGGCGCGCAGCTGAGCGCTCGAGATGTTGACCGAGACCTGGAGCTCCCTGAGCGACGGGTAGTCGTCTCGCCACTGCGCCACCTGGTGGCAGGCCATCTCCAGCACGCTGTCGCCCAACGGCACGATGAGGCCCGTCTCCTCGGCGAGGGGGACGAACTCCATCGGCAACGCCACCCGGCCGGAGGGGTGCGCCCAGCGTACGAGCGCTTCGACCTTGTCGAGACGGCCGGTCAGGTCGACTACGGGCTGGTAATAGAGGCAGAGCTCCTCTCGCTCCAAGGCACGCCGCAGCTCGGACTCGGTCTCGAGATGGGCGATGGAGCGTCGCCGGATCTCGGCGTCGAAGACCTCGGCGTGGCCACCCCCATGCTCCTTGGCACGGTGCATCGCGGTGCCGGCGTCACGCACCAAGGTCTCCGCGCTGGTGGAGGCGTCCTTGGCGAGCGAGATGCCAACCGACGCCGACGCGTAAACCTCTCTGCCGTGTGGGCCGTCGAGCACGAACGGCGTGGCGAAGATCCCCTCGATCCGCAGCGCCAGGGCCATCGCCTCGCGCTCGCTCTCGAGAGCCTCGCAAAGCACCACGAACTCGTCGGCGCCGAAACGCGCCACAGTGTCGGCCGGCCTGAGCACGTAGCGGATCCGCTGCGACAGCTCGACGAGGAAATCATCGCCCGAGCTATGGCCGAGGCTGTCGTTCACGTGCTTGAAGCGGTCGACGTCTATGAACAGCACCGCCAGCAACCCCGCTACCCGGCTGAGCCGACGGACTGCGCCGGAAAGGCGGTCGATCAGCAAAGCACGGTTGGGCAGCCCGGTGAGCGGGTCGAAAAGGGCGTTGCGGATGAGCTGGCTCTCGTAGGCCTTGCGCTCGGAAAGGTCGCGCACGAAAAGGCGCCAAAATGGCAGGCCATCGTCCTCCACACGGACGGCGGAAATTTCTGCAGGGAAATGTCGGCCGTCGCGCGTATAGACCTCCACCTCCCTTCGCACCTTCGCACCTTCAAGCCCGGGTGCCCCGGCCGCAGTATCGGAGAACATCTCGGAAAGGACGGTCCCGTCGCCGTTGCAAATCCGTTCGACGAGGCCCTGGCCGATGATCTCGTCCCGGAACCACCCGAACATCGCTTCTGCAGCGGGGTTCCAGTCGGTGACCACGCCCGACTCGTCCGCTCCGATAAAAGCGTCCTGGGACGCCTCGAGGGTCCGCGACAGGACCCTCTCGGCGCGCAGCCGGGCCGCCACCTCCATCCTGGCACCCGTCACGTCGGCCGTCGTGCCACTCACTCGCAGCGCCTGGCCCGACGGCTCGTGCTCCGCTCTCGCCCGGGTGTGCGCCCAGCGAACGGAGCCGGAGTCGTCGCGAAAGCGGTACTCGACGTCCAGGACCTCGCCGGGGCGGGCGAGGCAGTCCTGCAATGCTTGGCTCACGACGTCGCGGTCGGCGCCGAACACCCTCTCACCGAAAACAGGGCTGTCGGCCGGCCCGCTCGCCGGCAGCGACTGGGGGATGTCCAGCCCCAACAGGTCGGCGTGGAACGAGCTGAACGAGCCCTGCGCCCCGAGGCGAAGCTCCCATGCCATCATCCCGGCGGTTTCCAAGGCCAGTTCGAGGCGGTCTCGCTGAGCTGACAGCTCGGCGCGCTGGGCGCGTGGCTCGGTGACGTCGGCCGTGGTCCCGACAAAGCGGACGACCCTGCCGTCGTCGTCGCTAACGGCCCGGCCCTTCAGGTGCACCCACCGCACGGTCCCCAAGGTGGTACCTGCTCGCAGCTCCACGTCGAGCTCGCTGCAACCGTGCGACCGGATCACCCTGATCGTCGGCAGGAGCCCCCGGTCGTCGGGATAAAAGGTCCTTACGAAATGGCCGTAAGTCATCTTCTGTTGGTGGAACTCGGCCTCGCCCGGCGATCCCGCTTGGACGGTCAGGAACCCCGACACGACGTCCAGCTCCCACACCGACATACCGGAAGCCTCGATTGCCATCTCGAGGCGGTTGCGTTGGCGGTCGAGCTCGCTGCTGGCCAGGAACTGAGCAGTTAGGTCCTCGAGCTCACCGAAGATAATGCGGGCCTTGCCGCCGGCCTCCCTGATCGCGCCGAGGCTCACCCTGACCCGGAGCACGGCCCCATCGGGCCCGCGGTAACGCCTCATACCCGTGTACGTCCGCACGTGGCCGGCAAGGAACGGCCCGAGCTCGTCAGCCGGCAGCGCTGGGTCGGCTGAAAAACTGCTTATCGTCTGGCCCACTATTTCGTCTGGGGACCGGCCAAGTAGGCGGCAAAGGGCAGCGTTTACCTCGAGGACCTTGCCCTCCAAGTCGCACGTGTACTTGGCTGCCGGGCTGTCCTCGAAAAGCCAAAAATATCGTTCTGCAACCTCGGCGAGCGCCCGGTCCGCATCGCTCGGGCGGTCGGCGTCGCGCGCACCGTTGCCGGCGCCCGTCGCGTCGCGCTCGGGCCGTGCACCACTTCGCCCGGCGCTGGCCGGCGGGGCCACCCGGCCCTTACTCGGCACACGGGTGTTAGGTACCCGGGTGTTAGCCACGCGGGGCCAAACCCTCGCCGACGAGCAAGCGCTCGAGCTCGCTTGACGCCTCTGCGGCACGGTCGAGCGCGTCCGGGCCACTCACGGCGTCCAGCAACCCGACCAATAACGCACTGCCCCGCTCCCAGTCGGCGATCACGTCGTCGGTCGCAAAACCGAGCACCCTCGCTACAGGCCGGTCGCTCGCATCGCTGCAGCGCTTTTGCCAAGAACGGTAAGCCACTACCGAGCGCGGCAGTACGACCCTGCAATACCCCGCCAACCGCTCGACCTCGCCTTCCAGGCAACCGAGCGCTTTCATCAATTGGGCTGCCCCATCCGAAAAGGGCTTCACCATTTCGGCCGCACCCTCGCGCGTAGCCACGAGGCGAGCCGGCAAGCGCTCCTGCCAAAGCTGAGCCCGCCACGCGTGGTGCTGGCTACAGGCGTCGAAGTAAACCTTGGCAGCCGGGCCTGGCGTTGAGCGGGCCCAGGCCCCCGCGACCTCGTACAGGGACGCCTCGGCCCACGCCCAGGCGCCGGCCATGGCGGCAGACTCCCCTATCGTCAGGGGCGCAGAAAAAGGGGCCATGAGCCTCAGCGGTAACCGTTCGTGATAGGCATCCGGCGGTCCCGCCCGAAGGCCTTGGGAGTGACCCTCACCCCTAATGGGCTCTGGCGGCGTTTGTACTCGGCAAGGTCGACCAGGCGAACGACTCGCTCGACGAGGTCGGGGGCGAAGCCGGCTTCGACCAGCTCGCCGGCGGTGAGGTCGCCTTCGACATACGCCTCCAGCACAGGGTCCAAAAGCTCGTAGGGGGGCAGGTTGTCCGTATCGAGCTGTCCCGGGCGTAGCTCCGCGGTCGGTGGCTTGTCGAGAACGCTGTTTGGGATTACGTCGCCTTTTGTGTTCCGCCACCGGCAAAGCCGGTAGACGAGCGTCTTCGGGACGTCTTTGATGACCGCAAAACCGCCCGCCGTGTCCCCGTAAAGGGTCGAATACCCAACTGCAAGCTCGCTCTTATTGCCCGTCGTAAGGACCAGCCATCCGAACTTGTTGGACAGACCCATGAGAACGACCCCCCTCAAACGGCTTTGGATGTTCTCTTCGGCCAGACCGGCCGTGCTGCCAGCAAACGTACCTGCCAACATCGCGAGCATAGCTGCATGGGCCGGCTCTATTGAGATTGCCCGGTAATCAATTCCGAGCCTGGCAGCAAGTTCGGCTGCGTCTTCGTTGGAAGGTGCGCTCGTATGGCGCGACGGCATCGAAACCCCGTGGACGGCTCCGGCCCCAAGAGCGTCGGCGGCGACAGTCGCAACGAGCGATGAGTCGATCCCTCCGGAGAGGCCTATAACTACCTCACTGAAACCGTTTTTGCGGACGTAGTCCGCGGTGCCCAGGACGAGCGCCTTGTAAATCTCTTCCTCGTGGCCCAAAACTTCCGCATGAGGAGCCTCGACGCGGGGGGTGGAGATTGCCCGGCGGGGGGCGGTGCTGACGGTCACTTCAGGTAGGGGCGCTGAGCGGTGCCTGCCCCGTGGGTCGAGCAGTCTCTTGCGATATCTCGGCCGCACCTCCACGTCGAAAATCGACACTGACTCTTCGAACTGCGGCAGGGTCGCGACCAAGCTGCCTTCGGCATCGAAAACCATCGAGGCGCCGTCGAAAACGAGCTCGTCCTGTCCACCCACCAAGTTCACGTAGACAAGGGCGCAAGAAGCATCGGCTGCCCTGGTGGCCAGCATTCGCTGGCGCTCGCCAAGTCGGTCCGCATGGTATGGGGAGGCGTTGATATTCACGATCAGTTCGGCGCCGGCAGCGGCCTGGGCACTGACCGGGCCAGTCGGGTCCCAGGCGTCCTCGCAGACCGAGACCCCGATGCGGACGCCGCCAATGACGTAGAGGTTCTTAGCGCCGTCACCAGGTAGGAAGTAACGTTGCTCGTCGAACACCGAGTAATTGGGCAAGTTGACCTTGTGGTAAATGCCTCTGATCTCGCCGCCCGCACACACAGCTGCCGAGTTATAAAGATCGAGCCCTTCGTCGACAAATCCAACGATGGCTGCGCACCGCTCTGTAGCTTGGGCCACCTTGGCAAGAGCAACCTGGTTGTCCGCGACGAACCCCGGCTTGAGCAGCAGGTCTTCGGGTGGGTAACCCGTAATGGCCAGCTCGGGGAACACCGCCAGGTCTGCCCCTGCCTCTTCTGCGCGCCCAAGGGCGGCGACTACCCGCTCTACGTTGCCGGGGAGGTCGCCAACCATCGTGTCGAGCTGGCAGAGGGCGACGCGCAACCAGGTCATAGGCTCCGAGCGTAGGCCTATGCCGGCCTACCGCGAAGCATTAGCGTCCGAACTGGCTGCTTCGGCCGACCCGGTCCAAGCAGAGCTGGGCCTCTCGCGCTTGGCCGACGCCTCACCCGAGGCGATGGGACGCCTGCGCGAAGGTGGCCCACTGCTGCGCAGCGTCGTCACCGTAATGGCCGCCAGCCCCTTTCTCACGCGCACCTGCACGACCGACCCGATGGCATTGGACGTGCTGTCTGCCCTCGACAGTCCCGTCGCACCAATGGAGCCGCTTTCGCGTTGGAAGGACCTCGAGGTGCTGCGCATTGCGGCGCTCGACCTTTCAGGTGAAACCCCGCTGGAGACTGTCGGGGCGTCGCTGGCCGAACTCGCAGACGGGCTGCTCGGCGCAGCCACCACGACCAGCAGCCTCACCGACGAGCTGGCGGTGATCGCGATGGGCAAGCTGGGCGCTCGCGAGCTCAACTACGGCAGCGATATCGACGTAGTCCTCGTCGGCAGTGGCGACCCTCAACCACTGGTCAACCTAGTCCGCCAGGCCTGGCGCACCGACCTCGGGCTACGCCCCGAAGGCCGCTCGGGGCCGCTGGTGCGCAGCCTCGCCTCCTACCTCGCTTACTGGGACCGGTGGGCACAAACCTGGGAGTTCCAGGCGCTGCTCAAGGCCAGGCCGGCCGCCGGCGAGCCAGAGCTCGGGCGCGCCTTTGCCGAACAGGCCGCCATGCGTGTGTGGGGCCGGCCGCTGGGTGCCGACGACCTGCGCGCCTTGCGGGCAATGAAGGCCCGCGCTGAGCGCGCGGTCGCGCTCCAGGGCCTTTCGCAGCGCGAAATAAAGCTGGGCCGGGGCGGCATCCGTGACATCGAGTTCGCAGTACAGCTGCTCCAGCTCGTGCACGGTCGCGACGACGCGTCGCTGCGGGCGCCGGCAACACTCGCCGCCCTCGAGGCCCTGGCGACAGGCGGCTACGTTGCCCGACCGGACGCAGATGGCCTTGCTGACGCCTACAGGTTCTTGCGGGCCGTCGAGCACCGGCTCCAACTCGTAGAGGACCGCCAGGTCCACGCTTTGCCCTCCGGCACCCAGGCCCGAGCCCACCTGGCACGCGTGCTCGGTTATCGCGACGGGCCGAGCGCCACGGCGCTCTCCGTGTTCGAAACAGACCTGGCCCACCACCAGGCAACCGCTCGGTCGATCCACGAGCGGCTCTTTTTCCGGCCCTTGCTGGAGGTCTTCAGCACACAGCCGGAGGAGCCCGGGCTCGAAAGCGAACGCCTCGTGAGCGAGCGGCTGGCAGCGTTCGGCTTCTCAGATGCCACCCGGACACGCACTGCAGTCCTCGAGCTGACGCAGGGGTTCTCCCGGACCTCCCGCCTGATGCACCAGCTGGTGCCGCTCCTGCTTGACTGGCTCTCCGAGTCCCCCGACCCCGACCTCGGGCTCCTCGGCCTGCGCCGGCTGGCCACCGGACCTCACCGGCGAGGGCAGCTCAGCGCACTGTTCAGGGAATCCCCCGAGGCAGCTCGGCACCTGTGCCTGTTGCTCGGGACCAGCCCGCTCTACGCCGGTGGTTACGAACGGCACCCTGACCAGCTCGCCCTGTTGGAAAATGGCCCTCCACCGTTGCCTGACAGGTCCGACCTGGAACGGCGTGCCGCGGAGGGCCTGGCCTGGAGGCCGCGCTCGGAGTGGTGGCGAGGCCTGGCGAGCCTGCAGCGAGGCGAGCTGTTACGAGCGCAAGCGCGCGACGTCCTCGGGCTGGCCGAACTACCGGAGACCGCCCGGTCGCTCACCCGTCTGGCGGAGTCCGTGCTGGAAGTGGCCCTGTCCGTGCTGTCCGGGGCACGCACCGAGGGCGCCGCGCACGCTAACGGCTCCGGGCGGGCCGAGGGCGTCGCCGTGGTGGCAATGGGCCGCTTCGGCGGGGAAGAACTCGCATACTCGAGCGACCTGGACGTGCTGCTGGTATTCGACGACGACAAGGTGAGCCCAGAGGACGCCGAGTCTCTCGCCGGGGCGTTCCTCAAGTTGATGAACGGCGAGACGCCCGTCCAGCGGCTCTACGAACTGGACCTTTCGCTTCGGCCCGAGGGGCGACAAGGGCCACTGGCCCGCAGCCTGAACGCCTTCGAGAGCTACTACGGCCGCTGGGCTCTCGTCTGGGAGCGCCAGGCCCTTACCCGTGGCCGTTTCGTCGCCGGTGACCCCGCCGTCGGAGCTCGCTTCAGGGAGCTGGCGCAACGTTTCCTCTGGAGCACTCCCCTGTCGGACGCCGAGGTCCGTGGAGATCCGCCTCATGAAGGCACGCGTCGAGCGCGAAAGGGTCCCTGCAGGCGAAGACCCCGAGTTCCACCTGAAGCTCGGTCCCGGCTCTCTCTCGGACGTCGAGTGGACCGTCCAGCTCCTTCAGCTCCGCAGCGGAGTGAGGGCGGAGGGCACCCTCGACGCCGTAGCTGCTCTCGCCGCCGCGGGAGCACTGAACGACGGCGACGCTCAAGTGCTGGCAGAGGCCTACAGATTTTGCGAGGAGGCCCGCAACCGGCTCTACCTGGTCCGCGGCCGGCCCGGCGACTCGCTGCCACCCCCCGGGCATCACTTGACGACCTTGGCACGCAGCCTCGGCATGACGGCCCCCGAGCTACGCGAGCAGTACCGCCGGCTCACCCGCCGAGCCCGCCGTGTAACCGAGCGCGTCTTCTATGGGGGCGTTTAGACCCGCCTTCGGCACGGGCCGGTACCGCGCGTCGCGTGACGGCCCTGCCTAACAGAACGGCGCCGTCCCTCAGCCGCACGCTCCGCCCTTGAGCTCTCGGCGCGCTGCGAACAAATGGGTGGGGTTTGCAGGGCACCACGCACCTAAAGTGACCCGAGTTAGACGAGGGCCGTGAAACCTGCGTGGTGTTCCTTCTCGGCTACCCCGGAGTTGGGAAGCGGACCGTCGGGTCGTACCTGGCGGAGCTCCTCGGGGGCTCCGCAGGCCATCGTAAAAGCCTCAGCTGCTGGCAGCGGGCTTCTTGCGGCTCCGGCCACGCCTGATCCGGCCCAGCCGTTGCTTCTGACGAGGCCCTCCGAGGGCCGGGCCGAACACAAGGGAGGCATTGTGCCCCCCGAAACCGAGGCTGTTGGTCATGACGTAGCGGATCTGGGCGCGGCGGGCCACGTTCGCCACGTAGTCGAGGTCGCACTCGGGGTCCGGGTTCTCGAGGTTGATCGTCGGGGGCGCGATCCCGTTTTGCAGCGCGAGGATCGAGAACACCGACTCGAGCGCTCCGGCCGCGCCGAGGGTGTGCCCGGTCATGGACTTGGTCGAGGACACGAGCGGCATCTGCGACCCGAAAACGCGCTTGAGCGCGAGCGTCTCGACCCTGTCGTTCGGAGGAGTGGAGGTCCCGTGGGCGTTCACGTAACCGATCGCTGCCGGCAAGAGGCCTGCGTCCGCCAGTGCTGCGTGCATTGCCCGGACAGCCCCGTCCCCCGTCGGGTGCGGTTGGGTTATGTGGTACGCGTCGGATGTCGCTCCATAGCCAACGAGCTCGGCTAGGACCGGGGCGCCCCGGCGCAGCGCGAACTCGCGCTCCTCGATCATCAGCGTGGCCGCAGCCTCGCCCATCACGAAGCCGTCGCGCTCGCTGTCGAAAGGTCGGGAGGCGCGCTCTGGCTCGTCGTTGCGGGTCGAAAGGGCCTTCATCGCCGCAAACCCGGCGATGCCGACGGGGGTCACTGCCGCTTCGCTCCCGCCGCACACCATCGCATCGGCCCGCCCGAGGCGGATCGCGTCGAAAGCGGTGCCGATGGCGTGAGCCGAGGCGGAACACGCAGTCACCGTGCAGCAGTTGTAACCGAGCAGCTGCCACTCCATAGCGATCTCGCCGGCCGCCATGTTGGGGATCATCATGGGCACTACGTAAGGGTTGACCCATTCGGCACCCCGTCCGACCAGCACTCGGATGCCGTCCTCCAGCGTCTTTATGCCGCCTATGCCCGTGGCGTAGACGACGCCGATGCGTTCGGGGCACGAAGCGACGTCCAGCTTCGAGCTTTCAATGGCTTCTTTCGTCGCCACTAGCGCAAGCTGCACCACGCGGTCCAGGTGCCTGGCCCGGCGCCGCCCGAAAGCTTCAGCCGAATCAAAACCTGGGATCTGGCCGGCAATACGCACGGACGAAGTCGTGGCATCGAACGCGGTTATCCTGCTGATCCCGCTCCGCCCTGCAACGAGCCCCTTCCAGGTTTGCTCGACATCCAAGCCAAGGGGGCTGATCGCCCCCACACCAGTGACGACCACCCGGCGATTGCTCATATATGACCTGAATCCTATGGGGCCCAACAGTTCGCCGGGAGATTGTGCCGTCCAGCTGCCCACCCAGGCGGTTGGAGCAACAAAGCACCTAGCGCGCCTGCGCAACGAAAGGTAACCTCAATGGCGTCGGCCCTTAGCGGTGAGGGGCCTGACACTGCGCAAAGGGGTACGAAATGCGGTCATGGAACGCACTCGCTTCTGTGGCACTGATAGCCCTCCCAGCGGTCCCGGTGAAACTGGCCGACGGTACGGTGCACAAACAGGCAGCTCCCATCGACGTCTGCAAGATGGTGCCGGCCAAGGTGGTAAAAGCCGTGCCGGGCGTGGGATCGTACTGCACCGACGCGCCGCCGCTCGCCGGTCCCGGGTCGACCGACTATGTCGGGACCTGGACTGACAAGCCCGCGATCGCGAAGTCGGGCAAGGGCGGCATCGGCCCTCAGATTTCGCTCGAGGTGACAATTGCCAGGTATACGGACAAAGGGCTCCTGAAGTTGGCCGTCCAGAACCTGGAACAGGGCCTTCCCGGCCCGCCCGTCGCGGTCAAGGGCCTGGGCGGCCCCGCCTACGAGGCAAAGGGCGCCAAGATCGTGGCTGTCCACATCGCCTGGAAGAGCTACGTAGCGTACATCGGGCTCACAGACGGGCGGCTGCCACAGTCTTCGCCCAAGGTGCTCTCCCCTCTCGCGAAGGTACTTACCGAGACGTTTTAGCGGGCATCGGGTGCCCGGAAAAGAACGCCCACATAACCGTGTTCGCGTCGACGCGCGTTTGATTGCGCCCCGAGCAGAGCGGTTATGGTGGGCGGCATACGGGGCCCGCCGGGCCATTCGTGGCCCTCTCCCGTCACGCTGTAGAGCTCGACGACGGCGTCGCCGGGGCAGCCCTGGTAGCTGATGAGCGTGAACCCGGAGTGGTGGGCCGTCTCAGCGTCCCTTGAGCATTTGTCCTGAGCCGCCCAGCGAGATGCCGCCATAGGGACCGAATAGGTCCAGTACGCCTGGCCGTTGCCGTTGTAGGGGTCGACCGGGTCCGCCGTCCCGTGGAAAGCGACTATGGGAACGGGACGGGTGGTTGGGCACGGGCTCGGAAGTCGAAGCCCGGCTACAGGTGCCACAGCCGCGAACGTGCTCGACGCGTCGCAGGCAAGTTGGCTGGCCATTCGACCACCACCGGACATGCCGGTAGCGAAAACCTCACGTGGGTTGACGCAGTACTCCGCCTCGAGGACGGGGACCAATTCTGTAAGGAAAGCCACGTCGTTTGCCGAGCCCCGGGGGGCATATCCACCACCAAAGAGGGGCACTCCGGGGATGTCCCAGTCGAACCCGGTACCAGAAGGTATGAGCCCTTGCGGGTACGCCACAATGAACGAGGCCTTGTCGGACGTCGCGTCCATCCCGCTGAAGACCTCTTGGGCCGCGGCCGTTGAGCCGGTCCCGTGGAGGTTCAAGACAAGGCCAACAGCGTGCGACGAGTTGTAATCGGGCGGTACGTGGACGATAACGGTGCGCTGATGCCCTCCGATTTCCACCGTCTGCGTCGTCGAGCCGGTCCGTGCCCGCGCACCGCAGCCCGGCGAGACGGCGCCTCGGGCAGCGGCGGTTCTCGCAGCGGCGGTTCTCGCCGCGGCGGTTCTGGCAGCGGCGGTACTGGTCGACGCTCGGGCGGTCGTAGATGGGACAGATGTCGCCCCAGCTCCCACCGCGCCGGTGCCGAGCGAAAGCAGTGCTCCAAGTGCGCAACAAGCCAACCACGGTCTCGCGCTGCGCTTCTGTCCCCGTTGCGCCGGTGCCCGCTCGTTCATGTGCCTGCTCCTCCGATATACGCAACCAGGTTGCCTATCTAGTAAAGTTAGAGCGTGGCTGCGGGCGGGTCAAGCGCCGGTGCGTCACAGCGCCCATACCCCTTCGGGGACCTGCTCGCCATGGCGCGCCAGAGCTGGGTCGACCAGCTGGCGCGACGGTTGGCCGAACTTGGGTTCAGCGGTTATCGCCGGACAGACGCAGCCGTGATGCGGATGCTGCTGCGGGCGCCGGTCCCGATCGGCAAGCTCGGGTCGTCGCTCGGCGTAACGCGCCAGGCCGCCCGAAAGATCGTCACTGCCCTTGAGCAGCGCCGCTACCTCAGGACCGAGCGGGGCGCGGTCGACTCCCGCCAGCTCAACGCCACGCTCACACCCCTAGGCGAAGACTACGCGCGGGCCCTGGTCACAGTGATAGACGAACTGAACCGCGAGATATCCCTTCGCGTCACCCACCGCCAGATGCTCGCAGCAGACGCCGTGCTGAGAGCGGTCATAGGCGACAACGAGACTTGGGCCGACGTCGCCCGCCGCCTCCCGCTACCGGCACCACCACAAACGGGCCAACCACCGACACGCCCTTGACCCTCCCTCGTCCGAGTCAAACTACGGGGGGTGCGAAGGGCAGGACCTAGACGAAAAGCTAAATGCGTTTGATCGGTGCCAGGTGGAGGCTGAAGCGCTTTTCGCCGGCGGAGGGGAAGCGGATTGTCGCTTCGGCGTTGGTCCCTTCTCCGGTCACCTCGGTTATCACGCCCTCCCCGTAGCGGGCGTGCATCACGGAGTCACCTGCCTGGAGGCCGAGCTCTTCGGCTCCCGTGCCGTGAACGGGTGAGCCTGCCCGCCCATGGCGCATGGCGGCTTCCACCAGTTGGCCGCGGAACTCTTCCCGGCTCGGGCGGAGACGGCGTAGGCGCGCCCCGCTGGCACGTACCAGGTTTTCGGGGATCTCATTGATGAATCGGCTCGGCTGGTTGTACTGCGCCTCGCCCCAAAGGCTCCGGCACCAGGCGTTGGAGAGGTAGAGCCGCTCCCTGGCCCGGGTGACGCCCACGTAGCAAAGCCGCCGTTCTTCTTCGAGCTCGTGGGGCTCACCGAGAGAGCGGAGGTGAGGGAAGACCCCCTCCTCCATCCCTGCGATGAAAACAACGGGGTATTCGAGGCCTTTGGCCGTGTGCAGGGTCATCAAGGTCACGGTCGAGTCATCAAGGCCGACCTTGTCCGAGTCGGAAACGAGGCTCACAGAGGTGAGGAAGTCGGCCAGCGTGCCGTACTCCATGGCGGCGCCGAGCAGTTCCTCGACGTTTTCCACCCGGGTATCGATCTCGACCTGAGTGGCATCCTCCGCTCTCAGTTCGTCCAGGTAAAAGGTGCGGTCAACTACGGCCTGCAACAACTGTGCCGGGCCCGCCGGCTCGGCCCCTGTCTCCTCGTCGCCGTTGAGCAGGGCCCTCAGCTCGTCGATGAGCTCGCTGAACGAGGCGATACCACCGAGAGCCTTGCCTGTGACGCCGGCTTCGCGGGCGTGTGCCAGCGCATCGCCGAACGGCATCCCCTTCGAAGCCGCCCACGCGTCCAGACGGGCCACGCTCGTGCTCGCCCACTCCCCGCCGTGGGACGTTGATGACCCGTTTCAACGACACCTCGTCGCCGGGATTGGTGACCACGTGCAAGTACGCGAGCATGTCTTTTACTTCCCTGCGGTCGTAATAGCGCGGCCCACCGAAGACCTTGTAAGGCACACCCTGGCGTGCCAGTTCCTCCTCGATTGCCCGGCTCTGCGCATTGGTGCGGTAAAAAACTGCCACATCTCCCCAGCGGTACCCGTGTTCACGGCGCAACTTCACGACCTCGGACGCGAGCCAGGAGCCTTCGTCGTGCTCGTCGTCCGCCACATAACGCACGAGCTGCTCACCGCCGCCGCGCGAGGTCCACAAATCCTTCGGCTTTCTCGTCTGGTTGTTGGAAATTACGGCATTGGCAGCGTCGAGGATCGTCTGGGTGGACCGGTAGTTCTGGTCGAGGACGACCACGGACGCATCAGGGAAAGCCCGCTCGAACTCTAGGAAGTTCCGTACATCAGCTCCCCGCCAACCGTAGATCGACTGGTCGGAATCACCGACCACCGTTACCTGGTGATGGGCCCCTGCAAGCTGGAGCACGAGCTCGTTTTGCGCCCGGTTCGTATCCTGGTACTCGTCGACCAGGATGTGCTCAAAGCGCTCCTGGTACGAGGCCAGGATGTCAGGATGGTCCCGGAAGAGCCGGACCGTGACCCCCAACAAGTCGTCGAAGTCCATCGCGTTGGCCGCCACCAACCTACGTTGGTACTCCGTATAAATCTCCGCGATCTTGCGCTCGAACAGCGAACTACGCCGGGCGCGCTCCGCGTACGCGGTCGCGTCAAGCAGTTCGTTCTTTGCGCTGGAGATCGTCGAATGGATCGCGCGGGCCGGGAACTTCTTAGTGTCCAGGCCGAGATCTCGTATTACGTACCCGGTGAGGCGGACGGCATCGGACTGGTCGTAGATAGAAAACGACTGCTGGTAACCGAGCGCAGCAGCTTCCCGGCGCAAGATCCGCACGCACGCCGAGTGGAAAGTCGACACCCACATCCGCTCCACGATGGGGCCGACGAGGCCCGCCACGCGGTGGCGCATCTCGTCGGCCGCCTTATTGGTAAAGGTGATCGCCAATATCGCGAACGGGGAGAGCCCTTTTTCGCGGACCAACCAGGCGATGCGGTGCGTGAGGACACGCGTTTTGCCTGAACCTGCCCCGGCCACGATGAGCAGCGGCCCCCCGACGTGGGTGACGGCCTCGAACTGAGACGGGTTCAGACCTTCCAGGAGGGGCGCGTTGCGCTCTGTCCCCTCGTGGCTAGCTTCCTCGGCCTCAGGCGTCAGTGCCCCATCCCGACACCCTGGGAACGCTGGAGCGACTTGCCCTCGGTGAGCAGTGCCGGCGCCACCATCACCTCGGCCTTCTGGAACTCTTTGACGCTGCCGTAGCCGCAAGTGGCCATGGACGTCTTGAGGGCGCCGAACAGGTTGACGCGGCCATCGTTTTCGTGGGCTGGCCCGATCAGGATCTCCCTAAGCGTGCCGCGCATCTCGGTCCTCACCCGGGCACCGCGAGGCAGTGTCGGGTGGAAAGTAGCCATGCCCCAGTGGTAACCGTGGCCGGGCGCTTCGGCGGCTGCCGCGAGAGGTGAGCCCAACATCACGGCGTCGGCTCCGCAAACGACCGCCTTTGCGACGTCGCCGCCGGTGCCCATGCCGCCGTCTGCTATTACGTGCACGTAGACGCCTGTCTCGTCGAGGTGTTGTGCGCGCGCCGCCCTTGCGTCGGCAATGGCGGTGGCCTGGGGCACACCGATCCCGAGGACCCCACGTGTTGTGCAGGCGTGCCCGGGCCCGACCCCGACCAGGACCCCGACGGCCCCGGTGCGCATCAGGTGGAGAGCCGCCTGGTAGGAGGCGCAACCTCCCACGATCACAGGGATTTCGAACTCGCGGATAAAGCGCTTCAGGTTGAGGGGCTCAGCCGTCTTGGAAACGTGCTCGGCCGACACGACCGTCCCCTGGACCACGAACAGGTCGAGCTCTGCGTCGAGCAGGGCCTTGGCATACTGGGCGGTGCGCTGTGGCGTGAGCGAAGCGCAGGCAACCACGCCGGCCGCCTTGACCTCACGGATGCGGGCCGTCACGAGCTCCGGCTTGATCGGCTCGGAGTAGATCTGCTGCATCCGCGCCGTCGCCTTATCCGGGGCGAGATGGGCTATCTCCTCGAGGTACGGGTCCGGGTCGTCATAGCGCGTCCAGAGGCCCTCGAGGTTGAGCACGCCGACACCGCCGAGCTGGCCGATCTCGATAGCCGTGGATGGGCTGATGACGCCGTCCATGGCGGCCCCCATCAAAGGCAGCTCGAAGTGGAAGGCATCGATCTCCCACGAGATGTCTACGTCCTCCGGATCCCGTGTCCGCCTGCTCGGGACGATCGCAATGTCGTCAAAGCCGTAAGCCTGCCGCCCTGTTTTGCCCTTACCTATCTCGATTTCCACAGTGCCTGCCTCTCGTACGCGTCACGGTGCCGTCCCACTCGAGCCTACTGGGAAGCGGCCCTCCGCCGAGGCATGATCGGGGGGCCCGGGCCACATCCGGGCCTGTTTACAAGCGCCTCTGGTTAGGCGCGTGAGAGACCGATGGCGACGCGGGTGGGCCGGTCGGCCCGAGCCGGCTCGCCCTGCCCATGCGGCGAGGGAGGGGGCGCCGGTTGGCCCGTCGAGCGGTCCATCCCCATCAGGTAGATCTCGGTCACGGGCAACGCAGCCGTCTCCAGTGCCGCGCCCAACGTCGGGCTCGGCCGGGAGGCCGCATCGCCAACTGTTGCTGCCGCGGCCCCGGAGCTCGCACGGCCCAACGCCAGCTCCGCCCGCTTGGTGACGGGCAGCACGTACGGGAGGGGACCGTCGTCGCGGACAGGCGTGGGAGCGAGCAGGCCCGAACAACGAGTGCAGGATGAGCGACCGGACGGGTTATAGATGCCGCAGCGAGGGCACATCATGATTTCCCCAGGGTACCGTCCTGCGAGCCACTCTGCCTCTTCAGGGCACCTCCAGCGTCCTCCAGCGGCCCGGACCGGCCTCGGCGGCCTAGGACGGCGCCCAGCAGCTCGGCGAGCAGGCGGCCGGTGGCGCCCCAGACCGTGTCCTCGTCGAGGCGGAAAAATGGGACCGCCCGCAAAGGCATCCCCGCGTCGTCAGAGCGAGAAGGCCACAGCTCTTCGTGGTAGGCCCCAGTGGTCGCAAGTTGCGCCAGTGGCACCCAAAAGACCTTGTCGACCTCGTTCGGGTCGGGGACGAATACGGGGCTCTCGGTGGCCAACCCCGACAACCGGGCCACGAAACAGTGGACCAAGGCCGGGCTGCGGGTCGTCGTGAGCGGCGTCAGCTGGCCGATTACGTCGATATCGGCCACGCTCACACCGATCTCTTCGTTGGCCTCCCGCATTGCCGCCTCCACAGGGATCTCGCCGGTGCGCAACCTGCCGCCCGGGAAGCAGATCTCCCCAGCGTGGGCCCGCAAGTGGGCCGGTCGCCGAGTGAGCACGACGTTCGCCTCACCGGCGCGTTCGAAAAGCAGGCACAGCACAGCAGCAGGCCGCTGGTCGGTCTGAGGTGGCAGCTCCGCCAGCGTGACGTTCCTCGGGAGATGGGTAGCCGCCGGCTGCTCAGCCCAGGTCTCCAGCACCCCGCGGACCTCGTCAACGGTTATCCCGGCACGCAGGCTCTCGGGGAGGCGCTCCCATGGAGGCGGGGCACCCGGCAAGAAGCCCTTCGGCCGCGGGATATCAATGCGCAGGTGCGCCACTCTGGGCCGAGAGGCTTTCCAACAACTCGCGGAGCCCTCCTGTTTTGAGGTTGGCCATCACGCGCCCGGGTGTGACGTCGCCTCGCTCCCATTCCATCCAGGAAGCGAGAAGTTTGTTTGCGTCGGGGGCCGGGACATCCACGGGCGCCAGACTACCGCTCATGGCTCAGCAGCTACGCGGGTCCCAGGGTTGGTCCTGGTCGGCGGACGCGCTCACCGGGTTGCCGTCCGGCGTGGGGACGGTCGTAGAGGAGGCGACCGTGGTGCTGGCCCGCACAGCCGGCGCCCGTGTCGTGGCCACGGTCGTGGGCGCCGCGGTCGTCGGTCCGGCAGCGGTCGTCGGGGCGCTGGTCGTAGTGGGAGCTTTGGCCGAGACGTCGACCGTGGAACCCAGGTCAACTTGGATCTCGCCTTGCGGGAGGGACGGGTCTAGCTGCAACATGACCGCCCCCGAAAGGTACTTCATCACGTCGAGGGCCTTGGCGAGATTGCCCGGGCGGTAGTTGACAAGTGTCTCGGAGACGTTGGCGGGGACCTCCCCGGAAGATTCGTTGGTCACCTTGAGACCGTGGGTCTCGAGCGCTTGGCCAGCCGCGACAGCAGCGTCATAGCTGCCTGCGATGCTGACCACGCTGACCGACGTGGGGGCGACCGGCGCAGGGAACACAGCGCCCGCCCATGCCTTAATGACGTTGTTGTCAGCGGGCTGCACGGGGAAAAGAACGTCGCCCATCCCGTAACCGCCGTAGTAATAGTCATTGACGCCGGTTGTGGGCAACGTTGTCTGGGGCACCGTGGAAACGTTGATGTGGCTGTAGGCGAGGATGAGGCCGAGCATCCCTCCCTTCAAGGGGGCGTCGACGGTCATCTGGCCGAGGATCGCGCTCAAGAAGTTGGCGGCTGCAACGGGGTCCGTCAGCCCCTTGGATTTTGCCGTCTGGGCAACGATCTTCAAGAAGGTATGCGTCCTGACGATCCTGGCGAGGTCGGACTCGGGGTCATAGGGCCAGTCGTACCTCGGCTCGTCAGTACCCTTGGGCTCGTATTGGAGGTGCCTGGCCCGCACCAGCGCCAGCGCCTCGAAGCCATTGAGGTG
Source organism: uncultured Acidimicrobiaceae bacterium (assembly GCA_963794745.1). Classification (GTDB taxonomy): domain Bacteria; phylum Actinomycetota; class Acidimicrobiia; order Acidimicrobiales; family Palsa-688; genus Fen-671. The sequence continues at coordinate 173,519 of CAWCEZ010000010.1, forward strand.
GTGGCAACCGGCACTGCCTATGTTGAGCAGCGAGTCGGCATCGAACACCGGGTCCGGGAAGTACACGTTGATCCCGCCGAGGGCGTTCACGCTGTTGATGAAACCGTTGAAATTGAGCTCGATAAAATGGTTGATCGGGATACCGAGGTCGTCCTCGATCGCCGCGACCAGGTTGTTGGGGCCGCTCGAACCGTCATTGAGGGCAGCGTCCATTTTCTGGTACGAGCCGACGGGGCTGTTGGCCGGCATCGGTGAGAACAGGTCGCGCGGTATCGAAAGTATCGAAGCGGTGTGGTTGGCCGGGTCGAGGTGCAGGACCATCATGATGTCCGCCAGCGTCCCGGAGTAGGTGAGCGATGAGCCGAACTGTTGCTGCTGCTTGAGGCTGAGGCCCTGGCGGGTCTCGTTGCCGATCAGGAGGATGTTCTCGGGGTCGCCGTGGGCCGTCTCGCTCGACGGGATCTTGAGCTCGCACTTGACGTCGAAGCAGCCGGTCGGGGTGATGCTCCCGCTCGGGGCCGTCGGTATGTTGTTGATCTTGTAGCGGACATACCCATAGGCCGCCCCCATAGCGATCAGGCACACGACGACGACGAGGTTGGCAGCAATGAGGGTGCGACGGGGCCAGTGCGCCTTGACGCGCACCTTGGGACGCTTGGGCGACGCGGCCGGCGCTGCGGGAGCCCCGCTGGGCGATTGCGCGCTGTGCTTAGGGGCGGGGCTGCTCACGGGTATTAATACACTTTAGAAGTAGGGAACGGTTCACCCGGCGCCGGTACCAACAAAGATGGGCCCGGCACCAGTGCCGGGCCCATCTTAGAAGATTGCGTTCGAGGCAACAGCAGGGCTACATCATCCCCATGCCGCCGCCGGGGCCAGCGCCTGCGCCGGCAGCCGCGTTGGCGCCCTTTTTCTCAGGCTTGTCCGCAACGGTGGCCTCGGTGGTGAGCAGAAGTGCGGCAACAGACGCCGCGTTCTGCAGAGCGGAGCGGGTCACCTTGGCGGGGTCGATCACGCCCGCCTTGAGAAGGTCCTCAAAATGACCCGTCAATGCGTTGAGGCCGACACCGCCGGTCTCGCGTTCGGCTTGCTCCACGATCACGGCACCTTCGAGGCCGGCGTTGGAGGCGATCCAACGCATCGGCTCGTCGAGCGCCTTGCTGACGATGGTGGCCCCAGTGGCCTCGTCGCCCGTGAGGCTCTTTACGAGCTTGTCAACCGAAGCGCGGGAGCGGAGCAGGGCCAAACCACCGCCGGGGACGATGCCCTCTTCGATGGCAGCCTTGGTTGCCGAGACAGCGTCTTCGATCCGGTGCTTCTTTTCCTTCAGCTCGATCTCGGTAGCAGCCCCGACACGGATCACGGCCACACCGCCGGCAAGCTTCGCCAGACGTTCTTGCAGCTTCTCACGGTCCCAATCCGAATCGGTGTCCTCGATCTCGCGCTTGATCTGCGCGATGCGAGCCTTGACGTCGGCCTCGGGGCCGGAGCCTTCGATGATCGTGGTCGTGTCCTTGGCGATGACGACTTTGCGGGCGCGGCCAAGAAGAGCGATATCTGTGTTCTCCAGCTTCAGGCCGACCTCCTCGGAGATGGCCTGGCCGCCGGTCAGGACGGCGATATCGGCGAGCATGGCCTTGCGCCGGTCACCGAAACCAGGTGCCTTGACAGCCACGCTCTGGAAGGTGCCGCGCAGCTTGTTGACGATCAACGTCGCCAGGGCCTCTCCATCGACGTCCTCGGCTATGAGCAGCAGAGGCTTGCCGGACGACATCACACGCTCGAGGACAGCGATGAGGTCGTGCGCAGAGCTGATCTTCTGGTTGGCGATCAGGATGTACGGGTCTTCCAGGACGGCCTCTTGGCGCTCCTGGTCAGTCACGAAGTAGGGCGAGATGTAGCCCTTGTCGAACTGCATGCCTTCGGTGAACTCGAGCTCGACACCAAAGGTGTTCGACTCCTCGACCGTCACCACGCCGTCCTTGCCGACCTTGTCGATCGCCTCGGAGATGACCTCGCCGATGGAGGGGTCGGCCGCAGATATCGTCGCAACCTGGGCGATCTCCGCCTTGTCATCGACAACCTTGGACTGCGTGCGGATCGATTCGACCGCAGCCTTGACTGCCTGCTCGATACCACGCTTGAGGGCGATCGGGTTGGCCCCGGCGGCCACGTTGCGGAGGCCTTCGCGCACGAGCGCCTGGGCCAGCACCGTAGCGGTGGTCGTACCGTCGCCGGCGATGTCGTTGGTCTTGGTGGCCACCTCTTTCACGAGCTGAGCGCCCATGTTTTCGAAGTGGTCCTCCAACTCGATCTCCTTGGCGATGGTCACGCCGTCGTTGGTGATCGTCGGGGCGCCCCAACGCTTGCCGATAACCACGTTGCGCCCTTTGGGCCGAGGGTTACCTTGACGGCGTCAGCGAGCTTGTTGACCCCTGCCTCGAGGCCTCGCCTCGCGGTTTCGTCGAACTGGAGCTGCTTAGGCACTACTTCGTCACCTTGGCCAGGACGTCACGGCTGCTCAGGACCAGCAGGTCCTCGCCGTCGACGGCTACCTCGGTGCCGCCGTACTTCGAGTAAAGGACGGTGTCGCCGACCTTGATGTCGAGGGCGATCAGCTCGCCGCTGTTGTCGGCCCGGCGCCCAGGCCCGACAGCGAGGACATGGCCCTGCTGGGGCTTCTCTTTGGCGGTGTCGGGGATGACGAGGCCCGATGCGGTTCTCTCTTCCGCCTCGTTCGGGCGCACAACGATTCGATCGTCGAGGGGGTGCAGTTTCATGATGTCGTCGCCTCCGTGGCAAGTATTTCGGACAGGGTTCTCCGGCTAGCACTCTCACCGGTCGACTGCTAACGATAGCGACCTGTGGGCGCTAATACAAACTTCCTGGGCAGATGAGGTGCGCGTTTGTCCTCTGGGGCACTGAGCGACGAACGACCGGTCGCCTTGCGCGGCCCGGCCAGCCCGCCGCCCTCGTCGCCGGGAGCCGCGTTTGGGGGCGACTAGGGAGCTGCTGGCGGCGGGGCGGCCAGCGCCGAGCGAAGGAATGCAACCTGGCTCAACAGGAGGTTCTCGGCGACGTCCTCTCTCGAGGCCACGTGGGTCACCCCTGACAAAGGCAGCACGGAGTGGGGCCGGCCGGCGACGAGCAGAGCGCTCGAGAGCTGCAGGGTGTGCACCACATAGACGTTGTCGTCGGAGAGCCCGTGCACCAGCAGCAACGGGCGGGTCAGGTTGGCGGCTAGGGGCAGCAACGAGCTGCGCTCATACGCTTCGGGCGAGCGGTCAGGGTGCCCGAGGTAGCGCTCGGTGTAGTAGGTGTCGTACCAGCGCCAGTTCGTGACCGGGGCGCCGGCAACCGCAGCGTGGAACACGTCGGGCCGGGCAAGCACGGCGAGAGCCGCCAGGTACCCGCCGAACGACCACCCAACGATGCCGACACGCCCGAGATCCAGCTCCGGGACCTGCTGCGCCGTCAGCTGGAGCGCTTGTACCTGGTCTTCCAGGGCCGGGTTGGCCAGGTCCTGGTACACCTCCCGCTCGAACGCCGGGCCGCGCCCAGGTGTGCCCCGCCCGTCGGCCACCACGACGGCGAAACCCTGGTCCGCGAGCCACTGAGCCTCAAGCCAGGCGGACCGCGCCGCCACCACCTTTTGGTGGCCCGGGCCCCCGTACGGCGCCATGATGACCGGCAGTTTGCCGCCGGAGTGGCCGGTCGGCAGGGCGACACCGACCCTGAGCTTGCGGGGCCCCACCTCGAGGAAACGGACAACCGGGTCGACCACAGGCGTCTCCGCCCGGTCAACCAGGGCCCGCGGCGCCGAGCCGTCCACGTGCACCACCGCCTGCACCCCGTGGCAGCCCATGGTCCGCGACACCACGACCCGTACGGGGCCGTCGCCTATTGCGCTGGAGACACCGCCGAGGTCGGTCAACTGATGCAGACCTGCTTGCTTGGACCAGCTCCAGGCTTCGACGACCCGGGGGTCGGCCGAAGCGGTGAACATCACCGAGCTACTCGCGTGGCTCACGCCGCGCACCTGCAGCCCGGGCGGGGTGACCAGTTGGTCGCCCACCTGGAGCCTCCACGTGCCGGCGTCCGCCGCCGCCCACAGGAGCTGGCCGTCCTCGAGCCACGCCGGCACACCGGCAGGTGAGGCGACCCATGCGGGGTCGCTCGCCTCGACCAGTTTTGCCGTCGTCGCGTCGGCCAGGTCGACGCTCAGCACGGCACAGGCGTGGTGGTCCCTTTGCTCTACCAGGAGGAGAGGCGGGCCAAAGCGGCTCCAGTGGACGGCGACGAGGTACGGGTAGCGCTCGGCGTCCCACGAGACCTGAGTGCGACGACCGCCTCCCGAGGAGGCTTCCAGGTGCCAAAGGCTGACCAGCGCGTCAGCGGTGCCGGCAAGTGGGAAGTAGTGGGACTGCGGGTTGCTCTGCGGCACGGAGGGGTCCGACGTCCACAGTTTCGTGACCGGGCTGTTGTCGACGCGCGCTGCAAGTAGGGAACCTCCGTCGGGCGCCCACCAGAACCCCCGGGACCGCCCCATCTCCTCTGCCGCCGCGAACTCGGCGGCCCCCCAGGTGACCTCACCTTCCTCCTCAGCGAGCACGGCGGCCTCTTCAGCGAGCAGGCCCGCCGCCCCGTCAGGCTCAGGGCCAGGGCCACCGGGTGTGGGCACGAGGTAAAGGCCCGGGCCCGACAAGAAGGCGACGGCCCGCCCAGTCGGCGACGGGCGGGGGTCGACGACGCCCGGCGGTACGGCGAGCTCGGCGGGCCTTCCGCACCTTCGTCGAGCGAGGCCCACCACAGCCTCCCGCCCAGGGAAAATGCGGCATGGCGCACCTCCTCGTCGCACGCATAGCCGACTATCCCGCCGGCAAGCTCCCGGCTGCGTTCCCGGCGGGCGCGCTCCTCGTCGGGTAGCTCTTCCTCGTTGGCACCGAGGATGCTGGCTGCGCTTGCGACCTCGCGCTCCACACCCTTCGTGGTATCGAAAACCCACAGCGAGGTGACCGGGTTGTCACCGGCCGGCGAGCGCAGGAAAACAACGCGTTCGCCGTTGGGCGAAATAGTAAAACTGCGCGGCGCGCCAAGAGAAAAACGGCGGGTGCGCGCCTCCTGGCGTGGGAATGAAACGACCGGAGCGCTCATTTGCGGGGTGACTATACAACAACTCCGGCTAGACGAAATGGAGCGCGAGGTTGGGGTCTACCGCCACGTCGAGGGACGTAGGCCCGTCCTGGGTCAAGCGGTACCAGGCCGTCGCCCCGATCATTGCGGCATTATCCGTGCACATTGCACGCGAAGGTATAAAAGCCGCGCGCCCATCTTCCGCGCATATCTGTTGTACGCGCTCACGAAGTGAGGTGTTCGCCGCCACACCCCCTCCGATGCAGATGGCTTTGGCCTGGACCTCGGCTGCAGCCTTTCTCGCCTTGGTCACTAGCACGTCCACAACCGCCTCCTGGAAGCTCGCCGCCACATCCGCCAACGCGGCGCCCGGGTTCGCCTTCATGTAGCGGACGACGGAAGTTTTGAGGCCGCTGAAAGAAAAATCGTACCCAACTGTGGCCAGGCCACGAGGGAAGGCGATCGCCTTCGGGTCGCCCTGGCGCGCCTCTCGCTCGATCGCCGGGCCGCCGGGGTAGCCGAGGCCCAAATACCTGGCGACTTTGTCGAAAGCCTCCCCCGCGGCGTCGTCAATCGTCTGGCCCAATAGGCGGTAACCGACCTGGCCGGCAGAGCCCTCCATGCTGATGAGCATCGTGTGGCCGCCCGATACCAGCAGGACGACCGTCGGCAGTGACAAGGAAGGATCTTCGAGGAACGCCGCGTGGAGGTGGCCTTCCATATGGTTGACGCCGACGAACGGGAGGTCCCAGGACCATGCGTACGCCTTGGCGGCGCTGACGCCCACAATCAATGAGCCGACAAGCCCCGGCCCTATCGTGGCCGCCACTGCGGCAAGGTCCTGCGGCCCTGTGCCGGCGCGCGCCATTGCCTCGCCGACTACCGGGCCAAGCAACTCCAGGTGTGCCCGGCTCGCGACTTCTGGCACCACGCCGCCGAACGCGGAATGGATATCGCTCTGGCTGCTGACGACCGACGACAGCACGTGGCGGCCGTCTTCGACGACGGCGGCGGCCGTTTCGTCGCAGGACGTCTCTATCGCGAGGACTTTCACAGTTCTTCGATGGCGTTTATGCGGGCCTGGACTTCGGGCGAGCGCAGCTGGTAGAGCCACATGATGAGCGCGTCCTCCCCGGTTTCGAGGTAGTAGTTGCGGCGCAGGCCGGCGATCGTGAAGCCGAACTTGCGGTAGAGGTCCTGGGCGGCCAGGTTCCCGACGCGGACCTCCAGGGTCATCGCCGTGCAACCTCTCCGGAACCCCTCGCGTGCAAGGTGCGCGAGGAGCACGGTCCCGAGGCCCTGGCGCCGCACCGAGGGGGCGATGACGAGGTTGGTGACGTGGGCTTCGTCCACCACGAACATGAGGCCCCCGTACCCGACAACTTTGCCATCTGCCCGCATAACTACGTAGTAACGGGCATCGCCCTGGGCCAGCTCGCTCGTGAACACGCCGAGCGACCAGGGCTTTGGGTGGGCGCGGTGCTCGATGCGGATCACCGCGGGGAGGTGGCGGCGCCTCATGGGCTCGATCATCACCTGCGGGCTCCCGAGTTCGGAGGTGCGCGCTCTCATCGGGCCAGCTTGGGCTCACCGGGCGAGGAAGTGGGGGGGCCACCCACTCTCCCGTCCACCTGGTCCCAGCCGATCCGCACGTCGGCCTGGCGCAGGTAGAGGGGGGCCGGCAGGGTACCGGCCGCGAAGGCCCCGCTCGAGATCCGCTCCATGCCCAGCTCGGCGACCGCTACCGGCGAAGGCCACATGTCGCCGGGACCGGCTACCTCGGCGCCGGCAGCCTCGAAGATCTCCGCGTAGCGGACCGCCCCGTCCCCGGCGGCGAGGACATTGAGGTTGGCGAGCTCGTTAGCGGCGTCCTGTGGGCTCGCGACCGCTGGGGCGCTGAGCTCCTTGAGGCGCTGGCCGTCACCTTCGAAAAGCGCCCAATAAACCTCGCCGCGCCTCGCATCAACGACGGCGGCGAGCAGTCCTGGCCGGCGACGGTGCGGGTGAGCCAGAGCTTCAAGGCTCGTTACACCCACCGCTGGGATACTACGCGCCGTTGCGATCGTGGTCGCGGTGGCCAGCCCCACCCGCAGACCGGTGAACAAGCCCGGGCCGATGTCGACCGCCACTGCGCCCAGTTCGCCGACCGCGGTGCCGGCTCGCCGGCACAGCTCGTCGATGGCGGGTAGCAGGACCTCGACGTGACGCTGGCCCGCGACCAGCAGGCTCGCAGCAACCAGACCGTTCTCATCCCACAGCGCGCACCCGACCAAGCGAGTGGCTGTCTCGATGGCGAGCAACTTCATGGTCCGCCCACTGACTTAGCGCAGCGCAGCGAGGGCGCTGGACAGCTCGGCCATCCGTCCCTGCCAGCTCGGGCCGAAGGCGCTGAAAACAAGGCGGCGCGTGCCGTTGGCGCCGTTTTCACCACCGCCTGCCTCGAGGTCGCCTGCCTCGAGGTCGCCGGGCTCGAGGTCGCCGGGCTCGAAGTCGACCGCGACGTGCAGGTAGTCGGGCGCCAGTGCCGGGGCGGCGAGCTCTCCCCACTCGATCACGGCCGCGGCGCCTTCCTCGAGCAGCTCGGGGATCGCGAGGTCGATGACCTCCTGGAGCTGCTCGAGCCGCCAGACGTCTGCATGCAGAAGGTCCCATCCAGAGCTCGTCCGGTAGCTGTGCAGCAGTACGAAGGTCGGGCTAGTGACCGGCCCGGAGACCCCGAGCGCGGCTGCCAGGCCTTGGGTGAAGGTGGTCTTGCCCGCCCCGAGGTCGCCGCCGAGCAGCACCGTGTCGCCGGGGCGCAACAGCGCGGCCAGCGCGGCACCCAGGCGTTTCATGTCGAGTGGGCCAAGTGCCAACGCGACGAGAGCCCCAGCGGGTGCCCGGTGGCCCAACGCCGACCTCACGACTTGTCCGCGCCGGCAGGCCGGGGAGCACCCAGGGCTTCCTTGGCGCGCACGAGGTCGGCCCGCATCTGGGCCACGACCTGGCCGCCGCCCCGCAGCGCGGCAGAGGGGTGGAACGTCGGGACAAGTTGGCCATTGCGGTACGGGTAGGCCCGGCCCCGCAAGCGACTGATCCCCTCGTTGGTGGCAAGCAACAACTTTGTCGCGAAATTACCGAGCGTTACGACGACTTTCGGGTTGATCAGTTGCAATTGCTTATCCAGGTACGGCCGGCAGGCTTCGATCTCGTCGGGAAGGGGGTCACGGTTGCCGGGCGGTCGGCATTTGACCGTGTTCGCTATGTAGAAATCCTGCCTTGTGAGCCCCATCTCTTCCAGGACCAGGCGGTCCAGGAGCTGCCCGGAACGCCCGACGAAGGCTAGGCCTTGGAGGTCCTCCTGTTCGCCGGGCCCCTCACCCACGAACATGAGGCCCGCCGCCGGGTTGCCCGCCCCGAACACCACGTTGGTCCGCCCGCTCGCAAGACGGCAAAGCGTGCACGTCGACGCAACCCTGGCGACCTCGGCCAACGCGCCGACGCTGGGCACGTCCTGGCCTGTCTGCACAGCAGCACCGTAGCGGATGTTTATTTGCGCTGCAGATCCTTGGCCCTACTGGCAGACTGGCCGTATGCCCGCGACAAATAATCCCGAGATCGTGATCCCAACTGGCATGCTGCCAGGCGATGGCCGGTTCGGCAGTGGACCGTCCAAGGTCCGCGCAGAGGCCCTGCAATCTCTGGTGTCGTCCGGCAAGGTACTTCTCGGTACCAGCCATCGCCAGAAGCCCGTCAAGGCCGTCGTAAGCCGCCTCCGATCGGGCCTGCGCGAGCTGTTCAGCCTCCCCGAGGGCTATGAGGTCGTGCTCGGCAACGGTGGCTCGACCGCATTTTGGGACGTGGCGACTTTCTGCCTGATCGAACAACGCAGCCAGCACCTAATTTTCGGCGAGTTCTCCGCGAAGTTCGCCGCCGCAGCCAAGGCAGCCCCGTGGCTGTCGGATCCCGATGTCATCGAAAGCCCTGTTGGTACGCACCCCTTTGCCGAAGGCCGTGAAGGGACCGACCTGTACGCGCTCACGCACAACGAGACTTCGACAGGCGTGATGATGGAAGTCCGCCGGCCCGAGGGTGCTGACGACGGTGCCCTCGTTGCGGTTGACGCCACCTCTGCGGCCGCCGGCCTGAGGGTCGAAGCGTCCGAGTTCGACATATATTACTTCGCCCCCCAGAAAGGTTTTGCTTCCGACGGCGGCCTCTGGCTGGCACTGTTGTCGCCCGAGGCAGTGGCGCGGACCGAGCGGGTCAAGGCGTCGGGCCGTTTTATGCCTGCGTTCCTTGACCTTTCGATCGCGCTCGACAACAGCCGGCTCGATCAGACCTATAACACGCCGGCCCTGGCGACACTGCTGCTCGCGCTCGACCAGCTCGAATGGATATTGGGCAACGGCGGCCTCGAGTTTTCCGCCGGCCGTTGCGACCGCTCGGCCGAGATCCTTTACGGGTGGGCCGAATCGAGCGCGTACGCGGAGCCTTTTGTCGCCAAGCCCGACGAGCGTTCCCACGTCGTAGGCACGATCGACTTCGACCAGTCTGTCGACGCAGACCTGGTCGCCAAGGTCTTACGGGCGAACGGCATCGTGGACACCGAGAGCTACCGCAAGCTAGGCCGCAACCAGCTCCGCATCGCCATGTTCCCGGCGGTCGACCCCGACGACATTGCCGCCCTTACCGGCTGCATCGAGTACGTGGTCAGCGCTCTTTCCTGAGCCGCACTGGGCCCGGGCAAGCGGCCCTCAGGTATAGATGCGAGGCAGGCGAGGGGAAAAGGCGCAGGTCACTTCGTACGCAATGGTGCCGAGCCGCTCGCCCCACTCCCAGGCGGTGACCTCCTCGTCTGCCTGACGGCCGATCAGGACCACCTCGTCGCCGGCTTTTACACCGGTGCCCCGGCCACAGTCGACGAGCATCTGGTCCATCGTGACCGACCCTGCAATTGGCCGGCGGCGGCCGCCGATGAGTACCTCGCCGCCCACCTGGGAGAGCCGCCGCGGGGCTCCGTCTGCGTAACCGACCGGGACCGTGGCAATGACTGAACGCTCCGATAGGCGGTAGTGCAGGCCGTAGGAGAGGCCCTCGCCGGCGTCGACTTCCTTGGCGTAGGAAACCTCGGCCTTGAACGACAGCACCGGCAACAATTGCTGTACCGCGGGGTGGCCTTGCACCAAAGGTCCCGGCGCTAGCCCGTAGATGGCGATCCCCGGCCTCACCATCTGGTAGCGCGAAGCGGGGTGGACGAGCGCGCCGGCGGAGTTGCCGGCGTGAAGGAGGGGCGGCCGGGTGCCACCCGCGGCCAGCGCGTCGATGACGCGGTCGAAGGTGGCCAGCTGCTCGCTCGTGTACGGGTCAGCAGGGTCGTCCGCCACCGCCAGGTGCGTGTACAGGCCCTCGAGGGACAGCAACGGGTTGGCGGAGACAGCGCGGGCCAGCGCGAGGACGTGGTCCGGGCTCGCGCCTACCCGGTGCATACCGGTATCGACCTTGAGATGGACCGGGACCGGCGTGACGGCGTCGAGCGCGGCGACGGCGTCGAGCAACGCGGCTAACCCTCGCTCGGTGTAGATGGTCGGGGTAAGCCTGTCTTCGACCACCAGCCGCATGGCTTCTTGCGCCGGCTCCGACAACACGATCACCGGCACGTCGATGCCGGCCTGGCGGAGCTCGTGGCCCTCCTCGGCCAGAGCTACGCCGAGGTGGCTTGCGCCCCCGGCAATGGCGGCCCGGGCCACCGGGACCGCACCGTGGCCGTAGCCGTCCGCCTTTACGACGGCACACACCGCCGATGGGGCGACAACTTCGCCGATATGGGCCACGTTGGCCGTCACCGCGGCCAGGTCCACCTCAACCCACGCCGGCCGCAGCCACCCCGCTACCCGCTTGACGGGGGAGATGTAGCCCTCTGCGTCGGCGCTTACCGTCCTCATCGGCTGACGCGTTCTCACGAGCCTTTGGTCAAGCTGACCGCGCTTGCCTGGCCGAACAAGGCGGAGAGCCAGCCGGCCACCAGGTCGGGCAGGTCGCCGGCGACAAGGCCCTGCGAGTACCCGGTGCGGGCCGCCCGGCCGTGAACGTGGGCGGCGAGCGCCGCTGCCTCGAACGCCGGCGCTCCCCTGGCGATAAACGCGCCGATCATGCCTGACAACACGTCTCCTGTACCGGCGGTGGCCAACCGGGAGTCCCCCGCAGACGACAACAATGCCCTGCCGTCGGGAGCGGCGACCACCGTCGTCGATCCCTTAAGCAAGACAATGGCACCGCTGCGATCGGCTGCCTCGCGCGCTGCGCCGAGATGGTCCGGGCCGGGGGGGTGACCAGCCAAGCGGGTCAGTTCTCCGACGTGGGGGGTTATGACCGTGGGCTCCGAGCGACGCCCGACGAGGGCGCGCAGCCCGTCCAGGGTCCCGATCGCGTTCAGGCCGTCGGCGTCGACCACCACCGGCACCGGGGCGGATGCGACAACGAGGCCAACCTCCCCTTTGTTGAGAGGCCCCAGGCCCGGCCCTATCACCAGTGCCTTGACCCGGGAAAGCCCATCGAGGACGTCGTTGTGCCATCCCGAGGCCGGCACAACGAGGTGCACCAGTTCCCCGGGGGGGAACACTGACGGGTCGACCCCTGGCACGCAGAGCTGCACGTAGCCCGCTCCGGCCCGCAGCGCACCGTGGCTGGCGAGCCATGGCGCCCCGGTCATCCCAGGGGAGCCGGCCACGACCCGTACTGCCGTCTGCCACTTGTGGGCTTCACGCGCCCGGGCCGGGACCAGGGCTCGGACGTCGCCGTCCTCGATGAACCAGCACTTTGCCGAGGCGGCGGCCAACTTGCCGAGCCCGATGTCAGCCACTTCGATGTCGCCGCTCAGGGCCGGCCCGGAACCGAGCAGGAGCCCGGGTTTGAGAGATGCGAACGTAACCGTCGAAACCGCTCCAAGCGCGCCCCCGCCTTCGAGGACTTCGCCCGTCGAGCCGGACAGGCCCGAGGGGATGTCGACAGCGAGGACCGGCGAGCTGCCTGGAGAGGGCGGGAGGTAGGCGCGCTGGAGCCCGGTTCCGTAGGCCGCATCGACGACAAGCCGGGCGGGCGGCAGCGCCTGGCCAGGTGCCAGCTCAGACGCCTCGAGCACTTGCACCCGAGCGCCGCTGGCCGCCATTGCGGCCGCCGCGGCGCGGCCGTCTGCGCCGTTGTTGCCCTTGCCGACCACCACCACGATCTCCTTGCCGTAGACGCCACTGAGCAGTTGGGTGGCTCTCCTGGCTACTGCGGCACCGGCACGGCCGACGAGCACCTGGACGGGGACAGGAGCCCGGCGGTCGACGCCGGCCATCTCCTGCGGCGTGAGGACGGGGATCACGCGAGCGCAACCACCACAGCCGCCGCGCTGGTCGAAGTATGGGTCAAGGAAACGAGCCAGCTACGCACGGACCGCTGCGAAGCCAACTCGGCGGCCCGACCGCTGAGGACCAGGCGCGGTTGGCCGCCCGGCTCGCGCTGAACTTCAAGATCGGCAAAGGCAAACGCACCAATTCCCACTCCGAGGGCCTTCATTACGGCCTCCTTTGCGGCAAAACGGACGGCCAGGGACGGGACAGGGTTGGCGAGCGTGGCAGCGTATGCGCGTTCTCCATTGGTGAAAAGTCGTTCCGCCATGGAGGGCCTACGAATGAGCACGCTCGCAAAGCGGGCCACGTCGACGAGGTCGATCCCAAGCCCGACCGGCAGGGTGGCGGACGGCACAGGGGTGGCCGGAACAGGGGTGGCGGGCCCAAGGGTGGGCGGGACGTCGGCGGGTGGCACAGCTCAGGCGGACCAATGGCGTGCGAGCACCGCGACCGGCTGGGTCAGCAGCTCGATCATCGGGACCCGCCCTAGCACCAGGTCGTCGAAACTGGGTTGGGCTTCTGTCACGGCGTCGACGAGGGCCGTGTAGCGGCCCTGATAGGCCTGCAGGACAGACTTTGCCTCGTCCGGGCTGAGCAGTCGGGTGAAATGGGCATGGAGAAGCGTGATCCCGGTGACCTGGCCGTCTTTGACCTCCGGGATGATCACTCCGGTGCGCCCATCGCGAAGGCCCTCGAAAACGGTGACCTCCCTCTTCTCCGCCGCCCGGTGCTTCGTGCCCCTCAGGGCATTGTCGGTAGAAGTTCGCGACGGTATGGACGTGGCGATCCCGCCTCGGTCCACGAGGCTTATCGTTGCGCCGTCCAGTCCTCCTCCAGCGCCACCAGCGCCGGCAAGGGCCGGGACGGCTGCGGCCTCGACGACATAGCGGGTGTAGCCGAGGACCTCGTCGACGGCCGGCCCGAGCGCGGCCAGCGTGCGCAGTGCCCGGTAGCCGAGCGATTCCACGTTTGCGCCGGCATAGAGCGTCTCGGCCACCAACTTGGCGCGCAGGAGTTCGCCTTCGCTGCGCGAGATGCCGACCGTGACGGTCTTGGCCTGGTGCTTTATCGCGTCGACCGGCCTTGTCAGCTCGTCGATTGCGGTGCCGAGAGCTGCGATCAGGTCTGTTGCCATGGCACCCGGAGTGCCGACCTTGCCCATCTCGGCCTCATAGCCCTCAACGGGCAAGGCGCCTGTGGCGTACCTCAACAGCGATGTCATGTGGGCCGCGGTAGAAGCGTTGAGATGGCCGTCGTAGGCACCCGAGCGCAACCCGGTCAGCGCCGGCGCCGCCGCTATTTCCAGCGCGGGCGCCAGCTCCTCCAAGATCAAGGCACCGTCATGGCCCCGCCCCGCGGCCTCGAGGAGCGCTCGCGCTTCGCGCAGCGGCCTCGCCTGGGCGTCTATCGATAAGGCGGCCTCGTAGCCGAAAATATGGCCGACCATCGCGGCCAGCACGAAGGCGAGCTCGGGGTGGCACGCCGGCACGGCGAGGATGTCGACACCTGGGTTGAAAAGACCTCTTTCAGCCTCCGTGATTATCACTACGGGCGCGGCCTTGTGGGCACGGAATATTTCTATTTCCTTGGCGATGTCGCGGGCGTTGGGCCCGGTCACGCTCGGTGCGCACACGATTATGAGCGGTTCTGCCGAGAGATCTATGTGTTTTTTGTCCTCGATGACGTCGAGGGCTATAGCTTTGTAGCAGAGCTCGGAAAGTTTTATGCGGATCTCCGCAGCGGCAACATGATCAGGCCCACTGCCGACAACGGCCCAATTGCGACGAGGCGGCGCGACCGCCGAGGCTACTCTGGCAATTTCTCCCCGCTTCGCAAGCACCTTTTCCATCAGCGACGGCATTTCTCGCAGGGCGCCCAGGATCTCCGACGAACGTGGGGAAGCCGCCAAGCCCGCGGCGGCGGCCAAACCGAGTGCAAGAAGGTGCCCCGCCGTGACCTGAGAATAGAACGCCTTCGTGGAAGCCACGCTCATTTCGACGTCGCGCCCGTCGGAGGTATAGAGCACACCGTGCGCTTTTTGCACGAGGTCGCTGTTGCGCCGGTTGACTATCGCCACCACATGAGCCCCCCGCGCGCGCACGAGGTCGACGGTACGGTTCGTGTCAGTAGTGGTCCCCGACTGGCTCACCGCCACCACCAGTGTCGCCGACATGTCATCAGGCAGACCGGCACCGGAAGGGCCCCAACCTGAGAGCTCCGTTGCCACCATCGCCACGACGGGGATATCGGGCAATGCCTTGGCGATTGCCGCGGCTATCGCCTGGCCGGCCACGGCCGCCGTGCCCTGGCCAACGACCGTAACGTTGTGGACCCGGCCCGACGAGAGGGCCTGGCGGAGCGGACGAGGTATGACGTCTTCCCCCAAGCGGGCAACAAGGGCGCCGTCTTCGCCCACGAGCAATTTCCCGCGCAGGGTCTTGCGGACCGACGACGGTGATTCGGAGATCTCTTTCAACAGAAAATGCCGGAAGCCGCGCCGGTCGACATCTCTCGTTGTTATCTCGGCCACTTTTACTTCCGGCTCGCCGACTGGCGAGACCGTGCCGTCGTAGCTCAAGCGGCTGATCCCTGCGAGGGTGCCGGCGCCGCTTCGCGAGCACGTGACGACCTGACCGCCTCCCTCGCCGTCCATGCGGAGGTAACGGCTTGTTTCCTCTACAAGGCCGTACGGTTCGCTCGCGACGATGAAGGCGTCCTCGGCCAGGCCGATATTGAGGCTCTGACCGCTCCCACGCAGCGCCAGGTACAGCTCGTCCGGCTGGCCAGACGCATTAGCGGCAATACCGACGGAACCATCAAAACGCCCCACTGCTTGGCGGAACGCCTCGCCCGGTGCCAAGCCGGCCGCAATGTAGCGAGCGACGAGCGTCGGTACGAGCTTGGCGTCCGTAGTCACCTCGGGCGGCACCGCAACGTCCTCCGAGACGACGAGCTCGGGGTAGTTGTCGACGTCGCCGTTCAAGGCGCCGATGACGTACGGGCAGGGGCCCTCAGCGCCCACTTCGTCGGAGTTGAGAGGGTGTGCGTTCGGCTCCGAGATGAGCCCCACGCTCGCCCATCGGGTGTGGGCGACGATGGTCGCGCGCACGTCGGGGGAAGCCAGTGCCCGGGCAAGCAGGGCGTCCGTGCTGAGCGCTCGGCGCAGCGCGGCCACATTGTCACCCAGCTCACCGATCTCCGCCGCCGCCTTGTAGACGATGGAAAGGCAGCCGTCGGCGGCGCGGACCGCCATCGACGTGAACAAAGGGTCGTCCCGGTCCCCGATAACAGCCGAGACAGCGGGATCCGACAAGTCGAGCCCATGGCCGGCAAGCATCAGGTGCAAACCCGCCGAGTCCCTTCCACGGACCTCCAAGCGGTCGAGAGACCTGAACGCGACATGGGCTGCCCAGAGCACACCGAGCGCTGCCGGGCCGGGCTGCGGGCTCTCGGCGATCAGGCCGAGCGGCTCTGCCAGGGCGAGGACACCTTTCAGCGCGTCCAGCCGGTCGTGGCTGAGCGCCCAGGTGGCGTCGTGGAGGACTACGAGCGCTGCGTTCAACTCCTCCAGCTGGGCCGTGCTCAGTTCGAAGTCGCCCTTGTCGAGCGCAGCCTCGAAATCAGCAACCTGCGCTTCGATGAGCGCCGTTCCAGTGCCGAGAGCCTGGGCCGCGCCAGGCGTCCCGAGCAAGCACCTTAGGCCGGGCACTCCGCGCAATGAGGCGTCGAGAGCGCTCAGTGCCTCGCTGGCCACACGCAGGGCGCCCAGCTGGGCGGCGAAACCGTGACCGGCAACGACCGCTTCCAGCGAGCCGGAGACGGAGCTCAACGTCGCAGCCACCTCAGCAGGGTCAGGGGGCGGGCGAAGTGAGGGCCGCGCGAGGACGGCGACAATGCCACACATGTAGGAAAGGGTAGCGGCGCGGGCAGCTCTTAGCGCTGGAGGCGAGGCCGCAGCACCCGGCTGAGGTGCCCCCTAGCCGTGACCAGACGAGGTCGGGCCACCCAAACTTGCATGAAGAGCTGCCACTATGCGTTCAACAGCCGCCTCAGCCACAGACTGTGACGGCGCTTCCACCATTACCCGTACGAGCGGTTCGGTGCCGCTCGGCCGGAGCAACACACGGCCACCTGCCCCAAGTTCGGCTTCGACCTTGCGGACCTCTTCCCAGACCGCGTCGGCCTTCTCCAGCCCGTCGCGAGCCGATACGGTGACGTTGCGCAGGAGCTGGGGAGAGCGCTCCAAGGCCGCTGCGGCCATGTCCTCGAGGCGCGCTCCGCGTCTGGTGATCAAGTCGGCGAGGAGCAACCCCGACAGGACCCCGTCGCCGGTCGTGGCCAACGAACGGAACACGATGTGGCCGGACTGTTCGCCGCCCAGCGCCCAGCCGTGCGAATCGAGCGCCTCCAAGACGTTGCGGTCGCCCACCCCGACGGTTTCCACCTTCACGCCGGCGGCCTTCATCGCCTGATGGAAACCGAGGTTCGTCATCACCGTAACCACAACCGTCCCGCCGGTGAGGAGGCTCCTTGCCGCCAGGTCGGTGGCAAAAAGGGCGAGCAGGCGGTCCCCGTCGACAACGTTGCCGCCGGCATCGACCGCGATAACCCGGTCGGCGTCGCCGTCGAAAGCTAGCCCCAGGTCAGCTCCCTCCGAGACAACGGCTCTGGCCAGGTTCCCGGGGTCGGTGGAGCCGCAGCTTTCGTTGATGTTCGTGCCGTTGGGCTCGGTGGCCAGGACCGCAACAAGCTCGGCTCCCGCTCGTTCGAACACCGCCGGCGCACTTGCGAACGCCGACCCGTTCGCGCAATCGAGCGCCACCCGCAAACCCCCTAGGCGGCGGCCCTCAAGGGCGGAGAGCACGTGGCGTTCATAGCTTTCGAGCGCATCGAGGTCCGTTTCGATGCGGCCCACCAGCGATGGCGCCCCTCCGGCACGCGGACCGTTCCCCGATGGCTGCGAACTAGGGCCCGTGTGCGCGTGAGCCAGCAGAGCCTCGAGTTCGGCCTCGAGTGCGTCTTCGACACTGTCAGGCAATTTGGACCCGCCCGCCGAGAAAAACTTGACACCGTTGTCCCAGTAGGGGTTGTGCGAGGCCGAGATGACCGCTGCAGGGGCGACCTGTTCCGCCGAGAGGTAGGCGACGCCGGGCGTTGCCAGCACGCCGACATCGATCACGTCGACCCCTTCGCTCACGAGGCCCGCCGAGAGGGCGGCCTGCAGGAGCGGCCCGGACAGGCGCGTGTCGCGCCCGACGATGAAGCGCCTGCTACTGCCCGGAGGGCTGGCCAAGACACGGGCCGCGGCCCTACCCAGAGCCAAGACCAGCTCGGGTGTCAGCTCGACATTTGCCAAGCCCCTAACGCCATCGGTACCGAAACGGAGCATCC
This sequence comes from uncultured Acidimicrobiaceae bacterium, assembly GCA_963794745.1. Lineage (GTDB taxonomy): Bacteria > Actinomycetota > Acidimicrobiia > Acidimicrobiales > Palsa-688 > Fen-671. The sequence continues at coordinate 191,419 of CAWCEZ010000010.1, forward strand.
AGTCGGTCCGAGCAGCAGTCCTCGCGCCAGGCTGATTTAGCGCTTGGAGTACTGAGGTGCCTTGCGGGCCTTCTTCAAGCCGTACTTCTTCTGTTCCTTCTCACGTGGGTCACGGGTAAGGAAACCGGCGCGCTTCAGTGCCACGCGGAGCTCTGGCTCGAGCACGGCCAGGGCGCGAGCGATGCCGAGGCGGAGGGCTCCAGCCTGCCCGGATATGCCGCCGCCGTCCAGCGTGCAATCAATGTTGTAGTCGGTTGCCTTGTCGACGAGACGGAGCGGCTCGGTGAGCACCATGCGGTGGGTGGCGGAGGGGAAGTACTCCTCGACGGGCCTGCGGTTGCAGGTGATCGCCCCGTCACCGGGCCGCAGCCGGACGCGGGCAATGGCAGCTTTGCGCCTGCCTGTGGTCTGGGATAGGGGCTTGGGCACGGGCCGATTTCTCCTCGGGTCAGGCTACGCGGTGCGCTGAGTGGTCGAGCGCCATGGGTTTGGGGGTCTGAGCGGCATGAGGGTGCTCCGGCCCGGCATAGACCTTAAGCTTGCTGAGCATCTGCCGTCCCAGCGGGCCTTTGGGCAGCATGCCCTTGACCGTTAGGCGGACGACTTCCTCAGGCTTCTTGGCCAGCATGTCACCGTAGGCCTGGGCCCTGATACCGCCGGGGTAGCCCGAGTGGCGGTAATAAAACTTCTGGGTGCCCTTGCTGGCTGTCAGCACGACCTTGGCTGCATTCACGACGATCACGTGGTCGCCGGTATCGATATGGGGGGCGAACATGACCTTGTGCTTGCCACGCAGCACGCGGGCGACCTCGGTCGCCAATCGGCCAAGGACGGCACCAGTAGCATCGACCTCATGCCACTCGCGGCTGATCTCGGAAGCTTTAGGAGAGTAGGTACGCACGGGCCGACCAGCTTAGAGGGCCCGCAGCGAAATGGCCAGCCGGACCTCTCAGGGCCCTATCCGCTCAGTCGGCCGGCGATGCGGGCCAATGCTTGCCGCAGCCATCGAGGCCAGCGCGCGCTCGGGCGCGATCGCCCGGTTTGTCCGGCGCAGTGCTGCCAGCTTAATGTGGGGCGCAGTGCCTAACTTGCTCGCCACCGTCTTCCAATGGGGCAACCCTCCGGGCGTCACCTCGCAGTCCGACCAGGTGCAGCACCTTTGGCAGGTCACCTATTACATAGCCATCCCCATCGGTGCGCTCGTTATGGGCCTTATTTTTTGGTGCGCCATCCGCTACCGGGAGCGCAAAGGCGACGAGCGCATCCCCCGCCAGGTCCAGTACCACCTCCCGCTCGAGGCGCTGTACACGGTGGTCCCGATCATCCTCGTGACGGTTTTGTTCGTCTACACGTACCAGGCCGAAGACCGCGAGGACAACGTATCGGCCAACCCGGCGCTCGTCGTGAGGGTGGACGCTTTCCAGTGGGGCTGGGCCTTCACCTACCCGAACGGCTACGAGGTCGAGGGCAGCGTCGCCAGCGAGCCGACCATCCAGAGCCCGAACCTACCTGTGCTCACCCTGCCTGCGGGCGAAACGGTACAGATAAACCTGTTTTCCGATGACGTCAACCACTCCTTCTATGTCCCTGCGTTCCTGTTCAAACGTGACGCCATCCAGGGGATCAACAACTCCTTCGACTTCAACATCGACCCCGCCGTCGCTGGTCGACGCTTCATCGGGGAATGCACGCAGTTCTGCGGCACCTACCACCCGTACATGCGTTTTTGGCTGCAGGTCGTGCCGAAAGCGGAGTTCAGTACCTGGCTCGCCAGCCACCACGGCAAGTTCTCCTCGGTAGCAGAGGAAGGGTAAACGCAACGATGACGCTTGTCCAAGAACGACCTCCCCATTTTGAGGAGCCCGAGCGCCGACTGGTCGAGATAATCCCGGGGCCTAAGAACAAGGGCGTCCTTGCATACCTGACCAGCACTGACCACAAGCAGATCGGCATCAACTACATGGTGACGAGCTTCGCCATGTTCTTGCTGGCCGGCGCGATGGCTGTCCTCATGCGGATCCAGCTCTCCGTGCCGAACAACAACTTCTTGAGCCTGGAGGAGTACAACCAGCTCTTCACGATGCACGGCAGCATCATGCTCTTCCTCTTCCTTGGCCCGTTCGCCTTCGGCACCGCCAACTACCTGGTCCCGATCATGATCGGCGCTCCGGACATGGCGTTCCCGCGGTTCAACGCCTTTTCCTACTGGCTGTTCCTCGGCGGCTGCATCACTATGAACTCCGGGTTCCTTACTTCCTCCGGTGCAGCCGACTGGGGCTGGTTCGGTTATGCCCCTCTTACCGAGGCGATCCACTCCCCCGGCGTCGGCGGCGACCTATGGATCGTGGGCGTGGCCCTGGCCGCTTTTTCCAGCATGTTCACCGGGATAAACCTGATCACCACGGTCTTCTGCTTGCGGGCGCCCGGCATGATCATGTTCCGGATGCCGATCTTCGTCTGGAACCAGCTCGTTACCGCCTTCTTGGTCCTGCTCGCCTTCCCCGTGCTCACAGCGGCCCTGGCTCTGCTCTGGGCGGACAGGCACCTCGGGACCCACTTTTTCGACCCGACTCATGGGGGCCAACCGATCCTGTGGCAGAACATGTTCTGGTTCTTCGGCCACCCCGAGGTCTACATCCTGGCGTTACCGTTTTTCGGGATCGCCACAGAGGTCATCTCGACCTTTTCCCGCAAGCCTGTTTTCGGTTACAAAGGAATGGTTTTCGCGACTCTGTCGATCGGTGGCCTGTCAATGGGCGTGTGGGCGCACCATATGTACACAACCGGCGCCGTCTTGCTTCCCTTCTTCACAGTCCTGACCCTGCTCATTTCGGTGCCGACAGGCATTAAGTTCTTCAACTGGATCGGCACGATGTTCCGCGGGTCGGTGAGGCTTGATTCGCCAATGCTGTTCGCTCTCGGCTTCTTGACCTGCTTCCTGCTCGGGGGTTTGACGGGCATCATGCTCGCTGAGCCGCCACTCGACTTCCAGCTGCACGACACATATTTCGTCGTGGCGCACTTCCATTACGTGTTGTTCGGCGGCTCGGTCTTTGCAATGTTCGCCGGCATCCATTACTGGTTCCCGAAGTTCACCGGCAAGAAGTTGGACGAGCGGCTCGCCAAGATCACGTTCGTCATCATGTTCATCGGCTTCAACCTGACATTCTTCCCCCAACACGACCTCGGCCTACGGGGCATGCAGCGGCGCATCGCCGTCTATCCCTCTGACCAGGGATGGAACTTCCTCAATATGCTCTCCTCGATAGGGGCGTTCATTCTCGCTTTCTCGCTGCTCCCGTTCCTGGTGAACGTATACGTCACGCTGCGCAGCGGGAAAAAGGTCGGCCCCAACCCCTGGGACGGCATGACATTGGAGTGGGTCACCGAGTCGCCCCCCATCGAGCACAACTTCGAGTTCATCCCCCCTATCCGATCAGAGCGCCCTGTGTGGGACCTAAATCATCCAGAACAGCGGACGCTCCCCCACGGGCGCCACGCTCGCGAGCTCGCAGCCCAGTCGGCCCGCGTGGCCACCTCGTCGGGCAACGCCACCCGGGTGGTGGACGGAGGCCCACCGACCGAGGGCAATGGCTACGGGAACGGTCATGGCAATGGCCATGGCAACGGTGGCCCACCTGCTGGCGACGGGGGTAACGGAAGCGCGGAAGGGAGCTAGACGATGAAGCACGAATCGGTGCTGGCGCTGGGAGCCTCCCTGTTCCTGGCGCTCATAGCCGTGCTCTACTACGCCTGGAGCGGGGAAACATCCGGCAGTGTCATGCTTGTTTTCGGCTGCCTCGCCTATGCGCTGCTGGGCGGCTTCCTCCTACTCGTCTTCTTGCGCAGGGGCAAAGCCCCGCGGGCAGAAGACCAGCCTGACGCCACCATGGAGGAGGGCGCCGGCGAGATCGCCTACTTCCCCCACAACAGCATCTGGCCCGTCGCCTTGGGCCTCGCCGCCATATCGCTCGCCATCGGGCTCGCCTTCGGCAAGTGGTTCTGGGCGATCGGCGCCATCTTGTTGCTCGGGACCATCATCGGCTTCGCCGTGGAGGCCGAGTCCCGCTAGGACTAAGACCGGACGCTCTATGAAGCTCGACCATCAGTTCACGGCGACAGTCGAGAAGAGCCCGGACAAGGGCGGTTGGAGCTACGTCGTGATGCCCGGGTCAGCCGAGTACTTCGGTACCAGAGGGCTGGTGAAGGTACGGGGCCTAATCGACGGGCACCCTTTCGAGAGTTCCTTCATGGCGCTCGGGGACGGCCGCCACAAGCTGCCGATCAAGGCAGAGCTGCGGGACGCGATCGGCAAGGGGCCGGGCGATCTAGTGACGGTCCTTCTCGAGGAGCGGGTCGAGCGAAGGCGCTGAAAGTCCTGGGGCTCAAGGTGGGCGGTTGCAGGAAACCACGCCTCAGTCGATACAGAACTCGTTGCCCTCGATATCCGCCATGGTCCAGCAGTCCCCGCCACGATCGTCGCTGAACCAGAGCTTACGAGCCCCTTGGGCTTCGAGCCGAGCTGCCTCGGCCTCGCAGCGGTCGGCGCCCACGTGTAAATCAAGGTGCACGCGGTTCTTGGCAATTTTTCCCTCGGGTACCTTCTGGAAGTAAAGGCGCGGGCCTTTCCTTTCGGGGTCGTGGCAAGCCGAGACCCCGGCGAACTGTCGACCGCCATCGACATGCACGGTCGCATCGGCGTCAATCGCTGCTGAGGCGAGAAGCTCGGCAACGAGCTCGGTGTGGTCCTCTTTCTGGTAACCAATGGCGCTGGACCAAAAGCGAGCCATAGCGTGCGGGTCGTCACAGTCAAAAGTCACTTGCAAGGTTGTCCCCATGAGGGACGTCTTACCACACGCCCTTTTGGTTATGAATTAGCGCAAGCGATTGCTGGCAAATGGGCTTTCGCCGCTTGAAAACGAGGTCAGGTCCCAACTGAAGACAACCATCGCGCGGCCAGGTCCGTTGTAGCCGACCACGGGCCCGCTCACACTGAAGCCGAGCCTCTCGTGGAACAGGACCGAGGCCGCATTCGACGGGGCGGTTACGGCGCGGAGCTCGTAGCAACCTTGTTGGTGCGCGTACCCCGCGAACCGCTCGTAAAGCAGTCGGGCCAACCCCGAGCGACGCCGGTCGGGCCGGGTACCAACGAAATGTACGTAGCCCACCTCGGGTTTAGCGGGCGAAATGAAGCCCACGAGGAAGCCGGCTAGGCCATCGTTGTCTTCAGCGATGGTACTGGTGGGCCAGAAGTGGTCGAAAAACAACCGTGGCAGCGACGAACTGACTGGGCGGCCCCACCAATCGTCGACGACTACGATCACTTTGTCGTAGTCTTCCGCGACAGCCGCTCGCACCTGCAATAGCTCCTCCATGCTCTACAAGGTACTGTCGGCTGGCCTGAGCCCGTGCCAGCAAGCGGAGGCTCTCCCATCCCTGTGGTCGTATGCTCAGCCATGGCCATGCATGTCGTCCTTCCGACTCCGCCTCGTCTGCCCGCCGAGCTCACAGAAGCAGATGACACGGCGCTTGGCACCGACCAGCGCTGGGAAGCGCTCGCGATCAGGGCCGACTTTGCCGGCCAGGTGGCCGAGGACCTTGAGGTACGCGGGTGCCGGGTGACCGGGTCGAGCTTTTCCGGGACCCAGCTCGTCCGGGCCCGTATCACCGACACCGTCTTCGAGCGTTGCGACCTTGCGGCAGCTGTCCTGGACCATGCAGTCCTCACACGCGTCCAGTTCGATGATTGCCGACTTTCCGGAGCGGACCTGTCCGGGTCTCGACTTGTCGACGTCGGGTTCCGGGAGTGCCGGCTGACTGACGCCAGCCTGCGCATGACATCGGGGAGCCGTGTGCGTTTCGAGCACTGCGATCTCAGCCGGCTGGACCTCTACGCGGCCCGACTCCCCGGCGTGTACTTTTTTGACTCGGACCTGACAGGGGCCGAGCTTTCCCAAGCGACATTGACGGGGGCTCGTCTGCACGGTTCGAGCTTTGACGGCCTGCGAGGCGCCGGCGCTCTAAGAGGGGCCACGATCAGCTCGGCCCAGATCCTCCCTGTAGCCCTTCAGGTCTTGGCGCTCCTGGAAATAATTGTTGATGACGAGCGCGAACCGTCGTCGCGCTAAGGCAGGTCTACATCTGATGGCAGTCACTATCTACGGGGTCATCGCTGTCACGTTCATGATGGCGATGTACGCCCTCGAGGCAAGGGGCCCACGTTTCATTGCCGCCTTCGCCCTCGGCTGCGCGCTCTCGAGCAGCTACGGTTTCCTAGCCGGCACCTGGCCTTTCGGCGCCGTCGAGGCGGTCTGGTGCCTCGTCGCCCTCCGCCGGTACCGCTCGGCGAGGATATCACCCGGTAAATGACGGTCAAGGGCGAAGCCAGCCCAACCATCGTCCGGTTGGCATGATGTTGCGTGTGGGCATAAAGAGCGACATGAAAGCACCAGGCACGTCACCTCCACGGCGGAGCAGGAAGCCACGCCCTTGGACACGGGGCAGCGAGGTGCGTGCCCGGAACCGTATGGCCGTCGCCCTAGTCGCGGGGCTGGTGATCGGGACCGGCTGCGGGTTTGTCCTGCCGTGGCAACTTGCCGTGCTGGCGGGTTGGGACTCGGCCGCTGCCGCTTTTGTCATCCCGTTGTGGTTGAGTGTCTGGGGCCTGAGCGCCGCCCAAACTAAGGCCAACTCAGTCCGGGAAGACCCGAGCCGAGCGGCCACCGACGTGGCACTGATCGCCGCCAGCGTAGCGAGCCTCATCGGCGTGGGCGCCGCCCTTGTAAAAGCAAGCAACGCAGGGGGCTCTCTGGAGATCGCTCTGATAGGCGTCGCCGCAATCAGCGTGGCTCTTTCGTGGTGGCTTGTGCACACGATTTTCACGCTGCGCTACGCCCGGCTCTTCTACGCCGTCGGGCACGGGATCGACTTCCACCAGGACGAGCAACCAACCTACTGGGACTTCGCTTATGTGGCCTTCACCATTGGTATGACGTTCCAAGTGTCGGACACCGACCTCAGCTCCTCTTCAGTGCGGGCAACGGCCCTGCGCCAAGCTTTGCTGGCTTACCTATTCGGTGTCGTGATCGTGGCAATGATGATCAACGTTGTTGCCGGGTTACTCAAGTGACGACGCCGGCTCCGGTCACGGTATGTGCCGCGCCACGTAGAGGGCGAGGCTGACCAATGAACTTTGGCTAAAAGCCGTCGGCCCACCAACGGCGATCCGGTAGCCGTGAGAAAGCCAGTAGACGAAGGCACTTCGGGGGAACGGCGGGGCGCTGACCAATAACCGGCCTGTCGGGCCAAGAGCGTGGACCTTGCTGCCGGCAGCCTCGGCCTGTACGTGAGCAGGGCCATAGAACACGATGTTGAGCAGGGAGGGCGGCGAGAAGTGGTAAGAGCAATAAACGGCGAAGTCAACACTCGTCAACTTGCTCGAATAACCGGGTGAGGCCACCGGCTGGGTGTGCCTGGCGAGTTCCTTGGCAACGATTTGCGGAGGGAACGCGGTGCAGATCTGCAGCGAGGTGAGGGGCGGCACCGCTATGGCCGCCGCGGCACCGGCGGGCGAGCCCAACGATACGACCGGTAACGTTACGGCCAAGGCCAAAGCGAGCGGGACGACCCGGGAACGCAATGTCCTTGCTCCCCGTTCGCACACGGTCATGGCCCCGGACGATAGCTGGTCCACTGTGTGAGCCTACACGGGCGGGTACCACGGGTCGTCGAGTACCCCGAGCTGAATGAAGGTCGCGAGGTTGTCAGCACCAATCCATTCGCTCACCACTCGGCCACCCCGAAGCCGATCACGGTCCAGTCGAATTTGACCCTTACGGGGAGGTAAGTCCGGGCCGGGCCTAGCGGGGCGACCGGGGAGAGGCTGATAGCCACGACGCCGCCAGCAACCGGCGATCACCGCCGCGAGAACGCCGATGAGCCCATCGGAAAGAGTCATGGCTGGTCCCGCGCCCAAGGCTCGCAGCACAGCCAGATCGTCCGCATCCAGCCGTAGCCGCCGTCCGACGACCTGGCCGCCGGTAACCAGCGCGGCCAGAGCGGCTAATGCCACCGAAAACCGCGAGAGCGATGGACTCGGGGCGGATCGCTCGTTCCGCCTTGGCGATGCTCGCCGAGCCCAGCTCTGCTGAGAACGGCACGCCCTTGGGAACTACTCGAGCGATCTCGGCCACGACGGTGCTGTCGTAGCGGGCCTCCGTCGTCCACCTGAGCACCAACCACCGTGTCGTCGGCGCAGCAACATAGCAAGCGCTTGGTGAGCGCCGGGGTGAACGGCACGGTCGAGGACTCGCCGGCATCGTTGTCGAACTGGTCCTCTACGAGGTCCTCGGCCGAGGTCGTGCCAACACCAACCAGTTTGGCGGTGAGCCGTGAGACCGGACGGAGGCCACTCGGGTTCCCCACCGATTGGGCGTTGTATAGACCCCAAATGTCACCTCCTCGCCTCGGTGCACCCCCCACAATCTGGCTGTTGCCGAGTCCATCACGAACTCGTCGGGGGCGCTACGGGTTGGGGAGGCGGCCGTGAGCCACGATCAGAGGTCCTGGTCGAACCCCAAGCCGTTCACGCTCCCATCGGCGACCCAGTTGGCAGCCGGGAGCGGCAAACTGTTGGCCCCGAGCGGCAGGAGCCCGATGCCGACTTCGCTCTCCACGGCTTTCACGTGAGGGAGATGCTCGATGGTGTGGGCCAATCCCGGGTAGTAGCCGGCCTTTGGAGCCGACGCTCGGGTTATAGAAGCTGACCGCACTACCCAGATCCGAGGCGTCGACGCTCCTGAGCAGCGTCGGCAACGGCGACTGGGTACTGCGAGCTGCGGCGACCGCCCCCATCGCCACCCCTCCCACCAACCCGACCAAAAGGGCGATGCCGAGATAGCCGTCGCGTTGGCGCCTGAAGGTCACTCGGAACCGGTACCAGGTAACCCCCAGGACAGACTTGCTCATCGAGGATCTCGGATCCCTTTACGGCGCGCATCGGTAGGTGTGCCATAGTTTCTTCGCCCCGCTTCAGTGTTGCGAAAGGCCGCCACGCCGTCGAGGTGGCTAGCCGGCCAGGCCAGCCTCGTGCCACCACCCCGGTAGCAGCCGGCGGGTTATGAAGCTACAGCGCGCCCAACAAACGTTTTTCGAGCTCGGCTGCAGAGAGGCCGCCGAAGCGAACACGCTTGTCCCGAGAGGAGGCGCCGGACGTGAGAGCGAGCGCTGCCGCGGGCACGCCCAACTCCTTGGCGAGCAACGTGATCACGGCCTCGTTGGCCCGGCCCGAAGTCGCAAGCGCCCGCACCCGGACCTTGAGGGCGTCCCCGTGCACGCCAGCGATGCCGTCGCCACTAGCGCCCGGCTGCACGTGCACTCGGAGCACCGCACCGTCCTTGCCGGCGTCTACCAAACTTTTCACGAGAACGGGTCGCAAAATGGGCGGACCAGAAACTCCCGTCATTCGGCGGCTTCAGCGAGCGCCTCGGACAGAGAAGGGTGGACAAGGCAGCTGTCGACGATGTCGCGGACTTTGAGCCCGGCGGTTACTGCGAGGGCGATCACGGAGATGAGCTCGGAAGCTTGGCTGCCAACGACGCACCCGCCGAGCACGACGCCGGTGGCCGGGTCGGAGATTATCTTGACGAAGCCACGGGGGTCGTCGTTGATGAGCGCTCGGGCAGAGGCGCCAAAGGGCACCTTCGTGACACGGATTTTACGGCCCGAGGCAAAGGCTTCTGCTTCGGCGAGGCCCACGTCGGCGATCTCCGGCTCGGTGAAAATAGCCGATGCCGCTTTGTCGTAGTCGATGTGGCGATGTTCGAGAGTGTGGAGGCCCATTATGTGCTCGGCAACTTTGCGGCCCTGCATCGCAGCGACCGACGACAGGGGCAGTTTCCCCGAGACGTCGCCGGCAGCGTAGATGTGGGGGACATTGGTCTCGCAGTGGTGGTTGATTGGGATGTAGCCCCACTTGTCAACTTCCACGCCGGCTTTTTCAAGGCCGAGGTGGTCGGAGTTAGGGACAGAGCCGATCGCCAAGAGGACGTGGCTCCCACGCACGACGCGGCCATCGTCGCAATGGACGGCCACTCCCTCTGCGGTGCGCTGAAGACGCTCGGCGCGGGCTCCTTTGTACAGGTGGACCCCGCGGCGCAGCAGCTCGTCTTCCAGGGCAGCGGCTACCTCGGCGTCCTTGTGGGGAAGGACATGCTGGCGACTGACGATCAGGCTCACCTTCGACCCGAGCGAGCTGAACATGTGGACGAACTCAACCCCGGTCACCCCCGAGCCCACCACCACGAGGTGCTCCGGGAGCTCCGGTGGCGGGTAGGCCTGCCGAGTAGTCAGCACCCGGTCACCGTCCGGGACGGCCCAGTCCGGCAATCGGGGCCGGCTCCCCGTCGCGACAACCACAGCATTGGCGTTCAGCTCCTCGTCCAGACCGTCCGCCCCAATCACGGCGACGGTATGTGGGCCGACAAAGCGCGCCGCGCCCCGCACCGTCCGGGCCCCGAGCGAGGCGAGCAACCGTTCGGTGGAAGCGTGAAGCCGAGAGGTGATCTCGCCTATCCGCTCGTGCAGGGCCTCGTAGTCCACCTGGCTCGGAGAGCCATTGGGGGAGAACCCGAGGCCTGGCAGACGGCGTGAGAAACTGAGCGCCCCGGCGGTCGCGATCATCGCTTTGGACGGGATGCAGTCCCAGAGGTTCGCCGCTCCCCCGACGATGTCTCGCTCGACGAGCGTTACGTGGGCACCAAGGCTTGCAGCGCGGCTAGCGACCTGGTTGCCAGCCGGGCCCCGCCTATTACGACGACGTCGGTCACGTTGGAGTTGCCCGGGTTCTCAGCGCAGTGGTCTCAACGGCAGTGGTCTCATGTGCAGTGGTCTCATGTGGAGTGGTCTCAGAGTTCGCCTGGAGCCGCTGGTTCGGTGACCTCTTCTGCATCGGCCACCTCGCCGTCCGCGGAAGTGCTAGCTCCGGTGTTTAGTGCGGGGGCACCCTGCGGGGCGACCGCCGGCTGAGGAGCAGCGGTCAATGCCGCCGCAGCAGGCTGGTCGCCGGCCGGCAAGCCCATCTGGCCGCGCATCTGGTCCAAGCGGAGCTGGGCTTCGGTGGTGATGCTCGCTTGCTCGATCTCTAGCATGCGGGCGTCCACTCCCTGACCCGACAGCTCAGCGGTACCGAGCGCCTTCGCGTACTGCGCCTCGATCTTCGTGCGCACCTCGTCGAACGTGGGGACATCCTGGCCAACCGTCTGGGAAAGGGTGGACATGGCCGAGTTGAGCTGTTCCTGCATCCGTGCCTGGTCTAGCTGCGAAAGCAACTTCTGGCGCTCGGCCAATTTCTGCTGGAGAAGGTTGGCGTTTTGCTGGACCGCAGCCTTGGCCTGCTGGGCAGCCTGGGTCGCCTGTAGGTGCATGTTCTTAAGGTCGTCGACACGCTTTTCGGTGACGATCAACCTGTTCGCGAATGCTTCGGCGGTCTGGTTGTACTCGGTGGCCTTAGCGGTGTCACCACGCTTGGCGGCGTCGTTGGCCATCGAAAGGGCCTGCCGCGTGGAGTTGTTGGTCCTCTCCAGCTCCTGCATAGAGCGGTTGAGCTGCAGTTCTGTCTGCTTCTGGTTGGCGATCACGCTGGCCGCCTGCTCGACGAGACGCCGGTGCTGCTCCTGGGCCTCCGCCATGGCCTGCTCGAGCTGCACCTTGGGGTCGGCGTTCTCCTCCCACCGTCCCGACAGCTTGGCGGTCAGGTACTTCCATCTGCGTTTTAGCGCGTTCCACATGGCTCGCATGCTAGGGCCATTGGGCGGCCATGGCCGTACATCGCCGTAGCGATGTCTAGGTGGGTGGTGAGGACGCCATGATGCGCCTCGCCTCGTCCAGGGCCCCGGTAAGCGAGCTCAGCTCCGAGGAAAGAGTTGACAGGTCGGCACCGGCAGCTCCCGCGCTAGCCACCAGCTCTCCGGCAGATGCGACGACACCCTCCAGTTGGGCGCTCAGCTCCGACAAATGGTTCGAGATCTGCGCGCTCACCGCTTCCAGGTGCCGGAAGGAGCGCAGCTGGGAGGCAAGTTCGGTCTCTCGGCTCTCGAGCCGGGCACGATTGGCACCACGAGCAGCCACCAGCTCGGCCTGCACGTCCTCGAGGGCCTTAGCCGCCCTTTCGGTACGGCCGGGCGGGTCGACCAGGCCGGCGCCGCTCTTGGCGAGCGCCCAATGCTCCTCGGTTGCCGCGTCTACCTTGGCGACGGAGTTGGCCAGGTAGTCCGCCACCGGCCCAGGCGGGCAGTCCGCGGCCAACTGGCGGTAACGCTTGCGGGCTTCGAGAGCCCTTGTCGTATAGCTCCTCCAGGGCTCCGGCACAGACCAGGGGTCGATCCGGGCAAGCCGCCGACGCGCGCGGCCCCGCATAGCCAGGCGCCTGTGGACCGCCGCGTAGCCGACCCGCGCCCCGTAGGCGACCCCTCCGAAAACGACGGAAACGACGATACCCAGGTGCGCCAGTTCACCGACGGCAACTCCGGCACCCGCCAGAACGATCGCCGTCGGTGACGCCGCGGCCTGGGCGACGGTCGGCAATCGTGTCTCACGGCGCTTTTCGAGCACGACTAAGGGTACGTCCCCCCGGAATATTGCGCCCGCCCCTCCTGGTTGACCAAGCATGGCAACTGCTGTTGTAGCGAGTGCATTTGGCGGCCCGGAGGTCCTTTCGCTCGTCGAAGTCCCAATAAGCGCGCCCGGCTCCGGCGAAGTTCAGATCGAAGTGCGAGCTGCCGGTGCCAATCCGGTGGACTACAAGAGCTACGCCGCGAGCCCCGGTCGAGACCCGTCCAAACTGCCATTGCGGCTCGGCTACGAAGCGTCCGGCGTAGTGCTGGCCGTCGGCGACGACGCGCAGGGACCAGCGGGCCCGCTGCGCGTCGGTGACGCAGTTATTGCTTACCCGGCCCCGGGGGCGTACGCGACCGAGGTGGTCACAAAGGCGGCAAATGTGCTGCCGAAGCCGACCGAGCTTTCTTTCGAGCAGGCCGGCGGCTTGCTCCTCACGGGCATAACCGCCTACCAAACCCTCCAAGTCACCAATGTCGTCGCGGGGGACACTGTCCTGGTGCACGGAGCCGCGGGCGGTGTCGGCTCGATGGTGGTCCAGCTCGCAGTCGCCGCCGGGGCCCATGTAATAGGCACGGCAAGCGAACCTAGTCACGCCTATCTACGGGAGATCGGAGCCGGACCGGTGAGTTATGGGAGCGGGCTCGCCGAGAGGATCCGTTCTTTGGCCCCGCACGGGGTCGACGTAGCCATCGACACGGTAGGCACCGACGAGGCGATCGGGACATCGCTCGCATTGGTGGCCGATCGCGACCGGACCGCAACGATTGCTGCGTGGCAACGGGGAACGGAACTGGGCCTGAAAGTCGTCACCGACCCGGGGCCGGACGGGCGTGCGGCGGCTGGCTTGGAGCTTCTCCGCTTGGTGGGCGAACACAGGCTCCAGGTCATCGTCGCAGCCACATACCCCCTCTCGCAGGTAAGGGAGGCGCACGAGGCGCTTGCTTCGGGCCATACGCACGGGAAGATAATCCTGCTCCCATGATCTTGCCTGCCGCCCGAGTTGTGCGGCAGTCCCTGTCAGAATGGCTGGATGCGGATCCACGTCTTGGGGACCAGAGGGTCAACGCCGGCCCCAGGCATTGATTTCGTACGCTACGGCGGCCACACCTCGTGCCTTGCTCTCGCCCATGACGGGGAACCACCCAGCCTCATCATTGACGCCGGTACAGGAATACGAGCCGTCACCACCTTGATGGGAGGTCAGCCCTTCAAAGGTTCCGTTGTCCTCGGGCACCTTCATTGGGACCACACACACGGTTTGCCGTTCTTTTCTTCAGGCGACATGCCAGGTTCGATCGTGACGCTCTGTGCCCCTGCCCAAGACGACGAAGGGCAAGAGACGGACCTGGTCTCAGTCCTCACAAGGGCGATGTCGCCACCACATTTCCCTATAACGCCTTTGGATCTCCGCGGTAATTGGCACTTCCGTGGGCTTGCACCGGGGGACTACGAACTGGAAGGTTTCAGCGTCGGCGCCGTCGAAATACCCCATAAAGGGGGCCGGACATTCGGCTACCGGATTTCCGACGGCAGCGTCACGCTCGCCTATATATCCGATCACTGCCCTACTGCGCTCGGCCCCGGCCCCGATGGGCTCGGCGAGTACCACGAGGCCGCGCTGCGCCTCGTAAGCGGCTGCGACATCTTGTTCCACGATGCCCAGTACACCGACGAGGAACTACCGGCGAGGGCCTATTTCGGCCATTCGTCCGCTGGTTATGCCCTCCATTTGGCGGAAAGAGCGGGAGCAGGACGTCTGGTCCTTTACCACCACGACCCTCAGCGTACGGACGACCAAATAGACGCAATCGTCTCGCTCTATCAGAGCAGTGCGGTCCCGGTCGAAGCTGCAATTGGCGGGACCGTGATCGACTTGGCCGGCAAATAACACGATACTGTTAGCCGGCTCGGACGAGCTCGTCGAGCATCCGGTCGAGCGCTCCGATCCCGACAGAGAGGTGGCCCTCTCCTTGTTCCAGGTGGGCCGTGGCACCGGGGAGCTTCTCCGAGAACCACTGGCCGTGCGCAAATGGCACCATTAGGTCCGCCGAACCTTGCCAGATCGCAGTAGGGACCGAGATTTCTTTGAGGTCGAACCCCCAGGCTCGAGTGAACGCGAGGTCGTCATCGACCCACCCGTCCACGCCGAGGCGGAGCGCCTCGCGGAAGTTGGCAACCATGTCCTCGCCGAACTCGTCGGTCAGCACGGCCCGGTCCACTTCGGGCAGCACTGTCTGGAGCGACGAGATGATCATCTCGACCGTGGGCTCCTTCAGGTGGTCGCGCCATTCGACGAGCAATTGTCGCAACTGGTCCTCGCCCTGCAGGGCGGCGCCAAACTCCGTCACGTTCTCCTGCCCCATGCCGGCCGTCCACTCGAGGTCGTCAGCGCCATAGGGGGCGACCCCGGCGATCACCAACACGGCCGTCGCCGCACCTAGACGAGCGGCGCAGGCGAGGGCATGCGGGCCGCCACCGGACCAGCCAGCCACCAGGCAACGCTCAGCACCGAGGGAGGCAAGCACAGCGTCGGTATCAGCGACGACATCAGCGACCCTGCGGCCGGGCTGACGGGTCGAGCCCCCGTAGCCGGGCCTCGACGACGTGACGAAGCGCAAGTGCCGCTGGTGAGCGGCCCGCTCCAGGGCCCGGAAGGGCACGACGGACCCGGGCGTCCCATGGTGGAAAACAAGAGGCACGCCGTCCGAGGGCCCGCTCACCCTGATGTCCAGGCGCCGCTCGTCCGGTAGGACGATGGGTACAACGGAGAAGTCGGTCATCCCGGACATCCTGCCACTAGCGCCGAAGACCCGGGCGGCCTGTCCGGCACCTATTAGGCTCTCTACGTGGCTCTGCGTGTAGTACTGGCCGAGGACAACTACCTCGTCCGAGAAGGGGTGGGCAAGCTCATCGACTTGGAGGACGATCTCGAAGTGGTGGCTGTCTGTGCCGATCACCCCTCGCTTGTGAAGGCAGTCGACAAGGAGGTCCCAGATGTCGTGGTCACCGACATCCGGATGCCACCAACGGGCACCGACGAGGGGATCCGGGCTGCCAACGAACTACGCGGCCGCTACCCCGATATGGGTGTCGTCGTATTGAGCCAATACTCGGAACCGGCATACGCGCTCCAGTTCCTCGAGAGCGGCTCCAAAGGTCGTGCGTATTTGCTGAAAGAACGGATATCGGACATCGGCCAGCTCGCGTCCGCCATCCGCGAGGTCGCACGAGGCGGCTCGGTTATCGACCCTGAAGTGGTGGACAAGTTGGTCACAGCCCGCTCCCGGGGCGCCCGCTCACCGCTTCGTGCGCTAACACCGCGCGAAGTCGAGGTGCTCGGCGAGATGGCACAGGGGAAGAACAACGCAGCCGTCGCAGCTTCGCTCGTGCTATCGGAGCGGGCGGTCGAAAAGCACATCAATTCCATCTTTTTCAAGCTCGGGCTGACCGAGGAACCCGACGTGCACCGTCGCGTGAAGGCCGTGCTGTTGTTCCTCGCAGCGCAAAGCTGAGGCGCATGGTGGTGCTGCCACCACAGCGCGGGTGGTGCTGGCCAAGTGGGCGAAGCCAGGCTGCTCTGTCAGGATCCCAGTAATGGCTGCGGGACCAGTGAGCGTCCTGGTCGTCGACGACCAGGCACCCTTTCGCAGCGCGGCGCGCCTCGTGGTCAGAGCTACCCGCGGCTTCGAGGTGATCGCAGAGGCAAAGTCCGGGGAGGAAGCGCTCGAAAAGGTGGAGTTCCTCAAACCCGACCTCGTCCTCATGGACATCAACATGCCCGGGATCGGGGGGATCGAAGCGACTCGCCGCATCACAAGCGAGTACCCCGACGTCCGCGTGATCCTGCTCTCCACCTACGACAAGGACGACCTACCTGCAGACGCCCGCACCGCCGGAGCGCTTGCCTACGTCCACAAGGAGAGCTTCGGCCCGGACATCCTCGAAGAGACCTGGTCCAATACCGCCGATCAGCCGTAACACCCCGATTAATCGAGGGGGATGCGCCCCTTGATCGAGGTGCCGGCGCCGAGCGCGGAGCGTACCTGCAGGCTTCCCCCCATCGCTCCGACCCGGTCGCCCATATTCACAAAGCCGGCGCCCTTGCCCTTGCTCCCTTTGGCGTCGAAGCCCGCCCCGTCGTCGGAGACCTCGAAGAAAAGGGCTCCGGGTTCCTCCCACACGTGGATCTTCACGGTGGCTTCCGCGCCGGCATGCTTGCCGGCGTTCTGGAGCGCCTCGAGGCAGCAGAAGTAGACCGCCGCCTCCACCTCGGGCGGGTGCCGGGGGATCGAAGCGGCATCCACCTCCGTCGCCAGGGCGGCGCGTCCAGCCGCCGAGCGGAGGGCCTCTTCGATGCCTCTGTCGGCCAACAACGGCGGGTAAATGCCATGGGCGAGAGCGCGAAGTTCCTGGACCGCACCCTGCAGGCCCTCACCGAGCTGGTCCAGGATCTCGAGCGACGCCTCGGGGTCGGTTTCGGCCAGCTTGCGCGCCAGGCGGACGTTGACCGCCAGCGCGACCAGGTGCTGCTGCGCCCCATCGTGCAGGTTGCGCTCTATCTGGCGGCGGGCCGCGTCCGAAGCGGCGACTATGCGCGCACGGGACTCTTGAAGTTCCTCGGCCTTCTCGCGCAGCTCCTCCAGCGACTTTTGCAGGGCCGAGTCCAGTTCCACGTTGTGCAAGGCGAGGCCGACCTGGCGTGCCAGCTCGGTCAACATCGTGTCGTCATCGGTGGTGAACTGGTCTGAGCCGGCAGGGCGCACGGCGACGATAAGCCCGAGTACTCGGCCCGAGTGGGTGGTTGGTGCCACCCGCAACACGGCCCCTTCCCGCCCGGCGACGATGGCGGGCATCCACACGCTGAGCCAGGCGGTCCCGGTCACGCCCGCGCGGGCAACGACGGACTCCTCTTCGGGTTTGAGCACGAAGCTCACCGCGCTGGAGTCCGGCGACGACACCGAGCGCTGCAGATGGCCCCCGGACCCCGTCCAAACCTCAGCGCTGCTGAGCGCCAATGTCTTTCGCAGGGACTCGGCCACCTGCAGGAGCAGTTCGTCCATCGGTATGGCTCGAGAGAGCCGGCTCCCGAAGGTGCGCAAGACCGCATCGGGCGCCTCACGTTCGCCGTAGACAAGACGGTTGGCATAGAGGGAGAGCCGCTGGCGGGCGGGGCCGTAAAGAAGGGCGGCCACTGCCGCGGAGACCATGGACAGCACGAGCAATGACCGCTCCGAGCGGCTCGGGGTGTTGCCAAGACCGGCGACCACGACCAGGTAGACGCCGGCGACCACCCCCGTGAGCCCTGCGATCGACACGGTGTGGGTGAGGATCCTGTCTATCCGCGAGGCAAAGCGCCTGGTGCTGCACATTGCCACCGCTGCTGCGAAGGGCAGCAGGGCCACCGTCAGGACGAGACCGGCGCGGGTCGGCCAACCGAGCAGCACCCGCAGCGCGAGCGCCACCAGCAATGCCTCGACCGCCACCGCCCCGGCCCACCCGAACCATTGCATTCGCTGGCGCTCAAGGCCCGACGAGCGCGAGTAGCGGCGTTGAGAGACGCCCGCACCGACCGCTACCGCCAGCACCGCCTCGGTACCCACAGGCCATAGGGGCAGCGACGGGCGCTGCAACCAGAGGGCTAGGCCCAACGCCACCCCGACGACATAGCCACCACCGACTACGAGCCGGCTGAGGCGGCAGCTCCCATCCGGGATCCCGAAAAGGACGTGCATTGCGGCTATCGGCAGTAGCGCCAGTGCCATCGGCTCGCCGAAGCGAGCCAAGGAAAGAAGTCCCGAGCTGATCGCCGTCCCGTGCACGTGCGCGTCGACCAGTGAGCCGCTGACGGCCACGATCCCTCCGAGAGCGGCACCGAGCAACACCACGAGGGGCTGGCGCTCGGTGGGCCGCCTGGACAGAGCAGTCACCCCGGCAACGGCGAAGGCCACCACCACGGCGGCCCTTACGACCTGCGTAGCCAGGTCGCCGTTCGAGTCGGCAAGTGGCGCCACCACACCGCCTGCCACAGCTACCAGCGCAAGGCCGAGTGAAACTACCCCAAGGAGCGGCCTGGCACCGGCCGTGCGCGGCAGGCCCTGGCTCTTCTCCTTCTCCCGAGCGCTCTCCCGGACATCGCCCAGCTGGCTGACGATGATCGGCGCGCTCATTGCGCTGTTGTCGCTACCGCTCCGCTTACGGCCGAGGCGCCGGCGCCGGGCTCGGTCCCTTCAATACGGCCGTCGCGCATGCGAACTATCCGCGTCGCAGGCTCGGCAACGGACTCATCATGGGTGACGAGCAGGATCGACTGGCCGCCCGCATGGAGCCTGCGGAACAGCTCTAGGACCTCATGGCCGCCCTCGGAGTCGAGCGCCCCGGTCGGTTCGTCGGCCAGCAGCAGGGTCGGGGCGTTGGCCAATGCGCGCGCTATGGCGAGGCGCTGGCGTTGGCCGCCCGACAGCACGCCCGGCGCAGCCTTGGCCTTGTCAGCCAAACCGAGCAGGTCGAGCAGGTCGCGTGCGCGGCTCTCTGCTCTTTTGCGCCCGGTGCCGGCGATAACAGCAGGCAATGTCACGTTTTCCAGGACGCTCATCCCCTCTAAGAGGTTGAAGAACTGGAAGACGATCCCGATATGGCGCCTGCGCATCTTCGCCAGCGCGCTCTCGTCCATGGTGCTGAGGGACTCGCCCGCCACGAGTATCTCCCCCTCGCTCGGCACGTCAAGGCCGGCGACGAGGTTCAACAACGTGGACTTGCCACAACCGGACGGGCCCATGATGGCAACGAACTCACCTTGCTCCATGGTCATGTCGACGCCGCGCAGAGCCCGCACGGGCGCCCCTTCGGCTTCGTATGTCTTTCGCAGGCCCTTGGCCTCCATAACTTGCATTGGTCCTCCGGCTCCTAGTTCGACTTCATTGTTTCGTCCGCGACGGCGCTGAGCCGCCACGCTCCGACCGGTGTGTCCCGGCCCTTTACGAGGGCGGGCGGCAGCTCCTCGGCAGGGGGCGGGTCCGCCAGCGATTCGTAGGTGGGCCCGGACAACACCGTTTGGCCCGGCGACGCCCATTGCTGAAGGCGCTGCGCAAGGTTGACCGTGTCGCCAACGAGCGTGTACTCGAGGTGCTCGTCCGAACCGAGCAGCGCCGCCGCCACCGGGCCGGTGGTTATCCCGATCCCGAGCTCGAAGAAAGGCAGGCCTTCGTCGCGCCAACGCGCGTTCACTCTGCGCTGGGCGGCGTGCATGGCCACGGCTGCCTCCACGGCCCTTCCCGCATGGTCGTCGAGAGGAACGGGAGCACCGAAGACCGCCATTACCGCATCGCCCACAAACTGCATGACAGTGCCCTTGGCCGCCACGATCGACTTGTTCATCTCGGCCCTGTGGACGTTCAATTGCCTGGCGAGCACGCTGGGATCGGCCTTCTCGGCGATGGTCGTATAGCCGCGGATGTCGGACATGAGAACGCTCACGACGAGCTCCTTTGTCTCTCCCGCGTGGGCGCCCTGCTCGCGCATCATCTCCGCCACCCCGCTCGGCAAGAGCCTGCTGAGCGATTCGCCCTGCTCCTCGCGGTTGACGATGGCCTCGTAAAGACTGCGCAGCCGGCGCAACGAGTTCTGGCCGCCGCTGCTTGCATCCGCCGCCATGCGCAGGAACAGCTTTTCGACCGCGTCCGCAGCAGCAGACGGCGTGGTCCCCTGCACGACTGCTATCGCCTTGATCGGGCGGCCTTCGGCCACGAGGTGCAGCAGGTCCTCCTCGGCGCGGGTCAGTTCGCCTTTGCCCGTCACGGGGTTGACCATTGCGTCGACGATGGTCGGGTCGAGCACCGACCCGCCGCTTGCGACCGTGCGGACCGCACGAGCGAGCTGGTCGCCCTGGGCGATCCTGTCCTTCAAGAGGTAGGCGTAGCCTGCCGAGCCCTCGGCGAGCAGGGAAATGGCGTACTCGGGGTCATCGAACTGCGACAGGACGACGATCCCGGTGCCGGGGTGGCGCTTGCGGATCTCGTGGGCCGCAAGGATCCCTTCCTGCTGGAAGGTCGGGGGCATCCGGATGTCGGTCACGACGACCTGGGGAGCCAGCTCTGAGGCCCTCGTCACGAGCTCGTCGTAGTCCGCGGCGGTGCCGACCACCGTGAAGTCGTCCTCCAGCGCGATCAGAGCGCGGACCCCTTCTCGCACGATCAAGTTGTCGTCCGCGAGGAACACACTGATCGTCGAAGACTGGAGGCCCTGGCCCTGTTGCACTTCAGTTCTGCTCCTCCCGGCGGTGGCCGGCGCTCAGTTGCCGCAGTGCCTCCCGGTCGAGCTGGTCTGCCTTAGCGACTGCAAGCTTGCACTTGGTTACGGCCCGCACGGTCGAGGTGCGAAGGCCCCCCTCCAGTACAGCACGCTCGCCATGCATGGAGCCCGGGCCGTACTCGGCGATGCGCTCACCGTCAACCTCCACCCGCACGACGCCGTCAAGCACCAGGAACAGCTCTTCACCGGGGTCGCCCTGCTCGACGATCACCGTGCCGGCGTCCACCTTGATGACCCGTGGCTTAGCCGCCCCCTGCATCAAATCGGCCGACAACTGGCGCTCCAGGGCGGTCTCGACCTCGGTGGCGAGCGCCGGCGAATCCTGGTCTCCCCAAGGGCTGTGCTTGCCGAAGGCGCTGCGGTACCAGGTCGAGAAATCGATGAGGCCGCTCTTTTTCACCAATTTGCCGCTGGTGTCGTAAACCCAGTGGCGCGGGAACGGGCTGGCACCGATCAGTTGGTGCTCGACGGTCCCGTCGACGTGCATTTCGAGTGCGAGCGTCGTCCAGGCGAGCGGGGCGGAGAACTGCACGAACGGTGCGCGCCGGACACGGCGCGGAGCCGGTACCCCGGTGCGCCCCCCGCAAGTTTGGAAAAACGTGACCTTGCTCTCAGTTACTTCCGGTCCGGGCTGCAGGTCTGGCAGGGGGACCGCTTGGAACACGGCCTTCTTGGGGCCAACCTGCAGTGTCGTCGACCCGATCAGGCCTTTGCCCGTCTGGCCGTAGTCGACGATGCGGCCGTCGCTCACCTCGATCCACCCGTGAAGCTCGTTGGCAAAACGGAAACGGTCCTGGCGGCGGAGCTCCTCGAGGTCCTCGATCACGTCGGGCGGTGGCGGGTCGTAATGGGCAACGCCGGTCTCGAAGGGAAGCTTTGTAGCGCCGGCGATCGCCTCTGAGGGGATCCATGAGATCGATGTGACAGCGGCCTTGATGTTCATGAGGCTTACCGTAGGCCCGCGGGGACGTCGTGACCAAGGGTGAGAGCCGGTGTCTGAGGCGGGTGGTTGCTAGTAGTCGCCGGGGGGGCTGGCACCACCTTGAGAACGCGCTCAAACATCCTTGGCCAGACCTTTGAGCGCGCTCGTCGCGGCGTGGTAGCCGCACATTCCGTGGACGCCGCCGCCGGGGGGCGTAGAAGCCGAGCAGAGGTACAAACCGGGGGCGGAAGTCTTGTAGTTGTCCCAACGTACGGTCGGGCGGAAGAGGGTTTGCCGCAACGTCGCCATGCCCCCCGTAATGTCACCTCCGATGTAATTGGGGTTTGCCTCCTCGGCCTGCGCCGCGGTCTTGGTCACCCGGGCCAGGACCAGGTCCCGGAAGCCAGGGGCGAAGCGCTCGATTTGCGCCTCGATCCGTGCTCCGTCATGTCCACCGTCGAGCCCGACGGCACATGGCAGTAGGCCCACAGGGTTTGCTTGCCCTCACGGAGCACGCGTGGCGTCGACGACCCCTGGCTGCGCGACGAGGCAGAAGGGCCGCTCCGCGTGCCGGCCAGCGGCCACCTCGGACTCGCTGGCGGCGACCTCGGCCAGCGTCCCGCCTACGTGGACGGTGCCCGCCCTGCGGCAGGCAGCGGCTTCCCAGGGGACGGGGCCGCTCAGCGCCCAGTCCACCTTGCATACGCCCGGGCCATAGTGGAACCGCCCGAGCGCCTTCTTGAACGAAGCGCTGAGCCGGTCCACGCCAAGGGCCGCGAGGTGGCGAGGCGAGGTGTCGGCGAGCACAGCCCTGGCCTCGGGCAGTTCGCTCCAGCTATTGACCCACCGGTCGAGCCGCACCGTCGCACCGAGGTCAGCCAGCTCGGCTACCAGGGCCTCGACAACCCGGTCGCTGCCACCCTCGACGACCGGCCAACCGTAGGCATGGCCAAGGGTGATGAACAGCAGGCCGTACGATCCCGTCAACGGTGTGCTGAGCGGGAGCATCGAATGGGCGGCCGCACCAGCCAGGAGCGCCTTGGCCTCGTCGCTTTGGAAGCGGGCGGCAAGACGGGTGACCGGGAGCAGGCCGGGGATCCCGAGACGTGCCATCGCAAGGGGGTGCCTTGGCGGGGCCCGGAGAGGCCCGAGGAGCGTGGGGAGAACCTTGTCGACGTTTCGCACAAGAGGCCCGAACAGGCGGCGGTACGCTGCGCCGTCGGTGCCCAGGCTCGCCGCCGTTTCGTCCACTGAAAGCAGGACGGCGCCTGCACGCCCACCGTCGAGAGGGTGGGCGAAAGACACCTCGGGAGTGAGCAGTTTCACGCCCCGGGCGGCCAGGTCCACACTGCGAAAAAAAGGAGAGGCGGCTACCAGGGGGTGGACCGCCGAGCAGATGTCGTGGTGGAAACCTGGCAGCGTCAGCTCGGCCGAGCGGCACCCTCCGCCGGCGACCGGCCCTCCTTCGTACACCTCGACAGAACGGCCGGCGCGAGCCACCGTGAGCGCGGCAGCGAGCCCGTTCGGACCAGAGCCGATGACGACAGCGTCGAGGTGGGCCACGCTTGGCACGGTAGCGGGCCCTCCTGCCCGGGTCACTGGTGCTGGCCCGTGCGCGGGGGTGTCCCAGCACCACCCCATACGAACGTGCCTGCCTGCATCGCCCATCCAGGCCAGACGTAGAAAACTGGGCCAAATGGTGCCACCGGGGTGCGGCGCGGCGTGAGCGGCGAAGCCGTACGGCTGGCGCGCTACCGCTTTGCGGCCACGTTCGCGCGGCGCTGGCCCGGTTACCTCAGCCTTGCCTTGCTCATCGGTCTCGTCGGCGGGCTATCGCTCGGGTCGATCGCCGGGGCAAGACGGACCGACTCCTCGTTCAGCGCGTTTTGGAAAAGCACCAACCCATCTGACCTCGTCGGTGCGACCGGGATCCTGAACCCGACTCTTCCCTTGACGCCCTATGACGCGCCGCTCGTCTACAAGATCGCGCACCTCCCTCATGTGAAAGCGGTGAAGACGCAGTCCGGCATCAATATCCTTCCCCTGGGGCCAGACGGGGCACCTGAACAAAACGTCAGCGAATTTTCTCCCGGTCCGGGCAACGGCTATGGGAGCGTCGACGGGCTTTATTTCGACCAGGACAAAGTCACCGTCACGGCGGGCCGAATGGCTAACCCTGCAAGCCCGGGCCAGTTCATGCTGACAGCCGAACAGGCCCAGTCGATGGGACTGCATATTGGGGACAAAGTGCGTTTCGGCATCTACACAAACGCCCAGATCCAATTAGCTGATTTCGGCTCTGCGCGGGTAAAGCCGTACCGCGTCGTCGAAGCCACGCTCGTTGGGACCGCGGCCTTCAATACCGCCGTCGTGCAAGACCAGTCCGACGATGGGTCGGCCCCCGACAACCTGTTCACGCCGGCGCTTACGCGTCCCCTGCTCAAATGCTGCGTCAACTACAGCGAGAGCGGGGTGCAGGTGAGCAACCCTCGCTTCGACTCGTCGGTCACATCCGAGATCGCCCGGCTGTACCCAAAGGGGGTACCGACCTTCCAAACTGTCGGCCCGGTGTTGCTGCCCAAGGCACAACGCACCATCGAACCCGACTCCCTCGCTCTCGGCATCTTCGGGGGCATCGTCGCTCTCGCCTGTCTCCTGATCGCCGCTCAGCTCATCGGTCGCCAGATCCGCCTGGGAGCGGACGAAAGCCAAGCGCTCCGAGCTCTCGGGGCGAGCCCTGGGCAGATTTGGGCCGACGGACTTATCGGGACAGTTGGCAGCGTGGTGTCGGGTGGCCTGCTAGCAGTCACGGTCGCGGTAGCCCTTTCACCAATTGCACCTATCGGGCCGGTGCGCCCCGTGTACCCCGACGTGGGCCTGAACTTCGATTGGACCGTCCTTGGGCTCGGGTTGCTCGTCCTGGTCCTGGCGCTTAGCGGTATATCCGCCGTGATCAGCTTCCGAGGGATGCCCCACCGCCGCTCAGCCAACCACGGCGCCTCGCAACAGCCGTCCCGCCTACTGTCCGCTGCTGCCGCGGTGAGGCTCCCCGCACCTGCGCTCACCGGGGTGCGCTTCGCCCTTGTGCCCGGCAGCGGCCGCACCGCCGTGCCCGTTCGCTCGGCCGTTCTGGGAGCTGTGATGGCGGTGGTGGTGCTGGTCGGCACGGTGACCTTCGGGGCCAGCCTCAGCTCGCTCGTCTCGCACCCGTCCCTCTACGGCTGGAACTGGGACTACATGCTCTCCGCAGGAGGTGACCTCCCTCAACAGAAGGTGACCACGCTCTTGGACCATGACCCCTACGTGGCTGCGTGGTCCGGGGTCTACTCCGCCACGTTGCAGATCGACGGCCAAGCGGTCCCGGTCCTCGGAGTGACCCCCGGGACCCCGGTCACACCTAGGTTGCTGTCGGGCCACAGCGTCCAAACAGCCAGCCAAGTCGTCCTAGGCACGCTCACCCTCAGGCAACTCGGACAGCACCTGGGCGGGGAAGTGGAGGTGAGCTCCGGTGCGGCGCCGCCCAAACGCTTGCGGGTAGTCGGGACGGCCACCTTGCCCGCGATCGGGCAAACTGGGCTTCACCTCGAAATGGGGGTCGGGGCCGTCCTGTCGTACAAGCTGCTCCCCGCAATCGACCTCAACCAGTTCGATTCGGCGCTCCCCGGTCCGCAGGCTGCTCTGGTCCGGCTCCGCCCCAACGTCGAAGACAGCGCGGCGTACCGGTCCTTGGAACAGATCGCCCAGGAGACGACAAACCCCGAGAACTTCGGCGTGGGCGTGATCGGGGTCCAGCGGCCGGCTGAGATCCTCAACTACCGCTCGCTCGGGAGCACGCCCGTATACCTCGGCGCCAGCCTGGCCGCTGGCGCTGTTGCGGCCCTGGCGCTGACTCTCATTGCGTCCGTCCGCAGGCGTCGGAGAGACCTGGCGCTGCTCAAAACACTTGGCTTCACCGAACGGCAATTGGCCGCTACGGTCGCGTGGCACGCTACGACCGCCGTAGGCATTGGAGTGGTGTTGGGAGTGCCCCTCGGCATAGCCGTCGGACGCTGGCTGTGGGACCTGTTCGCGCAGGAGATCAATGCGGTACCCGCGCCGGATGTCCCGGTGTTCCAGGTAGTCCTCATTGCGCTGGGTGCCCTGTTGCTGGCCAACATCGTTGCCGCCATCCCTGGCCTGCTGGCTGCTCGGACGCCAACGGCCCTCGTGCTTCGCGCAGAGTAGCGGTACGTTTTGGGATTGCGGGGTAGAACAAGTTCTCAGTGCGCGCTCCAGAGCGGGCGGGGCCGCGCTTAGTGCGGCGCTTTTCGCGTCGTTAGCGCTGGGCTCCCAGTCGGCTCGACGCAGGTTGGCCAGGCGGTCCGTCTGGCGGACCTGGCACAGAGCAGCTTTGTCAAGGCTTGGCAGCAGGGCCCGTTCCTTCAGGACAAGGGTGCGCCGATCGCCGAGTCGTCCCCAATGGTCGCGACCCTCGATGCTCTAGGCCCATCGGTAGTGGTGGGCGACCGGAGCGGGTACCTCTACGCATTTCATCTTTCTAACGGGACGGCTGTGGCAGGGTGGCCGGTCAACGACGGGGGCCCCCGATCGACTCCACCCCTTCGGTGGTCGCGCCATGTCGGGGGCAGCGCCTTCGACTCGGTGTTCGTCGGCGCCGGCAACGCCCGGTTCCCCAACCAGTGGGGGCTATCTCGCCTACGGCCCTAGCGGGGTTCCTCTCTGGGATACCAAGGTTGTCGACCCGGGTAGCGACGCCCATCCCGCCTATGGCGTCCAGGCATCGCTTACGGTGGCGGACCTGCAGGGAGGCACCCCCGACGTGTTCGCCGGCTCGTTGGACCAGGAGTCCTACGCCCTTAGGGCCGCCAACGGCTCGACGCTCAGTGGGTGGCCATTTTTCAGCGCTGACAGCGTGTTCTCGACGGCGGCTGCGGCCAACCTGTACGGCACGAGCCAGACAGAGCTCGTCGTCGGCGGGGCGTCGACAAAGGGCTTCGCGCTTGGGCAGATCTATGCAGCCGGCGGCCATTTGCGGATCCTCGACAGCCGTGGCGGTCTCATCTGCAGCCACGCCGTGGACCAAGAGGTCGACTCGTCCCCCGCCGTCGGCGGGTTCCTCCCGGGGGAGCTGCGGGGATCGCCGTCGGCACAGGATCGTATTACCCGGGTAAGGCCGGTACCAACGTCCTGGACGCCTTCAACAGCACCTGTGGCCTCGTCTGGTCGGACACGTTGGACGGCTTCACGGGCTCAAGCCCAGCGCTCGCAGAAGTCCAGGGCAACGGCCCGCTCGACGTGCTCGAGGGCACCGATAACGGCATCACGGGCGAGTGTCTGGCTGCTCGACGGCGCTACTGGCGCTGTGATCTGGCATACCTTCGTCCCCGGCCGCGTGCTCGGTTCGGTGGTGACCGCCGACCTGACGGGTAGCGGCTATCAGGACGTCCTGGTCCCGACCACCCAGGGGGTCGAAGTCCTTGACGGCATGAACGGCATCGAAGTCGCATTGCTCGGCAAGGGCAACGGCTTCCAGAACTCCCCCCTCGTGACCGACGACCCCAACGGGACCATCGGCATCACCCTCGCCGGCTACAACGGCAACAACGAGGGCTTGGTCCTGCATTATGAGATCCCGGGCTCCAATGGTGGAGAAGCCGTCGGCCCTGGGTCGTGGCCGATGTTCCACCACGACCCCCAGTTGAGCGGGACGACGTCAGGCCTCCCCGCGGCGGGCTCGGTACCGCCCTGTAACGTCCCGGCAGAAGCCAATGCGGGCTACGACCTCGTTGCCGCGGACGGAGGTGTGTTCACCTTCGGGCAGCCGTTCTGCGGCACGGCTGAGACCGGCCAGCTAGTGCCGCCGATGGTGGGGATCGCGATGTCCCCGGGAACAGGCGGTTATTGGGTAGCCGACGCTCAAGGCAACGTGCTGAACTTCGGCGGCGCGCAACTGTACGGTTCGATGACCGGCAGGCACCTCAATTCACCAATAGTCGGGATTGCAGCGAGGCCTGACGGGTCGGGCTACTGGCTCGTGGCAGCGGACGGAGGCGTCTTCGCCTTCGGGGACCCGGCTACTTATTTTGGTTCGTTGGTGTCGCGGCATCTTTCCGCTCCCATCGTGGGCATCGCGTCCACACCCGATGGCAACGGCTACTGGATGGTGGCGTCGAACGGCAAAGTCTTTGCTTTCGGTGACGCCAACCTCCCCGGCACGATGGCCTCCAAGCACCTGAAGGGGCCCATCGTTTCCATCACGCCCGACGTCGCGACCGGTGGCTATTGGCTGACGGCCGCTGACGGGGGTGTCTTCAATTTCAACGCGCCTTTCGAAGGTTCCATGGCAAAAGCGAAGCTGAACGAGAACATCGTCGGGATGGCCAGCACCGCCGACGGCGACGGTTACTGGCTCGTTGCCGCCGACGGTGGCATTTTTGCTTTTGGAGACGCGCCCTTCGTGGGCTCTTTGGGCAGCCGCAAGCTCAACAGCCCGGTAGTGAGCGTCAGCGGGTACTGCGGCTGAGCCTGTAAAACGGTGATGTCGCAAAACCGCCAGAACAGGCATCGGCGATGAGGCAGGCTGGGCTTCGTGATCGAAAGCTTCGAGCGTTGCTACCAAGCCGTGAAGTCCAAGGATCCCCGTTTCGACGGTTGGTTCTTCACGGCTGTGCGGACAACGGGGATCTATTGCCGCCCGAGTTGCCCGGCACTAACGCCTAAGCCGACCAATGTCACTTTCTACCCGTCGGCGGCAGCCTGCCAACGAGCGGGCTACCGCGCCTGCAAACGCTGCCGACCGGACGCAACCCCCGGTTCTCCTGAGTGGGACAGCCGAGCAGATTTGGTTGCCCGTGCCATGCGCCTCATTGCAGATGGCGTCGTCGACCGCGAGGGCGTCGGAGGCCTCGCGAGCCGGCTCAGTTACAGCACCCGCCAGATAGAACGCCTTCTCATGGCGGAAGTCGGCGCCGGTCCCCTCGGGCTCGCCCGAGCACAGCGGGCGCAAGCGGCACGCATCCTCATCGAGACGACCGCGATGCCGATGGCCCAAGTTGCTTTCGCAGCCGGGTTCGCCAGCGTCCGCCAGTTCAACGAGACAGTGCAGGCAGTTTTCGCAGTGAGCGCAGGCGAACTGCGCCGCAAGGCGGCCAACAGGCCGTCGTCGCATCACGCTGGGCCAGCGGCTCGCCTGGTCTCCGGCGTTCAAGTCGCGGACCTCCCAGTCGTTGCTCAAAGCGCACCGCCTGGCCAGACCCTTACGCTGCGCCTGCCTTTTCGGGCGCCCGTTCTGCCCGGACAACCTCTTCGGGCACCTGGCGGCTACGGCCGTGCCCGGCGTGGAGGAAATACGAGACGGCGCTTACCGCCGCACGCTGCGCCTCCCGCACGGGTTGGCGATCGTCGCGCTCCGGCCGGCCGAGGAATGCATCTGGGCGTCGCTCTGCTTGGGTGACCTTCGCGACCTGACATCTGCGGTCGCGCGATGCAGACGTCTCCTCGACCTGGACGCCGACCCAGAAGCGACGGGCCACCAACTGTGCGATGACGCGGCCCTGGCCCCGTTTGTCCGCTCGGCACCCGGGCGCCGGGTGCCCCGCACGGTTGACGAGCAGGAAATGGCGGTCCGAGCCGTTCTCGGCCAACAGGTATCGACGGCGGCAGCACGCACTCACGCCGGCCGGCTCGCCGCCGCGTACGGGTCGCCGGTCGACGACCCGGCCGGAGGCCTGTCGCGCACTTTCCCGAGCGCCATAGCCCTAGCCGAAGCTTTATCGGCACCCGCCCAGCCGGACGCCGCCCCGCTGCTCGCCGGGCCGAAGGCTCGCCAAGCGACCTTCGCCGGCCTTGTAACCGCCCTCGCTGACGGCAAGATCGACCTCGGCCCTGGGGGTGACTGGGAAGAGGCTCGCGGCCAGCTCGGCCAGCTGGCCGGGGTGGGACCTTGGACGGTAGAGATAATCGCAATGCGAGCGCTCGGCGACCCGGATGCGTTCCCGCTCACCGACCTCGGTGTTCGGCACGCGGCACTGGCAGCCGGGCTGCCCAAGGCACCGAGCCAGCTCGCGGCTCGCGCCGAGCGGTGGCGCCCGTGGCGGGCCTATGCCACCCAGTACCTATGGGCCACCCTCGACCACCCGATAAACAAGCTGCCCAGTGGCATACAAAGGAGCCTTGAATGACCTACCCCCGCGCTATCACGCTTACCACCACGGTGGACAGCCCCATCGGGCCGCTGACGCTGACCTCCAACGAAGGCCGGCTCACCGGGCTCCATATGGCGGGCCAAGCGCACTCTCCGAGCGACCGCACAGGCTGGACCGAGGACGCAAGCGCCTTTCGCGACATTACCGAGCAGTTGAGCGCCTACTTCGCCGGTGAGCTCACGGAGTTCAACGTAGACCTCGACCTGGCAGGCACTGAGTTCCAGCGCACGGTCTGGGAAGGGCTGCGCCAGATCCCTTACGGGGAAACCTGGAGCTACTCTCAGCTCGCCGGCAAGATAGGTAACAGCCACGCTTGCCGGGCGGTCGGCTTGGCCAACGGCCGTAACCCCGTTGCCATCATCGTCCCCTGTCACCGTGTCATCGGTGCGAACGGCTCACTGGTCGGCTTCGGCGGTGGGCTTGAGCGCAAAGCGTTGCTCCTCGACCATGAGCGCACAGTACGTAGCCGGTCAGGGAGCGGCGCTCACGGGGGGCCTTAGGCTGGCCGTCGCAACAACCGATGTGCAAAGCTAAAAGCGTGGAGCGCCCCTCGCTTTACGATTTTGCCGGTGGCGGGCCCGCCTTGCTGCGGCTCGCGGCCGCCCATCATCAGCGCTGCTTGGACGACCCAGTGTTGAACCATCCTTTTTCGCACGGCGGTCACCCCCAGCACATCGAGCGCCTGGCGGGGTACTGGGGCGAGGTGTTCGGCGGTCCGCCAAGTTATTCGACCTCGTGCGGTGGGCAATCGGCGATGCTCGACATCCACGCGCGTACCGAAATGCAGGACGACCTCGGCAGCCGGTTCGTCGAATGCTTCGTGAAGGCAGCAGACGACGCGGGCCTTCCCGACGAGACCGAGTTCCGCTCGGCCCTGCGCGCCTACATGGAGTGGGCGGTCAGCGATGTCATGGTCTACTCGCCGAAGAGCTCGGTTGTCCCGGGCTCCCTGCCCGTGCCCCGCTGGTCGTGGGACGGGCTCGAGGCTTCCCCCGCCGCGACGCGCTAAGTACCCGTCGGTCCCCCCGGGCCGGGTTCAACCGTGATCCCGAAGTGGGCGCACAAAGCCCTCAGGTGTGCGTGTACCTCATCGATGCTGGCCGTGTTGGCGGCGACAAGTTTTGTCAGGTCCGTATTTTCTTTGAGCAGTTCGGTCAGGTGGTTTTCGACTTCGATGATCTGGGCCTCGACCGCCACATCGCGTTCTACGCCGGCACGGATATGGCCCAACAGCGCCGTCAACGCGGCCTGGCTCCGGTTCGCCGCTGCCGCGACCAGGAAGCCGATAAACAGCTCAGCGACGGTCGTGACAAGGTTGAGCGGGAAGTTGAAGCCGGTACTGGTGAACCAGATCGGCAACCATTTACCGCTTGCCAGGTGAGGGCCTCCGAACGCAAAGACGAAGGTCCACGCGAGCACCGCGACAAACCAGAAGATGATGTTCGTCGGGTGGCCCATCGCCTCCGACACCCAGTTGGCAAAACGCAGAAAGGCGTCCGGCGCCTGCGGCTCTTCTACGTCGTCGGCTGGGATAGGGACTTCGCTTTCAGGGGCTTCCATCGTGCTTGCCACAACGCCTACCTCCTATCGAACGGCTCTCGCCCGGTACGCTACCGAACGGGCCCGGTAGCGTTGGTTTTATGACATCGCTCAGTGAGCTGGGCCGGCGTGCCAAGGCAGCAAGCCTTACTTTGGCGCTGGCTCCGACCGCTACGAAGGACGCCGCCCTCGGTGCGGCTGCCGACCTCCTGCTGGAGCGGTCTGAGGACATCCTCACCGCAAATGCCGCCGACGTGGAACGGGCCAAAGCTGACGGCGTTTCGGTCACGATCGTCGACCGGCTGCGCCTGTCCGATGCCCGCATCGCCTCCATGGCCGGCGGCCTGCGCCAGGTTGCCGGCCTGGCTGACCCGGTCGGCGAAGTGGTCGAGGGGTGGGTACGGCCGAACGGCCTTCGTATCGACAAGGTCCGGGTACCTCTCGGGGTCGTAGCGATCGTCTACGAGAACCGTCCCAACGTGACGAGCGATGCCGCCGCGCTCTGCCTGAAATCAGGCAACGCGGCATTCCTGCGGGGCAGTTCAGGGGCGTTGGCGTCCAACCAAGCGATCGCCGCAGTCCTTCGAGAAGGGTTCGCCAAAGCCGGGCTCCCCGAGGACAGCCTCGTCCTTGTCGAGGACACGAGTTACGAATCGGCCCGCGAGTTCATGCGGATGCGCGGGACGATCGACTGCCTGATCCCGCGTGGCGGGCCTTCCTTGATCAATGCCGTCCTGGAAAACGCGACCGTCCCGTACGTCATCGACGGCGACGGCAATTGCCATTTGTACGTCGATGCGTCGGCGGACCTGGAAATGGCGCTTTGCCTTCTGGTCAATGGGAAAACCCAGCGCCCGAGCGTCTGCAACGCGACCGAGTCCCTGGTCGTGCACCGCGAGGTTGCCGAGGCCTTCCTGCCGGCCGTCGCGGAAGCGTTGAGCAACGTCCGCCTTGTCGGGGACGACACCGCGCGGGCGCTCGTGCCCGCGATCGGCCCGCCACAGAGGAGGATTGGGGCAAGGAATACCTCGACCTCGTGCTTTCCGTACGTGTCGTGGACGACCTCGACGCCGCCATCGCCCACATCCAGCGATATGGGACCGGCCACACCGAAGCGATCGTCACCCGCGACCTCGAGGCGTCGCAGCGTTTTACGCGCGAGGTCGACGCCGCGGCTGTAGTTGTGAACGCCTCGACCCGCTTTACCGACGGGGAGCAGTTCGGTTTCGGGGCAGAGATCGGTATCAGCACTCAGAAATTGCATGCCCGCGGGCCGATGGGGCTGCGCGAGCTCACGACTGTCAAGTACGTGATCACCGGCAACGGCCAGATCCGCGTCTAGCGGTAGCTGCTCACCCTTTCAGTGCTCCGCTCAGCCCTGTCCCGCGCAACACCCGGCGTTGCAGGAACAGGAAGCCGACGATCGGGACGAGGCAGGCGACCAGCATCGCGGCAAGGAACACCCCGAGCTCGGTCTGGCCCTGGATCGCGGGCAGCCGGACCGACAGCGGCTGCTTGCTCGCGTCAGTGAGGACGAGCAGTGGCCAGAGGAAGTCCTTCCACGAGGCGAGCACAACAAAGATGGACACGACGCCGAGAATAGGCTTTGACATCGGCAGCACGATCGACGTGAACAGGCGTATCTTTCCGGCGCCGTCGATGCGCGCCGCCTCGAAGATCTCGCGCGGCAGGTTGTCAAAGAAACGCTTCATCAGCACAACGTTGAACGCGCTCGCGGCCTCGGGCAACCAGATCGCCCAGAAACTGTCCACATATGTGCCGCCGATCAGCGGCGGGTGCACGATCTCTATGTAAAGCGGTACCAGCAACACCACCGTGGGGACGAACAGAGTCGTGAGCAGCGCAGCCATGATCAGGTTGCCCCACTTGGGCCGCAGTACCGAGAGCGCGTACGCCCCGGTGGTGGAAACGATGATCTGGCACACCCATGACCCAAAGGCGATGGCGATCGTGTTCCACAGATAGAGCCCGATATCCACCTGCGACCAGGCATCCGCGATGTTGCTCCAGGCGGTCCCGTGCGGGAAGACCGCCATCGGATGGATAAGTGTGTCCTGGGTCGGGGTGATTGCGGACTTGGCGAGCCACAGGATCGGGCCGAGCCCAACGATGACGAGCAGCACAAGCAGCGCTGCCTGCGCAGTCCCGAGGCCGTACTTGACACTGGGCCGCTTCCAGTCCGTAAAGGACACGAGCCCCTGCGGGGTCTCCACGGAGCGTTGGCCGCCCTTGGGCCGGAGTTGCAGGGCGCTCATCCGGTGCTCCACGAGCGCGTGGCCCGCAGGTAGACCAGAGAGAAGACCGCCAAGAACGCGACCAGCATCAGGCTGAGCGCAGCGGCCTCCCCGTAGCTCGGGCCGAGCGAGTTGCCGAACGCGTAGTTGTAAATCAACAACAGGACTGTGATCGTTGCGTTGTCCGGGCCGCCGGAGGTGAACAGGTACGGCTCCAGGAAGACCTGCGCCGTCCCAATGATCTGCAAGATCAAGGTGACGAGCAAGATGGTGCGCATCTGGGGCAAGGTGACATTCGCCACCTTCCGCCAGAGCCCGGCGCCATCGACGGCAGCCGCCTCATAAAGCTCCGCGTTCACGCCGGTCAACGCGGCGAGGTAGATGATCACGGTGCCGCCCGCGTTCGCCCAAGTCGACTCAAGCACCAGCGATGGCATCGCGGCGTTTTCGGACTGGATCCACGGTTGTGGGCCGATACCGACCCAGTGCAGCATCGTATTGAAGACGCCGCTCGGCCCGGCGTCGTAGAAGAACTTCCATAGCAGTACCGCGACCACCGGGGGGACCACGACCGGCAGGTACGCAAGGGCACTGTACAGACCGCGGCGCTTGCGGACCTCACTTATCAGCACTGCGACTACCAGGGGGACCGGGTAGCCAAAGACGAGGGCGAGCCCGGCGAACTCAGCGGTGTTCTTGAGGGCGATCGGGAACAGCGGGTCGTG
This sequence comes from uncultured Acidimicrobiaceae bacterium, assembly GCA_963794745.1. Taxonomy (GTDB): domain Bacteria; phylum Actinomycetota; class Acidimicrobiia; order Acidimicrobiales; family Palsa-688; genus Fen-671. The sequence continues at coordinate 225,986 of CAWCEZ010000010.1, forward strand.
GACCACCTCGCTGAAGTTCTGGAACCCCGCCCAGGTCGCCGGCTGCACCAAGTTCGTGTGCTGGAACGCCATAAGCACCAGGCGCACGATCGGGTACCAGGAGAATGCCCCGAACACCACGAGCATCGGCAGAAGGAACAACAGCGTGGATAAGCCGCCGCGGCGGATCCAGGTCAGTGGCGTACGCCTAAAACGCCCGCGTGCCGCATACGGAGCCCGCGCTTCGAACCCGGGCTCCGTATGCTCAAGGTTCGGTGTAGTGGGATTGATCGTCGACATTGTGCCGTCTAGGCCTGCGGCCGGGGAGGCCGGGTGGTCGCGCCATACCAGCACGACCACCCGGCCCGATCAAGCCAGGGGTCTTACGATCCTGACTGGATTGAGTGCTGGCCAACGGAGTTGGCCGCAGAGAGCAAGCTCGACGGGTTGGCGCTCTGCTCGGTCAGGACAGCCTCCACAACCGAGTCAAGGTCGCCGTACACGGCCTGGGTGGCCGACTCTGGCTCGGGGATTATCTGGTCTTTGAAGATGGCTGTGGTGAAGGGAGCCATCTGCTTCAGCGGGACGTTGATGTAGGGCTTGATCCAGCTGTTGTAGAGGTTCTCCTGGGTCTGGTTGAAGATCGGGACCTCCGGGGTACCGACCGGCTGCTTGGACGCTGCCTCTGTCTTTGCCCAAGCGATCGCGTCATTGCGGTTCACGTACTTCTGGAGGTAGTAGAAATCGATCCACTTCACCGCCGCCGCAACCTGCGCCGCCGAGGCACTGGGACTTACCGCGCACAGCGTGCCGCCGCCGAGCACGCCGGCGTTCTTGTTGTTCGCGAGCGGGATCGGCGCAAGGCCGTAGATGCTCGGCTTGATGTTGTAGGACTGCACCATGTTGGTGTACACGTCAGAACCGCTGATGAACATCCCGACCTGGCCGGCTGCAAACGCCTGGTTGATGTCACTCCAACCCCAATCGAAGTCGGAGCCCATCGAGTTGTCGGTCCAGCGCATCTTCTTCAGGATGTCCAGCGCCTGAACCGCCTGCGGGTTGTCAAACGTCGCCTTCGCCTTCGAGCCGATACCGGTCTCCATACGGCCACCAAGGGCGTAATCGAGCGTGGTCAGGATCCAGCCGGCGGTGTTGTCGTTGGCCCCCATCTCCGCGTAACCGGCCATCCCGGTCTTATCGGAGATCTGCTTCGCGTCAGCCTCGATCTGTGCCCAGGTCGTGGGAGGGTCGTTCGGGTTGAGCCCCGCCTCGGTGAAGAGCTGGCGGTTGTAGCTCAGTGCCTGGGCGTAGGACGCTTCAGGGATCGCGATGACTTGGCCCTTGGAGTCGGTGCCTTCGGCGATGACTGCCGGGTTGAACCTGTTGAAGTACGGCAGCGCGTCGGCGTAGGGCGTTAGGTTGGCGAGCTGGCCGTTATCGCCAAGCGCACGACCGTCGGTGAACGGGACCGTGAACATCGTTGGCAGGGTCCCCGCTGCAAGCTTCGCGGCAAACGTCGAGCCGAGCCACTGGTAAGTGGACGGCGTGACCTCGATGCCGGGGTTTTGGCTCTCGAACAGCTTGATCTGCGCGTTGAACGCCGCTGTTGCGGCCGCGGTGCTGCCCGGGATCAACGAAGCGACGCTGATCTTGACTATCGGGACGCTGGCGGATGCAGTTGAAATCGAACTGGTAGCAACAGCCACCAAGGTCGCGGCGGCGGCGACGGCACCCGTGCGGATGGACGTCCTCGCCCTGGTTTTGAAGCTCATTACCTTCTCCTCTCCCTCACTAGGAACTGTGTTGCGTCTGAGTAGGTCCCGGGTCGAACGCAGCCCGGTCTGCGGCCTGGACGAGCCAGATCGTGGTAGGCGAAGCCCTCTCCCCCTTCGGTCCTGCAGTGCGCTCACTAGGCCTTACCGGGCTCGCGCGCCCGGGGACGGCCTACCGCCCCTTTGACGGCATCGTCCGTAGTGTACGCACGCCGACTGTTCGGTGCAAGGCAATCCCCGGTGTAATGCAAAATATCGACAAGGCCACCTAAAGTTCTTGCATGAGGAAGTCCGAACCCCTACACTCCAGACCATGCCGTCGAGGGGACGGCAGGCCTTCAGGTCCGCTGACCTGGGCACGGTAGATGCCGGAGGACCTTGAGGTGGCCACAGAGCAAAGCGCGCCTTGGTGGAGCGCGGCAGTCATCTATCAGGTGTACCTACGGAGCTTCGCTGACGGTGACGGCGACGGCGTGGGCGACCTCGCCGGCTGCCGGGCGCACCTGGCATACCTGGCCGAGCTCGGCGTGGACGCCATCTGGTTCAACCCGTTTTACCTGTCCCCGTTGGCCGACGGCGGCTACGACGTAGCCGACTACCGCGAGATCGACCCGCAGTTCGGCTCACTTAGCGACGCTGAGGCCCTCATAACCGAGGCCCACGCCCTTGGGATCAGGGTGGTGCTTGACATCGTGCCGAACCATTGCTCCGACCGTCACCCATGGTTCGTTTCCGCCCTTTCCTCGGCGCCTGGCTCGGCTGAACGGCAACGCTTCTACTTCCGCCCCGGGCGAGGACCGGGGGGCGAGCTCCCGCCCAACGACTGGCAATCAGAGTTCGGTGGCTCAGCCTGGACTCGCACAACGGGGCCGGACGGGTTGCCTGGGGAGTGGTACCTGCACCTGTTCGCGCCGGAACAACCGGACTTCAACTGGGCCGACCCTGCCGTAAGGGCCGAGTTCGAGGCAGTCCTGCGGTTTTGGTTTGACCGTGGCGTCGATGGTTTCCGTGTCGACTCAGCGGCTCTGGTGGCAAAGGACCCCGGGTTGTCCGATATCGGCGACGCGGCCGGGAGTTATGGTCCCGGGCGCCACCCGTTCGTCGACCGCGACGAGGTCCATGAGATATACCGGAGCTGGCGCCGTATTGCCGATAGTTACCGCGATAAGCGGGCTCTGATCGGCGAGGTGTGGCTGCCCGACCAAAAACGCTTCGCCCTGTACTTGCGCGACGACGAGTTCCACTCCGCGTTCAATTTCGACTTTCTTTGCTGTGCTTTCGATGCCCCCGCGCTGCGCCGAGTCATCGACGGCACCCTCGCCTCGCACGCACGGCTTGCCGCCACCACCACCTGGGTCCTCTCCAACCACGATGTCGTGCGCCACGTGACCCGCTACGGGCGTGCCGAAACTGCTTTCAAGATGGACGACCGGCGGATCGGGGAGGCCAGTGACATCGACCTCGGGACCCGCCGGGCCCGGGCGGCCACCCTGCTGTCGCTCTCGCTGCCTGGGACGGCGTACATCTACCAGGGAGACGAGCTCGGCCTATGGGAGGTCGAGGACATACCGGAGGACCTTCTGCAGGACCCGTTCTGGCAACGGTCCGGCAAGACCGACCGCGGCAGGGATGGGTGCAGGGTGCCGTTGCCGTGGTCCGGGCAAGCTCCACCGTTCGGCTTTACAGACAATGGGGCGACGCCGTGGCTACCTCAACCCCAGGAATGGAAGGCCCTCACTGTTGAGTCGGAAGGCTCAAACCCTGCCTCAATGCTCGCCCTTTACCACGCTGCGCTGGCGATCAGGCGCCGTGAGCCGTCCCTGCGCTCACGGTCGTTCGCTTGGGAAGACGCGCCTGACGGGGTACTTTGCTATTCGCGTGGCGACAACGTCCTGGTGGTCGTAAACCTGTCAGCCGAGCCGGTGGCACTGCCTCGGCACGACAAGGTCCTGATAGCCAGCGGGACGCTTGCGGGCCGGGTGCTCCCTGCGATCACTGCCGTTTGGTTACGCCGCGAGTAGGCGCCGTCGAACCCCTCACAACGAGCTCAGGCTCGAACAGCAGGCGTTCGCCGTTGGCCATGGTGCCGTCGATCTGGCTGGATAAAAGCTTCACAGCGGCTCGGCCCATCGCCTCGATCGGTTGACGGATGGTCGTAAGAGGAGGGTCGGTGCAGGTCATGAGCGCGGAATCGTCATAGCCGACTACGGAGACGTCGTCAGGGACACGCAGGCCGAGGCGCCGCGCCGCCCTGATCGCCCCCAGGGCCAACGGGTCACTGGAGCAGATGATGCCCGTGACCCCTCGCCCGACCAACCGCGTAGCCGCCGCGTGACCGGCTTCCAGGGAGAACGGCACATGTTCCACCCGGTCATCCTTGGTACCGGCCCGCCTGGCCACGGCCTGGAACGAAGCGAGCCGGAGGCGGCTCGGCATATGGTCCTCGGGGCCCAGGATCATCCCGATCTCGTCATGGCCAAGTGCCCGCAAATGGCTGAAGGCTTGTTCGGCGGCAACGGCGTCATCCGTCGCGACCTGGGGAAAGGTCAAGTCTTCGCTCGAGGCATTGACGAGCACTACGGGCACGGCGCGCTCGTGCAGCAAGCGGTAATGCTCGTGCGAGGAGTTCGCCTCGGCGAAGTTGCCGCCGGCGAAGATCACCCCCGAGGCGTGCTGGTCGAGGAGCATCGTCACGTACTCGGGCTCGGACAGCCCGTTCGGGCCACTGGCGCACAGGACCGGTGTGAAATGAAGCTGAGCGAGTGCTCCACCGACGACCTCAGCCAACGCCGGGAAGATGGGGTTGTTGAGCTCGGGCAGGACAAGGCCCACCAAGCGAGCCCGCTTGCCCCGCAACTTCGTGGGGCGTTCGTAGCCGAGCACGTCCAACGCCGTGAGCACGGCTGTGCGAGTTGCCGCGGAGACGCCGGGCCGCCCATTGAGCACGCGGCTCACGGTGGCCTCGCTGACCCCGACCTTGTCGGCTACGGCACTCAGGCTGCGCTTCATAGTGCGTAACTTTACGTCAGTTCCGCGCGCGTTCGCTGGAAAAACCGGTCGAGCGATGTCGGATGGGGAGGCTCGATGGACCTGTCGAGCGGCCCCTTCCCGGGGCAGGGCTAGTCGAAAAAGTCCTGGTCCTCAGCGCTTAGGTGCTGCTTGGCTGCGGCAACGTTGAACTCGACCCCCATCCCCGGGCGGTCCCAAACGTCGATGAAACCGTCTTTGACGACCGGGCTCGGCAGCCCCTCGACGATGTCGTACCACCAGGAAGGGTCGCCGACCGGGTACTCGAAAGCGATGAAATTTGCGGGCAGGGTTGCACAGACCTGGACAAGCGCGGCCAGCCCGAGCAGGCCGTCGCCCGTGCCGTGTGGCGCCATGAGCACGCCGTGGAGGTCGGCATACTCAGCGACCCATTTCAGTTCGGCGATCCCACCGATATCGCAAGGGTCGGGGCCGATGACATCGACCGCATGGCGCTCGATCAGGTCCTTGAAGTTTTGGCGGAGGTAGATCTGCTCGCCCGTGTGGACCGGAGTGGACGTGGCCGTGGTCAGCTCGCGGTAAACGTCGGCGTTTACGTACGGGGTGTAGTCGCCGGTTATCAGGTCCTCCGCCCACAGGACATGAAGGTGCTCGATCGCCTTGGCGAAACGGATCGCGTCAGGCACCGTCCAACCGGGGCCGCAGTCCAGCGCAAGCCCGGTCCCGTCCCCCAGCGCTTGCTTCATCGCCTCCACGCAATCCACCACATAGGCGAGCCCTCGCTCCGTGAGCAACCCCCGCCCGTAGTTGCCATGCCCGGCCAGGACCGGGTCCCCGTAAAAGAAACCCGCCATCTCCCTCGGCGCCATGCTGTGAAAAGCGATGCCTTGTTTGATGATGCTGAAGCCCTCGGGGGACGCTTTCATTTTCAGGACATTTTCTGCGTGGTCCACCGGAGAGACGCCCTCCATGGGGAAACGCACGGCCCCGTTGTAAACGCGGACGCGGTCGCGCACTTTTCCGCCCAGGAGCTTGTAAACAGGGGCGCCGACGGCCTTGCCTGCGAGGTCCCAAAGGGCCATCTCGATGGCGCTGACTGCGCTCCCCCAAGGCTTGAAGGCGCCTCGGTGGCGGATCCTCAGCATCACCCTCTCGACGTCCGTCGGGTCCTCGCCGGCGATGAACTGCTCGTAGTACAGCACGTGCGAGCGAAGGTAAGGCTTATAAGACTCGACAGCGCTGTAACCACTGACGCCCTCGTCGGTCACGATCCGCAGGACCGGGTTCTTGCCGATTACCGCACATTTCAGGGCCGTGATCTTCATGCCGGCTCGACCTCCACATTGTCGTGTGCCCATCCGAGCAAACGCTCGGCCTTGGCGCAGGAATACAGGCCTTCGTTACCAGCAGGCTCGTGGCGCCTGGGGACTTCGGGGTAGAACGCTTCGCAAAGCTCGACGGTCGCCACGTCGGCCGCGGTCCTGGGCGCCACCACAAAGAACACTTCGTGCCCCGTCCAGGCGGCATCGAGAACGGCGAAACAAGCACGCGCCGCCGCTTCCAAAGTCGTGTAACCCCACAAGTCGCGGCTATAACGGCCGGTATCACTCGCGATCTTGTCCGCCAGTTCGGACCGTGACGAGACGAGATGGTGGATCCGCAAGCTGCCTATGGACATGTCACTGTGGGCTCGACATATGGAATCCGCCTGGACTTCACCGATAAACTTGGAAAGCCCGTAGGCATCCTCGTTATAGGTCGGGTGCTCCTCGTCGAGCGGGAAATAGTCATAGCGCGGCTGCCTCGAAAAGGCACCGCCAAGGGCATTAATGCTTGACGCGTAACAATAGTGCCTTATGCCGAGCTCAACCGCGGCACGCAGGGCGTTGAAGCTGGCGACGACGTTGACGTTGTGGACGACGTGCAAGGGCGCCCTGAGCGGGCTGGGGTGCCCGGCCAAGTGGACGAGGGCGTCGCAACCTGCCAATGCTTCCCTCAGTTCTTCGTAAGACGTGACGTCCGCTTCAATTTGGGCAGCAGCTTCAATTTGGGCACCAGCACCCTCGCCGGCCGCCGCCTCGTCCACAGGCCGGATATCTATGCTCACGACCCGGTGCCCGCGCCGGCAGCCCTCGGCCACCACTGCAGTCCCAAGTAGCCCTCTGCCGCCCGTTACCCCGATCTGCACGTTAATGGCCAGTCTAGCCCTGAGCCCTTGCCCCTATGATGGCCCGATGGCGATAACCGGCAGCTCAGGAGCCCGGTGGGAGAACCCAGCGGTAGTCAACAAGGCGCTCGGCACAGTGGGTTACCTTGCCGACGAGGGCATCGCATCGGTGGTCTTCCTTGCGGACCGGCTGGGCAAACCGGTGCTGGTGGAGGGACCGGCCGGTACGGGCAAGACCCAGCTCGCCAAGTCCGTCGCTGAAATGACCGGTGCGCGCCTTATCCGGCTTCAGTGTTACGAGGGCCTCGACGAGTCGAAAGCTCTCTATGAGTGGAACTACAAAAAACAACTACTGCGCATCCAGGCCGAACAGGTGACCCAGGAGGGCGAGAGCTGGCAGGAGCTCGAAGAGGACATCTTTTCCGAGCCGTTCTTGATGCCACGGCCCCTGCTCGAAGCGATTAGAGCCACCGACCCGGTGGTCCTCCTGATCGACGAGGTCGACCGCGTCGAGGTCGAAACGGAGGCTCTTCTCTTGGAAGTCCTCTCGGACTACCAGGTTTCTGTCCCGGAAATGGGCACGGTCAAAGCGGCACAGATCCCGCTAGTTTTCTTGACGTCCAACAACACCCGTGAGCTTTCCGAGGCGCTCAAGCGACGCTGCCTTTTCCTGCACCTCGACTACCCCTCTGTCGAGCGGGAACGAGAGATCATCCTGACCAAGGTCCCGGGTATCGAGGAGTCGTTAGCAGACCAAGTTGTCCGCACGGTGAAGCTCATAAGGGCGCTCGAGCTGAAAAAGGCGCCTTCGGTCTCCGAGACCCTCGACTGGGCACGCACACTTGTCCTGCTCGGGGTTGCCCACCTTGACACAGCGACTGCCAAAAGCACGCTCAACGTACTTTTGAAGTACCGCTCCGACATCGAAAGAGCGGCCAAGGAGCTCGTGGCGGCCGAGGGATGACGGCAGGGGCCGCTGAACTCGTGCTCGGCGGCGGCCTTTTCAACACCTTCGCCGAGTTTGTCGAGGAGCTACGCGCTGCCGGCGTGCCTGTCAGCACGACCGAGGTCCTCGACGCGACCGAGGCATTGCGCCACCTGCCGCTCGAGGACCGCGAAGCGCTCAAGCAGGGCCTGGCAGCTTCTCTTGTGAAAGAAGAAGGGCACTGGCGGACTTTCGAAATGCTCTTCGAGTTATTTTTCTCGTTGCAAGGGCGGCTCCCGGGCGACCTGGCCTCTTTGGCGGGCGGTGAACCTGCAGCCGGCGACGGCGAGGGCATGAGCGCCAGGGAACTCGCCCAACTTGCCTACGAAGCGCTCATGGAGGGCGACCCCGAACTGATGGCGGCTCTCGCAAGGGGGGCCGTTGACCGCTTCGCCGGCATGGAACCGGGGCGCCCGGTCGGAGGGAGCTACTACGTCTTCAAGACCCTTCGCCAGCTGGAGGCCGACGGCGATGTTGGCGCGCCTGCTCAGCGCAGCCCAAGAGGTTGGCGGGCTGGAGGGGATGACCCTGGCCCAGGACTACCGGGCTCGCTACGAGCGCCTGCGCGAAGAGGTCGAGGCGGAGGTCCGCCGGAGGTTGGTGGCCGACCGGGGGGCCAAGGTCGTCGCGAGAGCTCTGCGGCGCCCGTTGCCCGAGGACATAGATTTCATGCACCTCGGCAAGGAAGAACTAGCCGCCCTGCAACGCACCGTACAGCCGTTGGCACGCAAGCTGGCAGTGCACCTCGCCCGCAAACGCCGCCACCGCGACGACGGGCGCCTCGATTTCCGAGCCACGATGCGACGCTCTCTGTCCTATGGTGGCGCCCCCGCTGAGCCACGGTTCAAGGCCCCCCACCGCTCCAAGCCCGAGCTCTGGGTGTCTGGCCGACATTTCCGGCTCGGTAGCAGCCTTCGCCCGCTTCACCCTCCAGCTCGTTTACGCGCTGTCGTCGCAGTTTTCGCGCACTCGGGCGTGGGCGTTCATCGACGGCATTGACGAGGTAACCGACCTGTTGAAGGGCGCCGAGGACATATCCCAGGCAGTGAGCTCCATAAATACTCAGGCGGATGTGATCTGGGCGGAGGGCCACTCCGACTACGGCCACGCCCTTTCGGACTTCGCAGAGCGCTGGGGCCGTGAGCTCACCTCCCGCGCCACGGTGCTGGTGCTCGGCGACGCCCGTAACAACTACCACTCGGTGCAACCCTGGGCGATGGCGGAAATAGCATTGCGCTCTCGCCACGTCTGGTGGCTCAACCCCGAACCCCGCGCTTACTGGGACACGGGCGACTCGGTGCTGGCCCAGTACGGCGCTCACTGTTCCGGGGTTTCCGAATGCCGCAACCTGCGCCAGCTGCGCCATTTCGTCGAGCAGCTCCCCTAGAGCGCTCCTCGCCCCCAAGGGCACCCCGTTGCGGCCGGCAGTGGCGCTACCCTGAGGGAAGACCCAGCACAGGAGGCTCCCGCAGATGGTCCTGCTCAGCCGTGAGTTCATAGCGGTACCCGACGACAAGAAAAAGCAGATCGTCTTCAAATGGCCAGACGTCCGAATCCGTAAGTTCACGCGGGCGATCGTTGACGCCGACGAAATGGCCCTGTTTGTCAATACAGGCCAGGTCGTTGGGACAATGGGCCCGGGCAGGCACCAGATCGACGCCCAGGAACTGCCGTTCCTCGGGATGTTCATCGACGCTGCGACCGGCGGGAACGCTTACCGTTCCGAGCTGTACTTCGTAGGCACACGGGAGTACCCCGGTTTTGCCTTCGGCGGGCGCATCGACGACGTCCAGGACCCCCAGACCGGCATGATCGTGACTCTTCGGGTCTTCGGCGACTACTCGCTGCAGGTCAAAGACCCGGCCGCCCTCATCACGAACCTTGTCGGCACGGTCGACGTCACCAATAACGAAACCGTGGCGGGATGGGTGAGCGACCAGCTCCTCAAGGTCATGCGCACCGAAGTTACGACGCCAGATCGTCCGCAACGGCTGGCCGATCCTGGGCCTGTCCGCCTACACGCCCGACATCGAAAAAGCCATCATCGAGGCCGGCAACAACCAGCTGGTCACCTACGGCGTTGCCCTCGTGCGGATGGGCAACTTCGACATCAACCTCTCCGAGCAGGACGAGGGACAGCTGAAGAACCTGGCCAAGGACACCGCGTACAGCCGCCTCGCGGGCGGTTTCAACCAGTACGCGGCGGGCGAGATGGCCCTCGGCGCCGGCGCAGGCATGGCCAAGGGCGGCGGGAGCGACTCGGGGGTCTTCCTGGCCGCGGGGCTCGGCCTGGGAGGCCAGCTCGGTGGCGGAGCAGCTGCCCAGCAGCAAGGACCTGTCCCACCTCCGGCACCCGGCTTTGCGGGTGGGGGCGGCGGTTTCGCCGGCGGCGGACCGGCCCCAGCCGGCGCGCCAGCCGCGGCGCCCGCTGCCACCTGCCCGAACTGCCAAAGTACGCAGGCAGCAGGCACGAAGTTCTGCGCGTCGTGCGGCACGGCGATGCCGCCTCCGGCCGGCCACTGCAATGCCTGTGGCGCCGACAACGCCACGGGGGCCCGCTTTTGCGCCCAGTGCGGCCAGCCGGTCGGGCCCCAACCGGTCCATTGCCCGTCCTGCGGTACCGAGGCCGGGCCTGGCACTCGCTTCTGCGCATCGTGCGGGACAGCGATAGCCCCAGCCGCCACGGCAGCTCCGGCGCCTCCTGCCGCTCCAGCCGCCGACGCTGGGGGCCAGTCCTGATCGTAAGCCCAGAGGAGGTCCCCCAATTTTCTACGGTGGTGGCTCGCTAGGGTTCATCCTTTTTGTCGTCGTCATCTCGGTCCTGATGCGCTCGATGCGCGGCGGTTCCGGCGGCCCGTGGGGCCGCGGGCCTTACGGGCGCGGCCCTTACGGTGGCGGGCCTTACGGGCGTGGCCCTACGGGGGCGGCCAAGGAGGGCCTACCGGCTGGCCGGGAGGCGGCCAGGGCGGTCCCCCACCAGGTAGCCCGGGACGGGCCCGGCGGCGTTGGCGCGCCGGCAGGAGGCGACGCCGGTTGGAGTGCCGGAGGCGGCCCTGCTGGGGGCGGCTGGGCCAGCAGTGGAGCGGGCGGCGATGCCGGCGTACCGGTTACGGGCGGGCACGGCGCGGGCGGACATCTGTCGGGGGGCGGTGGGGCGTGGCCGGGAGACAGCACCGCGGACTGGATGAACGACAACCGGCCCGCGTCGGCGAGCATCCCGGGCGAGCTCTTCCCGGAGGCTCACGCGAGGGCGATGCAGGCGGCGAGCCCCGTTGACGTAGGGCTGGCCGCCATCAAGGCACACGACCCGGGCTTCGAGCTCGAGCAGTTCACCCAACAGGTCCAGCGTGTTTTCTTCATCGTCGAGACGGCCTGGAGCGAACGCAAACCGGAGACGAGCCGCCAGGTGATGGCCGATGCCCTCTGGCTCGAGCAGCGCCAACAGGTCCAGGGTTACGTCGACGGGCACAAGCGCAACATGCTCGACAACCTTGCCGTTTCGAACATCTGGCCGGTGGCCGCCCACTCGGACAACCGCTGGGACACGATAACGGTGCGGATCATGGCCGCTTCTGCCGACTACGACGTGGACGACCATGGGGGTCGCGTGCTCAGGGGTGACCGCGAGGTCAAGTCCTGGGCAGAGGACTGGACATTCCAGCGGTCATCGAAGGCCCAGACGAAAGATGGTGGTACGGCTCTCGGGTCGAAGTGCCCCAACTGCGGCGCGCCTCTCGATGTTGACCTTGCCGGCACCTGCCGTTACTGCAAGGCAAGCATCATGTCGGGAGACTATGACTGGGTGCTTGCCCGGATTTCGCAGGTTGGCTAGCCGGTAGCGTCGGCCCCGCCCGTCGCGGTAGGTTTCGCCGGCACCACAAGGTGAAGTTGCTGAAGTTCGTCCGTCAGCACCCACTCGAGCATTTCGTTATATATCGCCAGGACTTCAAAACCGTACGAGGGGTTCGTCGACCAGATGCCGCCGATGGATATCCACGTCGTGCAGCAACCCGCGACACCGGGCGTTTCGGTCTGGCCCTCGTCAGCGCTCGAGAGCTCGCTCGGTGTTGCGTACGACTCCAGGAGAGTGTCCTGGGCCAGGGCGCCCGCCATTGCATTGGGGAAGTTCCACCCGTGCTTGCATTTATTGCAGGCGCCAATTCCGGCGAAGTTGTTGTACCCCGGAGGATCCTGACCATATGCAGGGAACGAGAAATAGGCGGTTTCGTCCATCGACTGGGCAAACGCGATATCGGGCCGGACGCCCGTGATCTTTCCAGCCTTGATGTAGTCCTTGATGAGCTTGACGAGCGGGATGGTCGTGTGCGCGACTGCCCCGGTCGACGCGTACCAAGCCGCGATCTGGGAGGCACTAAGCAGCGAGGTCCCAAAAATCGTCGGCCCCATGACCCTCCACAAGGCCCCAGCGGGAAGGGCGACGGGCGCGCTTCCCACCGTGGGCGATGCCCCGGAGGATGAGGCCCCCACCGGCGTCGTCGTGGTCGCCATCGGCACCGAAGTTGTCGAGGTAGGCACGGCAATGCCCGGAGCAGGCGTGGCGGCACCCCGCAGACGTGAAGCTTGGGGGGGCGCCCATTTCCCCTCGAAAGCCATTACGTCCGCTGCGGGCCGTCCTGGCGCTGCGCCTGGTTGCAACACCCAATTGCGCGCGATCGCAAGTGCTTTGGTGGAAGTCGAGACCTGGATGACAGCCGCCTCCCAGATGCCGTTCGCCTGCTGGACGAGGCCCCAGTCCATAGCGACCAGAGCGCGAGCTGCGATCACCTGCCTCTTGCAGGCGGCCAGGTAGGCCTCGGCACGGAGCAACTCGGCGGTCGTGTCAGTGGCCGCAAAGGTAGCGAGTTCGCCCTTGTAGACCTGGACCTCGAGGCTGACGATGTTGGACTTGGAGACCATCGACTGGCCGGTGTACTCGGCCATCGCCAACTGGGTAAGGGCCTCTTTGTAGGCGTTCACAACCGCCTGAGCCGCCACCCTGGCAGCCACGGCATGACGCTCGTCAGTCTTGGCCCAGTTCCATACCGCTAGCGTCTCGCTCACCAGGCGGTCGGCGGCCTCCTTACCGACATTGGCCCGGCTGAGGTAGGACAGTGCCTCCTCGTACGCAGGGACCGACAGCAATTGCCCCTTCTCGTTCCTGAGGTCGGCTAGGAGCTGGTCTGCATCTGGCGGGGCGACGATAACCGGAGGGAACACGGCCGGGGCCGGAGGCGCCGCCTTGCCCTTCGCTCCCCCGGGGACCGTCGTCGTCGTGGCCCCCGGTGTCGTGGGGCCAGTAGTCGAAGGGGCCGTTGTCGAAGGGGCCGTTGTCGTCGGGCCTGTGGGGACCGGCGGGGCGGCCGCCGCCACCGGGCTGGCCGCAAAGCAAATCACCCCCGCCAGGATGCCGACAACGAGCACCGCCGACCGGTTCAGGCGCGCGCGGGAGCCACGAAGGCTATGCCGACAGGTCACAGCTTGGTCAAACGTCCGCACGGCTTCTCCGGTGTCCCGTACATGATCGGCAGAAATGGCGCCCAGCACAAGACCGCAAAACCTGTGTGGCTCGCAGTCGCGGCTAGCGGCTACCTGCGTAGGTCATGACCTTACCGTCGGCCGGGGAAACGACGGCATCGGCCCAGCGGGCTAGCGCCGAAATGGTACTGCAGGCCGAACTGGGCCGCCGGCTACTCGTGCAGCCCGCACTCGGTCTTGTCGAGCCCTGACCAGCGCCCCGCCCGTGAGTGCTCGCCGGGGGCCACGGGCCGGGTACAGGGCCAGCAGCCGATCGAGGTGTAGCCCTTGTTGAGCAGGGGGTTCACGGGGACGTCATGGTCGGCGATGTAGCCGGCGACGTCGAGGTCGGTCCAGTTGGCGATCGGGTTGACCTTGACCAAGCCACGGCGGTCTCGCCCTACGATCGGCGAGTCGGCCCGGGTGCTCGCTTCTTGCCGGCGCAGCCCGCTCATCCAGGCTGACTTGCCCGCCAGTGCCCTTTCCAACTGGGCGACCTTCGAAAATGTGCAGCAGTTTGCCGGGTCGCTCTTCCAGACTGGCACCGGCTCGGGCGGGACGGTCATTATCCGCAGGTTGAGGCCGTAGCGCTTGCGTACCAGTTCCACGGTCTGCAAGCGTCTCGGGGAAGTGGTAACCGGTGTCGATGAACACGACCTCGATCGACGGTTCGACCCTTGTGGCGATATCGATCAGGACCGCGTCGGTCATGGACGCGGTCAAGCACAACTGTGGGTGGAAGCGCGCGACGGCCCACTCGACGATGTCTCCCGCGGATGCGCTGTCGAACTTCGCGTTGAGGTCCGCAAGCGCCCCTTCGGTGAGATCCTGGGTTCTGGGGACGTCAAGCAAAGTCACTACATTACCTTTCCTGGCACCTGCCAGCGCTCATGCGCCTGCACACTCGCCCACGCCGACGTCGGCCACGTAAGGACCGGTCTCGTCGAAGTCTATGTAATAGTCGGGCCGTTCCTCGGGCGAGGGCCAATCGTCGAGGTCAGCGAGCTCTGTAGCTACCGCCTTCGGGCCGCCGACGCGCTCCGAGCCAGCCGGCGAAGTCCTCGCCTGGCTGCCTCTCTTCGGCGAAGCGGCCCACCACTCGCACCGTCGCCTCGGCACAGGCCTTCGCCGGCAGCCGCATGGCACGTTGGCCGAACTCGATCTCGGTTTTGCCAACGTGGCCTCCGAGCAGGAGCTGATAGCCAGGAGCCGGCCTGCCGTGCGCCCGCCGCTCGGCCCCGTTGAAACCGATGTCGGCTGATGTGGTGCTGCCCGCAGCTGTTCGTGCAGCCCGAGATGTTGATGCGAACTCCCCCGACGTCGGCTAGGCCAGCCTTTTCAAGCGCTTTGCCGATGTCGTCAGCCAGGCCACGGCTCTGCGTGACTGCCAGGTTGCAAGTGTCCGCGCCCGGGCAAGAAACGACGTCGCGCGCCAGTTCGGCGCCGGGCTCGGCCATTCCGATGGCCTCGAGGCGGCTGTAGAGCACGCGCAACTGGTCCGCCGGTCAGGTCACGGAACGCCAGGTTCTGCCTGTTGGTGACCCGCACGCTCGCCCCGAGGTCCCGCTGGATGGACGCAAGCTCACGGAACTGGTTGGAGGTGATGTCACCGAGACGGGCGTAGGCGATCGCCGAAACGGTGCCCTTGGCCACCCCGATCACGACGTTGGCAGTCTCCCAGCGCTTGTAGGGGTCACCGGGGCCGAGGCGCAGGGTGACCGGGCGCACCGACGGCGGTAGGAGCCACACCGGACGCCACACCGGCCGGGGCGTCACCGAGCTCCTGCACGACGGCGGGGATGCCCCCCGGCCAAGTGCTGGAAGCGAGGAGCAGCTTGCGTTCCTTCAGGATCCGCTCGCGCAGCTCGTCGATCCCCATCGTGTCGACCAGCCACTTCAGGCGGGCGCGGAGCTTGTTGTCACGGTTCCCGTAGTGGTCGAAGGTCCGCAGCACGGCCTCGAGGGTGGCCAGTAGCTCCTCGCGGGGCGTGAACTCTTCGAGCGCCTGGGCCGGATGGGGGTTGGCCCCGAGCCCGCCCGCCACGAAGACCCGGAAACCGGCTTCCGTGCTCCCGTCCGGCAGTGGCCGGCCAACGGCCACGACACCGACATCGTTGAACATGGCCTGGCCGCAGTCCGTGACGCAGCCGGAAAAGTTGATCTTGAACTTGCGGGGCAGGCGCTGCGCGTACGGGTGGTGCAGGAAATGCCTGAACGCCGCTTCGGCCCAGGGGCTGATGTCGAGGACCTCGAAGGGGCAGGCGCCTGCAAGATGGCAGCCCGTGATGTTGCGTACCGTGTCGCCGCAGGCCTCGCGCGTCGTGAGCCCGACCTTGGCGAGGTCGCGCAACAGCTGCGGGACCCGCTCGAGCTCGACGAAGTGGAACTGGATGTTCTGGCGGGTGGTCAGGTGGCCCCAGCCACGGCTGTAGCGGTCGGCGATGTCAGCCAAGGCTTCGAGCTGCAGTGGGGTGATGGAGCCGTAAGGCGCCTTGATCCGCACCATCTGGCTGCGGCCGCCTTGTCGCTGACCGTAGATGCCGTTACCGAGCCGGAACAGCCTGAACTGGTCTTCGTCGAGCTGACCGTCGAGGTAGCGACGCGAGCATCCTGTCGAACTTGGCGATGTCGGCCTCGAGCTCGCTCGAGATGTCCCGGGTCTCGATGGCAACGGTCACTCGGCTATTCTTATCATTCCCGATCGCTTTAGTCAACTTTTGTACGCGGGCCGCGCCCGCGGGTTGGAGGGCTTCGGGACGCCCGGGACGAAGCGAGTGTTTCAGCCGGCGCGGAGCAGCTCAGCGACGCGGAAAGCGAGGTCGAGCGACTGACGGCCATTGAGCCGCGGGTCACACGTCGTCGTGTAGCGGAGCTCGAGATCGTCTTCCACGATCTCCTCGGCGCCGCCGAGACATTCAGTGACGCTGTCACCGGTGAGCTCCACGTGGACCCCGCCCGGCCAGGTGCCGCTCGCCCGGCAAGCCGCAAAAAAGCCGGAGATCTCGGTGAGCACATCGTCGAAATGGCGGGTCTTACGGCCGCCGTCCGAGGTGAAGGTATTGCCGTGCATCGGGTCGCAGACCCATACGACGGGGTGCCCGGACTCCTTGACGGCTCGCTGCAAGGCGGGCAGGCGCTCTTCGACCTTGGTTGCCCCCATCCGGCTTATGAGGGTCAGGCGGCCCGGCTCGCGTTCGGGGTCGAGGATGTCGCAGATGGCCCGCAGGTCTTCCGGGGTGGCGTTCGGGCCAACCTTGGCGGCCACCGGGTTGTTGATCCCCGACAGGAAGTGGAGGTGGGCGCCGTCGAGCTGACGGGTCCGCTCCCCGCACCAGACCAGGTGCGCAGATGTGTCGTACCAGCCCCCCGTGAGGGAGTCCTTGCGGGTCAGGGCCTCCTCGTAGCCGAGGATCAGCGCCTCATGGCTTGTGTAGAAGTCCACCTGGTGCAGGCTCTCCGAGGCCTTCAAGTCGATGCCGCATGCCGCCATGAAACGAAGAGCCCGGTCGATCTCCCCTGCGATCGCCTCGTAGCGCTGGCCTTCGCGGCTCGAAGCGACGAACTGTTGGTTCCACATGTGCACCTGTTCGAGGTCTGCAAAGCCGCCCTTGGTGAAGGCGCGCAGCAGGTTCAGAGTCGACGCGGACTGGTGGTACGCAGCTATCAGGCGGTTCGGGTCGGGGCGGCGAGCCTCGAGGGTAGGTGCGTCGTCGTTGACAATGTGGCCGCGGAAGGCGGGCAGTTGCACCCCATCGACGAGCTCGTAGGGTGACGAGCGCGGCTTTGCGAACTGGCCCGCGATCCGGCCGACCTTGACCACCTGGGTCCCCGTGCCGTACGTGAGCACGACGGCCATCTGCAAGATGACCTTGAGCTTGTCGCGGATGCTGTCGGCAGTGAAATCGTTGAAGGACTCCGCACAGTCGCCCGCCTGCAACAGGAACGCCCTACCGGCAGCGACTTCCGCCAGGGACTTGCGCAGGGCCCGGGCCTCGCCGGCAAAAACCAACGGGGGAAGCGTGGAAAGCACCTTCAATGACTGTTCGAGCGCGTGCTCGTCGGGCCATTCGGGTTGCTGCTCCGCCGGCCGGCTCCGCCACGAGGTGGGATCCCAATCGTTCACAGGATTAACCGTGGCAGGCCGTGCCTGGTATGGCAAGTCGATTAGCGGTGCTGTGCACGGTCCTCATCGGCTGCACGGATAAGTTGCAAGAGCAGATGGCAGAGCGTATCGGGATATTCGGGGGAACCTTCGACCCTGTCCACGTTGGTCACTTGGTGGCCGCCGTCAACGCGCGCCATGAGCTGGGACTGGACAGGGTGGTCCTCATGGTGGCGAACGTGCCGTGGCAGAAGGCCGGGTCTCGCAAAGTGACGCCGGCTGAGGACCGGTTCGAAATGGTCAAAGCGGCCGTTGGTGGGGTCGCAGGGGTCGAAGCGAGCCGGATGGAGATCGACCGGGGCGGCCCTTCGTACACGGCGGACACGATCGCCGAAATGACGGCCCTCCACCCGCAGGCCGAGCTCTTCGTGATAGTCGGCTGGGACGTGAGCGCAGAGCTCGGTACGTGGGAACGCCTAAGCGAGGTCCGCGAACTTGCCGGCCTCGTCGTGGTGAACCGTCCCGGCACTCCACCTCCCGTTGGGCTCTTGCAGCAGGGTTGGCGCTTGGAGGAGGTAACGGTACCCAACCTCGACATCTCGAGCACCGATCTGCGGGCGAGGGCCAAGGCCGGCCGTCCTCTCGACTACCTGATCCCCGAACCAGCCGTCCGCGTCATCCGCGAGCGAGGGCTGTACTCTGGGAGCGGATGACCTCCGCCCTCGGGGCCCACCCAGAGCCAGCCGTTACGCCAGGCACTCATGGCGCCAAGCACAAGCGGTCCGACCGGCGTCAGCGCACCACCGAAAAAATTCTGGCAGGGCTGGTGCTGCTGGTGGCATTCCTTGTAACCGTGCTCCTGCTCGGGCTGCAATGGCTCGGCAACCAGGGCACAGCAAGCTCAGCTCCCCTTTCGACAAACCATTCCCTTATCAGTGAGGTGCAACCTTCTTGACACTCGCCCCCAATGCTCCTGGAGCTTGGGAGGGTACCGTTGCCCATGTGGGCGACAAAAGCGCCGAACGTGCACGGGACCGGTGGACGGTAGCAGCAAGGGCAGCCTCTTCGAAGCTCGGGCGCGACACTGTCGTGCTCGACGTCGAAAGGCTTCTCGGGCTGACCGACGCCTTCGTGGTCACGAGCGGTGCCAACCCTCGCCAAGTACGCACGATCTGTGACGAAGTCCAACGTCAGATGAAGCTCGACGGCAACGGACGGCCCCTCTGGGTAGAGGGCCTTGACGATGCCCGTTGGGCGCTCCTCGACTACGGGGACCTCGTCGTCCACGTGTTCTTGGACGAAGCGCGCTCGTTTTACGATCTGGAGCAACTATGGGGCGACGCGCCGCGATGGGCGTGGGACGAGCAGGCTGACGCCCTGACGCGCGTGGGTAACTGACCTTCTCGTTTTACGCGTTTTACCGCGATTACTGCCCCGATGATGTGGGCCTTCGGGCCCATTGTCCGCCGCTGCCGGCTCCAGTACCCTTAGGGGTGAGCAGGCTTTCGGCCTGGTGACTGGCCTTGCCCGCACCTAGCCGACCCGCCAGAGGAGTCGGAGGACGACATGTCATTTAGGACCTCAGCCCGCGCTTTCGGCGATGACATGCTTGGGGGCCGGTCGATCGCAAGGACCGTAGCTCGTCTGGTGCTCAGCCTCGGGCTCGTCGCAAGCGTCGCATCGGTCATACCGGGCTCCGGGCTCGCATCCGCGAGCGCCAGCGTCGTGGCGTCCGCTCCTCACCAAGGCCCAGGCGGTGGCGGCACCCAGGGTGGCGGCTTTGGTGGCGGAGGCCCGGGCGGCTTCAGGCACCTGGTGATCGTGAGCGGCACGGTCGGGTCAGTCGGGACGACAAGCTTCACTCTTACTCTCACCCGGGGTTTCGGGCCTGCCGCGCCGGTCCCCCTCACGGGGACGGCTACCACCGTCACCGGCTTCACGGTCGACGTCTCGCAGCACACGCGGTTCCTGGTGCCTGGCACGACCTCGCCAAGCATCTCCGACGTCTTTGTTGGGGACAAGGTAACTGTGACGGGTAGGCGGGCCGGGCCTGGCACGGTCAATGCCAGCTTTGTGGTGGTACCTCTCGAGCTGGTTACCGGCGTAGTCGGGACTGTTGGGACCGGTAGCTTCACGATCCCCCTCAGGCCAATCCGGCCGGTCTGGTCGCTCACAAGCACCGCGACTACCCTGACCGCGACGGCGACAGCCTGGACCATCGATGTTTCGGGCAAGACCACCTACCACGAACGGGGCGCACACTCGTCCTCCCTTTCGCTCGGCAGCCTCGCCTCAGGAGACCATGTAACGGTCCTGGGGAGCCAGGCTGGAGCGCTCACGCTGAACGCCATCACCGTGCTGATCGAGCCTCCTCGCGGTACGGGTGGCGGTTCAGGCGGTAGTGGCGGCGGCGGTCCCGGTAGCTCCGGTGGCGGAGGCGGCTCCGGTGGCGGAGGTGGGGGCGGCCCAGGTGGCACCCATCATCACGGCCACTGACACCTAGACAGCACCGTCCTGTCCCGGGCCCAAGCAGCCAACAGGCTCAGTCAGGGCAAGCAGGTAAGGGGCTCCGGGCGCTAAGTCTCTCGGTCGGGGCCAGCGAGGGGTGCACAAGAACGGGGGCTAGGTCGAAGCCGGGTCGCCGAAGGAATGCGCGTCACCAAAGTCGAAGATGGTCCCATCGGCGCCGAGGAGCCAGTAGCCACCGCCGTCAGGGTTGGCCGCCATGCTGGTGATCGGCGCCTTGAGGGTGGTGTTGGGGTCGCCTGGCACCGAACCGTAGAACGTTACGGCGGCGCTTCCTGTCCCCGTGCCAAAGCTGTAGACGCCGCCATCGGTCCCGGTGAGCCAGGTGCCGTTGCCTGAAGGCGTGGACGCGCCACCCACCAGGGTGGCCGACATCGTGTAGCCAGGCCCTCCTCCGAGCACCAAAGCACCTGGGTAGGCGTAGTTCTCGCCATCATCCGCACCAGTGATGATGTAGCCCCCGGCGGGCCGGGCGACGATGGCATCGTAAGGCGCGGAATAGGTGTTCGGCATCCCTTGCAGGTGGGCATCACCGAACGCGTAGACCTGGCCGTCTGCCGCCAGGAGCCAGTAGCCGTGGCCGTCCGAGGTGCTGGCCATGCTGGTTATGGGAGCCTTGGCCGCCTTGGCAGGCGAGAGCGATCCGTAGGACTTGGCGTCGCCGACCTCGTATACGTGGCCTTTGGAGTTGACCAGCCACGCACCGGCGCCGTCATAGGTCCTCGCCATAGCCACGATCGGGGGACCTGCGCTCGCAACGCCGGCCGGCGGCGACGTAAGTGGTTGCGCGTCCCCGTACGAGCGGACGTCGCCGTCTGCCTGGACGACCCAGTAACCGTTACCATCGGCCGTCGCTGCGATACCGACGTAGTCACTTGCCGGTACCGGAGCCGGCACGCTTGTGGTTACCCGGAACGGCGTACTGAGGGCCTTACGGCTCTTGCACGACGCCGTGACGAACTCGTAGGAGCCCGCGCTGACGGGCCCCAGGCCCGCGCGTCGCCGAGCCGCCGAGGTAGGAAGGCACAACAAAGCTCGCCGACCACGACCCGTTGGAAGCAACCGGGGCGGTCAGCGCCGTTGCCGGCCCCTTCGTCTGGTCCCCGGCGCGCTGGAAGCTGAAGCCGAACCAGTTTTGCCCGGGTACGCATCCAGAGCCGGCGTTCCCGCTCAGGGTCACGACCGTGCCGGGCCGTCCCGAGGAGACCGACGCCTTGATCGACGCGCCGGCCCCTCCGCAAGCCGACAGCGTCGCCGCAAGCACCGCCGTCAGAGCGCAGGCTCCAAGTGCGTTGACGGCGCGCCGCGGTGGGCGTCGAAGGGCATGCAAGTAACGGCTACTTCCTTCAAGTCTCACTGGTACCTTCCTACGGTCGATCTGCAGGCTAGCCACGGTAGGCGCCGGCGTGTTCTCACCCGGCCGCGGGAAAGCTCGTCCCGACGGTGCCTGTAACGGACGGGGAGCTGCCGAATCAAGGACCTCTTGCGACAGGGCGGCAAGTTCTGTCTCATAGGCGAACCAAAGTCAAAATGGAAATGGCCGGGCGTGGTGGCACGGCCCCTCGTCGTCCTTGCGGCGTGAGGGGACGGGCTACCATGCCCGGCCAGTTCCCAACCTAAGCGGCTAAGCGCTTTGGATCTTTATCTCGATGTCGACGCCGGCGGGGAGCTCGATGCGTTGCAGCGAGTCGACCGTCTTGGACGTGTGCTCGACGATGTCGAGGAGCCTCTTGTGCACCCGCATCTCGAAGTGCTCGCGGCTGTCCTTGTACTTGTGAGGGCTCCGGATCACTGTGAAACGGTTGATCTCAGTCGGCAGGGGGACGGGACCGCGCACCTTTGCCTGGGTGCGCAGGACCGTCTCCACTATCTTCTTGGTCGACTGGTCTATGACCTCGTGGTCGTAAGCCTTCAGCCGAATACGTATACGCTGCTTGGCACCTTCGGCCACGAGAGCTCTCCGTCCCTTTTCAGGTTCTAGTTATTTGAGGATCTTGGTAACAGCACCAGCACCAACCGTGCGGCCACCTTCACGAATGGCGAAGCGCAAACCTTCGTCCATGGCGATGGGCTTTTGTAGCTCTACCGTCATCACGAGGTTGTCGCCGGGCATAACCATCTCGGTGCCTTCTGGCAGGGTGATGGTCCCGGTCACGTCCGTCGTCCGGAAGTAGAACTGGGGCCGATAGTTGGTGAAGAACGGCTTGTGGCGTCCACCTTCGTCCTTGGTCAAGACGTAGACGTTGGCTTCGAAGTTGCTGTGAGGCGTGATCGAGCCGGGCTTACAAAGAACCTGGCCACGCTCGACCTCTTCCTTCTTGGTGCCGCGCAACAGCACGCCGATGTTGTCGCCGGCCTGACCTTGGTCGAGCAGTTTGTGGAACATCTCGACGCCGGTGCAGACGGTCCGGGCTGTCGCGTGCAGGCCTACGATCTCGACCGGGTCGTTGATCTTGATGATGCCTTGCTCCACCTTGCCGGTGGCCACAGTGCCACGGCCGGAGATGGTGAAGACATCCTCGACAGGCATGAGGAAGGGCTTCTCGATCTCACGAACCGGCTCCGGCACGAACGAGTCGACCGCGTCCATCAACTTGAGGATGGCCTCTTCGGCGTCAGAATCCCCTTCGAGAGCCTTGAGGGCTGACACCCGGACGACAGGCGTATCGTCGCCAGGGAACTCGTAGGCGGTTAGGAGCTCGCGGACCTCGAGCTCCACCAGCTCGAGCAGGTCCTCGTCGTCCATTGCGTCGACCTTGTTGAGGGCCACGACGATCGAAGGCACACCGACCTGACGTGCAAGCAGCACGTGCTCACGCGTCTGGGGCATAGGGCCGTCCGGGGCGGATACAACAAGGATCGCGCCGTCGACCTGAGCGGCACCCGTGATCATGTTTTTGATGTAGTCGGCGTGGCCAGGCATGTCCACGTGCGCGTAGTGGCGCTTGTCGGTCTGGTACTCGACGTGGGCAATGTTGATCGTGATCCCGCGCTGCTTCTCTTCAGGCGCCTTGTCGATCTGGTCGAAGGCGACGCTCGAGTTGTTCTTGGGGTCACGCTTAGCGAGGACCTTGGTAATCGCCGCGGTCAAGCTCGTCTTGCCGTGGTCGATATGCCCCATCGTGCCAACGTTGAGGTGGGGCTTGTTGCGCTCGAATTTTTGCTTGGCCATTGAAAAATACTCCCTGTGCAAATCCGGCCCTCGGCCGGAGGCGGTTTAGTACCCTAGCAGGTGGCGGAACAGGGCGGAAGCGGCTCAGTCACCGCGCACTCGCGCCACTATTTCCTTGGCGACCGACTCTGGTACCTCCTGGTAACTCCTGAACTGCATGGTGTAGGTCGCCCTACCCTGCGTGCGGCTGCGCACGTCAGTCGCGTAGCCGAACATCTCGGCCAGCGGCACTTCTGCGCGAACAACCTGGTTGTTTGCCCTCTGGTCCATTCCCTCGACATGGCCCCTGCGGGAGGCGAGGTCTCCGATCACATCTCCAAGGTAGTCCTCGGGTGTAACGACCTCGACCGCCATGATCGGCTCGAGGAGCACCGGGTGGGCACGCTTGCATGCCTCTTTGAAGCACATCGAGGCCGCGATCTTGAAGGCCATTTCCGAAGAGTCGACGTCGTGGTACGAGCCGTACACCAGGGTTGCCCGGAGGTCCACCGTGGGGAACCCAGCCAGCACGCCTGACTGCATGGCGTCCTGGATACCGGCGTCAACTGCTGGGATGTACTCCTTGGGGATTACACCACCGGTGATCTTGTCGACGAACTCGTAACCGCCTCCGGGGCCCGTGGGCTCGAGGTTGAGCACGACGTGGCCGTACTGGCCACGGCCGCCGGTCTGGCGGACGTAGCGGTGCTCCACCTTTTCGACTGCGGTACGGATCGTCTCCCTGTAGGCGACCTGCGGTTTGCCGACATTGGCGTCCACACGGAACTCGCGCAGCATCCGGTCCACAAGGACCTCGAGGTGCAGCTCGCCCATGCCGCCGATGATCGTCTGGCCGGTGTCTTCGTCGCCATGCACGCGGAAGGTCGGGTCTTCCTCTGACAGCGTCTGCAAGGCACGCGAAAGCTTGTCCTGGTCAGCCTTGGTCTTCGGTTCGACCGCTACGTGGATGACGGGCTCGGGGAAGTCAAGGCGCTCGAGGACGATCGGGTCGTGCTGATCGCAGAGAGTGTCCCCGGTAGTCGTGTGCTTGAGCCCGACCAAGGCGATGATGTCGCCCGCGTAAGCCACGTCGCGTGGCTCACGGTGGTTGGCATGCATCTGGACGATCCTCCCGATGCGCTCCTTGCGGTCGCGCGTCGAGTTGAGGACCGTGTCGCCCTGGGCAAGCATGCCCGAATAGATGCGGGCGAAGACGAGCTTGCCGAGGTGCTGGTCGGCCATGATCTTGAACGCGAGGGCAGAAAGAGGCTCTTTGTCGTCCGGCAGGCGCTCCAGGTCCTTCTCGCCCTTCAGGTCCTTGCCCTTGGTGGGCGGGACATCGAGGGGGCTCGGGAGGAAGCTGACGACGGCATCGAGCATCGGCTGGACGCCCTTGTTCTTGAAGGCTGCCCCACAGAGCACCGGGACCGCTTGGCCAGAGATCGTCGCCCGCCGCAGGGCGGTACGAAGCAGGCTGGAAGGGATCTCCTCTTCGTTAAGGAAGAGCTCCGTGATGCTGTCGTCGAAGGTGGACAGGACGTCGACCAGGGTGGCGCGGGCAACTGCAGCCTTCTCGGCGAGGTTGGCCGGGATCTCGACGCTCGTGTACGACTCGCCACGGGAGGAGCCTTCCTCGCCCCAGACAAGCGCCTTCATTTCGATCAGGTCGACCACGCCCACGAAACTGCTCTCGACACCGATCGGGAGCTGTATTACCGCAACCGTCGCGCCGAGGCGGTCCTCGATCATGTCGACGCACCTGGAGAAGTTGGCCCCGATCCGGTCCATCTTGTTGACGAAGCAGATGCGGGGTACCTCGTACTTGTCGGCCTGACGCCAGACAGTCTCGGTCTGGGGCTCGACGCCGGCTACTGCGTCAAAGACGGCGATAGCGCCGTCGAGGACGCGCAGCGACCTCTCGACCTCGACAGTGAAGTCGACGTGGCCGGGGGTGTCGATGATGTTGATGCGGTGGTCAGCCCACTGGCAGGTAGTCGCCGCCGAGGTGATCGTGATACCACGCTCTTGTTCCTGGGGCATCCAGTCCATCGTGGCGCTGCCCTCGTGGACCTCGCCCATCTTGTAGTTGACGCCCGTGTAGTAGAGGATGCGCTCGGTAGTGGTGGTCTTACCCGCGTCGATATGGGCCATGATCCCGATGTTGCGGGTCCTGGCGAGCGGGAACTCTCTTTTGTTGGTGGCGTCAGCCATTCGTGCCTCGGTCTGGTGACTGTTATCTGTGTTGGTTTCAACTTATCGCCGGCCAGCGACGTCGCCTGGCTATTGGGCCAGGGGGCCAGGGCCGTTATGGAGGGCCGAACCCGGCGCGTGGCCGGACCTTTGACTAGCGGCACCTATGCGGCAGTTGAACGCCAGTTGAACCTGTGGCTGGTATTACCAGCGGTAGTGGGCGAAAGCCTTATTGGACTCAGCCATCTTGTGCATGTCTTCACGGCGCTTGACGGCTGCTCCCACGCCGTTGGAGGCATCCATCAACTCACTGGCCAAGCGCGCTGACATCGTCTTTTCGCGTCTTTGCCTCGAATATCCTACCAGCCAACGCACCGAAAGCGTCGTGGCCCTACGCGGTTTGACGTCCACCGGGACCTGGTAGGTAGCGCCACCCACACGGCGGCTCTTGACTTCCAATTGCGGCTTTGTGTTGTCGACGGCCCGCTTGAGCGTGCTGATCGGCTCGGCGGCCGTCTTCTCTTTGATGCTGTCGAGAGCGTCGTAGACGATCCTCTCGGCGACGCTCCGCTTACCCCGGGACAGGATCTTGTTGACCAACTGGGTCACCAAGACGGAGCGGTAGATCGGGTCGGGCAATAGTTCCCGGCGCGGAGCAGGTCCTTTGCGCGGCATTTCTGATCTTGACCTTTCTAACCCTTCTTGGCGCCGTAGCGGCTGCGTGCTTGCTTGCGGTCCCGCACACCGGCGGTGTCCAGGGTGCCCCGGATGACCTTGTAGCGCACCCCGGGGAGATCTTTGACACGGCCTCCGCGCACGAGCACGATCGAGTGCTCCTGGAGGTTGTGGCCGACGCCGGGGATGTAGGCGGTTACTTCGAACCCGCTCGACAGCCTGACGCGGGCGACCTTGCGGAGGGCCGAGTTCGGCTTCTTAGGCGTGTTGGTATAGACGCGCGTGCACACGCCACGGCGCTGCGGCGCACCTTTGAGCGCCGGCGTCTTGGTCTTCTTGGAGTTCTGTTGGCGGCCCTTGCGAACCAATTGAGCGATTGTGGGCACTGGACCTCTAGGGAGAAAAGTCTTACTAGACGGAGGCGCGTACAACCAAGGCGCTGCCCCGTGGGACGAGGGGCCATGATAGCACGAGAACCGAGTTTCCCAAGTCGGCCACGCGCCAAGATGGAGGCCGACCGCACCGGCTTGGGAGGAGAACTGGGTGGCTACCGCTAACGGTATGAATTATGCACCCAAGGGCAGGTCAGCGCCTGCCTGCGAAGAAGGCGAGTTCGTCTTCGCCGCTATCGGGTTGGACCACGGGCATATCTATGGGATGTGCAACGGGCTGACCGAGGCCGGCGGTCAGCTCAAATGGGTCTACGACCCCGACCCTGCCAAGCTCGCCGGGTTTGCGGACCGGTTCCCCGAGGTGGAGGTTGCCGACAGCGAGGCTCAGGTGCTCGACGACCCCGCGGTCCAAATGATCGCCGGTGCCACCGTCCCGTCCGACCATCTCGGCTTGGGGAGCAAGGCGATGTTGGCCGGAAAGGACTACTTCACGGACAAGCCCGCGCTCACGACTCTCGAGCAGCTGGCGCAGGCGCGTCGATTGGTACAAGAAACGGGAAGGAAGTACGCCGTCTACTACAGCGAGCGAGTTCATGTGGAGAGTGCCGTTTTCGCAGGCCAGCTCGTGCGTGACGGGGCGATAGGCAGGGTGCTGCAGGTTCTCGGCATGGGGCCGCACAGGGCCAACCTGAGCTCCCGGCCTGCCTGGTTCTACGAACGTGAACGCTACGGGGGCATCCTGTGCGACATCGGGAGCCACCAGGCCGAACAGTTCCTCTACTTCACCGCCAACAGCGATGCCCGTGTCCTGTCGAGCCGGGTAGCCAACTACGCGCACAAGGACCACCCCGGCCTCGACGACTTCGGCGACTGCAGCCTCGTGGGCGGCAACGGTGCCTCGGGCTACTTCCGGGTCGACTGGTTCACGCCGGAAGGGCTGAGCGCCTGGGGCGACGGGAGGATTTTCATACTCGGCACCGAGGGCTACATCGAGCTACGCAAGTACCTGGACGTGGCCAGGGGAAACGAGGGCGACCAGGTGTACATGGTCGACGGGCAAGGCGAGCACCACTTCGCAGCCCACGGCAAGGTCGGTTACCCGTACTTCGGCGAACTCGTACGGGACTGCCTCGATCGGACCGAGCACGCAATGACCCAGGCCCACGCGTTCAAGGCGGCCGAGCTTTGCATACTTGCTCAGCAGCACGCCGAGCGCGTCGAGCAGGCCTAGCCGCTAAGCCCAGACGCTCGATGCCGGCGGCCGGCGCGCCTTACGACGCGCCGCCTACAACGGTTGTCTTTGCGCTCGACCTTGAGCCCTGGGCCCCGGCATCACCAAAGCCTGCCGCCGTCCCGTTGGCACTTACGACCCAGTAGCCATCGCCGTCCGATGTCGCCACTATCGCCTTGACGGGCTTGGGCGACAGGCTGGCGCCGGACCCGAAGAACGTCGCTCGCCCGAAGGCGAAGACCCCTCCGTCGGCAGCGACGAGCCAGTAGCCGGCGCCACCAGGGGCGGTTGCCATGCCCACGATCGGTGACTTGAGGTGCAAGCTGCCAGTCGAACCATGGAAAGCAGCGTCACCGTAGTTGAAGATGCCCCCGTCGGACGCCGCCAGCCAATACCCCTTCCCATCGGGTGTGGCGGCAATGCCGACGATCGCCTTGGTCAGGTGGAGTTTCGCCGGCGACCCATAGTTGACAGCGTCGCCGTAACTGAAGAGCTGGCCGTTTGAGGCGACCAGCCAATAGCCCTTCCCGTCAGCAGTCGCGGCGATGCCGACGATCGGTTTCGCCGGATGGAGGCTGGACTTCGGGCCGTACGAGACGGCGTTGCCGAAGGGGTAGACCACCCCGTTCGAGGCGACCAGCCAGTAACCCCCACCGCTCGGCATCGCAGCCATCGCCGCGATCGGCGCAGACAGCTTCTTGCCGCTCGCACCGCCATAGTTGGCGGCGTCGCCAGAACGCAGCACCTGCCCGGTGCTGGTCGCGAGCCAATACGTGCCCGCAGGGCCCGTAACGCTGGCGGTCGTCCGGGAGGTGTTGACCAGGGCGAAGGTTGCCTCGCTGGACAGGCCCGCGACGCTGGCCGTGACTATGTAGCCGCCCGCTACCTGGTCGGCAGAAAAGTCGGGAGCGGTGGCGATACCCGACGAGTTGGTCAAGACCACGGCGGTCGCCCCGGAACCAGCAAATACGCCGCTGGGCCCGCTCCTTGGGGCGCTAAATGTGACGCTGGCCCCAACGACGTCGTTGCCGTTGGTGTCGGTCACAGTTACCGCGAGGGGTACCGCGAAAGTGGTCCCGAGCTCGGTGTTCTGGGAAGAACCAGTCCCCACGGCAATCGCGGTAGGTGCCGAAGCGACGTTCGAGAGGGTGAAGGTCACGGGCGAGCTCACCCCGGTGACGGTCGCTGACACGCTGAACGTCCCGACCGTTGAACCGGCAACGAGCAACGGGCTCGTGGCGGTCCCGCTGGAACTGGTTTGCACGGCAGCAGTGGCACCACCACCGACGAAGGTCGCGCCCGCCCCACTCGTGGTGACCACCGTGAAGTTGACGGTCGTGCCCTCGACGGGGGCACCGTAAGCGTCAGTAACGGCAACCTCGAGGGGAGCGTTGTACTGGGCGCCGACCTCTGCCGACTGGCTGTTGCCGGATACCGCCGTAACGGTGCTCGCGACCCCGGTCGTCGTGTTGGTCAGGTCGAAGGTGACGGCGAACGTGGTGTTCTGGATCTCAGCTGTCACGTTGTAGGACCCGCTGATGTCGTTGGCCGTGAGCGCGGGGGCCGTCGCTACGCCCTGAGCGTTGGTGGTAACGGTGTCGGCGCCGAGGCCCCCCGCGAAGTTGGCGCTGGGCCCGGTGCCAGGCGTCGAGAACACAACGTTGGCGAACGGCACCGGGCAGCCCCCCGTGTCCACGACCGTGGCTTCGAGGGGATCGGCGAAGGCGGTACCGACCTTGGCGAGCTGTGGAGAGCCGGCCGTCAACTGGATCCCCGACAGCGTGCCCGTGCAGCCGGTGGTCGCCGAGGCAACATCGGCCAAAGGAAGCGATGCAGCCGTCAGGCCGAGGCCCGCCAAAGGCAGGCCCGCGAGCAATGCGACTGCAGGCACCCAGCGAGCCGAGCCCGCCTTGCGCCGGCTCACGATGCACTCCCGCCGGCGCCCGGCCGCCAGCTGTGCCGGTGCCGCCCCTACCGAAACCGCCACCTCTGCCGAAGCCGCCTCCGAAGCCGCCACCGAAGCCCGTCGCCGTACAGCCGGCGGACGTCGGTTGGGTGATCGTGAGGGCCCTCGCGGTGACAACTCCGATGTTGTTCGTCGTGCCGATCGCGCTGGCGCACTCGCCTACCTTCAATTGGCTGGCGGTAGCCCTTCCTGTCTCTAGGTACTTGGTCGCCGTGCTCACAGTCACTATTTCCGGCCCGGGGGCTGCAGCCGTCGTTGTAGTGGCCGCCCCGCTCGTGGTGGACGTAGTGCGACCGGCAAAGGCGAAGCGGGTGCCCTGCACGGTGATTGTCGACGCCGACACCGCTGTTACTTTGCCGAGCGCGAAAGCGACAGTCCCCGCTGGCCGTGGGACCGACGTGCGCGGCCGAGACCCGCCGGCTGGGAAGGTGCCAGAGGTGCGACCCCCGAAGCCGCCACCGCCAAACCCGCCACCGCCGAAGCCACCACCGCCGCCGGGACCACCGCCGAACCCGCGGTTACAGGTCCCGCCCGTCGACGGGAGGATCGTTACGGTTGCGGCCTTCACAGCGCCGGCCGAGCCTTTCGAGCCGGTGGCCGTAATACACTCGCCCACTTTCACATCGGCCAAGGTCGCCTTCAGGCTGGCGGTGATGGTGGTCGAGGCGGTCAGGTCAACGGTCGTCTGGCCCGTCTCGGTGTTCTGCACCTCCAAGGTGTTGCCTGTAATGCTGGCGATGCTGCCCGTAGCCGCCGGCCTGAACGCGGACGACCCTGCCCCGCCAGGGCCGCCAGGTCCGCCCGCCGCGCCAGTACCACCCCCCGCGCCGGGGCCGCCCGCGTTGGCGGCGGTCGCTCCGGTTGTCGTCGTCGTAGCAGGAGCCGTCGTGGTAGCCGGCGCTTTGGCAGCACTTGAGCCTCCCCCACCGCATGCCGCCGCCATCAAAGACATGACTGCCAATAGACCAACGACGGACGCGGTACGGCGCGTCCCGCCGGAGGGCATTTTGAGATATGTCACCTAGTTGTTCCTCCTATATGCATGAGCTGAGAACTATTCGCTGCGAAGCGCCTGGATCGGAGCGAGACGTGCGGCGCGGAACGCTGGGTAGACACCGGCCGCAATACCGATGAGGATTGCCACGACAATGGAACCGACGGTCGCGTAAGCCGAGATCGTGATCTGGTTTGAGACGAAATCCGGGATGATCTCTGCTCCAAGAATGCCGAGGCCTGCTCCAGCAATACCGCCAACCAGGCCGAGGGTCGATGCTTCGACCAGGAACTGGCGCAAGATAATGCGAGGCGTTGCCCCTAAGGCTTTTCGGAGGCCGATTTCCTTGATCCGCTCTGTGACCGAGACGAGCATTATGTTCATCACCCCGATACCGCCAACCAGGAGCGAGATTGCCGCGATCCCCCCGAGCAGGATCGTAAGGGTCTTATCGGCCGAGGTGAGCGTGTTGTCGATAGTGGTCTGGCTCGTTATTGTGAAGTCGGCGTCGGCGGGGTCGGTAATGCCGTGAAGAGCGAGTAGTTCGTCAGTCGCCTCGGCGTCGGCCGCTCCCATCGTCGACTGCGAGGACGCCTCGAGGTAAATGGTCGACACCGAGGAAGTACCGAGGAACTCGCTTTGCGCGGTGGTTATAGGGATTACCGCAAGGTCGTCCTCGTTGGTCGTCGTCGAGCTGCCCGCACTATTGAGGA
The DNA here is from genome assembly GCA_963794745.1 of uncultured Acidimicrobiaceae bacterium. Taxonomy (GTDB): domain Bacteria; phylum Actinomycetota; class Acidimicrobiia; order Acidimicrobiales; family Palsa-688; genus Fen-671. The sequence continues at coordinate 257,331 of CAWCEZ010000010.1, forward strand.
CCCCGATGATCGTAAAGGGGATGTTGCCGATGTCCACCGACTCCCCGACGGGAGAAAATAGGCCGAGCTCCTCGGCGGTGGTTTGCCCGAGGACGACCACGTTGGAGTCGTCCTTCATCTCCTGCTGGGTGAAGAAGGACCCCTCGGCCATGGAACGTCCCCGCACCGAGAGCCAGGCGGGAGTCGAGCCGTTGACGCTCGTGGTCCAGTTCTCGTTGCCGGCCACCAAGCTCGCCTCGCTCGAGACCTGGGGAGCCACCGCAGCAACGTCCGGGCAATCGATCTTGTTGGCTAGGTCAACTGCGTTTTGGTAGGTCAAGGTGGACGACGAGCCAAAGCCGCCCCGCACCAACCCGGTCGTGGTGCTCCCTGGGGTAACGATCAATAAGTTAGTGCCGAGCGCGCTGATCGCGGAGTTGACCGAAGAAGTTGCCCCCTCGCCGAACCCGACGGTGAGGATCACCGCCGCAATACCGATAAGGATGCCGAGCACAGTCAGACTGGAGCGCAGCCTGTGGCTCGCGATCGATTGCATCCCGGAACGCAGGGTCTCCCACCAGCTCATACCACGGCCTCTGCGTTCCCGGGCACTCCGCTGCCGGGCAGGAACTTGCCGTCGCGGAAGCGCATTATGCGCTGGGCGGCTTCGGCTACGTCCTGCTCGTGGGTGATCAGGACGATCGTGCGCCCCTGCTGGTGCAACGCTTCCATCATCCCGAGCACGTCGGCGCTCGAGCGGGAGTCCAAATTGCCTGTCGGCTCGTCGGCAAGGAGCAAATCGGGCCCGGTGACCAGGGCGCGTGCCACGGCGACTCTTTGCTGCTGGCCGCCCGACAGCTCGTTCGGGTGATGGTCGACCCTGTCACCCAGCCCGACCTCGTCAAGCGCTTCGAGCGCCCTCAGCCGCCTGCTCTTGCGGTCCACCCCGGCATATATGAGCGGCAGTTCCACATTGCGCCAAGCATTGAGGCTGGGCAGCAGGTGGAACTGCTGGAAGACAAAACCGATCCTGCGGTTGCGCACCTTAGCCAGGTGCTCCTCGTCCATCTCGCTCACATCGGTGCCGGCGAGGTAGTAGTGCCCCGATGTCGGGACGTCGAGGCAGCCCAGTATGTGCATGAACGTGGACTTCCCGGACCCTGAGGGGCCGATCACTGAGATGTACTCCCCGGGGAAGACCGAAATCGATACGCCCCGCAACGCGTGCACCGGGACCGACGTGGGTGTGTACGTCTTCCATACGTTGACCAACTGCACTATCGGCCGTTGGGCTGCGGTTGGTTGGCCCTGCGTCATCGGGCCCATCACCCTCCGCGGCCGCCGAAGCCGCCGCCTCCTCCGAACCCGCCGCCTGGGAACCCGGCTCCTCCTCCGAAGCCCCCGCCGCCGAAGACCGCCCTGCCAGTACCAGTGCCGGTGCTGCCACTCGTGGAACTGCTGGCTGAGAGCGAGGCGATGACGACGTCCTGACCACTTTTCAGGCCAGAGGTGATCTGGGTATAGGGGCTGCCCACTGCGCCGACGGTGACCGCTTGCTCAACCTCTTTGCCGTTTTTCAGGAGGTATACGAACGAGCTCGTCCCCACCGTGTGCACCGCGGTAGTGGGCACGACAAGCACGTTGGTGGACTGGCGCACGATGATCTCGACTTCGGCAGAGGCGCCCGCATAAAGCCCCGTTGGGCTCCCGGTAACGGTGATCGTCACGGGGAAAGTCGTGACGCCGCTCGTGGTAGTCCCGACGCTGCTGATCGTCGTGACGATCCCGTAGGCGGTCGTGCTGGTGCCCGTCGGGGTGATCTCAGCCTGTTCCTGGTCCTGGATGTCGGCTATCTGGGAGGTCGTGGCGTCCACGCTCACTATGAACGAGTTGAGCGGTTCGATCACGACCTGCCCCGACGTCGAGCTGGAGCTGCTGGAACTCGAACTGCTTGAGCCGGTCGAACTGGAGCCGGTCGAACTGGAGCCTGTCGAACTGGAGCCTGTCGAACTGGAGCCGGTCGAACTGGAGCCAGCGCTGGCTTTCCCAGAGCCGGTGCTGCCACTTCCGGTGCCCGTGCCCGAGCTGCCCGTGCCCCCGGTCGAACCGCTGGAGGTGCTCGAGGTGGCCCCGCCAGTCACGGTGGTGCTCCCGGCCGAGACGGTCTCGCCGTCAGAGAGGTCAGTTGACACCACCGTCCCGCCGACCGGAGCTGTGAGAGTGGCATCTAAGAGGTTGTTCTTCGCTTCGGTCAGCGCCACTTCGTCGGCAGCTATGGTCGCCTGGTCGGAGGTAACCGTGGGGGGCTGACCGACCTTGTCGGCAGCAAGGGCCGCTTGCGCCTGGGTGAGCTGGGAAGTAGCCGAGATCACCTGGTCTTGCGCCTGCTGAAGTGACTGAGCGTCCTTTTGTTGAGTCGACGCAAGGTTTTCCTGAGCCGTGACAATCGCCTGCTCGTCTTTTTGCTCGGTGGTAGCCAGGTTCTGCTGGGCGGTCTTTATCGCCTGCTCGTCTTTTTGTTCGGTGGTAGCCAGGGCCTGCTGGGCGGTCTTTATCGACAGCTCGTCTTTTTGTTCAGTGGTCGCCAGGGCCTCCTGGGCGGTCTTTATCGCCTGGTTGTCCTTCTGTTCAGTGGTGCCGAGGCTCAGGTTGGTCGAGCTGATCGACTGATTGTCCTTCTGTTCGCCAGTGGCCAGGCTCTGCTGCGCGCTCTTCAGAGCGTCGGCGTCCTTCTGTTCGGTGGCAGCAAGGCTCTGCTGGGCGCTCTTCAGGGCGTCGGCGTCCTTCTGCTCGGTACTGGCCAGGCTCTGCTCGGCGGTATTGACCCCCTCGGTGTCCTTCTGCTCGGTGGTAGCCAAGCTCTGCTCGGCGGTACTGACTGCCTCGGTGTCCTTCTGCTCGGTAGTAGCCAAGCTCTGTCCCGCCGTGCTGATCCCCTGTTGGTCCTTGGTAATGGCCTGGCCATCGGACGCGATCTTCTGCTGGTCGGAGGTCACGGTCTGCTGGGCAACGGTCACCGCGCTCTCGTCAGCCCCGCATGCCGAAGTCGAGCTACCCGTGGTCCCCGAGGAGCCGCCCGAACCGGAGCCGCCCGTGGCGGACGGCAACGACTTCGTACTGGTGCTGGCGATGACGCCGCCGGCGGCCCCATTGCCCTTGCAGTCAACCGCTTCTTTTTCCTGGTCCGCGGACAACGAGGATTTGTCCAGCGCCAAGGTTGCCTTGTCCGCAGACAAAGTTTCCTGGTCGGTCGCAAGCTGCGCTTTAGCCTCGCTAACGGCTTGTGCGCCCTGAGCCTTGTCGCTGGCCAGTTGAGACTGGGCCTGAGCAACCGATTGCGCGCCCTGCGTCTTGTCTGTGGTCAATTGGGCCTCGGCTTGGCTGACCGATTGCTGGCCGGTGGACTTGTCAGTAGCCAATTGGGCCTCGGCTTGGCTGACCGATTGCTGGCCGGTGGACTTGTCGTTTGCCAGCTGGGCCTGAGCTTCGCTGACCGATTGTTGCCCCGTTGACTTGTCATTTGCGAGCTGGCTTTGAGCTGCACTGACGTTCGGCTGGCCCTGAGCCTTGTCGCTGGTCAGTTGAGCCTGGGCCTGAGCGAGCGACTGCTCTCCCTGGGTCTTGTCGTCGGCCAACTGGGTCTCGGCTTGGCTCACCGATTGTTGACCGGTGGTCTTATCGTCGGCCAACTGCGCCTCGGCTTGGCTCACTGACTGCTCGCCCGTGGCCTTGTCGTTGGCCAACTGCGCCTGGGCTTGGCTGACGGCTTGCTTGGCCTGGGTCAGGGCCATTGCGTTAGTGCTCTGCGTGCTCGTGACGCTTTCCTGGTCCTGGGAGAGCGTGAGCTGAGCGGTGGAAACGCTGTCCTGCGCCTGCATGACAGTTTGGTCCATCTGGTCTGAGTCCAATTTGGCCTCGGCGGTGTCCAAGGTCGCCTGTGCTTGCTCCACGTCGCTTTGCAACGTCGGGGTCTGAAGCGTTGCCAACACCTGCCCGGCCTTGACCACTTGCCCGACGCTGACCTTGACCCCGTTGACAGTGCCAGCCACTGCGAAGTTGACGGTGGCTTGGGTCGCCGGCTCGAGGGTGCCCGAAGCAGATGTCGTCTCGCGGACGTCGCCAATGGTTGCCGCTTCGGTCCGGTACGTGGTGGAACTCGAGCCGCCCCCCAAGAAGTAGACCCCAGCGCCCACGGCGAGCGCGATGACGACCAAAAGGGCAACAAGGGACTTCCACCGGCGCCTAAGCCACGGCTTGCGGGGAAGGACCTGCTCGAACTGGTCCTGTCCGTAAAATTCGGTCCCGGCCGAGCCGTTAGCGCCCGCCGCACCGCCGTCTTCGTCCCATTGAGCAACGGGCAACGGTTGGCCCCGCGCGCGTTGCGCTCCTCAGGTGCCATCGTCATTGGGCAAACCTCCAGGACGTGATGGCAGAACGATAAGCCGGTCGGCTCAGGCAGCGCTGAGAGCCGGCTTAAAGTTGACTAAGCACAAACGGGGAGCCACCTCGGATTAAGAGGTCGCTCCCCGTTGCTCACAAAAAACGTGCTTTCTTAGGGCTGAGGTTGCTCAGCCGGTCGGTGCCGCCTCGTCGCCCCCATCGTAAGGGACGTCGGGGACCTGGTCGTAGTTGGCCCCGTACACGTACGGATCCTGGTAATCGCCGCTCGGGTCGAAGCTGGCCCCACCGTCGGTGCCCGTGCCGCTGCCGATGCTCGCCAACCAGGCGGCCAGGTCTTCCGTGCCCGGCTCCTCGTCCGAAGTCCAGAACGTCATGCGCTGCACCTCGGGTGCGTCGACCACGACGTCGCGGTAACGGGGCATCCCGGTGCCGGCAGGGATGAGCTTGCCGATGATGATGTTCTCCTTCAGCCCGAAGAGCAGGTCGGACTTGCCTTCGATGGCGGCTTCGGTAAGCACCCGGGTCGTTTCCTGGAACGAGGCGGCAGACAGCCAGCTGTCTGTGGCCAGCGAAGCCTTGGTAATACCCATCAGCTCCGGCCGGCCTTCGGCGGGCCGCTTGCCCTCCTGGACCAGTTCCCGGTTGACCTCTGCGAAGTACCGGGCATCGACACGCTCGCCCGGCAAGAACGGGGACTCGCCTTGCTCGGCCACAAGCACCCTGCGCAGCATCTGACGGACGATGAGCTCAATGTGCTTGTCGTGGATCGACACGCCCTGGTCTCGGTAGACCTGTTGTACCTCTTCGACGAGGTACTGCTGGGTCTCGCGGATGCCCTTGATCTCGAGCAACTGCTTGGGGTCGCGGGGCCCTCGATGATCGCGTCACCGGCCGCCAGTTCGACACCTTCCCTGATGCCATCCGCCAGCTTTGCGCGCAGCGCCACCGTGTAGACGTCCTCGGTGCCGTCGTCCCCGATGATCGCGACACGGCGGCTGTTGTCCTCTTCGACTATGCGCACGACACCCGAGGTGCGAGCCAGCACTGCGGCTCCTTTTGGAGTGCGGGCTTCGAAAAGCTCGACTACGCGGGGAAGGCCGTGGGTGATGTCCTCACCGGCGATACCGCCGGTGTGGAAGGTACGCATCGTCAGCTGAGTGCCCGGCTCACCGATGGATTGTGCGGCGATGACACCGACCGCTTCTCCGAGCTCGATGTGCTGGTCCGCAGCGAGCGAGCGGCCGTAGCAGGAGGAGCAAATCCCCTGCTTGGACTCGCAAGTAAGTACCGACCGCACCATCACCTCGGTGACAGCTGGGTCGTCGCGCAACGTTGCCATGATCTCGACGCTGACTTCGGTCCCGGCCGGCAAAACGGTGCCGTCCGAAAGCGTAACGTCGCGAATTATCACCCGGCCGTCGAGGCGAGTCTCCAAGTACTGGCGGGCCTTTTCGTCGTCCGGGCGGACATTGCGGACCCAGATCCCACGAGTGCTCCCACAGTCGAGCTCGCGGACGATGAGCTCCTGAGCAACGTCGACGAGGCGGCGAGTCAGGTAGCCGGAGTCAGCGGTGCGCAGGGCGGTGTCGGCGAGGCCTTTGCGGGCGCCGTGAGTCGAGATGAAGTACTCGAGCACCGAAAGGCCCTCTCGGAACGAGGAGACGATCGGGCGAGGGATCATCTCGCCTCGGGGGTTCGACACCAGGCCCTTCATGCCGGCGATCTGGCGGACCTGCTGGGGGTTACCACGAGCTCCGGAGTCGACCATCATGTCAAGCGGGTTGAACGGGATCTTGCGGAGCGTCTCCTCCATCGCCTTGCCGACTTCGGAGTTGGCGGTCGTCCAGATCTCGATCTCTTTCTGGCGTCGCTCGTCGTCGGTGATGATGCCGCGCTTGAACTGGTTCTCGGCCTTTTCAGCATCGGCCTCGTGGCGGGCGACTATCGCCGCTTTGCTGGCGGGCACCTTGACGTCTTCCATCGAGATCGTTAGGCCCGACTGCGTTGCGTATCGGTAGCAGAGCTCCTTGATCTTGTCGAGGCTGTCGGCAACAGCGACACGGTGGTAGTTGCTGGCGAGCACCTCGACTATGGACCCGATGCTGCGGGCGCGCTTGCCGACGATGTCGTTGACGAAGGGGAAGTCGGCCGGCAATGCCGTGTTGAAAATTATCCGGCCGGGAGTCGTCTCGATCGTCTCGTAAGGCACCGCCTCGGCCCCGTTGCTCGCAACAGCTTCCTCGCCGGCAACTGTCGCCTCGATCTCCGCTTCCGGGACCTCGCCGTCGATCTCCTGAGGGGCTACTGCGACGATGGGGCGCCGCCAGGTCACCTTGGCGTGCAGGTCGACGGCCCCTGACTCGAGCGCGTGGCGCACCTCGTAGAGGTGACGGAACACGCGGCCCTCACCGTTCAGGCCGTCTTTTTGGAGCGTGAGGTAATAAGCCCCGAAGACCATGTCCTGGGTAGGCGTGACAATGGGCCGGCCTGTCGCAGGCGAAAGGATGTTGTTCGCCGAGAGCATCAGGATCCGGGCTTCTGCCTGAGCCTCTGCAGAAAGAGGCAGGTGCACGGCCATCTGGTCGCCATCGAAGTCGGCGTTGAAGGCGGTGCAGACGAGCGGGTGGATCTGGATCGCCTTGCCCTCGACTAGTACCGGCTCGAAAGCCTGGATGCCGAGACGGTGCAACGTCGGGGCACGGTTGAGCAGGACGGGGTGCTCCTTGATGACCTCTTCGAGCACGTCCCAGACGTGGGTACGACGACGCTCGACCATCCGCTTGGCGGACTTGATGTTTTGGGCGAGCTCGAGGTCGACGAGACGCTTCATTACGAACGGCTTGAACAGTTCGAGCGCCATCTGCTTGGGCAGGCCGCACTGGTGCAGCTTGAGCTGCGGCCCGACCACGATCACCGAGCGGCCGGAGTAGTCGACGCGCTTGCCGAGCAGGTTCTGGCGGAACCGGCCCTGCTTGCCCTTGAGCATGTCGGAAAGGCTCTTGAGAGGCCGGTTCCCGGGACCGGTCACCGGGCGCCCACGTCGACCGTTGTCGAACAGGGCGTCTACCGCCTCCTGGAGCATCCGCTTTTCGTTGTTGACGATGATCTCGGGGGCACCGAGGTCGAGCAACCTCTTCAAGCGGTTGTTGCGGTTGATGACCCTGCGGTAGAGGTCGTTCAGGTCACTGGTCGCGAAACGGCCACCGTCCAGCTGTACCATCGGGCGCAGCTCGGGCGGGATGACAGGCACGACATCGAGGATCATCGCCCGCGGGTCGTTGACACGCCGGCCGGAGTCGTCGCGGCGGTTGAAAGCCGAGACGATCTTCAAGCGCTTGATGGCTTTTTGCTTGCGCTGCACCGAGAGGTGGCGCTTGCCCTCGTCGGGCTCGATGACCTCACGCAGCTTGACTTCTTCTTCGTCGAGGTCGAGCTCTTCGATCAGCTGAGCGATGGCCTCGGCCCCCATACCGCCGCGGAAGTAATCGCCGAAGCGGTCGCGCAGCTCCCGCCACAGCATTTCGTCTTCGATGATCTTGCGGCCGTGCAGGTCCCGGAACTCGTCGAAGGCGCGCTTTACGAGCTCACCTTCCTGGTCGGCATGATCGCGAATGGAACCGACCTCTTTGTCGACCTGGCGCTGGCGGGCCTTCAGCTCGGAGTCCTTCGCGCCTTCGCCCTCTAGCTTTGCCAGCTCTTCTTCGAGCTCCTTGTAACGCCTGTCGATATCGAGGTCGCGCGTCCGCACGATGTCGGCCAGCTCCTCGTTGAGCTCCACCTCGAGGTTGGGCAGATCAGTGTGGCGGCGCTCCTCGTCGACCCAGGTGACAAGGTTGGCTGCGAAATAGATCACTTTTTCGAGCTGCTTCGCCTTCAGCTCCTCGCGGGCTTCGGTGCCCATGAGCAGGTAGGCCAACCAAGACCTGGTGCCTCGGAGGTACCAGATGTGGACCACCGGTGCAGCCAGCTCGATATGGCCCATGCGCTCGCGCCGGACCTTGGAACGCGTTACTTCTACGCCGCAACGCTCACAGATGATGCCCTTGAACCGGACACGCTTGTACTTGCCGCAGTAGCACTCCCAGTCCTTGGTAGGACCGAAGATCTTCTCGCAGAAAAGGCCGTCCTTTTCCGGGCGGAGCGTGCGGTAGTTGATCGTCTCCGGCTTTTTCACCTCACCGTTGGACCACGTCCGGATGCCATCAGCGGTAGCGAGCCCAATCCGCAGTTGTTCGAAATTGTTTACGTCCAGCATCGCCTAAAAACTCCTCTCGCTCGCGCGCCGCGCGTCCTCTTCGTCAGAACCGCGCTCCGGCCTGCTGATGTCGATCCCAAGCTCCTCGGCCGTGCGGAACACGTCCTCGTCCAGGTCTCGCATCTCGATCTGCTCTCCGGTAGTGGAGAGCACCTCGACGTTCAGGCACAGGCTCTGCATTTCCTTGATGAGGACCTTGAAACTCTCAGGTATCCCGGGTTCGGGTATGTTGTCGCCCTTTACGATCGCTTCGTAGACCTTGACCCGGCCAAGCACGTCGTCGGATTTGATCGTGAGCAGTTCCTGGAGCGCGTAGGCCGCGCCATAGGCCTCGAGGGCCCAGACTTCCATTTCACCGAAGCGCTGGCCACCGAACTGCGCTTTACCACCGAGCGGCTGCTGGGTGATCATCGAGTACGGGCCAGTGGACCGGGCGTGGATCTTGTCGTCCACGAGGTGGGCCAGCTTCAAAATGTATATGTAGCCGATCGAGATCGGGTTGTCGTAGGCCTCCCCGGTGCGCCCGTTGTAAAGGACCGCCTTGCCGTCGGGCCCGATAAGGCGACCGTGGTCGCCGTACTCGGTACCGGGTGACTCCGGGTTCAGGTTCTCGAAAATCTTCCTGATGGTCGGGTGCCTTCCGGCCTGATCTTCTTCGTCCCAGTGGGCACCGTCGAAGCTCGGCGTCGCCAGATAGCTGGACGGCCGAGCGACAGGGGTGGTCTTGCGAGACTTGGCGATCTTGCGTGGCTCACCTTTACCTTCGATCTCCCAGCCCCAGCGAGCGGCCCAACCGAGGTGGCTCTCGAGCACCTGGCCGACGTTCATCCGGGAGGGGACACCGAGGGGGTTGAGGATCACGTCGACGGGCGTCCCGTCGGCAAGGTGCGGCATGTCCTCGACAGGCAGGATCTTGGAAATAACGCCCTTGTTGCCGTGGCGGCCGGCGAGCTTGTCACCTTCGGTGATCTTGCGCTTTTGGGCCACATATACACGCACGAGCTGGTTCACACCAGGGGGAAGCTCGTGGGCATCCTCACGTGAGAACACCCGGACGTCGATGACCTTGCCGGACTCGCCGTGGGGCACCTTGAGAGAGGTGTCCCGCACTTCGCGCGCCTTTTCACCGAAGATCGCCCGCAAGAGCCTTTCCTCCGGTGTCAGCTCCGTCTCGCCCTTAGGCGTGACCTTGCCGACCAGGACGTCGCCCGCCCCGACCTCTGCACCGATACGGATAATGCCTCGGTCGTCGAGATCCTTCAGGATCTCCTCGGAAAGGTTGGGGATGTCACGGGTGATCTCTTCGGCACCGAGCTTGGTGTCGCGGGCGTCGACCTCGTGCTCCTCGATGTGGACCGACGACAGGACGTCGTCGCGCACCAGCCTCTCGGACAGGATGATCGCGTCCTCGTAGTTGTAGCCCTCCCAGGGCATGAACGCTACGAGCAGGTTCTTGCCAAGGCCGAGCTCGCCGCCTTCGGTCGAAGGGCCGTCGGCAAGGATGTCCCCGGCTCCGACAGGTTGGCCCTCGTCGACGACGATCCGCTGGTTGAAACAGGTGTTCTGATTTGACCTGCGGAACTTGTAGACCGGGTAAACCTTGCGCCCGAGGGTCTTGCCCCATCGGTCGGACTGGTTTTCGCGGTACTCGACTATGACGTGCTCGCCGGAGACTTCGACGACGGTCCCGTTGCCCTCAGCCATCACGACGTCACCGGTGTCGCGGGCGGCACGGCCCTCCACCCCGGTACCGACGAACGGTGCCTCGGGGTGCACGAGGGGGACTGCCTGCTTCTGCATGTTGGCACCCATGAGGGCGCGGTTGGCGTCGTCGTGCTCGATGAAGGGGATCAAAGCCGTCGAGATCGAGATGATCTGCTTGGGAGAAACGTCCATGAGATCGACTTCCGAAGGCGGCACGAAGTCGACTTCGCTGGTGGTCCCATACGTAGTGCCTCCCGCGCCGACGCGTACACCAGGGCCTTGCGGAGCACGCCGCACCAGCACACGCTGGTCGGTCAGAGTCCCATCCGGCGCCAATTTGGCGTTCGCCTGCGCGATGACGTATTCCTCTTCCTCGTCGGCCGCGAGGTAAACGATCTCGGTCGTGACCTTGCCATCGGTGACACGGCGGTAAGGGGTCTCGATGAAGCCGTACTCGTTGATCCGGCCGTAAGTCGCGAGGTGGCCGATAAGGCCGATGTTGGGGCCCTCGGGAGTCTCGATCGGGCACATGCGCCCATAGTGAGAGCTATGGACGTCACGGACCTCGAAGCCGGCACGCTCACGGGAGAGGCCGCCGGGGCCCATCGCAGAGAGGCGACGCTTGTGGGTCAGGCCCGACAGCGGGTTTGTCTGGTCCATGAACTGCGACAGCTGGCTGGTCCCGAAGAACTCCTTGATCGCCGCAACCACCGGGCGGATGTTGATCAACGTCTGCGGGGTGATCGCCTCGACGTCCTGAGTCGTCATGCGCTCGCGGACAACTCGCTCCATGCGCGAAAGCCCGACGCGGACCTGGTTTTGGATCAGCTCCCCGACCGAGCGGACACGACGGTTGGCGAAGTGGTCCTGGTCGTCCAAGCGGTAGCCCGCCTCACCCTGTGCAAGGTGGAGCAGGTAGGTGCTCGCCGCGAGCACCTCGCTCTTGGAGAGCACCGTTTGGCCCGGCACGGGCCGGTCCAGCTCGATGCCGAAGAGGGACTCGATCTTTTGTATTTCGGGGCCTAGTTTCCGGTCCAGCTTGTACCGACCGACCCTCGTGAGGTCGTAGCGCTTCGGGTTGAAGAAGGCGTTCTCGAAATAGGCGCGCGCCGATTCGACCGAGGGGGGTTCCCCGGGGCGGGCACGCTTGTAGATCTCGAGCAGCGCGTCCTCCTGGTTGGGAGCGAGCTCGCGCTCACGGTCCCACTGGGGCTCTAGGAACTCAAAATGGCGCACGAAGCGCTCCAGGAACGCCTCGTCGGCGTAACCGAGCGCGCGTAGCAAGGTGAAAAGCGACAGCCGCCTCTTGCGGGCCACGCGGGAGCCGGCACTGATGTCCTTGCCCGGCTTGGCTTCGACGTCGAACTCGATCCACTCACCGCGGTAGGGGTGGACCGTCCCGGTGACGATCGTCTTCAGGTCGCGCCCGGGCTGGAAGATGACCCCGGGGGAGCGTACGAGCTGGGAGACAACGACCCGCTCAGTCCCGTTGATGATGAACGTGCCGCGGTCGGTCATCACGGGGAAGTCCCCCATAAAGACCGTCTGCTCTTTTATCTCACCGGTATTGGCGTTTTGGAACTGCGCGCGCACGAAGATCGGCGCCGCATAGGTCATGTCTTTTTCTTTGCACTCTTCGACCGAGAACTTCGGCGGGGGCCGGAGGTCCTGGTCACTAGGGTCAAACTCCAAAATGAGCTTAAGTGAGCCAGAAAAGTCTTCGATAGGACTGATGTCGCGGAATGCTTCCGCCAGACCCTTATCGAGGAACCACTGGAAAGAATCGCGTTGGACTGAGATCAGAATCCGGGAGCGGCAGGACCTCATCGAGGTTCGCAAAAGAAAAGCGCTCCCGGGTTGCGGGGCGAGACGGCAAGGACTACTCCTCGGAAGATGCGGTGGCCACAGAGGCGCGCCAAGCCGCCGCCCTAATGACTAAGGACGCGAACGGACAGGGCACGGCAACTGATCAGTATACAACGTCTCGCACTGACGCGGCAAACACGCGCTCACAGGTCACCTCGCGGCCCTTAGGACTAGGGTAAGCCAGCGAGGCGACCTGGTCAAGCGATTGGGGCCCGGATTGCGGGCTTGGCGCCCGCAACCAGTCCCTACCAGCCAGGGGACGGCTTTAGCTGCCGCCTGCCGGGCGAGCCGCTACTTCAGTTCGACTGTTGCCCCAGCCGCTTCAAGCTGCGCTTTCGCCTTCTCGGCGTCCTCCTTGCTGACCTTTTCGAGGACAGCTTTAGGGGCACCGTCAACGACGTCCTTGGCTTCCTTCAGCCCGAGGCTGGTGAGAGCGCGGACTTCCTTGATAACCTGGATTTTCTTGTCGCCTGCCCCGGTGAGGATGACGTCGAACTCGTCCTGCTCCTCTTCGGCGGGTGCCTCTGCGGCACTGGCAGCCGGGCCGGCCGCCCCTGCGACGGCCACCGGGGCCGCTGCGGTGACGCCGAAGCGCTCTTCGAAGGCCTTGAGCAGCTCAGACAGCTCGAGGACAGTCATGCTCGAGATCGCTTCGAGGATCTCGTCCTTGGTGAGGGTGGTGCTTGCCATCTTTGTTGTGCTCCTGTTTCGTTGGTACTGGTCGATGAGTTAGTGGGGGTCGCCCGCCAAATCCGGGTGTTCAGCTCTCTTCGGCGCTGCGCTTGTCCCTGAGCGCCGCGAGGCCGTACGCAAAGTCGCGGGGTACGGCGGCGAACAAGCCCGCAAGGCTCTGCAGCGGCGCTGCCAATGCGCCGGCCAAGCGTGCCAGCAGGACCTCGCGTGAGGGCAGGTCTGCGAGCGCCACCGTTGCTTCCGGCCCGAGCACAGAGGTGCCGAGGAGCCCGCCCTTGATCAGCAGGAGCGGGTTGGCTTTCGAGAAATCCCGAAGCGTCTTGGTGACAGCGGCAGCGTCCCCGTCCACAAAAGCGAGGGCCGTCGGGCCTGTGAGGAGCTTGGCAAACCCCTCGAGGTCATCACTTGCAGCTATCCGGACCAGGGTGTTTTTGAAAACCCGGTATTCGGCTCCCAAAGGGGCGATGCTCCGCCTGAGCGCCGCCAGAATCCTTGACCTTCAGGCCCCGGTACTCCGTCACGATCACTGCGTCCGCCTGGCGAAGGCGTTCACGCACTTCGTCTACGACCGCCACCTTCTCGGGCCTTGGGTTGTCCATTGGCACTCCTCTAAGTCAGCTCTCACACGCGAGCGCGCGCACCAGACGAGGAGCACCACAGCTCGCCTCGTCGGGTTGGGCTTACGCCCACTTAGCGCCGTCGCCGGCGCGCCAGATTTCTACGGCGTTATGTCAGTTGAGCACTTTACCAGCAAAGCCGCTTTGGCCGCAGAGCGTGCCGGCCCAAGCCGGCATCTACCCTGGCTCGTCACCTGCGGTCCTAGCTGGCGCTCGCCCCGGCCACTGCTGCAGCCAGCTCTTCCTCGGTCACCCGGAGCCGGGTGGGGTCGATGTCGATCCCTGGCCCCATCGTGGAGGACATGGCCACCGACCGGACGTAACGGCCCTTGGCCGACGAGGGCTTAACCCTCTGCAGCTCGTCGAGGACCGCCCTGAAGTTGGCCAGCAGCTTCTCGGGGGTGAAGCTCACCTTGCCGATCGGGACCTGGACCACACCGTGGCTCCGGGCGTCGGCACGGTACTCGACCCGGCCGCCTTTGAAGTCAGTCACAGCCCGGCCAACGTCGGGGGTGACAGTGCCGGTCTTGGGGTTGGGCATCAGGCCCCTCGGCCCAAGCTTGCGACCGAGACGTCCGACCTGGCCCATCATGTCCGGGGTGGCGATCGCGACGTCGAAATCCATGAACCCGCCGTCGACGCGATTGATCAGGTCGTCGGAGCCGACGATGTCGGCACCGGCCGCGCGAGCGGCGTCGGCCGCCTCACCCGCGGCGAACACAGCGACGCGGACGGTCTTGCCCGTCCCCGCCGGCAACGAAACGGTCCCGCGCAGTGACTGGTCAGCCTTGCGGGGGTCGATGCCCAGCCTGACGGCCAGCTCCACGGACTCGTCGAAAGCTGCGGGGGCGACTTCCTTTACAAGGTCGACCGCTTCCAGGGGTGCGTACAGATGCCCTGGCGAGACGCGCTTGGCGGCGTCAGTGAACTTCTTTCCTTTTTTCGGCATTGGCCCTCCCTAGGGAACTCTCACGCCCATGGAACGGGCTGTCCCGGCTACCTGGGCCTTCGCCGATTCGAGGTCGTTGGCGTTGAGGTCCGGCATCTTGACGTTTGCGATCTTGGTCAGCTGGGCGTCGGTCAGGGTGCCGGCAATTTCTTTCCCGGTCGTCTTCGAACCCTTGGCTATGCCCAGCTCCTGGCGGATGAGGAACGCCGTCGGCGGCGTCTTCAGCACGAAGCTGAAGCTACGGTCAGAGAAGATCGTCACCTCTACGGGGACGATCTGGCCGACCTTGTCCTCAGTTGCGGCGTTGTACTGCTTGACGAACTCCATGGTCTGGATGCCGTGAGGCCCCAGGGCTGTACCAACCGGCGGCGCCGGGGTCGCCTTGCCCGCGGGCAGCTGTATACGGACTATCGCTGTGACTTGGCGCTTGGCCATGGGAACGCTCCTTAACTGTCGCCGGCTGGCTTCTGTCGCCCGAAGGGCGTCAGAGCTTCGCCACCTGGGCGAACTCGAACTCTACTGGTGTCTCTCGACCGAAGATGTTGACGAGTACCTTCAGCTTGAGCTGGTCCTCGTTGATCTCGGCGATCGTGCCGCTGAAATCGGCGAACGGCCCCTCTCTCACCCGGACCGATTCGCCGACTTCGTACTCGAGACGGGGACGGGTCTTCTTGGCCGGGCCGGCGCCTTCCACCTTTACTGCCAGGATGTTCTCGACCTCACGGCGCGAAAGCGGTGTCGGTCGGGCACCGAGGCCGACGAAGCCGGTAACACCCGGGGTGTTGCGCACCACATACCAGGAGTCGTCGTCCAAAGCCATGCGGACCATGAGGTAACCAGGGAACACCTTTCGGGAGACAACCTGGCGCTTGCCGTTTTTTAGCTCGACGACGTCCTCGAGGGGGATGACGACCTCGTAGATCCGGTCTTCCATGTTCATCGAGGAGATCCGGCTCTCGAGGTTGGACTTCACCTTGTTCTCGTAACCGGCGTAGGTGTGCACGACGTACCAGCTGCCCGGCTTGTCGTAAGGGCTCTCGGGCGGGGCGACCACCTCTTCGGCGCCCTCTACGAGCACCGCCACTACCTGGCCCTCTCCGCCGGCGGGCGCAGCGGCCTCCCAGCCGTTGCGGCGCTTGCGCGACGAAGCCTTGCCACCGGACGGTGACTTCTCTTCGGTGGTGGGTGCTTCAGGATCATCAGGCATAACTACCTCTGGCGCTTGCTGCTCGGGTGACCGGCTGGGTACCGGGTTACTTGAAGATGTGCGAGGCGCCCAGGGAGTACACGTAGTCGAGCGCGTATACGAGCGACATGAGGAACGCGAGCGTGAAGAACACCACTGTCGCGTAGTTGATCAGTTCGGGCCGCTTGGGCTTCATCACCTTGCGAAGCTCGAGGATGACCTCGTCCACGAACTGGCGCGGGTGGAAACCGCCCCTCGATGAACCGCCGGCCGGGCGCCGGTCAGGACGGACCGCCGCAGCAGGCATGCCGTCCGCGTCAAGGGTGCCCTGACGTTGCAGGAGCCGCTTCTGTTCTCGGTTGTACTCGTTTGTGCTCACGTCAGTGACCTTCCATAGCGAAACCTTCGTGCAGGGCAGGAGGGACTTGAACCCCCAACCCCCGGTTTTGGAGACCGGTGCTCTGCCATATTGAGCTACTGCCCTAGAGAGCCATTGCCCTCAGGCCGCCTGGGCCCGCGCTCGAACCCCGACCGGACGAGGATAGCACCGCAGCGCTCGTACGCGGTCGGCGGTCAGGTCGCAGCGTTCAGGTTGCGGCGTGCAACGCCGGCCGCCGGCTTGATCGAGCCAGGGCACCAGCGCTCATAGCCACCACGCCCGCGACGCCCACGACGCCCAATGCGCCCGCAATGAGCCAGGGCGTCAGCGAGCGCCTCCGGGCCCAGAGGGGGTGTTGGTGCAGGACGCTCAACGTACTGCTGACCAGTTCGGGCGAAGGTAGGGGTACCTGGCTCTCCCGCATGCTCCGCAGCACTCGCAGGAGGCGCCGGTAGCCGGCCACCTCTGCCTGGCAGGCAAGGCATGTCCGGAGGTGCTCAGCCATCGCTGCGCTGGGCCGGCGAGCACCGTCGACCACGAGCGGCAGCTCATCGGCGACAACCTCACAGCTCACCAGCGCTCGCAAGTGCCGGGAGGTGGGGGGCCTGTTTGGTAGCTCAGCTGGCCACGGCATCGTCATCCGTACCATCAACTGGCTTGGCGCCCATGCTGGTTCCATCGGCACGTGCGGCCCTCTTCCCGAGGCCTTTCGGCCAGCGTTGGTTGGGGCCATCGGCCTCAGCCATATGCAGCACCAGGTCCTCCCGCAGACGCTTGCGAGCTCTCTGCAGCCGCACCTTGGCCGCCGCCTCCGAGATCCCCAGTTCAGCGGCTATCGACTTGTTGGTGAGGTCGTACACATCTCTCAGCACCACGACCTGGCGAAGTCGCCAAGGCAACCGCATGAGCGCCGCGGCCAGCAGCAGTCTTTCGTCACCAGCAGAAGCCGACGCCTCCGGGTCGTGCTCGGGGCGGCGGTCGAAGACCTTGGCCTCGTCCATCCCATCAGGGTCGAGCTGGGTGTGCTGGCGACGTGAAGCGCGGGCCAGATGATTGCTCGCACAGTTGGCGGTCACACGGTAGAGCCAGGTCGAAAAGCGGGCCTCACCCCGGAACCGTGGGAGGCCGCGCAAGGCACGCAGGTAAGCCTCCTGGGCAACGTCAAGAGCGTCCTCCTCGTTGCCAGTAAGCCGATAAGCGAGGGTGTAAGTGCCGGCCCAAGTGATACGCACAAGCTGTTCGAAGGCTTGACGGTCACCGCGGCGAGCCAAGTCCACCAGTGCCTTCAGTGCCTCTCCCGACGGCGTCTGGCCATCGCGCCCGGTCGAGCGCTCAGTGCCGAGCCCGCTGACGCCTGGGCCGTAAGCACGCCGGCGGGAGATAGCCAAGTGCGCTACCTGGTCTCTTTGTGAAGCGTGTGCTGCCGGTCCCAGCGGCAGTACTTGCTCATCTCGATGCGGTCGCGGTCGTTCTGCTTGTTCTTGGTGGTGATGTAGTTGCGCCGCTTGCAGACGTCACAAGCGAGCGTCACCTTTATCCTTCTCTCGTTCTTAGCCATCTGGCGCTGCTCCTCTTGCTACTTACGGTCCAGTGCTTCTTACGATCTCTTCTTTGTAGCGGCGGTCGGACTCGGACCGACGACAACTCGATTATGAGCCGAGTGCTCTGCCAACTGAGCTACGCCGCCCTGCGGCTGCACGTCTGCCTCGGCGGCGGCCGCGCATAGGTGGCAAGTGTAACGGACCGCAGGCAGGTGCCCTACCCCGGGCCCCTGGGCAGCACGCCGGGCATGTACAACGGCAAAGCCGCGGCCGATTGGGACCTGCCGCGGCGTTGCTCATTTGCAGGACGGGCGGGGCCGACCAGCTCCCGTGCTCACCGGATCGTCACACTGCCACCAAGGTGAAGGTCCCCCCCGCGACGTGAATGCTGTTGCCGGTGCCCTTGGCGGCGACTCCGCTCGGGCCAATGGCAAAGCCCTCGTCGCTATACAGGTAGAGCGCCTTGCCCTCCCAGGTGCGCTGGTCGGTCCCATCGGCGCGCATGGCAAGACCTGCCCTTGCCGGCAGGCCGGCGGCCAGCCCAGGGCTGCCCTGCGCAAAGAGCGGAGAGAAGTCAGCGGCGCAGGCGGCAGTACAGGACGTGCCGTTGGAGAAGCTGTAAACGGGGACGGGGAGGACTCCGCCAGCATCGATCATTTGGGCAGCGAGCTCCTTCTTGCCTCCGATCGTGATCGTCATGAGCGTCCCCTCCGAGCCGACGAAGACACCGCTCGGCGAGAGGAGCCACCACACGCCGTGGTCGGGGGGGATGCTCGACTCGTCCCAGGCCTCGCCACTCGGCAAGCCGGGCACTGAGTCGAAGAGGTAGAGCGGGTGACCGTTGTAGGTGACCTGCTCACCGACCCCGGCGCGGCTCACCTCCCCAAGCATCGACTGCGAGACCCCGGGCCCGGCCACGGGCGTGCCAGTCGTCGTGAAAGCCGGCCATTCCGACTTGCCCGTCGATGGGCCTGTGCATACATAAGGCATCCCGAGGACGGCCTTTTTTGTCGGCGCGCAGCCGTAACTCGTCGCCGTGTCACTCGTGATCGCATAGAGCGCCGTCCCGGCCGACTGTCCGGAGCCGGCGACGAGCATCGGCCCGTACGGCCCGTCGATCATGGCGACGACGCTCGCCTTGGCTGCCGGAGCGCCTTCGGCTGCCGGTGCGGCAAGCCCGATCGCGGGGGCAACTAGGGCGGCACTAGCGGCAGCGGTCATGGCCATCCTGCGCAACGAGCGACGGCGACGGCGACTGTGGTCCAGTGTCGTAGTCGAATGCAATGACGTTCCTCCTTGTGATTGACACCCCATGCGGAATTCTCCGAGCCCTGTCCAGCGACCGGTATCTGCTCCTCATGGTGCTGCTCCGAGGCACCTTTGGCCAGCAGGCAGGCACGTTTTTGGACAGCAGGGAGGCACGTTTTCGCGCGGTGGTACAGGCACCACTCCCGGCAAGCGCCTCAGGCCCACGAAGATCCAGCGGCCGACGAAGGCGCCACACGCTATTCGAGCGACGCTGGAGCCCCCTGTCGGAATCGAACCGACGACACCGGCCTTACCATGGCCGTGCTCTGCCGACTGAGCTAAGGGGGCAGCCCGGCCGGGGGCCGGTTTGCCCGCCCAATAGTAGCGGCCCGGCCGTGGCCCGGGCGCGCCTAGCCTTGCGGTCCATGAGCGCGACCCCCCGCGAGGCCCCCTCAAAGCGGGGGGCGGCACCGGCCACAACGAGGATGCGGCTAGAGCTTGTCGAACCGGGTCACGCAGAGGGTTTGCGCACTATCTACAACCAGGAAGTCGAGTCCGGCACGGCGACCTTCGACATCGCGCCAAGGTCGATCGAGGACCAGCTCGAGTGGATCGCGGAACACTCCGGCGCCCACCCTGCCGTGGTGGCGGTCACCGATGAAGGAGAGGTGGTCGGGTTCGGTTCGCTCTCGCCTTACCGGCCGCGGGCCGCTTACAGCACGTCCGTCGAGGACTCGGTCTACGTCGCTGAGGAGTTCCAGGGGCTGGGCGTCGGGCGGGCTGTTCTCGAGGAACTCCTCCGCCTCGCCGAAGCGCACGGCTTCCACGCTGTCATCGCCCGGATCGCGGGAGGTAACGAGGCGTCGGTGGCTCTCCATGTGGCGTGCGGGTTCGAGATGATCGGCACCGAGCACCAGGTGGGCCGAAAGTTCGGCCGCTGGCTGGACGTCGTGTGCATGGAGCGGCTCGTCTAGCGCTAGCGGCCGCAGGACCAGCCGCGGCCTAGGAGGCAGCGGCCAGCGCTACTAGCTCCTCGTGCGCGGCGGCCGGGGCAAAGCCCTTCCCATCAAGGGTGTGCACCCGGGCCAGTCGCAGGCTGCTGGACAACCAGAGGCCGTCGGCCCCGAAGAGGTCGTCGACACTGAGGTCCTCGCGGGCCACCTCCCAGCCCGAAGCCTCGGCGGCTTCGAAGAGGCGGCTCACGCTGATGCTGGCTAGTACCCCGACCGAAGGAGGCGGGCTGACCAGGCGGCTACTGCCAAAACAAGCGACGACGGCCGATGTCCCGGCCTCCCACACAACGCCGTCTGTGCCAACAAAAATGGCTTCGTCCGCGCCCCGGGAGCCAGCCCAACGCGCCGCAGCCAGGTTGACCGCATACGACAGTGTCTTTGCGCCGAGCAGCAGCCAAGGCGCTTCTTCGGCGAGGCCGCTCGGCAGGCCACGTGAGATCGTGATAGCCGAAACGCCGTCCACACGGTGCCGGAGCAGGCGAGCGCTCAGTTCTTGGCCGAGGACGTAGGCGGTGGGCGGCCCCCCCTCTTCGGGCCCGCGGGTGCACACGAGTCGCATTTCCCACTCCTCGGCACCCGCCCAGGCCGCAATGCCCGCAGCAACGGCCTGCCGCCATGCGCTCTCCGAAGGCAGTGTGAGCCCGATGGAAGAGGCGGAACGAGCGAGCCGTGCGATGTGGTCTTCAAGGTGACGCGGCTGGCCGGCGTTGACGATGAACCGCTCGAACACCCCGTCCCCCCGGAGCGCGCCCAAGTCGTCAGCCCGCAAAAATGGCGAACGCGACGGCAAAAGGGCTGGCCCTTGCGGGCCAAGCTGGACCAGGACAGCGCAAGGCTGGCCCATCTGCCCGGCTGAGCTGACAGCCATGTAAGGCTCCTTACGTTTTCGTCGGTCGCTCTGACGCTAGCGTCTGTGGGCATGCAAGAACGTGGTGACCCGGGTGGGTGGGGGCCTGTGCTGTCGAAGGTCCGCGAAGAGCTGGACGAGGTCGAAGAGGCGATGAAACGCGTGGAGAACGGTAGCTACGGGCGCTGCGAAAGCTGCGGCACGGCCCTCAGCTCCGAGGAGCTCGACGCCTCCCCGTTAGCGCGCCGCTGCCCCACCTGTAGCTGAGGAGCTTGCGGCTTAGAGGTTCATGGAACGAGCACTCCGCGCTCGATGAGCGCCTCGACGATCTGGACCGCGTTCAGGGCTGCGCCCTTGCGGAGGTTGTCGCCCGAGATGAACATCGCCAGCCCTCTCCCGTCGGGCTCGGAGTGGTCGTCGCGGATCCTGCCCACAAGGCAGTCATCGCTGCCTGCTGCCTCCAACGGCGTGGGCACCTCTACGAGGCGTGTGCCGGGCGCCGAGGCGAGCAGCTCCCTGGCACGAACGGGCGTAATGGGGCGTTCGAAACGAGCCAGCACTGAAAGGGAATGGCCCGTGAACACCGGCACCCGCACACAGGTGACACCCACGGAGAGATCCGGTACGTGGAGGATCTTGCGGCTCTCGTTACGCAACTTGTGCTCTTCATCGGTCTCGTCGTCGACCATGTTCCCGGCGAGAGGCAGGATGTTGAAGGCAATCGGCCCCGGGAAGACGCGGCTCGGCGGGTAGGACAGGGCGGACCCGTCGAAGGTGAGAGCGGCCGCCTTCTCGCCCACTGCATGGACCTGCTCGGCCAGCTCGTCGACGCCTTTGCGGCCCGCTCCCGACGTGGCCTGGTACGTCGAAATGACGAGCCTGCGCAGGTTCGCCTCGTCGTGGAGCGGCTTCAGGACGGGCATGCAAACCATGGTCGTGCAGTTGGGGTTGGCCACGATCCCCTTGGGGATGTCACCGAGGTCGTCGCCGTTCACCTCGGGCACGACCAGCGGCACGTCGGGGTCCATCCGCCACGCCTTCGAATTGTCGATCACGATCGCGCCCGCAGCGGCTACCACGGGCGCCCACTCGTGCGACGCCGCCGCCCCCATGCTGAACAGAGCGATGTCGAGGCCCGCGTGGTCGGCGACCGCCACGTCCTCGACCGTCACCCCATCGAGGATCTGGCCGGCTGAGCGCTGCGACGCGAAGAACCTCAGCTGACCGACGGGCAGCTCGCGTTCCTGCAAGACCCGTCGCATCATCGCGCCAACCTGGCCGGTAGCGCCGTAAACCCCGACCGAGAGCGCCATCAGTAGCTCGCCTCCCCGTCAAGGCCGAATGCTTTGTGGAGGGCGAGCACCGCACGATCGGACTGCGAGGCGCGGACCACACAGGTCAGGCGGATCGCTGAGGTCGAGATCATTTCGATATTGATCCCCTCTTTGGCGAGCACCTCGAACATCGTGGCGGAAATGCCAGGGTGTGTCCTCATGCCCGCCCCCACTATCGAAACGGTCGAAATATCGGGGTCCGCGTAAGTGGCGCTGGCTCCGATCTCGGCCTTCAGGTCGTCGATCACTTCCTTCGCGGAGGCAAGGTCGTCGTGAGGGACCGTGAACGATATGTCGGTTGTACCGTCCAAGGAGACGTTTTGTTCGATCATGTCTACGTTTATGAGCTTGTCAGCAAGCTCCCTGAACAACCTCGCGGCCACGCCCGGCCGGTCGGGTACGCCGGCGACCGTCAACTTGGCCTCGGACTGGTCAGCAACAACAGCTGAGATGATCGCCTGCTCCATAGCACTGCCTTCCTCTTCGATCGACGTGCCTGGCTCCCAGGTGAAGCTGGACCGCACGTGCAGCCGCACCCCGTGAGTGCGCGCGAACTCCACCGAACGCATCGCCGGTTTGGGGCACCCGGCAGCGTTCATCTCCAGCATTTCCTCGTAGCTGACCTTCGCCAGGCGTCTCGCTGCCGCCACAACCCTCGGGTCAGCGCTGAACACCCCTGGGACATCGGTGTACAGCTCGCACGTGTCTGCGTCCAGAGCCTTCGCCAGCGCCACCGCCGTCGTGTCCGAACCACCTCTGCCGAGGAACGTGACCTCGCCGTCCAAGGAGACGCCTTGGGAACCACCGACCACGGGCACGCGGCCGGCGTCGAGGGCCGCCCGGAGCCGGCTGGGGCGGACCTCTACGATCTTTGCCTTGGTGTGCTCACCGTTGGTGATCACTCCTGCCTGGCTGCCTGTAAAGCTGTCCGCCGGCACGCCGATGTCGTGGAGGGCCATGCACAAAAGTGCCATCGCCTTTCGTTCCCCAGCGGTGACGAGCATGTCCATCTCCCGGCCGGGGTGCGTACGGGACACCTTGTTGGCAAGGTCGAGCAGGTCGTCGGTCTCATGGCCCATGGCGGACACCACGACCACCGGTTCGTCCCCGCGCCGGCGGACGCGCGCGACGTAATCGGCAACGTTCCGCATCCTCTCGGCGTCCGCAACGGAGGAGCCCCCGAACTTCTGCACCAGCAGGGCCACGGCTCCGCAGGATACCAGGTGGCCCTATCGGAGCTGTCCGCTACGAGCTCGCCGAACGCTGGCCGCCGACTCTAGAGCGCTAGCCAAGGCGCTTGTAGTTCGGCTACGCTGCGCCGCCGTGCCGTCAGAAAAACGTATTCGCCAGCAGGCCAACCAGCGTCGTATGCAGGAACTGCGAGCCGAGCAGGTCAGGAAGCAGCGCAGGCAACGGTTTTGGCTGGTCGGGGGCGCTGCCACCGTCATCGTCGCTCTGATCGCCGTGCTGATTGCCGTGACACAGGGCGGTGGCGGGAAGGCCGCGACCTCGACGACGCTCACCCCGACGACGGTGGGGACGACGACGTCGACCGGGCCCACCACGACCGTGCCGCCTCCCGTGTCAGTCCCGCTGCTCGACGCACCCTCAAGTCCCGGGTGCCCCAAACTGGACGGTTCGTCACCGCATTACACGCACTTTGCCGCCGCGCCGCCGATGTGCATCAACACGGCCAAGCAGTACACCGCGACGATGCTCACCGACCTCGGGCCGATCACGATCAAGCTTCTGGCGGCAAAAGACCCAGCCACCGTCAACAACTTCGTGTTCCTAGCGGGCTATCACTTCTATAACGGCACGGCCTTTCACCGCGTTATAACCGGGTTCGTGGACCAGGGCGGCGACCCGAAGGGGACAGGGGAGGGCGGACCTGGTTACTCCTTCAACGGGGGTGCCCCCAAGAGCGCGTCGGTGTACACTGCCGGTGCCTTGGCCATGGCCAACTCCGGGAGCTCGAGCAGCGACGGGAGCCAGTTCTTCTTCGTCGTCGGCAAGGGCGGCGCCGAGCTGCAGCCGCTCTACAGCTACTTCGGGCAGGTGACGAGCGGCATGGCCATCGTCAACAAGATCAACGCCGACGGGAGCGCATCGGGCACCCCGACGGTCGTCCACAAGATCGTCAAAGTCACCATCAGCGTGTCCTGAGGCGCCCTGGCCAGGACGACGGACTTGACGCCGGCCGGTTAGGCGGCAGGCTGCTCGAGGGCCTCCAGGCCGACCTTCTTACCTTCCAGCCAGATTGTCACCTCGCCTGAGCCACGCTTGTACCATCCCCCGTCGGGCGCCCGGAGCAACGCGGTGCGCTCGTCGATCGCCGCGATCCGCAGGCCGCCCGAAGCAAGCCTGACTGTGCGGTGAGTCTTTTCCTCCGACCATTCACCGGCATGTGGCAACACGGCCAGTTGCGGCAGGAGCCCAAGGCCGAGGGTCAGCGCTCCGCCTCTCGGGTCGACCATCGCATCGCCGAGCACCATGGCCCCCGCCGAGGAACCTGCCAGCACGGCGCCGCCGGCCCACGCTTCGACGAGGGCATCCCAAACGGGCGAGGACTTGAGCACTGAACGAAGGTGCAGCACTGAGCCCCCTGCCAGGTACAAAAACCTGGCCGCTCTCACCGTCCCGGCGTGTTCCCTGTCCTCGGCGTCGGCCCGCCGCAGCACCATGCAAGCCTTGACCGAGGCACCCAGGCCAGAAAAGTACGAAGCCGCTGTTTCAATTGCCTTCTCCGGGTGCCAATAGGCTGCGGCGGTGGGCAGTACAACGACGTCGCTGCCACCGCAGCGTTCCAGAAGGTGGCGATCGATCTCCTCGCACCCCGGCGTCCACTCGCCCCCACCCACCAGAGCGAGCTCGCCGTAAGTGCCCCCAGAATGCTGAGCGGCAGGTAGAGCACCAGAAGGGGAAGGGATTCTCAGGGTCGTACGCCATCGGCCGGGCCAGTATTGCACGGGGCGCCCGCGCGGTCCCAACAATGCGGCCACAGCGCCGTGAGATCGCGGCCAGCGGCTCGGTCGTGAACCAGACGTGTCATGACAAACCGCCCTTTTTGCCTCAATTCGGACTAGACACTCTTAACTAGGTAGATTGTCCGCTCCAAATGACGCAGCCAGGCCATAGCGCCGATTTAGCCCTACTCGTACGTTTGAGGGAGGTTTGGGGCACTCAGGAGGTAGCCGAAATGGTCGAACAACAGCAAGCTGACTCTCTACTTACACCGGCGGAAGTTGCGGCGCTGTTCCGGGTCAACCCAAAGACCGTCACCCGTTGGCACGCGCAGGCAAGATCACGGCCATCCGCACACTTGGTGGCCACCGTCGCTTCCGGGCGACAGAGATCCGTCGTTGCCTCGACCAACTCGACTTCGACATCTGAGGACCTGCTCGACCAACTGCGCGTCGGCAGGCCCATCCGCGTACTGCTGGTGGTCGGAGCCGGCGTCGATCCGGCGACCTCGCACTTTTCAGGCGCGCGCTCTACCAACTGAGCTATCCGACCGCGGACCTGACGGGATTTGAACCCGCGGCCTCCGGCTTGACAGGCCGGCGTGCACTCCAGACTGCACCACAGGTCCCAGTTAACTGGGCACCGCCGCAATCTAGCCTGACGGTGCGAGTCAGTATAGAGGGTGCCAACTCAGCAGGGGAGCACATTGGGCCACAGGTTTAGCCACGTCGTCACAGCAGCGGTAGCCGTGACGGCAGCGGCCATAGGGTTGCCCGCTGTCCTCCGAGCTCCGGCCGGAGCAACAGCCAGGGCCCCGAACAGCGTCTCAGGCCTCGCCAGCCAATATGTGGTGCTCAGGGGTGCTGTACCTCCATCACCCGCTTTGTCCGGGGCAAAGGTGCTCGGAGCAGCCTCGCTATCGGCGCCGCTGCACCTACAGGTCTTTTTCCGACCGACCAATAGCGCCGGCCTAGACGAACTGGCTGCTGGCGTGTCTACGCCCGGTAGCACCGCCTACCGCCACTTTCTTACGGTGCCGCAATTCGCGTCCCGCTTCGGGCCACCCTCGGCCCGCGTGGCGGCTCTGGACAAGTACTTGCGAGGAGAGGGCCTGAGAGTCGGCCCGCTCTCGGCCAACCACCTGGCCCAAGATGTCGAAGGCACCGTCGGCGGCTTTGAACACGCGTTCGCCACCCCGCTCTCCCGGTTGAGGACGGGCACGGGAAGCCTTGTAGTCGGCTCCGTCCTCGCGCCGAAGCTGCCGGTCCGGTTGGCGAGCTCGGTGTCGTACGTCGATGGCCTCTACCCATGGGTCAGCCCCTCAAATAACCTGGTGCGCTTCCCTCCGAGCAGGTTGAACGCGCAACAAACGGGCTCCACTTGCAGCGGCTTGAACGGCAACGGGCTCACCCCGTCCCAGCTCCAGAGCGTCTACGGGCTGTCAGGCCTCTACAACAGCGGTTACCAGGGCCAGGGCGAGACGATCGGGCTCATCGAGTACGCATTGGCGGACGAGCGTGCGGTTACGACGTACGAAGGGTGCGTGGGCGCCTCCCTCACGGTGGACTACGTGCCGACCGATGCCCCGCCACACACGACCGACCCCGAGGTGGCAGCCGATGTCGAAGTCATCGCTGCCTTGGCCCCGAAAACGACAGTGGTCGTTTACGAGTCGAACCAGCAAGGCACAGGGCTCGGCCCCTGGGAACTGGCGGTTTCGGGCAGCGCCCCCGGGGGCCTTCCAGACGTGATCACCTCGTCGTGGGGCTCATGCGAGCCTGACACCGGGATGGGCAGCTCCTACTACCAGACCGAGGAGTCGATCTTCGATGAAGCGGCCGCGCAGGGCCAGACCATCTTCGTCGCCTCTGGCGACGACGGCTCGGAGGGGTGCCTCGACCAAACGCGCAGCAAGAGGCTGGCTGCCGACGACCCCGCCACTACGCCCGGTGTAACTGCCGTCGGCGGGACGGCCAGTAACACCCCCAACGGGCCGGAGTACATCTGGAACAGCCGCGCCTCCGGTCCGCTCGGCTGCCTTGGGACGGGGTGCGCCGGCGATGGAGCTTCAGGTGGCGGCGCCAGTACGGTGTGGGCTCGCCCGAGCTACCAGCCTGCAAGCCTCGCGCAATCACCGGAATGCAAACTGGGCTTGCAGGGGTGCCGTGAGATCCCGGACGTGTCCGCACTTGCAGGTGATGCCTACTCCCAGTTCTGTTCCTTGAGCGTCTGCGGCGGCGGGAACGGCTGGGTGGGCTTCGGTGGCACCAGCCTGGCCGCGCCTTCGTGGGGCGCAGCTGCGGCCCTGTCGGGCGAGTTCTGTTCCAGCAAGCTCGGCTTCCTAAACCCGCTCCTCTACAGCGAACCGTCCGCCCTGACCGGGGCTATCACCTCGGGCAACAACGATCTCACCGGGACCAACTTCGGCTTGTACGAGGCGGCCGCCTCAGGCGGGTACTCGATGGCTGGGGGCCTCGGCTACCTGGGAGGCGTGAACCTCTCCACCGGTGCGCTCTGCGGACCGCCCGGCCCGGCTACCGGTGCTGGGACCGCCCCGTCTTCTACGACCACGACCGGGCTCGCCGCGACTACCACGACAACCGCGCCCGCCACGACCACGACAACGGTCCCCACGGCGCCTACCGCGCCCGGGACGACCTCGACGACGGGCCCAACTTCTACGGCACCGAGGCTCAAGGCGACAACGCCTGGCGTTGCCTGCCAGAAACCCGCCAACGAAGCCGTCCGGGGGGCCGCCGTGTCAATAGCGGCCGTCTCAATTGCGGCTGCATCAGCCGGGACTGCCTCCGGCGGGCAATGCGCCGGTTACTGGGTGGTAACCAGCAGCGGCGATGTCGCTGCTTTCGGCTCTGCGGTTGAGTACGGCTCCCTCGAAGGGGCCCATCTGAACTCGCCCATCGTCGGCATCGCCGCCACCCCCGACTACCGCGGGTACTGGCTGGTCGCTTCGGACGGCGGGGTGTTCGCGTTCGGCGATGCCATCTTCTATGGCTCAATGGGCACGGCTCATCTGAATGCCCCGATCGTGGGGATCGCAGCTGGTCCAGCGGGAGGCGGGTACTGGCTGGTCGCTTCGGACGGCGGGGTGTTCGCGTTCGGCGATGCCATCTTCTATGGCTCAATGGGCACGGCTCACCTGAATGCCCCGATCGTGGGGATCGCAGCTGGTCCAGCGGGAGGCGGGTACTGGCTGGTCGCTTCGGACGGCGGCGTCTTTGGTTTCGGCACGGCCGGGTACCACGGGTCAATGGGCAAGGCCGTCCTGGACAGCTCGATAGTCGGCTTCAGCGCAACGGCAAACGGGGACGGGTACCGGATGGTCGACGCTTACGGGAACGTCTTTTCGTTCGGGGCGACCTTCTACGGGAGCTTCGGTGCCAACCGCCCGCCGGCACCGATCAGCGCCATTGCGCCAAGCACGGACGGCGATGGCTACTACCTCATAGACGCTTCCGGAGAGGTCTACAACTACGGCGACGCCCCGTACCTCGGTAGCGCCGCGAGCTAACGCAACCTATCTCTGGATGTCACAGGTCGGCGATAGCGGGGATGACCTCTTTGCCGATCACCTCGAGAGGGGTCAGTTCGCTAACCCGCGCGAGGGTGCCGGAGACAGCCTGAACCCCGAGAGCGGCATACTTTTGTAGTTCTTCGACAAGCTCGCCCGCCCGCTCGCCACCTTCGCCCACATCGAAGCGGGTTATCACGCCCTTTTCGATCGCGTCGTAAGACCGCCCTTCGGTCTCACAGTGGGCGCGCAGCACTTCGAGCTTGTGCGCGACGTCGGTCGTCCCAAAGATGTTGCACGCCTGGGCGTAGCGAGCGACGAGCTTCAACGTCTTCTTCTCGCCGGCCCCGCCGATCATGATCGGCGGATGGGGGCGCGTGATCGTCTGGGGTGAGTTCAGCGTCCGGGCGAGGTTGTAATACTGCCCTTTGTACGGGCCATCTTCGTCGCTCCACATTTGCAGGCATACCTGCAGGATCTCTTCGAGCCGCTCATACCGCTCCGCAAGGGGTGGGAAAAACAGCCCGAGCCCTAGCGCTTCGTCCTCGTTCCAGGCCGCTCCGATACCGAGCCAGGCGCGCCCGCCGGACAGGACGTCCAGCGTCGAGACGATCTTTGCAAGCAAACCCGGGGTGCGATAGGTCGAAGCAGTCACGATGGTCATGAGCTTGGCCCGCTGCGTTGCAGCCGCGAGGTAACCGAGCGTCGTGTATGCCTCCAGCATCTCGTGCTCCGGCGGGCCAATGTGGCCGATCTGCCAGACGTGGTCCATTACTGAGATCCGGTCAAAACCGACATCTTCGGCAAGGCGAGCGACCTCGCCGAGCTTGGAGGCGAGCTGGGGCGGCCCGCCTTGCCACGTGAAATCGCTGATGTGGAGATCTAGCTTCATTGCCGCATGGTAGGACCGCTGCGCCTGTATGGGCGCTCAGACGAGGAGGACCACTGCAACTGTGGTGCCGACCACGACCACCGCCACTCGCAGCACTCGCTGGGGGAGCCGGCGCCCGAACCGGCCCCCGATCTGGCCCCCCACGGTGGACCCGATGGCAAGGATGCCCACCACCTCCCACGAGACGTGGCCACTGAGGGCGAATATGGCCCCGGAAACGAGGTTGGCCAGCATGACCAGGACGTTTTTCATGGCATTGAGCCGCTGGAGGCGCTCGTTGATGAAGATGGCAAGCAGCGATATCAGGATGACGCCTTGAGCGGCCCCGAAGTAGCCGCCGTAGATACCCGTCGCGAAGACAGCTATGTACAGCAGCTGGCCCCTGTGCCCGAACCGCCGGACAGGCCGGTCGGAAGGGGCGAGCCAGCGTGACAGCGTCGGCTGGAAGGCGACCAGGACGCACGCAACGAGGATCAAGAACGGGACGACACGACGGAACGCAGTCCCGGGCAGCTCCAGAAGCAGGAAGGCACCGATCACCGCGCCCAGCGAAGAACAGCTGCCCAGCAGCACACCCCGTTGGCGCTGGCCGGTTAGTTCGTTCCGGTAGGCGTGAGCTCCACTGAACGACCCAGGGACGAGCCCGATGGTGTTGGAAACGTTGGCGACGAGGGGCGAATAGCCCACAGCTAGCAACGTCGGGAACGTGATCAGCGTCCCGGAACCGACCACGACATTTATAAATCCAGCAGCCATCCCGGCACCGGCGATGGCAAGTGCGGAGAGCGGGCCCACCTCATCGGTCTATATCGCCAGCCGCAGCGCCCACAATTTGGGGCCCGGTAGCGACCTTTACTATTTCGGTTGAGGTGCTCTGCGCTACGGGCTACGTTCCCAAGGGTGCTGCGCGTGGGAGTTGTCGGCGATTACGACCCAACGAACGAGACACACCTCGCTACCGACAATGCCCTCGTCCACGCGGCCGCCGCCCTGGGCACCGCAGCGATCGGGCAATGGGCCCCCACCGACGAGGTCGGCTCCGGCGGTACACGCGAGCTCGAGGGCTTCGACTGCCTCCTCATTGCGCCTGCAAGCCCGTACCGCAGCACCGAGGGCGCTCTCGAGGCCATCCGGTACGCCCGCACGGCGGACATCCCGTTGCTTGGCACCTGCGGCGGGTTCCAGCACATCGTCCTCGAGTTCGCCCGCAATGTCCTCGGTTACGACGACGCCGCGCACGCCGAACTGAACCCTTACGCAAGCCGGCTGTTCATCACCGCGTTGTCATGCTCGCTAGTCGGCCAGACCATGCCGGTGCATTTGGAGCCGGGCTCCCTCGCTGCAGAGGCGTACGACCGGACCGAAGTGCTGGAGCGTTATTACTGCAACTTTGGGCTCAATCCCGATTATCTCGGCGAGCTTGTCGCGGAGGGCCTCAAGGTGACCGGCACCGGCCCTGAGGGTGAACCGAGAGTGATCGAGTTGCCAGGGCTACGTTTTTTTATGGGGACGCTTTTCGTCCCCCAAGCCTCTAGCACTACGGCCTCCCCGCACCCGCTCCTCGTTGCTCTTCTCGAGGCAGCGCAAAAAGGGTAGCTACTCCCACTCGATCGTGCCGGGGGGCTTGCTCGTGATGTCGAGCACAACCCGGTTTACTTCTTTCACCTCGTTGGTAATACGCGTCGAAACACGAGCCAGGACCTCGTAAGGAAGGCGGGAAAAGTCGGCAGTCATTGCGTCTTCACTGCTGACAGGGCGCAGCACGATCGGATGGCCGTAAGTACGGCCATCGCCCTGGACACCTACAGATCGGACATCGGCGAGCAGCACAACCGGGCACTGCCAAATCTCACGGTCCAACCCGGCCTTTGAGAGCTCCTCGCGCGCTATGGCGTCAGCATGGCGGAGCACTCGCAGGCGCTCCTCCGTCACGGCACCAACGATGCGGATCGCGAGACCGGGGCCGGGGAAGGGTTGGCGCCAGACAATGTCCTTGGGGAGGCCCAGCTCCTCGCCGACCGCTCTCACCTCGTCCTTGAACAGCTTGCGCAGCGGCTCGACCAGCTCGAAGCGAAGATCGTCGGGCAGGCCGCCGACGTTGTGGTGGCTCTTGATGTTCGCCGCCCCTTCCCCACCGCCGGACTCGACGACATCGGGGTAGAGAGTGCCCTGCACCAGGAACGGCACCTCGCCCCCCGGACCAGCCCGCTCGGCACGGATTATCGCTTCCGCAGCACCTTCGAACGCCCGGATGAACTCACGGCCGATCGCTTTGCGCTTCGCCTCCGGGTCCGTCGGGTCCGGCAACGCAGCAAGGGCATCAAGGAACTGGTGCCGGGCATCGACGGTGTGCAGCCTTACGCTCGTCGCTTTGACGTAGTCCTCCTCGACCTGCTCACGCTCGCCTTCTCGCAGGAGGCCGTGGTCTACGAACACGCAAGTGAGCTGGTCACCGACGGCTCGTTGCACGAGCGCGGCGGCAACGGCCGAGTCCACCCCTCCCGACAACCCCGCGATCACCGGGTGGTCCCCAACTGCAGCAGCGATCTGTTTGACGGACTCCTCGATGATGCTCCCGGTCGTCCATGTCGGTGCGATCGCTGCGCAGCGGTGCAGGAAGTTTTCGATGACGCGCTGGCCTTGTTCGGTGTGGACGACTTCAGGGTGCCACTGGACCCCGTACAGGTGCCGCAGCGGGTCCTCGAAGGCAGCTATCTGGGAACCGTCGGTCCACGCGGTGCGACGGAAACCCTCGGGTGCTTCCACGACCGCGTCCCCGTGCGACATCCAAACCGTCTGGCGATCGCTAAGCCCGCGCAACAGTTCCGAGACGGGCTCGATGTGCGCCTCCGTGCGCCCGAACTCACCCTTTTGGGTGTGACCGACAACGCCGCCCAGGGCCACGGCCATTGCCTGCAACCCGTAACAGATACCGAGCACGGGCAAGCCGGCAAAAAAGAGTGACGGGTCAGCTCTCGGGGCCCCCTCTGCGTAGACGCTCTCGGGGCCGCCTGACAGTATGACCGCGCTCGGGCGGCGAGCGACGATGTCGGCGACCGGGGTCGTATGGGGGACGATCTCGCTGTAAACCCGAGCCTCGCGTACACGGCGAGCGATCAGCTGCGCGTACTGAGCCCCATAGTCAACGACAAGTACGGGCCCCGGCCGAGCCCCGGCAC
This sequence comes from uncultured Acidimicrobiaceae bacterium, assembly GCA_963794745.1. Classification (GTDB taxonomy): domain Bacteria; phylum Actinomycetota; class Acidimicrobiia; order Acidimicrobiales; family Palsa-688; genus Fen-671. The sequence goes on from CAWCEZ010000010.1 coordinate 289,907, forward strand.
CAGCTCCGGCGACGGAGGCCCCGCTCATCCACTAAGCCTATACCTTCTGGCTGACCACGGGCCGCAGCGGGCACCGGGCTGCAAATAGCCATGGCCGCCGCCTATCCGCCACTTTTTGATGACCGACCGGCGCGGCCGGCGGCCCTTGGGTAGGTGCCCAGCTCGTACCAGGCAGCCGAGCGTGTCGCAGATCACCCGCGTGGCGATCAACGCGGTGATCTCTGCATTGTCGTAAGGAGGAGAACATTCGACAACTTCGATCCCAGCGAGGGGTTTCTCCGCTATCAGCTGAATGAACTTGAGGACTTCCCTCGGCAGGAACCCGCCGGGTTCTGGCCATCCGGTCCCAGGCACAAATGCAGCATCGAGGCAGTCGACGTCGAACGACAGCCAGACGGCCTCAGCACCGTTCCAGGCAACTTCTAGGGCGCGCTCGGCCGCGGCGTCGATCCCCATCTCGACGCAGTCCGTAACGGTCATGACAGTCGTGCCGCGCTCGCGGCCGACTTTCACCCCCGGGCGCGGCGCCTGCCAGCCCCCGATCCCGATCTGCACCAGGTTCTCCGGTGGCACGTTGGGTAGGTCTGTCGCATGGAACCAGGGTGTGGTGTGCATCCGCTCGTCGAGATCAGTCTCCTGGGTGTCCACGTGGCGGTCGAAGTGGATAATGCCCAGTTTGCCATCGAGATTTTCCGCGACCGCCCGGGTTGTCGGGTAGCCGATCGAATGATCTCCGCCAAGCACGACGGGGAAAGCTCCCGACGCATAGACATGACCAACCGCTTTGCTGATCTGGTCGAAGGTCTTCTCGATGTTCGCCGGGATGGTGAACACGTCGCCCAGGTCGCCTATGGTGATCGACTCACGTAAGTCCACGCCGAGCTCGAAACTGTACGGTCCGTAGAGAGCTGAAATCTTGCGGATCCCCTGCGGCCCGAACCGAGTGCCTGAACGGTAAGTCGTCCCGCCGTCGAATGGTGCTCCCAGCACAGCAACGTCGTATTCGCCGCACCTTCTTACGTCCTCGACGTAGGGAGCCTTAAGGAAGGTGTTGATCCCGGCAAAATGGGGGAGCTCTCCCCTGGAGAATGTCGGGATCCGACGATCTACGATGGAGTCGGCCCCCGGCAGCCCCATCTCGAGGCCCCGAGCCACTTCCTCTTCCCACTTTGCGGTGGGCAAATGGCTTTCGGCCTCCACGGCGCGGCGGGCCTCGGGCCCATAGTTGCTGTGCAGATGCGGGTCAGATGTTGGACCGTCAGTCATTTGGTGCCCTTCTGGGATGGGAAGGCGGCGACGTCAGTTGGGACCGTGAGGAGCTCCTCGTAGAACCCGCCGATTTCGCGCGCTTGATCAATTAGGTGAACTTCGAGGATCCAGTGGCCGACGCGTCCGGACGGGTCAGTGCGTCGCATCGGGCCTGAGTTAATGCTGGTGATCATCGAGTCGTTCCGCTCGCCCTCGAAGAGCTGATGAGGGAATTCGCCAATTAGGTGCCCGCAGTGGAAGTTGCCGAACGTCCAACCGCGTTCGCCGGCGAGCCGGACGACCTCGGTGTAGAGCTGACCGCCAGTGATATCGGGGTTGTCATTGAAATACTGCTTGCCGGCCGCATGCACCTCAGCAAGGTCTTCGCACAGGCGGAGCTTCGTGGGGTCGTAGCCGATCACCCAGGTTCGCCCGAAATCGGCTTCCCAATTGTCGAACACAGGACCGAAGTCGGCAAAGACGATGTCATCGTCGGTCATGGTCCGGTCAGGCGGGTTTACCTGGTACGGCTGGAGCGTGTTCGGTCCGGATCTCACAATGCGCTTGTGCCAGTGGCGGGCAACGCCAAAACGTTCAGCCGCGAGCTCGCGGATCGCCAAGGTTGCTTCGCTGTCGCGCACGCCGGGCCGCAAAATATTAGACTCGGTCACAATATCGAACAATTCGGCCGCCTTTTTGTGCGCTTCCAGTAGCCGGGCCGCCCGTTCGTCCTCACTGAAGATTTCTACGCGGCCCGAGCGGGCCAGGGATGGGCCGATCCCGAACTCGTCGTTGCTCGACATATCCGTCACAGCTTAATACGAGGATCGGCAATAGCCTGGCAGATGTCGACGACCGTGTTCACAAGGACATAGCCGACGCCCAGCACCAGGGTGACGCCGGCGATCGCCGGGAAGTCCCCGAACGGGATCGACTGAGCGACATATAGGCCAATCCCAGGCCACGAGAAGATGGACTCAATTACCACCACTCCAGCAAACATCAGGCCTACCTGAAGGCCGGTCATTGAAAGTGCGGCACCGACAGAGTTGCGAACGGCGTGGCGCCACAACACCACGATCTCTCGGAGGCCCTTGGAGCGAGCCGTCCGCACATAGTCGGTCCGCAGAGTGGCCACCAACGATGACCGGAAGACGCGTCCGATCGACACCGCAGGCAAGATGGCAATACACAGCCCAGGCAGGATCAGGTGACCCAAGGCGTCAGTAAACCCGGACCACTCGCCGTGGACCAACGTATCAACGGTCAGAAAGGGAGTCGGGCCCGTTGGTGGGTTAGCAAGGCTCGTTCGACCGGTCGCGGGGAGCCAGTTGAGGTCGTGGTAGAAAATGATGAGCCCGAACAGCGCCAGCAGGAACGGCGGCGTGGACGCGCCGAGGAGCATGAACACCCGGAAGAAGCCGCCTCCTAAAGATTTTCTCGATGTTGCCAGGCCTAAGACGGCGCCCAGCATGATGGAAAGCAGCAACCCGAAGCTGGCCAGCTCAAGGGTCGCCGGCAAATACGCACCTAGGTCTGTGGTGACTGGCCTCCGGGTGCGTAAAGACTCTCCGAGGTTCCCACGCAGGAGGTTGCCAACGTAGCGGAGGTACTGTTCCGCGATCGGCCGGTTGTAGCCGAGCAGTTTGCTTTCGATCTTAATAGCGCCTGCCGAGGCATTGGCACCGAGATAAGAGTGGACCGGGTTGATAGGCGACAGTTTCTGGAGCAGGAACACGATGGCAGTTAGGGCGAGGAGCACTGCTCCCATGGCCACGAGGCGCTTGGCGATCAGCTGGGTCATCAGCGTTCTCCCATCAGGTCGCGCAGGCCGTCACCAGCGAGATTGCACGCAAGGGCCAAGAACAAGATGCCCAAGCCAGGCATAACTGGCACCCACCAGTCAGTTAGCAAATAAGGCAGGCCCTGGGCGGACATTGCCCCAAGCTCCGGTGCCGGCTCGGGGGCGCCCAACCCGAGGAAGGACAACGAAGCCAGTGTGAGCACCAGGTTACCGACGTCCAAACTGGCGGTGACGAGGGTGGCCGGGATCGCGCCCGGCAGCAGATGGCGCACCGCAAGACGAACCCGTCCGACACCGGCCAGCCGGGCAGCGTTCAGGTGGGGCCGGGCAGCGAGCGCCTTGACCTCCCCACGGACTATCCGGGAGTAAAAGGGCCACCAGACGACGGCAACGGCCAGCAGTGTGTGGGGAAGCGAGGGGCCGAGCGCGGCAACGACGGCGATGGCGAGGACGGGCCCAGGTAGGGCCAAGAACACGTCGGTGAAGCGCATGAGCACGGTGTCTATCCAGCCGCCTGCCGACCCGGCAACCAGGCCGATGGACCCGCCAACGAGTACGCCCGAGGCGATGACCGCCAATGCAGAGAACCAACTTGTCCGCAGCCCGTACAGCACGCGGCTGAAGATGTCACGGCCGACGTCGTCCGTCCCCATCAAGAAATGCCACGTGGGGTGGGCGAAGGCGTTACCAACGATGGTGTCGGTCCCATATGGCGAGACGAGAGGGACGAAGGCGGCCATGACGGTGATGACCAGCAGGGCCCCGATAGCCGCACGATCGAGCAGGCTGGCCCGCGACATCCGTCGGGAGATCCCGTAAAGCCCTGAAAGTCCACGCGCCCTGCCAGATCTCGGCGCGACATAAGGCTCAGCAACCGCCATCGACGACAACCTCCGGCCCGGTCCCGGGCTCTTCATCGGCGCGGGTGCACGCGACTAGGTGCCCACCGACCCTGATCAGCGGCATCTGGCCGGCCACCCTTTCCAGCCCCACATCGGTGGCGGCGCAGCGGTCGAGGGCTATCGGGCAACGAGGGTGGAACGCGCACCCTGTCGGTGGGTTCACGGGGCTGGCTGGTTCGCCCTCGAGCGGGACTCGAAGCGCACCCATGCCGGGTACTGCACCCAATAGGGACCGCGTGTAGGGATGCTTCGGTGAAGAGCAGATATCTTCTGCAGGACCGATCTCGACAATCCGTCCGAGGTACATCACCGCGATCCGATCAGCGATAACTCGAGCGGCGCCGAGGTCGTGGGTAACGAACAGCATGGCCATTCCGAGCTCCCGGCGGACGCGGCCGAGCAAATTGAGCACAGTCGCGGCAAGGGAGACGTCCAGCGCACTAGTCGGCTCGTCGCAAAGGAGGACTTCGGGCGGCACGACGATGGCCCGGGCCAATGCCGCCCGCTGGCGTTGACCGCCAGAGAGCTGGCCCGCCTTGGCATGGGCCACCTCAGCAGGCAACCCGACTAGTGCCAGGGTCTCGGTGACACGCCCAGCGCGCTCGGTTCGCCCTACGCCTTCGCTCCGGAGCCGGTCGCCGACCATTTCCCCGACTGTCAGCCAGGGAGTCAGAGACGCTCCGGCATCTTGGAAGACCATCTGAGGTCGGCCACCTCGACCGAGCTCGAGGCTGCCCGCATCGGGGGACAAAAAACCGGCGACGATATTGAGCAATGTGGATTTCCCACACCCGCTCTCACCAACAAGCGCAACTGCCTCACCGTTTTGGACTGCGAGGTCAATACCTCGCAACGCCTGCAGGCGCTCGCGGGACCGGAAACCGCTCTGCACGCTGAAGTACTTCTCAACTTGGACCAAGTTCACCGCAACGGCTGAAGACCGCTGCACTGGGGCCCATCCCGGGCCAACGGACCTGACAGTACCGTCCGTCACACCCAAGCGACGACAGGCCGCTACACCACTATGAGACTGAGCGTCAACGAGCGCTGGCAGCTCATTGTCACAGGCTTGTTCATGCAGGGTACAGCGGGGACCGAACGGGCAACCTGGGGGGAGCAAGCGGGGATCTGGAGGCTCGCCGGGGAGGGTGGGAAGCGGGCCTTCGCGGCGAGCGGCGAGCGTCAGTCGCGACCGTAATAACCCTGATGTGTACGGATGGGCGGGCCGCTGGAGGACGTCAACCGCCGCCCCTACCTCGGTTACCCGTCCCGCATATAGGACAATAACCCGTTCAGCGATCTGGGCTGCAACGCCAAGGTCATGCGTGATCAGCATGAACGTACAGCCGGTCTCGTCGCGTAGGTGCCGCAATAGCTCAAGGATCTGCGCCTGCACCGTCACATCGAGAGCGGTCGTAGGCTCGTCGGCGATAACTAACGACGGCTCACCCGCCACAGCCATCGCGATCATGACCCGCTGGCGCAAGCCACCCGAAAGTTCGTGCGGAAAGGCCCGCAGTCGCCTACGAGCCTCGGGCACACCCACCGAGTCGAGAAGCCGCAACGCCTCGGACTCGCTCCCGGCTACCTCGGCCACCTGGCGCCCGACCCGCATTGTCGGGTTGAGCGACGTCATGGGATCTTGGAATACGGCACCGAGGTTGTCCCGGCGCACTCGGCGGCGCTCTTCTGGCGACGCACTGACCATGTCAACGCCGCAGACCCTTGCTTGGCCTGACACCATAGGTGGGGGCTCGACGGGCAGCAGACCGAGCAACGACAGACCGAGGACGCTCTTGCCTGAACCCGACTCACCGACCATGCCCACGATTTCCCCGCGAGCTATCTGCAGATCTACATCCCGCACCGCCTGGACGGTTCGCCCACCTCGCTGGAACTCAACGCGGAGCTGGCGTACATCGACAACGGGCGCCGAGGGAGATTGAGATAGAGACGGGCCCTCGCCGGGGACTGGGCCGCTTCGGTTGGCTGTCGTCGCCTCGGAGGAGGTCAGACCGGAGGTACCCATGGCCCGCGACCAGAGACAGATGCCGTTGCCGCTCGATTTATGCTGTTATAAAGCGGCACTTTGTCGGTCCTCCGCCTCTGTCCTATGGCCTGTCGCTCAGCTTGAGCAGACCGAACTTGACCGTGAACAGCGTCGGAAGCTGGTGGTACCAGTTGCTGTACCCAGTATCTGCGACGATAACGTCTCGGATGTCGGCGATATTGAGATAGCAGCCTTGGGCTGTAATGTCATCGCCCGCTTGGCCATCGTCGGCGTCGTACTTAGCCGTGCTTGTTTGGCTCATACCGGCTACTTCCGCAGCGTCCGCGGCAGGCGACTCGCAGTCCAGGTAGTTGAGCGAGCCGTAGAGAGTGCTCACCGAATGGAGGTAAATGTGCAACCACGAGTCTGGTGCCGCATCATCGGGGTTGGTGGCGGTGATCAACATGTCGGGCCGCTGGGAGGGTTCTCCCGAGAAGGCATAGGCAACACTCAGCGGGATACCGTGGACGGTGGCATTCAGACCGGCAGCCTCGAGCTCGGTCTGGATGATGTCCGCGACCCGCTCGTTGCGAGCGTCGTCGACCGTGTACTCGATGTTGACGCTCTTGTCCTTGAGCTTGCTCACCAATTTGCCGAGGGCATTCGGGCTATAGGTCGGGTTGTCCACCCCGAGGTTCGCGGCAAGCCCTCCGCTGGGGAAAATCTGCGTCCCGACGATCGCGTCGTTGCCGTAGATGCTGCTGACGATCTCCTGCCGGTTGACCGCCTCGTCAACGGCGAGGCGCAATGCCCTGTTCGCGAAGATCCCCGAGTGCTCGTTCAGCTCCATCAACAACTCGAATTCGGCAGGGAAGCGCTCGATCTGGAACGTCGGTTTGTTACCAAATATTGCCTCGTCTTGCACTGACAGACCGTGCATGATCATCTGCAACTGGCCTGACTCGAGTTCCAGTATTTGCGTGGCGATGTCGGGGATGATCGAGATGTGGATCTCTTTGACCTCAGGCACGCCCCCCCACCACTTCGGGAAGGAAGTCAGGGTGTAGTGCTCACCGGGCACGAACTGGGTGATCGTGTACGGCCCCGTCCCAAGATCATGGGTCGAGAGATAGGCCTGGTCCAAGTTCTTGCCGGCATGGGCAGCCAAGCCGGCCGCGTCCTCGACCTTGGCCCGTACGGTGCCGCCAACTCGTCCATGAACGGGGCGAGTGGCGTCTTGAGATGGACCACGAACACCAAGGGCCTCGGCGTGCCATAGCTGGCGATGTCGGCCACCATGTACCCCGGGGGCGATGTGGCACCGAGCGCAGCACGGCGCTTGAAGCTGGCCTCGACATCAGCCGACGTCATCGGGCCCTTGCCGTCGTGGAACATGACGTGGGGCCGAAGCTTGAAGGTGTAGGTCAACCCATTCGGTGAAATCGTCCAGCTCGTAGCCAGAGCAGGCACGATCCTGGCGCTGTTGTTGGCATACTGGACCAGCCCCTCGTATACGGACGTGATCACCACGTTCCCCTCGACGGAATAGAAGATGTCAGGGTCCGGCACGCCCATGTCGGCGGTGAAGGCGAGGTTGACAACCGATGGCGCGGTTAATTTGCCAGCGGCTCTATGGCTCAGTAGCGGGCTCGCCGAACCGGAAGGCTCTAACGTAGTGCTGCCGACCCCGGTCATGAACAGGGCAGCCGTCGTTGCCAGCGAGGCTACCCGCCAGGATCGTCGGAGGCCTGCTCCGAAATGGGACATCCCACAGCGTGACGATCGAAATTGTCGTTTCCTGGGCACAAGAAGCTCCTTCACTAGGCCTCCTCGAAAAACAAAAAGGCCCGAAAGGTCACGAAGACCTCCCGGGCTTTTCTCCCTCCGTGTCGTGCATGTCACCACGCACGTGCACCTCTCGGACCAGCCCAGCTTGCTAGGACCTCAAGCTGCGGAACCCTAGGTGCAATTCAATTTTTTTAGTTGTGACCGTTACGGTAGGCGGCTCGTGTGTCTTGGCCGTGTCTCGTATGTGAACGCTGCGTTACCAGCTAGCCAAGCGCCACCAAGGTGCGGGCCACGTCACCGTCAGCCAAGTCTGCTTGGCCTAGCTTTGGCTCGGTTATGCCGGCCTCGAGCGTTTGACGACCGCGCCGGGGGATCGACAGCGCGGCGACCACGGCAAGGCCGACTATGGCTGCACCCGCCGCCACCGCCGGGACAAGGCCACTGACGAACGATTTCGCGTTCGCGTAGCTGCCCGTCGCCGTGAAGACCGAGGCCAGTACGGCTATGCCCAGCACACCGCCGATCTCCCTGATGGCGTTGTTGACGCCTGAGGCGATCCCCTCCTCGCCAGGACCTACAGCACCTAGCACCGTGCTGGCCATCGGGGCGAAGAACAGCGACATGCCGATACCGCTGAGGACAAACGCAGGGACCAGGTGGCTGTAAGGGACCGTTGGGGAGGCGACGAATGCCAGCCAGGCGAGACCGAGCGACTGGAGCGCGAGGCCCACAGCCAGGACTGGGCGGCCCCCGACGCGCTGGGTGATAAGACCGGCGACCGGTGCGATGAGCATCGGCATGGCGGTCCAGGGCAGAATGCTCAGCCCAGCCCGAAGGGGCGAATACCCTTGAACTATCTGGAGGAACTGGGCAAGCAGGAAGATGGCCCCGAACATCCCGAACGACATCAACAGTGATGCAAGGTTGGAGGCACTGAACGCTCGGTTGCCGAACAGGCGCAGGGGCAACATCGGCTCGGCGGCCTGGCGCTCGACTAGGGCAAACAGGACTATCAGCGCCACGCCCAGAGCCAGCGGCCCGCTCACCTCGGGTGACGACCATCCCAAGCTGGTGCTGCGCACCAGGCCGAACACGATACCGAACAGGCCCGCGGTGCCGAGGGCTACGCCCGGCAGGTCGAGGCGCCGGGCCTTGCCGGTGCTCTCCTCGAGACGGGCGTAGGCAAGGGGGACAAGGACAAGGCCGATCGGGACGTTCAGCCAGAAGATCCACTGCCAGGAGGCCCACTCGACTATCGCCCCACCGACGAGAGGGCCGCTGGCTACAGCCAGGCCGCCGATTGCGCCCCAAGCCCCGAGAGCGAGGGCTCGCCGTTCGGGTGCGACAGCATTTGCGAGCAACGTAAGCGTCAGGGGAGTGACAATGGCACCGCCAATACCCTGCATGGCACGGGCCGCCACGAGCGCCCCGATCCCAGGGGCGAGCGCGGCGGCAGCCGATCCCAGGGTGAAGATCGTGAGGCCGACCAGGAACATTCGCCTGCGCCCGAAGCGCTCTCCTAGGCTCGAACCCGTCAGCAGGAGAGCCGCGAAAGTAAGCGTGTAGGCCGCGATCGTCCACTCGAGCCCGCCGATCGTGGCGTGAAGGTGGCGGCGGATCGTGGGCAGTGCAGTGGTGACGACAAGGTTGTCGAGGGCCGTCATGAAAAGGGCGGTCGATGTGATCGCAAACGTCCAACCGGCGCGCTTGCTTTTGCTTGTTGTCGTCTCGGTGGCTTGCATTGAGCCCTCCTTCTCGTAGGTCCGGATGTACCTATTGGTTGATCACTTACTTCGAATAGCAAAAAAAGGGGCGGAGCCCTAGACGCCCACCGTCGGCTCGGAGGTGCGCTCGTCCGGGAGCATGTGTTTCGCCCAGGGCTCGTCGAGCTCCTCGATCCCGAGGGCAGCGACCATGTTGCACAGCATCCCCATGGCTATCCACTTGCGAAGATCCTCGTCGCTGGCCCCAGAAGCGCCCGCGGCGGTTTCCCATACTTTGCGCATCCCGCGCTGAGCCACCAGCCGGATCTCCGGGTCGCCGGCAGCTGCGGTGAAACAATGCATCTGTACGAGCAAGTTGACCGGGTCACGGATCAGCTCTACGTAGGCCATCCCCATAGCATGCAAGGCGTCCTCGCCTGACAAGCCCTCAGCCGCCTTCACGAAGGTGGCACCGGTGCGCTCGAAACAGTCGTCCACGACCGCCATGAACAGTTCCTTTTTCGAACTGAACAGACGGAAAATGTACGGCTGGGAAATACCCGCCCGCTCGGCCACGTCCTGGGTCGTCGTCCCCTTGTAGCCACCGTCTGCAAACGCAGCGGCGGCGGCGCGCAGCACTTCTTCCCTACGGTCCTCGGCGCTCATCCGGTGGGCAGTCATCACGCTCGTCATGTTAGTGAGTGATCAATCACTTGTCAAGTGAACCGCCGGGCCAGGCATTAACACGGGGGCACGTCCGCTGCTGGGACGCTCATCGCCCGGCTTAGCGGGACACGGGGCGACGCTGCCCGCAGCCCCGAGCTGACGGTGTGGGCATCTCGCCCCCAATGTGGGAATATGGGCAAGGAGCCAGGTGGTCCACGTAGCAGCCCAGTGCGGCTCCTCGAGTTGAAAGACCAGGCACGATGAAGCCACCGAGCACGAGCGGGATGGGCGGTATGGGCATCGTTCATTTCGACGCTCATACGGCCCTCACCGCGTGGCAATCCGGGCCCTTTTCGATCTTCGTCGCGCTCACACTGGTCGCGATCGCCTACTGGTACCTGAGGGCTGACTGGCGGCTCGCCTCGAAAGGCCGCCGCTGGCCGGGTCGGCGAACAGTGTCGTTCATGGCCGGGTTAGCCGCGATCGAACTAGCGGTCCAGTCCCCCGTCGCAACCTTCACCGGCTCTTACTTCCAGGCACACGTAGCCCAACATCTCCTGCTAATGGTCGTCGCCCCACCATTGCTGGCACTCGGGGCGCCCTCCACCCTGCTCCTACAAACAGCAGGCCGGAACACGAAGAAACAATGGCTAAGCGTGCTCCGCTCACGGCCGTTCGCCGTCGTGACGTTCCCAGTGCTGGTCTGGTTCTTCTACTTCGGGGCCATGTTCGCCTTCTTCTTGACCCCGCTCGTAAATGTCGCCATGCACCACATGGACCTCATGGACGCGTTCAACGTGGCGTTCCTCATGGGAGGCTGCCTCTATTGGTGGCCCATGGTCGGCCTCGACCCGAACCTGCACTGGAAGATGGGCTACGGGGCGAGAATTGCCAACCTCGCCCTCGGCGTCCCGTTCGAAGCGTTCCTCGGGGTCGCGATCCTGCAACAGGCAACCCCCATTGCCTCCATGTACTCGCTCCAGAGCACCCACGCCGGCGGGGGCCTGCTTTGGTCGGCGACCGAGCTGTCCACCTTCGCAGGTGTGATACCGGTTTTCCTCCAATGGATCCGCTCGGACGAACGAGCCGGCGCTAGGGCAGACGCGAAGGCGGACCGAGCTTTCGAGGCCCAAGCACTTGCCCAAAGGACAGGAGATGTGGACGTGCGCACTCCCCCCGTAGCGGTAGCGGCCGCAGTGGCGACGGGGACCACCGGGGTCGACAGGTTCAGGCCTCTTTTCCAGCCTGGCAACAGCGCCTGGGAGGCCATGTTCAAGGCTAAGGCTGGTTACGTGCCCGGCCGCGGCCCGTCCACTGGCAGCAGGGGCAAGGCTTCAAGAAGCTAGATCCTGTCAGCGTCGAGCACCATCACCTCGACGATGCCGCCCGCAGCGACCCCTTCCCCATCAGGAAGGAGCGCAAGAGCGTTCGCGCCGGCCAGCGCGTGCAGTTGGTGCGAACCCTGGCCTCCCGAGGGCCGGACAAGCAAAGTGCCGTCTGGAGCAGCAGCCGCATTTACCCGCACGAGATGGAGCCTGCCGTCCGGCTGGCGCAACAAGTCGACGGCGGCGCGGCCGGCCAGGCGCGGGCGGTCCAGGTTTTCGTGGCCGGCCATCAGCCGCAGCGACGGCCGCGCAAATAACTCATACGAAACAAGGGCCGACACAGGGTTGCCTGGCAAGCCGAACGCGGGTGTCGCGTTCGGAGGGAACGTACAGAATGCAAAGGGTTTTCCCGGCCTTACTGCCACCTGTAACCAGCGGGCATGTTGGCCGCCGAGCTTTTCCAGCACGGTTTTCACGATGTCCCGGTCCCCTACACTGACCCCCCCGCTCGTCAGCAGGGCGTCGCATTCCTGAGCCGCCTCCTGGAGAGTTTTGGCGAGGGCAGCAGGCTCGTCCGCAGCGCGGCCGAGATCGACCGGGACGAAACCGTCGGCTTTGACTTGCGCCAGCAGAGCGGGACGGTTGCTGTCCCGTATTTTCCCGAGCTTCAGCGGGCCCGGCCCGCTCTCCAGTTCGTCGCCTGTAGAAACAACGCCAACCCTGGGCCGAGGGTAGACGAGCACCTGATCGACGCCGAGGCTTGCGAGCACGCCGACGTGAGCCGCGCTCAGCTGCTCGCCGGCCGCAAAAACTGCGTCCCCGGGGGCGATATCGTCGCCGGAGCGACGGACGTTGGTACCCGCCCCGACTGCCTCTTCGATCACAACGAAGTCGCCTTCGCTGCGTGTGTGCTCGACCATGCAGACGGCATCCGCGCCTGACGGGAGCGCGGCACCGGTCATTATGCGGGCTGCCTCGCCTTCGCCGACAACGAGCGCCCCCGGGTCGTCGCCGGCCATCACCGCGCCGGTTACCCGGAGCCTCGCCGGCGCGTCTTTGACGTCGCGGGAGCGCACCGCGTAACCGTCCATCGAGGAGTTGGTAAACGGCGGGACCGGCTCGCTCGAACGCACCGGCTCGGCGAGGACATAGCCGACGGCCTCGCTCACCAAGGTGTGCACTGGCTCCAGCCGTCGGCAACTCGAAAGCACGAAGCCCGCGCGCTTCGTCAATTGTTACGAGTGCCATGGCAGCTTCTGTAGGTTCCTTGCACGCCCCCCACGCTAGACCGTCCTGCTCCGGGACCAGCCGGCGAGGGCGAACTGCGGGATAGGGTCCAATTTGGATGTTCGAGCGTTTCACCGACCGCGCACGCAACGTGCTGGTAGTCGCCCAAGAAGAGTCGCGCTTCCTGTGCCACGACTACATCGGCACCGAGCACATCCTCTTGGGTGTGTTGGGCGTCGAGGAGGGCCTTGCCGCCCAGGCGCTTGGCGCGCTCGGGGTAACGCTGGGAACCGCTCGGGAAAAGGTGGTGGAGAGGGTCGGCCCTGGCAATGAGGCCTCTCGGGCATCCCCTCCTTTTACAACCAGAGCGAAGAAGGTACTCGAGCTCTCGCTAAGCGAGTCGCTTCGTCTCCACCACAACTACATCGGCACCGAGCACATTCTGCTCGCGCTGGTCAGAGAAGGAGACGGGGTCGGGCCACACGTGCTCAAGGACATGGTCGGCGAGCTTTCGCAGGTCGACGAAAAGGTATTTCAGCTCTTGGGCCAGACGAGCCACGACCGGCCACGGAGCAATGTCAGGACCTCCACCAAGCTCTCCGCTCGGGCATGGTTGACAGAGGGGACGACGGGGCGGCCGCCCTACTGCCACTCGTGCGGCTCAGGTTTGGAGGGGAAGCTCGCTTACAGCCGGCTCTCAGCGACTGGCCCAAGCTCCAGCGACCCGGTCATCGGGTGGACGTTCGCTTTCTGCCAGAGTTGTGGCGTCATGGTAGGGACCGCCCTAAGCAGCGAGGTCACAGGTGAGGCGCCCACCTCCGGCGGGACGGGCGGCGGGACCGTCGGCGAGAGCTGAGGAGAGCCTTGAGGTCGTTGTTGCCCGAGGCCACCGAGCAGGTTGACCTCGTCGAGGCCTACTCCCGCGACTTCCGGGCGCCGAGCGGCAGGCCCTTCGTCAGGGTCAACATGGTCTCAACTCTTGACGGGGCCATCGCGCTCAGCGGACGTGCCGGACAAATCAGTGGGCCCGCGGACAGGTCGCTGTTTTTCGTGCTGCGCTCGCTCGCCGATGTCGTGCTCGTCGGAGCAGGGACCATGCGGGCCGAGAACTACGGGCCAGTCAAGCTCCCCGAAGACGTCCAACAAACCCGCATCGGACGAGGTCAGAGCGCGCTCCCGCGCCTAGCGGTGGTGACGCACCGCGTGGATCTCGACTTCGGGTCGCGCATTTTTGCAGCGGGTGGCGAGCGGCCGATCGTCATTGCTCCCGGGGGCGCCGCCGCTCAGGCTCTCGATAAGGCGCGGCTGGTGTCTGACGTTCTCACCAGTGGGACAGAGAGCGTGGACCTCCGCTCCGCGCTGGCCGAACTGGGGGACCGTGGGATCCGCCACATCCTGTGCGAAGGTGGGCCAACCCTCAACGAGAGGCTCGTTGAGCAATCGCTCGTCGATGAATTCTGCCTTACGTTGTCCCCAAAACTCGCGGTCGGCCAAGGCGATGGGCTTGTCCGCGGTTGGCTGGAGCACCACGCAGCCGGCCCTGTCGGCCAGAACGCCAACCGGCTCATGGACCTCGGCCTGGTCCACGTCCTGGAAGAAGACGGGTTCTTGTTCCTCCGGCTGCGCAGCCCTTAGAGCGGCGGCTCTCCCGTCGGCAGCCCGGACTGGCTAGGGTCGTCGGCCGACGGCACCGGCCCGGCGCCTCCCATTTCCGGGGGCGGGCCAGTTGGTTGCGACTGGAAGGGCATGACCCGAAAGGAGGTCCTGTCCATTTCCCTACCGTCGATGCGCACACTGAAGTAATACGGCCCGATCACGGGAAGCCCAAGACCGAAAAGCGGGATCGCCATGGGCATGCTCCACTCGTCGGCGGGCAACATCTGCGGCGAGCGCGGGGCGACGAAGTAGGCGATGATCATCCCCTTGTCCGCCGTGTCGACGTCGGGCAGGTCTTCGGAGAGCATGACCCGCGTCTCGCCATTTGCGCCCACGTTGACCAGCTCGATCGTCATCTTGTGCTGAAGATCGGTGTCACCGATGTTGATCAGGCCCAAGACGGCGAGAGTGATGTTCACACGGAACGGCGGAGTCGGTGTCGCGCTCGAAACCAGAGCCAACCCGGCTCCAGAAACAAACAACTTGCCTCCGCTGACCTCCGCGAAGTCGCACAGCAAAACCTTGGCATCCATGGACAACGAAGCTACGTGGCGACGAGCCGTTGCGCCAACCGCCAGGGCCTCGACGCGCCATTTTGGCCACGCGTCAGCCGAGGGACGGCGACTAGCGTTCCTGAAAAGCGTTCGCCCGTAGCTTCGTAGACCCGTTTGCCCGGCTCCATGGCACGCTTGGCCGGCCCACTCGGGTGGTAGGGACCAGGACATGGAAGATCTGCTGACGAGGCCAGCCCCGCGCCCACCTGGGCCGGTCGCTGCGCCGGGCCCCGAGCACCCGGGTAGTCCCCGCAGGTCAAGACCCGGCGGCCCATCGGGCCTCAACAGGCATTGGGCGGCATTGAGCGGCCGGGTTCAGGTCGTCTCGGGGCGTGTGGCGGGCTGGCGGCACTTCGATGCTGCGTTGTTGGCTTTCCTGGCTCTGGTTTCCCTTGGGCTCCGCTGGCGGGGGCTGTGGACGAGCTATTGGGGCGACGAAGCGATAGCCATCGGGATCGCCTCTCACCCCCTCGGGTCACTTCCTCACTACCTGGTAAACGACGGCGCCCCCCCGCTGTACTACGTAATGCTGCACTACTGGCTGCAGCTCTTCGGCAGGTCTGGCCCGGCCACCCATGCCCTCTCGATGATCGCGGCCCTGCTCGCAATACCGGCTGCGTGGTGGTCGGGTGACAAGCTCTTTGGGCGTAGAGCTGCCCGTGGTGCCGCTGCTCTCGTCGCGACCTGCGCCTACTTGGACTACTACAGCAGCGAGACCCGGATGTACGCCTGGCTCGTGCTTGCGGCCATCCTCGCGGTCACCTGCTTCGTGCTGGCCTACCAAGGTGCCGGGCGTCGCTACTGGGTGGCCGCCACCGCCCTAATGGTCGCTGTGCTGTACTTCCAGTACTACGGCCTCTACCTGTTCGCAGCGACCGTAATGGCGGGCTCGGCTGCGGCCCTCGGGAAACGGTCTTGGCCGCACCTGAAAATGACCGTCTTCTACGCTCTGGCATGCGGCGCAGCCTTCGCGCCTTGGGCACCGCAGTTCCTGTACCAGCTCCAGCACACAGGCGCGCCGTGGGCCCCGCACCCGTCCGTCCTCGACTTCTTTGCTGACTCCTTCAACGCGCTCGCCTCGGCAGCCTGGGCGGTCATCGTCGTGGCGATCGCTGTCTGCGTGATCACCCGGCCTCGCCCCGCAGTACGCACAAGCAGACGTTATTGGCTCGTCAGCTCGCCCATCGCGCTTGCAGTTGCAGTCCCTCTGATCACAGTGCTCCTGGCATGGGCCGTTGGCCAGTTCGTCAATTCTTGGAGCCCTCGCTATCTAGGGATCGCTGTGGTCCCGGCCCTGGTCCCACTGGCGGGAGGTTTGTCCAAGGCTCGCTGGGGGGCCTGGCCCTCTGGGGCGCAGTTATCGGTCTCGCCTGCACAGCGGTCCCGATGGTGGTCGACCGTGGAGTCACCGTGGAGACATCCAAG
This sequence comes from uncultured Acidimicrobiaceae bacterium, assembly GCA_963794745.1. Taxonomy (GTDB): domain Bacteria; phylum Actinomycetota; class Acidimicrobiia; order Acidimicrobiales; family Palsa-688; genus Fen-671. The sequence goes on from CAWCEZ010000010.1 coordinate 306,195, forward strand.
AGCGACGTTGCCTACCTCTTCTCACAACTCCGCCCACGTTTGCACCCGGGCGCTCTTGTGATCTCAAGCGAGGTCACCGACACACCGGTGCTGGCGGTCGACCTCGGCCAACAGTTCCGTTATGCGACACCGTTCGGGGTTGTGTCCGACCCCCTGGTCGTCAACTGGTCCGACATCTCGGCCCGCCTTCAGCACGCCGACGCGGCCACCACCTTGCGCCCGTTACTGGCTGCGCTCCCGATCGGCGGGCAGGTGCTCCTCGTCAACCCTTCCACGAGTTGGGGCGGCGGTGAGACGCCCGAGACATACGCGGGACCGGTGGAAGCAGAGGCGATCGCCGCCAACGCGGTGGTACTGGCAGACCCTGACCTCCAGGAGGAGGTGACCGAACGGGTGCCGCAGTACTCGAACCCGCTCTACCCCATGTCGGCCATCTTGTTCGTGAAGATCAAGCCGACGAAATAAAGACAAATGACGCTGCGGGGTTCGGCTGTCCACTGCGTCTCGCTATATCAGACAGGGCGGAGAGGGAGGGATTTGAACCCTCGGACAAGGTTTCCCTCGTCAACTCATTAGCAGTGAGTCCGATTCGGCCGCTCTCGCACCTCTCCTGGCCTTACTAGCCTGCTAGCCCAGCGTAGCCGAGCAGCGCGATCGACGGTTGGCCGACATCGCGTTCATCGAGCACGACAGCAAGGCGGCGCTCGGGATGTTCTGGCGAGCGCTGCCGGGAGCGCACGGCTAAGGGGCTGCTTGTGGCTCCGGGCCTCGCACCTCGCTGGTCCGCCGGCTATCCCCGATGGTGTTAACGAGCAGCTTGGCAGTCAGCCGGTCAGCTTTTGCGCGGTACTGCTTGATTCGTGATCGATTCCTGCGTAATGTATGCGCGGTGAGCTATCTGGCGCAGGAGCTGGCGGGCCAGCCCGAGCTGTGGCGCCGGGCCGCCGAGCTGGCAGCGGCCGGTGCCCCCCTGCCGAAAGCTGATGAGCGGGTCGCGCTCATCGGGTGCGGCACCTCGCTGTTCATGGCCCAGGCCGCAGCCAGCTTCAGGCAGGAGCAGGGCCTCGGGCCAACCGATGCCTTCCCGGCGTCGGAGGTCCCCTCTGGGCGCGAGTACGACACCGTGATCGCGATCTCGCGCTCGGGCACGACGACCGAAGTCCTCGAAGCCGTCCGGTCGTTGCCCCGAGCGGCCCGCACCATCGCTATCAGTGCGACCGTGTCGAGCCCCCTCGCCGACCTCGTTAGCGAACAGATCTCGCTCCCCTTCGCCGACGAGCAGTCGGTCGTGCAGACACGCTTCGCTACGACTGCGCTCGCCCTCTTGCTGTCGTGTTGGGGTTGGGACATTGAGGCCTCGGCCTCGCGGGCGGCAATTGTGCTCGGGTCGCGGGTGCCCGAAGTCGTCGGGCCAGCCAAGCAGTTTGTCTTCCTCGGTCGGGGCATGGCGGCCGCGATCGCCTCCGAAGCGGCCCTCAAGCTCCGGGAGGTCCTCGGCGCTTGGACCGAGTCCTACCCGACGATGGAGTTCCGCCACGGCCCGATCTCTGCGATCGGGGAGCACTCGCTCGTGTGGGCCCTCGACGGTGCCGAACCGAGCATCGACGACGAGATCGCCAGGACCGGGGCACAGCTTCTGCGCTCCCAAGGTGACCCACTCGCCGAGCTCGTCCGTGTCCACATGGCCGCGGCCCACCTTGCAGACCAGCGGGGCATCGACGCCGACCACCCCCGCTTCCTAAGCCGCTCGATCATCCTCGCGGGGCGCTGAGACATGAACGCTCTCGCCCAGCCCGGCCGGTCGTGTTGGTATCCGGCCAGAGAGCACATCAGGAGCTTGTTATGACAAAGATCGCCATTGTCGGTGCGGGGAGCCTTGTTTTTACACGCACACTTGTCAGTGACCTCCTTCAGCAAGAGGAGACCGCCGATGCCGAGCTTCATCTAGTCGACATCGACGCCGGCCGACTCAGCGACGCCGTGAGTGTCGTCGAGCGCATTGGCGCCAGGGCAGGGCGGTCTGTACCAGTCGTTGCATCAGTGGACTGCGCCGTGGGAGTACGCGGCTGCGATTACGTGATCAACACGATCCAGGTAGGTGGGAAGGAAGCCACCCGGGTCGACTTCGACATCCCCGAGAAGTTCGGCGTGCGCCAAACAATCGCCGACACCCACGGCATCGGCGGCATATCACGAGCGCTCAGGACGATCCCGCCAGTGCTGAAGATCGCGACTACCGTCGCCGAGCAAGCACCCGAAGCCTACTTCCTCAACTACACCAACCCGATGGCTATGGTCGTCATGGCCCTGGCACGCGCCGGAGTACCTCGCCATGTCGGCCTATGCCACGGCACCGACCACACGGCCGCCACCATTGCCACCTACCTCGGCCTGGACAATCCCGCTGGTCTCACTTGGCAGGCAGCCGGGATCAACCACATGACGTGGTTCCTCAATCTCTCAGTAAATGGCGAGGACGCGTACCCACGCCTGCGGGAGTTCGCTCGCTCGGTTGATGTTTCCCACCATGACGACGGCATCCGGCTCGAGCTGCTCAGAAGGTTTGGTTACTTCGTAAGCGAGTCCAGCGTGCACAACGCCGAGTACTACCCGTGGTTCCTACGTCCGGGGCCCGACGACGAGACCCACGGCGTCCGCGTCCGAGAATACCTCTACCGTCTTGACAAGCTCGAATTGGGGTTCGAGAAGGAGCGCGCTGACCTCCTCAGCGGGTCCTTGCCTCTTTCCTCCCAAAGTACCGAATACGCCCCCCGGGTCATCGCTGCATTTGAAGGCAACACGCCCTACCGGTTCATGGGCAACGTGCTCAATTCAGGAGCAATCATCACCAACCTTCCCGTGAACGCCTGTGTGGAGGCCCCCTGTTACGTAGACGGTGGCGCGATCGTGCCCGGTTTTGTGGGAGCCCTGCCGGAACAATGCGCCGCCCTTAACCGCACCCAGGTGAACGTCCAGCTGCTCACCGTCGACGGGATTTTCGAACACGAACGAGACGCTATCTATCATGCGGCATTCCTCGACCCCCTCCTGTCCACCCAGCTCACCCTCGACGAAATCACCAACCTTGTCGACGAGCTGATCTCCGCCCACGGCAACCCATCTGAACTGCGATGAGCACACTGGCCCGGCTAGCCGCCGGTCGGCCAAACATCGTCGCCAACTAGAGCTGGCAATGTCCGAAGAGCATTTCAGGCGGCGCCACCCGCCGACATGGGTGATCATCCGAGAGGGCTTCATCCCAATACCGGTCCCGTAACGCAAGCGAGGTGCGGCTCATGATCTTCGAAAGGTGTCCCAAATGATTGACGGGATGTTCGTGATGGACTGCCACACTCACTGCTACCGCCCGGCCATGTCGATCTGGGGTGTACTGGGCCAAACACATGAGCAACTGATCGGGCGGATGGACAGGAACGGCATCGATGTCTCAGTGATCATGGGCCAACACCGTTTCGACCCAGGCGAGCAGTGGGACCAAACGGCGTACCTTATCGAGGGGGTTGCAAAGTACCCCGGTCGTTTCGTCCCCGTCATGACCTATACGCCGTTTTGGGGTAAACGGACCCTGGACGACATGCGCCGGGGGAACGACCTTGGTGTGCGAGGCCTCAAGCTTTACACTCACGGGCAGGGCTTTTACCCATTGGACAGCCCAATGCTCGACCCGATGATGGAGCTGGCGATCGAGTTTGACTGGGTCGTCATGATGCACACGGACATCGACTCGAAAGTCTGCTCGCCACACCTTGGCCTACGGTTGGCCAAGAGGCACCCGACGGCCAAGATCCAGTTCTCCCATATGGGCATGAACTCGGACATCACCTCTTTCATGCCGGAGTGGTGCCGGGAGTACGAGAACGTCTACCTCGACACGTCCGACACACCGAACCTACCGAATTTCGTCTACAAGCTGCCCATGGAGACCATGCCGGACCGGCTCCTGTTCGGGACCGACGGCCCGACCCATTACGAAGAGGTCGAGCTGTGCAAGCTCGCCATCGCCGAGCGCGACTTCGGGCTTACAAAAGAAGAGAAGCGCAAGATCCTCGGTCTCAACGGTGCACGCCTGTGGGGTATCGAGCCCAAAGGGCAAAGCGCAAGGGTCACCCGGGCACAAGTGGCCTAGGTGCCGCCCCAGCCTAAGAAGGTCATACCCAAGGACCTGCAACACCCACGACACCTACTCGATCACAACAAATACGAAAGGAGCATTTCTTGACTGATCCAACACTACAGAGACAAGGTCCGGACAAAGCACGCCTGCGTAACCATGCGAGGGGCTACCCGGCCTCTAGAGCGGGTCGAGCCCCGAAGTCGAAAGCCCTCCTCCTTACCGCCGCCGTGCTAACGCTGACCAGCTACGGCCCAGGTTTAGGTGCGACGGCCTTCGCCGCCGCGAAAACATCCGACGGTAGTTCGGTCGCCAATATCACGTGGTGGACGATGTGGTCGGGCTCCAGCTTGGGGCCCATAAACGCCATGGTCAAGCAGTTCAATAGCACTCACCGGGATATTCACGTGACCGAGGTCAACGTGCCGAGCTCGAATGGCGACGCGAAGCTGTTGAGCGCGATAGCCGCGGGCGACCCTCCTGATGTTTTTACCGAATGGAACCCAGTCATCGGGGCCGACGCCCAGACCGGCGCCATTGAGCCCTTCGACAAATACCTAACGGGGCAGTATGCGGGACTAGAAAAGTGGATGTACCCACTCTCCTTGCAAGGCGGCGTCTACAACGGGAAGTTGTACGCCGTACCGATGGGGATGAACTCCTGGGCTCTCTACTACAACAAAAGCATGATGAAAGCCGCAGGCATAACGACGCCCCCGACGACGCTGGCTCAACTCGACGCGGACCAGGCCAAGGAGTGGAAGTTCTCAGGTAACAGGCTCGAGCAGTTCGGCTTCTACCCTTACGACACTGCTGGAGTCTTCCTCACGTATTATCTGAGCTTCTTCGGTGCGGTCAACTGCTTCGCAGGCTCCAAGTACGACCTGGCAAACTGCAAAGGCGCGGTCGCCGCAGCGAACTGGATCGCCTCATATGATAAATACCCCTATTCTCAGGTCACCGGCATGGAAGCCGCGTTCGGGGACGTCGCCGGAGGCGGTGAGGACGCATTCAGCCAAGGCAAGGCGGGCTTCGAAATGGAGGGGCCGTGGATCGGTTCGCAGTTCATCCCAGGTTCCAACCCCAGTATGGAAGGGAACTTTGGGGTTATCCCGTTCCCGGCGACCGGTCTAATCCCCTCAGGTAGCACCCTTGGGCAGGGTAACTACAACATCATCCCTAGAGGTGCGTCTAACCCATCTGCCGCCTTCCAATTGATAGCTTGGCTTGCCGGCTACGGCAATACCCAGTACATTGCCGCGATCGACCCGACTGGTGGCTGGGTACCCGCGGGCCCGTCGGTTGCTGCCGCCGCTCCGTACCAAGCGTACGTGCACAAATTCCCCTGGATGGCGACGTTCTTGAAGCAGATGTCGAACCCGTACAGCGCAAGCCTGAGGAACACCCCGACTCAGTCCGAGTACTACAACGCAAGTCAAACAGCAACAGAAAACATACTGACGAAGACGATGACGCCGCTAAAGGCACTGCAGTACATCGACAAGCTATCGAATGGGTGAAAGCCGGGTCGGTGCTGTTGCTAGCTGCGATGAGCCGAGCTAGCAATTGCCCGTGAGGAGGTCGCGAGAGACGGAGTACGGTGCAGGGAGATGACAACAATGTCCGAGGTGACAACGTCAGATCTCCGAGGGCTACAGGCCCTCGGGACCTCCCCGAGGCCGCGGGCACGCCGGCGCCATCAGATCAGAGTTGGGCTTCTGTTCGTCAGCCCCTGGGTCATAGGCTTTCTGGCGTTTACCTTATACCCGTTCCTCGCGACCCTCTTCTACAGTTTTACGAGCTACAACGGCTTTGGCAGCATAAAAGTCATTGGTTTCACCAATTACACCCAGTTGTTCCACGACTCTCTATTTTGGACCTCCCTCTTCAATACGTTGTATTACACCGTGTTCGAAGTCCCAATATCGATGGCAGTTGCCATCGGTCTGGCGATGTTGCTCAACATGAAAGTGCGGGGGCAGGCGTTCTACCGTACGATCTACTACCTGCCCTCGGTCGTCCCCCTAGTTTCGGGGTGCATGGTCTGGTTGTGGCTGTTCAACCCCTCGTACGGTGTAGTGAACTCGTTCCTTTACGACCTCCACATCCCCGGGCCCGCCTGGATGTTTTCTCAGGCGTGGTCCAAGCCCAGTTTCATCCTTCTTGGGCTTTGGGGCCTCGGACAGCCGATGGTGATCTACCTCGCTGCCCTTCAGGGCGTCCCGCACGAGATGTACGAGGTTGCCTCGATCGAGGGTGCGACCGCCCTGCAACGGATGCGGTACGTGACGCTCCCGATGATCAGCCCCGTCATCTTGTTCAACACCATCATGTCCCTGGTCGTCTGCTTCCAGTACTTCACCCAGGCCTACGTGATGACGTCCGGCGGCCCGAACAACTCGACGCTGTTCTACAGCCTGTACCTGTACCAACAGGCGTTCCAGGATCTCCACTTTGGCTACGCCTCCGCAATGGCTTGGCTGCTCTTCGTGTTTGTTGTCGTCATCACCGCCGTGCTGTTCCGCTCATCATCGCGTTGGGTATACTATGAGTCTCCGAAGTAACCACATGCCGGCCCAAGAAATGGACGCGGTGATGGTGGCACCGGCACCCCCTCTACGCGCGTGGCTCGGCAGGATGTCGCGAGCGCGTTGGAAGCGCGGGAAGATCGGCGCCGCCATGGTGAAACATGCAGTACTTCTTATTATAGGAGCCCTGTTCGCTTTTCCGCTCTTCTGGATGGTGCTTACCTCCCTGAAGCCGCTGAGCGAGGCTATTGCCTTCCCACTGGTGTGGTGGCCACACCCGTTCGTATTTGATAACTACCCGAAGGCGCTCAGTTCGATCCCGTTCGGGCGTTTCTTTCTCAACACCCTGATGTACGCCGTCACCACGATCGTTGGCGTGTGCATTTCGAGCAGCCTCGTGGCTTATGGGTTCTCCCGACTGCGATGGCCGGGACGCAACTTCCTTTTTTACCTAATGGTTATGACGATCCTCTTGCCTTCCATATCAACGTTGATACCCCTGTTCATCCTGTTCAAGGAACTTGGGTGGGATGGCACCTATCTGCCGCTGATAGTGCCCTGCTTCTTTGGGGCCTCGGTGTACAGCACGTTCCTACTGCGCCAATTCTTCATGACGATACCGGAGGAACTGTCGGACGCGGCACGCGTGGAGGGGGCGAGCGAGTTCTACATCTATCGCCGCATCGTGCTTCCCCTCTCCAAGCCGGCAATGGCGACGGTCATACTGTTCCAGTTCATCTATTGTTGGAACGACTTTCTTGGCCCGTTGATTTATCTGACGAACCCCAACTGGTACCCGCTCTCATTGGGCCTGAACGATCTTCTCGGGACCTATTCGACTAACTGGGCCTGGTTGATGGCGGCGTCCACGGCAGTTACGGCACCTATTGTGGTCCTGTTCCTGCTTACGCAGCGGACGTTCGTCCAGGGCATCGCTCTCACGGGGGTTAAGCGGTGAGCGAGCCACGGACCAGTCCGCAAACGAGGGCCGAACCGGCAATGGTCGGGATCATCAGGAGCCGCATTATGGCTGGCCTCGCGACCGCCCTCAACTTTCTTCTTCTCAACCTCGCTCTGGTCATCGCATCAGTCCCGCTCATAACGTTGCCGGTTGCGCTCAACTCTGCCTGGGTCGCACTCGAGCGGTGGCGCGTCGATGGAGAGGACAGGGTGGTCCGGGAATTCCTGGTGGCGCTGCGCCGAGGCCCAAGTCTTCGGACGACGTGGTCCCTCGGGATCCCGATCGCGGCTACGTTGGTTGGCGTCGAGGAGGTCCACTACTTCCTTCTCGACAGCGCGCGCAACCTTATAGCCAACGTATGCCTGGGGTGCGGGCTGTGTGCGATGCTGATCACTGCTACCGGGATCGGTTACCTGCTCGCCCTGTCGGCGCGCTATCCATTTCTCCAACCAACTGAGATCTGGAGAGTTGCCGCTCAGTTGGCAATTCGGAACTTGTTCCGCACGGGCCCTATTTTTGTAGCCGAGATACTCGTAACCGTGGTTTTGGTGCTGGACGACCCGGCTCTACTGCTGGTCGGGGCCCCCATCGCGTTGCTCAACCTGATGAGAGCGACGACGCGCCTCGGCGTGCGCAAGGTCACCGCCGGAGGTTCACTATGAAGAAGTACGAGCTGGTCGAGTTGGTCGTTCCCGGGGGCGTACGCCCGAAGTGCCGGGACCGGTCGCCGGCCACAAATGAGATCGCGGGGTCGCCAGTACATTGGCCCTCTTCCGAGGACGAAAGGAACTAGTTGTGGAACTGTTCGTTGAAGCGGTGCGCAGTAATGTGTGTGCTGACCAAGACTGTTGCTGTCAATGGCAGACCGATGGGCCAACAGGGCTTGGCCGCGTGGCCGTTTGGGGAGGTGCCGGCGCATGAGTACGGGGCCTTTGCGAGGGGTGTTCCCGGTCCTTCCCACGCCGTTCGACGAGGGAGGTGAAGTTCTTTACGACGACATCCCGGCGCTCATCGAGTGGACGTTGCAGCGCGGCGTCCACGGTGTGACCGTGTGTGGTGTGGCGAGCGAAGTCTTCCGGCTGGCGGACCGCGAGCGTGGTGAGATCGTGCGGATTGCCTGTGAAGTCGTTGCCAAACGGGTCCCTGTGGTGGTTGGGGTGGGGCACCTGTCGACGCGTCTGGTGCTGGAGACGGCGGCAAATGCGGTCGCCGCTGGAGCCAGTGCGCTCCTCGTGCCGCCGCCTCCTGTGGGGGCGTCCTCGCCGGCAGCTATCCGGGACTACTATGCCGCTCTTGCGACGAGCGTCCCGACGCCGATAATCCTCCAGGACGACCCCGTACACCTGGGAGTCGGTCTTTCGGTCCAGTCCATCTTGGATTTTGCTCGTTCTTTCGAAAACATCCGGTACGGGAAACTCGAAGAGATCCCATCTCTTGACAAGATCCGCGAGGTGACCGAAGCTTCGAACGGCCTGGTAAGTTGCTTTGGGGGGTCGGGAGGCGTTTTCGGGCTCGAGGAGCTCATGGCCGGCGCGACTGGAATTATGACGGGGTTTGCCTACCCCGAAGCGATGGTTGCCATCTATGAGGCTTGGTCCTGTGGAGATGTCGACCGAGCGCATCGGTACAATATGTTGATTTCTAGCCTGACCCGGCTCGAGGCGCTTCCGAAGATCACCACGTCGCTCCGCAAAAACCTCTACGTGGCGCGGGGTGCAATGTCGTCAGCGGCCGTGCGTAGCCCAGGCGTTGTGGCAAGCAGTTGGGTCACAGACCTGGTCATCCAAGAGCTTCATAGGCTTGATTTAGCCTGGAAGGACCGCGATTCGGCTGACGTCGCTCATGTTGTACCGGGGGACCATAAGTGAACCTTGGGCTGGAGGACCGCAAGGTCCTAGTAGGCGGGGCTAGCCGCGGCCTCGGTGCCGCGATCGCCAGTTACATTGCCGCCGAGGGTGGGCGCGTGGCCTTGGCGGCCAGGCCGTCTGAGGCGCTTGACAGGCAAGCGGATGCGGTCGGCGGCGTTGCCATTGGCGTCGACCTCTCTACAGACAGTGGCCCCCGCGAGGCCGTAGATCGTACAGTCGCAGCATTCGGAGGTATCGACGTCCTGGTCGTGAATGGTGGCGGCCCCCCCGTTGGGACATTTGACGAGCTGGATGATGCTCACTGGCACGTGGCCATCGAGGGGACGCTCATGTACCCGGTACGGCTCATCAGGACAGCTCTCCCGTACCTCCGGGTATCGACGGCACCAGCGGTCCTTCTCATCCTGTCAAGCTCAGTCCGACAGGCTATTCCGGCTCTGGACACATCGAACACCCTTCGTCCTGCTCTCGCAGGGTTGCTGAAATCCCTCGCCACGCAGCTCGCGCCGATACGGGTCAACGGTATCGCGCCCGGGCGGATCAGCACCGATCGAATTGCGAAGCTCGACGCGGACCGCGCGAAACGGAGAGGGATTGATGTCGAGACCGTGTACAACGAGTCGGTTGGCCGCATCCCGCTAGGACGTTATGGTGACCCGGCGGAAGTGGGTGCCATCGCGGCCGTGCTCTGCTCGCGAGCCGCCAGCTACGTGACAGGGACGATCGTCCCCGTAGATGGTGGGTTGGTAAGTTCCTTGCCCTGAGCGTTACCTCGACGCTTAGCGCAGGAGAGCCTTCACCTCCAAGAACTCTTCCAAACCGAAACGCCCAAGTTCTCGACCAATGCCGGACTGCTTATAGCCACCGAAAGGCGCTAATGGGTCGAACGCTCCGCCATTTATTGAGACTTGTCCCGTGCGGAGCTTGTGCGCGACCGCCTCGGCGTGTGCTCGGTCGGCGGCCCACACCCCACCTGAGAGGCCATAAATCGTGTCGTTCGCGATGCGCACGGCATCGGCTTCGGTGTCGTAGGGCATTATCGACAGGACGGGGCCGAAGATCTCTTCCTGGGCGATCCTCATAGTAACCGTCACATCCGAGAAAACCGTCGGCCTGACGTAGTAACCCTTATCGAGGCCAGGGGGGGCGTCTGGCCCGCCGCAGAGCAACCTCGCTCCTTCGTCGATACCCTTTTGGATGTAGCCTCGCACGCGGTCACGTTGGGCCGCGGATACAAGGGGGCCGAGGCGGGTCTCGGGGGAGAACGGGTCGCCTGTAGTGAAGGTTCCTGCGGCCTGCACGGCGAGGTCCTCGACTTCGGCGAGACGTGAACGAGGGACAATCATTCGTGACAGCCCCGAGCAGATCTGGCCGGAGTTCTCGTAACAAGCAGCGACACCGGACGGCACTGCCACTGAGAGGTCTGCGTCCTCGAGGATGATGTTGGGCGACTTGCCGCCTAGCTCCAGTGCCACCCGCTTTACTGTTTCAGCAGCAAGGGTCATGACCCGCTTGCCGGCGCGCGTCGAACCTGTAAAAGAGACCATGTCCACCAACGGGTGCGCGGCAAGCGCCTCACCTGCGACAGCCCCTGTACCCGTCACCAGGTTGAACACACCGGGCGGCAGGCCCACCGCATCGAAAACCTCGGCGAGTATAAAAGCATTGAGAGGAGCGACCTCGCTCGGCTTGACCACGACGGTGCAGCCGGCCGCCAAGGCAGGTGCGACCTTGTCACAAATCTGACCGAGCGGGTAGTTCCAAGGCGTAATACACCCGACGACTCCTTTGGGCTCTCGCACGACCAAGGAGGTCCCGATCTCTTGCTCGAAAACGAAGTCCGACAAGGTCTGCGATATCAGAGTGAAGCTCATTGCCGGAGCGGTCGCCTGGTCACTGGTTGAAAGTGGTAACGGCATCCCGACCTCTTGCGAGATCAGCGCCGCGATCTCGTCGCGGCGCTCCGCGAGCAACTCTGCTGTACGAGCAAAGAGCCTTAGCTTCTCAGCGACCGACGTTCGCGACCACTCCGGGAACGCATCTGCGGCCGCTCGCACGGCTCGGTCCACGTCTTGCGGCGTCCCGTCTGGGATAGAACCCATAACTTCCTCGGTCGCCGAGTTGATGACCTGGATGGTGCCGGCACCTATGGCATGCACCCATGCGCCGCCAATGTAGAACTCGTCACGCGTCTGCATGGAGCCTCCTTGCTGTCTCTTTGGGCGATCTCAGGATCCTATAGCGGTTCGCGTTGCTTGGGAGACGAAAAACACCTCAAACGTAACAGTAATGGGGCGCTCCCATAGGTTCAGCAGCGGACTGGTGCTAGGATCGGCGGCCATCACGCCTGGCGCGAATGTGACCGGCGGACATGCACAACTGGGTGCCAGAGCGAGGGGGCATAATTGTGAGCCGAGGTCAGGGTCGTACGGAGGTTCAGACCGACGCAGCGCCAAAGCCAGCCTTTTCGTACTCTCAAGGGATTATCTCAAACGGCCTGCTCTTTGTTTCCGGACAGGCCCGGCCGATCGCATTACGAAGGCTATCCCGGAGGACTTCGGCGATCAGGTGCGCGCCACGCTCGACAATGTCGCTGCGATAGCCGAGGCTGCTGGCGGCCGCCTCTCCGATGCAGTTCGCGTCGGGGTCTACCTGGCGAACCTCGACAACTTCGAAGAAATGGACGCGGCCTATAGGAGCTACTTTGAAGAACCGTTGCCTGCGCGTACGACTGTAGGGGTGTCCCTGCGCGGCATTGCTGTCGAGATTGACGCGGTGATAGCGATCTCTGACGAACAGTGACGCTCGAGGAGGGGGGAGTGCCGACCGGTCTCGGCTCAAGACAGGCCAACGCGCTCTTCGGAGACATCGCCTTTCCTTTGATGCTGCTGAAGGAAAGTGCCCTCGAGAACAATCTCAGAGTCATGGCGCGGTACGCGCTCGAGCACGGTTTCGTCTTAGCCCCCCACGGCAAGACGACAATGGCGCCTCAGCTGTTCCGGCGTCAGCTCGACGCGGGCGCCTGGGCCATAACCGTAGCCAACATGGACCAGGCGGGGGTCGCCTACGCGGCGGGTGCCGAGAGAGTATTCGTAGCCAACGAGATCGTTGGTAGCGCCGACACGCGTTCCATCGTTGCCGCTTTGACGGCAGGTAAGCACGAGCTTTATTGCCTTGTTGACTCGGTCCTGGGCGTCGATACGTTAAACCGCCACCTTGGAGCCGCCGGCATGGTCGGCAAAGTGAACGTGCTTGTCGAGTTGGGGGCACCAGGTGGGCGGGCTGGCGCGCGTAGCCAGGACGAAGCCGTCGCAGTCGCCCGGTCCGTTGGACACAACGAACATCTTCAACTGGTTGGCGTCGAAGGCTATGAGGGCGTGCTGGCAGCTGACCGCTCGGCAGAAGCAATCTCCAAGGTGGACGACTATCTGGAGGGATTGCGGCGTCTCGCGGTCCGCCTCGCCGACGAGGGGGCCTTTGCCCCTGGCGCGCCGGTGCTTGTCTCTGCCGGAGGGAGCAGGTTTTTCGACCGGGTGGCCCGGGCGCTGGGACCGAGCGCACCCAACATGGGACACGACATCCGCCTTATCGTCCGTTCGGGTTGCTATCTGGTCCACGATCATGGGGCTTACGCCAAGGCGTCACCCCTTTCCTCGCCCGGTCAAGACGGGACATCTCTTGTCGCAGCGCTCGAGGTCTGGGCTGAGGTCCTTTCCCGGCCGGAGGCAGACCTCGCCATCGTCGGCCTCGGCAAGCGGGACGTTTCGTACGACCTGGGACTTCCGGTCCCGCTTCACATCGTTCGGGCGCATGATAGCCACGTCGCACCGTTTACTTCGGGCTTTCTTAGTTCCCTGAACGACCAGCACGGGCTCCTCCGGATCACAGACCAGTCGGGAAAAGTGAGTGTAGGCGACCGGATCGGCTTCGGGCTATCCCACCCGTGCACCGCGTTCGACAAGTGGAGGACGGTCCAAATGGTCGACGACGACTATCAGATCCGCGAAGAGATCCGGACGTTTTTCCATTAGGCGTGGGCCAACTGGCACGGGCGGAGCTACCGTGTCCGCACTGGGCGGACTGTGCGCTGCTTGTTTGGCGGATGGGGGCCCGGGGTCAGCTTTCGCTTTGCCCTTTGGGCTCGATACCCCATAGACGGGCGCCGTTGAGCCCGAGGATCTTGCGCTTCTCTTCTTTTGTCAGCCCGAAGTCACGCTCGGCGATGGCGAGCTTGCACAGCTCGACCTCTTCGTAAAGAGTTGGGCCGTCGGTCCCGAACAGGAGCCGGTCCGGCATGGTCTCCATGGGCAGCTTGTAGACGAAATTCGGTAGGTTCGGTGTGTCGGACGTGTCGAGGTAGACGTTCTCGTACTCCCGGCACCACTCGGGCATGAAAGAGGTGATGTCCGAGTTCATGCCCATATGGGAGAACTGGATTCTTGGCCGTCGGGTGCCTCTTGGCCAACCGTAGGCCAAGGTGTGGCGAGCAGACTTTCGAGTCGATGTCCGTGTGCATCATGACGACCCAGTCAAACTCGATCGCCAGCTCCATCATCGGGTCGAGCATTGGGCTGTCCAATGGGTAAAAGCCCTGCCCGTGAGTGTAAAGCTTGAGGCCTCGCACACCAAGGTCGTTCCCCCGGCGCATGTCGTCCAGGGTCCGTTTACCCCAAAACGGCGTATAGGTCATGACGGGGACGAAACGACCGGGGTACTTTGCAACCCCCTCGATAAGGTACGCCGTTTGGTCCCACTGGTCATCCGGTTGGCGCTGCGTGTTCCCCATGATCACTGAGACATCGATGCCGTTCCTGTCCATCCGCCCGATCAGTTGCTCGTGAGTTGAGCTCAGTTCGCCCCAGACCGACATCATTGGCTTGTTGCAGTGAGTGTGGCAGTCCATCACGAACATCCCGTCAATCATCTGGGACACCTTTCGAAGATCATGAGCGCGCACCTTGACTGGCCGGGGCTCCGTTATGGGTTTAGAGACGTTTACGCAAGCACGACGTGGAGACCTTCGGCTTCCAGGTGCTCGATGGCGCGTGGGTCTGCTCCATCGTCGGTAACGAGCACATCCACGGCGGCAAGCGAGCAGATCGAGGCAAACGCGATCCGCCCTATCTTGCTGTGGTCTGCGACCACGACGACCCGTTGCGCCCTTGAAACCAAGGCTTTATTCGCATTCGCTTCGACATCGTCGTGCGTCGTGCAGCCGGCAACAGCGTCGATCCCGTCAACCCCGACGAACGCTATATCGAGGTGGTAGCCCTCCAGCGTGCTCTCGGCGATTGGGCCCGACAGCTCGAATGACGATGGGCGACAGACACCTCCGGTGAGCACAAGGCGGATATTCGGCCGCCGGGCAAGCTCATATCCGATATCTAAAGCATTCGTTACGACTGTGAGCCCCTCTCGCAAGGCGAGTGCTCTGGCGATCTCCATAGTCGTCGTGCCGCCAGTGATGCCAACCACCATGGGGTGCCCGTCCATACTCGCGGCCATTGCGCCTATGCGGCGTTTCTCGGCGGCGAACGTGCCGCCACGGTAGTAGACAGGGACCTCGGTGGCGCTGTTGACCCGGACCGCCCCACCATGGGAGCGAGTAACCAGCCCTTGACTGGCCAGGTGGGCCAGGTCTCGGCGGATCGTTGCCGCGGATACCGCAAGCGGCGCGGCCAAACGGTCTACTCCGACGCTGATCTCGGCGTCGATGACTTCGAGGATCGCGCGAAGCCGGTCAGCGCGAGACCGCGTGCGTTCCACGGCTGTTGATTGTGCCCCACCCTGAAGTTCCGGACCAGACCCGTGCTGCGCCCGGTACCCGTCGCGCTCTGTCATGCCCCTAATCGCACCCTGCATCTCAACCAAGTCCAGCAATTACATCACAAACTAGAGGTGGCGAGGCCTGCGACCGCCCTCTCCTCGTCTGTAAGGCCGGTCCGAAGGCACCCGAGCTGAGGATGTGCGTGGAGCCCAGGCCCGGCCGAGCGCGTCCCGCTGGTGGCGGATACCAACACGACCGGCCGGGCTGGGCGAGAGCGTTCATGTCTCAGCGCCCCGCGAGGATGATCGAGCGGCTTAGGAAGCGGGGGTGGTCGGCGTCGATGCCCCGCTGGTCTGCAAGGTGGGCCGCGGCCATGTGGACACGGACGAGCTCGGCGAGTGGGTCACCTTGGGAGCGCAGAAGCTGTGCCCCGGTCCTGGCGATCTCGTCGTCGATGCTCGGTTCGGCACCGTCGAGGGCCCACACGAGCGAGTGCTCCCCGATCGCAGAGATCGGGCCGTGGCGGAACTCCATCGTCGGGTAGGACTCGGTCCAAGCGCCGAGGACCTCCCGGAGCTTGAGGGCCGCTTCGGAGGCGATCGCGGCCGCCATGCCCCGACCGAGGAAGACAAACTGCTTGGCTGGCCCGACGACTTCGGGCACCCGCGACCCGAGCACAATTGCCGCCCGCGAGGCCGAGGCCTCAATGTCCCAACCCCAACACGACAGCAAGAGGGCGAGCGCAGTCGTAGCGAAGCGTGTCTGCACGACCGACTGCTCGTCGGCGAAGGGGAGCGAGATCTGTTCGCTAACGAGGTCGGCGAGGGGGCTCGACACGGTCGCACTGATAGCGATGGTGCGGGCCGCTCGGGGCAACGACCGGACGGCTTCGAGGACTTCGGTCGTCGTGCCCGAGCGCGAGATCGCGATCACGGTGTCGTACTCGCGCCCAGAGGGGACCTCCGACGCCGGGAAGGCATCGGTTGGCCCGAGGCCCTGCTCCTGCCTGAAGCTGGCTGCGGCCTGGGCCATGAACAGCGAGGTGCCGCACCCGATGAGCGCGACCCGCTCATCAGCTTTCGGCAGGGGGGCACCGGCCGCTGCCAGCTCGGCGGCCCGGCGCCACAGCTCGGGCTGGCCCGCCAGCTCCTGCGCCAGATAGCTCACCGCGCATACATTACGCAGGAATCGATCACGAATCAAGCAGTACCGCGCAAAAGCTGACCGGCTGACACTCGCCTTCTCCAGCCTGATCAGTTGACGCGACGACGGGCGATCTTGGTCATGAGCGGCCCTCGGCGGAGCCGCCGGCCCCCAAGGACTGCAGTGCCAAGGCCCCAGCACCCACCAGCGCCGAGTCGGCATGAAAATGCGCCGGCTCCACTTCAGGGGGGAACACCAAGGTCTGCTCGAATACCCTGCGCACCCTGGCGCAGAGGTCGGACGGCGAGCGCAGGAACCCACCGCCTATGACAACGCGCTGAGGGTCGATGACGACTGCTACGTTGGCAACCCACACCGCAACCTCGTTGAGGATGTCCTCCAGCAAAGCGGAAGCCTGGCCGTCTTGGCTGGCTCGCTGGGTGAGCTGCTCCATGGTCAATGGCGAGCCGAGCTCCCTGAGGGCTCGCTCCGGGACTGCGCGGCCACCAACGAGTTCCTCGAGTGGAGCGGGGATGCCGTCACCACCTAGGGATGCCTGCTGAGGGCGACGGAGCACCTCGGGCCCGGTCAGGAGGTAACCCACTTCCCCGGCGGCCCCGTGTGCGCCCTCGAGGATCTCTCCTCGCACGACGATCCCGGCCGCGATCCCCGTCCCGAGGTTCACGTAGAGACCGTACATAACGCTGCGCAGCGCGCCCCAAGTCATCTCGGCGAGCGTGGCCGCCTTGACATCGTTCATGATCGAGATGTCCAAGTCCGGGAACCGGTCGCGCAGGCGGAGAGGGATCCGCAGCTCCGACCAACCCGGCATACCGGATATCAGTACCCCGTCTTCCCCGGTAAGGCCCTTGCTGGACACTCCCAAGGCCGTGAAAGGCTCCGCGGCGCTCTGTACTTCGCGCACGTGCGCTGCCAGGTCTAAGGCACGCGCGAAGACACGTTCGGCACCCTCTTCGGGCCTCGTGCTGATCTCTTCGCGGCCCATCACTGTGCCGCCGCCGCCTATGGCAGCGGCGGCAAGCTTTGTCCCACCAATATCGAGCGCCAGCACGGGCCTTACGCCCATGCCGGGCGTCATTTCAGCACGATCGAACGGGCGAGCTGGCGCAGAAAGCGCGCCCGTCCCCCTAGCCTGTGCCGAAGCGACGGCAATGAGGTGTCACCGCCACCAGCGGCCATCTGTCCGATGCGCAACCCACGAGACGGCTTACTGTTCACTTCGACCACGAGGCTGTCCGCTTCTGCGCGAAAAGGGCTCATATCGAACTACTATATTCTCGCGTCATGTGGCGATGTCAAGCGTCCCCGCGCACCCTCGCTCGGGGCCCCAGTCAGAGCGCACAGGAGAGGTGCCCGGTGATCAAGGTCGTTACTCTCGGTGAAGTCCTGGTCGAGGTCATGGCACAGGACGTGGGCCGCGGGTTCCGCAGTCCCTTGCGACTGTTGGGACCGTTCCCGAGCGGGGCGCCGGCCATCTTCATCGACCAGGTCGCGAAACTTGGCCAACCGTGCGGCATCATCAGCTGCGTCGGTGATGACGACTTCGGCAGGCTAAACATAAAGCGGCTCGCCGACGACGGGGTCGATACCAGTTCCATTGCAATTAACCCGGAGTACGCGACCGGTAGTGCTTTCGTACGGTACGGACCGGACGGGGGACGTGATTTCGTATTCAATATGCAAAATGCCGCGTGCGGCCAAGTGCAACTGACTGGTCCAGCGCTTGCAATGTTGAGAGACTGCAGCCACCTTCACGTGTCCGGTTCAACGCTTTTTTCCACGAGCACCATCGAAACGGCCAAGAGGGCGGTCGAGATGGTGCGAGGGAACGGCGGCACGATATCTTTCGACCCGAACGTCCGTAATGACGCTCTCGCTGACCCCGCAATTCGTGAGGCCCTGCAATGGACGTTACGGAACTGTGACACCTTTTTGCCCAGCGGAGAGGAATTGGCCCTGCTCACCAAAGAGACCGGGCAACAGGCGGCCATCGGCGAGATATTAGAACTTGGTGCTTCTTGCATAGTGGTGAAACACGGAGCCGCGGGGGCAACTTACTACGATGCCGATGGCAGCTTGAGCTCCAGCGGTTATCAGGTGCACGAGGTGGACCCAACCGGTGCCGGCGACTGCTTCGACGCCACATTTGTCACCTGCCGGGCCCTCGGCCGCACGGTGGGCGAAAGCCTGGACTATGCCAATGCGAGTGGGGCCCTGGCGGTCTGCATGAGAGGGCCCATGGAGGGTACGTCGACGCTTGCCGAGATCGAGGAGCTGAGGTCACGGGGGCAACAAAAACAGCTCGGTGGCCTTCGGGCCTTTGTTGCTTCTGCTGCTAAGCACGGAGGTGGTGCACCACCGGCCGCCATAACCTCGGTGTGCTCGGCCCATCCGATTGTCATAGAAGCAGCCATGCGCCAAGCGGCCGGCGATGGCTCGCCGGTACTGATCGAAGCGACATGCAACCAGGTGAACCACCTGGGTGGCTACACCGGTCTGACGCCCTCGGCGTTCCGCGACGAGCTTTACCGGACCGCCGAAAGGACCGGGCTACCGCGGGGGCGTATCCTCCTGGGCGGTGACCACCTCGGGCCCAACCCGTGGCGCCACCGGCCGGCCGAAGCCGCCCTGGAGCAAGCCGAACTAATGGTGGCCGCTTATGTCTCAGCCGGGTACCAAAAGATCCATCTCGATACCAGCATGGGATGTCAGGGCGAGCCCGAACACCTTCCAGACGAACTGACCGCAGCACGCGCCGCCCGGTTGGCGCTAGTTGCGGAACAAGCCGCTGCCGGCGCTGCCCGGGGACCGAGTTACGTCATCGGCACCGAGGTGCCAGTCCCCGGCGGCGCGTCCGCAGAGATCGATCATCTCGAAGTAACGCCACCAGAGGCCGTTGTCGCCACGCTTGAAGCCCACAGGCACGCCTTCGCAGCAGCTGGCGTGGAGGCCGCGTTCGAGCGGGTGATCGCCGTGGTCGTACAGCCCGGAGTGGAGTTTGACAACCAGAAAGTCGTCGTCTACGAACCAAAGAACGCCCGCCAGCTCAGCGCCACATTGGCCAAGATGCCGGGGTTGGTGTTCGAGGCACACTCAACCGATTACCAACCGGTCGATAGTCTCGCCCAGCTCGTAGCTGACGGCTTTGCCATCCTGAAGGTGGGGCCAGGTCTTACTTTCGCAATGCGGGAGGGACTTTATTCGCTCGATCAGATCGCGGGTGCATTGGATCCTGAATGGTGCGAGCAATCATTAGTTGCCGAGATGGAAAGAGAGATGATCGCGAACCCAGGGTATTGGCAGTCCTATTACCCGGGTGGACCTAATCACCAGCGTATTCTCCGTCATTTCAGCTACAGCGACCGTATCCGCTACTACTGGGCGTCTCCCGCACCCCAACGAGCTGTCCGGCGCCTCATGGACCACTTGAGCCAGACGAGTATCCCAGAGCCCCTGATCAGTCAATTTCTTCCGACCCTTTACCCACGCGTCGCGAGCGGTGCACTTGACCCTGTGCCGAAAGCGCTGCTGCTCGGGCTCGTTAGTGACGTGCTTGGCACATATGCGGCAGCGTGCGGCAATATCCACGGCCTCGGCTAATACTCTGGCTCGTACCGGTAACGACCGGGTCAATAGCCGCACGTCAAGTCATCGTTGGAGCGACACGTTGAGCCACGGGAACAGGAAACCGACGGGAACCTCCGGAGCGAGCCGGATCAGCTCGCGGATGAACTGTGGGTGTGGACAGCGTAAGTACTTGCAGATCCAGGAACTCACAGGTAGTTGGGCGGCCGGGATCCCTAGCGCCAGCTCGAACTCGTGGAAGCTGGCTCCTCGGCCCCATCGGGCCAGGTCAAGGGCTGCATCCTTTCGGGGCACGGTGAAGTTCTGGTTGAAATGTTGACGTGGGGTCAGTGGCGCGTACAGCAGGGCGAGGTCATCTGGGAGCCAGTGGAAGAACGGGGCCATGGATGTGTGGTCATCGAGCCACCACAACCGGTTTGGCGTTTCGATAACCACCAACTGTTGCCCTGACTTGAGCAACCCCCACGCCTTTTTGAGCGCCTCAATTCGTTCGGCGATGGTCATGTGCTCGACGGAGGCGAAGAATATGACAAGATCGAAGTCGCCGGGCTGGCCGAGCGTGTCGATGGTGGCACCGTTCGCCTCGACAACTCGGACGCGGTCTTGGAGCCTCATTAGCTGCGAGCGCAAGGTTGTGACCCTTAGTGCCTCGGCGTGGACGTCCACCGCGGTGACGTGCGCTCCCTGTTCGGCCAAGCAGACGGTCGAATCGCCGAGCCCGGCGCCGACCTCGAGGATGTTGGCTCCATCGAGTGCTCGCACAGAGTCGAGCCACGGTACTATCGTGCGGCGGTTTTCGCTCATCCTTCCGTGAAGGTGGGACTCGATATCTGACCGTCCGGCGTCGCTTGCGGCGTACTCGTCCGCCGGCCCGAACTCGGCCTCCATGCTCCCGAAGTAATTGGTGCAGATGCTCGCAGCGAGCTCGGCGTCCTGCTCCGCGGTCAGCGTGCGGTAGTTGGAGATAATGTGGGCGGGTATTGGGGGCTGCTTTTCCGTTCCCCGCACCAACTTATACACGCCTAGGGCGATGTTGCGGCGACGCGACCCCCGCGGTAGCAGGGGTTCGGCTACTTCGGTCAGAAGTCCCATTTGAAGTGAACCTCCAGGGCCTGCGCTGTTCTCCGAGCTATCTGGGGCTAGTTATCACCTCGCGGGGCCCGTCCCTGTAAGCATAGCTCCACAATGCAAGCGCGATTCCCGTCCCAGGCCTCGCGGTTCTGTTTCGGCGGGTCTGGCCGTTTTGGATAAGCCACGCTCATGAGCGGCACAGAGTAAAGGCGTGCAAAATCAGCAGGGGAAACCGCGGTAGAGCACGGGCGAGCCGGGAAGGGCTAAAGGGCAGCAACTGTCCTTTAATGCAAGCGCGGGCACGTCAACGACGGGTGCTAGTCCTAAGAATTAGCGACCAAGGAGCTGCCCCGGCAGGCTGCTCAAGACCGAGAGCAGCGCGAGCGCACGCGGCTCCCTGCTCGTACAGCGACTGAGCGATTGTCGTCAGGCCAAGTTCACTCGCAACGCTGTCGTCGTCCCAGCCGGTAATTGAGAGCTGGCGCGGGACGCTTCGCCCAGACTCGCCTGCTGCCAAAAAGGCCCCGGAGGCTTGCTGATCGCTCATCGCCGCGATGGCGTCGGGAGCTCGCACGAGCGCGAGCAACCTCCCGGCCATCTGGTGAGCTTCGTGCCGGTCGTTGCGCCCACAGATGGCGACGACCACGTCCCGCCAAGCATGGCCCCCTTCCTCTGCGGCTTGGCGGAAGCCGGCTAGCCGGTCCCGGGTGACTGGGTAAGTAACCCGGGAGATATCGGCACCCGTGGTGATCGCGCTTACGCGCTCGCGAGTCACTGGGAAGCTCAGCACCCCCGGGACGCGACAACCTGCGAACGCCGCGGCTCCAATGGCATACGCGGCCGCCTGGTTGTCTATGCCTATCAGGCTGGCCCCGGGGACGGCGGGCCCGCTATGCACCACGGTGGGGCGTTTGGTTGCCCGCAAGGCGTCCAGGACTGGGTCGTCGTCTGCAGTCGTCCAGACGACGAAGCCATCGACGGCGGCGCTGCTCACGTGGACTGCGTCCTCGTCTGCACCGCCGACCGGCAGGATCGTCATGCCGTACCCGTGCTCGGTGCAGACCCGGGCCACGCCTGCCAGGAACGACGACGCCTGTGGATCTTCGAACGCGTAGCTCAGGTGCTCGCCCAGCACGATCCCGAGGGAGCGCGTGGTGCCGCGCCGTAGTGAACGGGCCTTGGGGTCGGGGCCCGCGTAACCAAGTTGCTCCGCTGCCGCGAGCACCTTCGCCCGAGCCTCCGGCGAAACACGGCCGGGTCGGTTGTACGCGTAGGAAGCCGTCATCACCGAAACGCCAGCCAGCGCGGCGACCTGCGCCAGGGTCGGCCTCCTCGCACTGTCGGCCAAGGTCACCCACGGAACTCTACCCAGTCCGGATCGTTTGTGTATCGTTACACAGGTGGTCATCCCAAGGAGTGCCCGCCCTGGGTTTACGACAGCCGCCTTCGTAGCCTTCGCTTCGTTCGGCTCGTTCTGGGGCGTGTGGGGGGCTTCGGTCCCACGCGTACAGGCCCAGGCCGGGGTCACCGACGGTGAGCTCGGGGTCGCCCTACTGTTCGTTGGTGCCGGGGCCCTGCCCGCCATGGCCTGTACTGGTCGGTTGGTCGATCGTTTGGGCCTGAGAGCCGCGGCGCTTCTTATCGGGGCACTGGGCGTCACCGGGGCCGCGGTCGCCCTGTCGGCCGTCTCGTTTGCTGGTCTCTGCGGCGGCCTGGCGCTCGTCGGCGCTTGCAGCGGTGCCGCCGACGTGGCCATCAATGCCCTGGCTGGACGGGCCGAGGCGACGTCGCGCCGACCTACGATCACGCGAGCTCACGGGGTCTTCTCGAGCTTCGTGGTGCTAGCGAGCCTTGGCGCGGGACTGGCCTACGCCGCCTCCCTTCCCCTCGCCGTCCCGTTCCTTGCCGTTGCGGCGCTCTCGGCCATAAGCGGGGCCATCATGTTCGCGGGCCTGCCGTCCAGGGCCGATCGCGGCCCCACTTCGGCACGGGCCACCTCCGAGCCGGGCCGGCAGGCTCGTCTAAGAAGGGCGCCCATATTGCTGATCGGGATCCTCGGGGCGGTTGCGTTCGCCATTGAAAACGCCTACCAAAGCTGGAGCGCCGTTTTTGCGAACGATGAGCTTCACGCCAGTACCGGGCTCGCCGCAATCGCGCCCGCCATTTTCGCCGGCACGGTTGCCGTCACGCGGTTCCGGGTCAGCTCCGTCCAGCCGAGCCACGCGCGCGAAGTGGTCCTTGCCGGCGCTCTTGCAGCCTCTTGCGGAGCTATGGTTATCGCAGTCGGACCCACCCTCGTTTTCGCGGCGTTCGGCCTCGCGTTGGCCGCCGGCGGCATTGCCGTGTTGTTCCCGACCCTGCTCGGGCTCGTTTCGCGCAACGTCGGTGAGGGCCATCGAGGGCGAGCGACCTCGCTGCTGACCACCGTGTCCTACCTCGGGTTCCTCCTCGGGCCCGTCTACGTCGGGTTCTGGGCCGGCACAGTGGGGCTCCGAGCGGCAATGCTCGCGATTGCGGGCCTCGGCGCTACCTTTTTCCTGATCGCAGCCCCACTTCTTCGACTGAGCGGGCTAGAGCAGTCCGCCGCTGGCAAAACCAGAACGCGGCTTTAGCCCTACAGGCGCCCAAGGAGGTCGCGGACCGCCTCTACGACAGCCTCCGGAGCGTCGGTGTGCAACGTCGAATGGCCTGCCCCGTCGACTTTTCGGTAGTCACAGTGGGCGGCCGAGGCCGTGATCGGCTCATAGATGTTCGACTTCTGCTCGTTGAGCTCGACCAGTTGAGCCCTGGGCATGAGCACCGCCATGAACGGGTCGATGCCCATCGCTGCAAGCAAGATAATCGGGACATCCGGCATTGCCCCGCCGGCGCGAAGCTCCTCGGCTATCTCGGTGTTGATGTTCTTCTGCTCCTTCATAGTCATGCGGAGCTCCCTTAGGTGGTAGCAGACGAGTGCTCTGCGGACGTGCTCTGGCCAATCGGCGAACATCTTGTCGTAGGCGTGACGGTAGAAGGACTTAAGGTGCGTGGCCAGCCGGACGGCCGCAAAGATCTGCCAGAGCGTCCCGCCGAGCGTCCGCCTCTGCTTGTAGCCCGAATATCCCTCGCAAAAGGGATCAAGGAAGACCATGCCGGCCACCTCGTCGGGGTAGCTCTGGGCGTACCGTCGCGCGTAGGCGCCGCCCAAGGAGTGCCCGACGAGGACGTAGGGACCGGGCATGTCGGCGAGCCGTAGGAGCCGGCGGAGCTCCTCGACGACCACCGCGGCTGGACGCGGCAGGTCGGCCGGGTCGCTCCAACCTGTCCCGGCACGGTCGTATAACACCGATGTTGCAAACGCCGACACCTGCTCCGCGATATTGAGGTAGTCGAGCCCGACAAGACCGGCACCAGGGAGGAAGACCACCGTGGGCCCACTGCAGCCCAAGCGGTGGACCAAAAGCCTCCTCCCGTCGACCTCAAAGCGGGTGCCGAGCGGAGCCCCACCACTATCGTCGCTCCGACCTGCGCTGTCGTCTTCGTACACCTTCGTTCTCCCGACGTTTGTCAGCATCGCCACGATGTCACCTCGCAGACTAGTAGTATTCAAATACTATTGGTATCCATCATACACCGGAACACGACGAGATCAAGAGGAGCATGCTGATGCCCCGTCTGACACGGGAAGAGTCCAAGGCGCGAACCCGTGAGCGCCTGCTAGCCGAGGCGTGGCGGCTGTTCCGCGAACGTGGGTACGCGGCCACCTCGCTCGAGCAGGTCGCCGAGGCGGCTGACGTAACCAAGGGAGCGATCTACGGCCACTTCGACAGCAAAGAGGACCTTCTCCTGGGCGCCATCGAAGCGGCGCCCTCTCCTGGGTCCTTCGCGTTGTTGCAAGGTCGGGCCCGATCGCTCAAGGAACGGCTGACCCAGTTCGGCCATGCCTTGGCGTTGGACCCGGCTACGGCGGACGCCGCCGACGCCGCGGTCCGTCTCGAGTTCACCGCGGCGCTCCTACGGAACCCGGACGCCTTGCGGCGCTTCGGGGAGAACTTCAAACGGCGTGCGGGAGAACTGCGCGGGCCCAGCGACGGCGAGACGCTTGCGGAGCCGGTCCCGCTTGAGGTGTGGGCCATAGGCCAGGCTCTCGTTGCAGGGCTACTTCAGTACCGCTTCATCCTGCCCGAGGTGCTGACTCCCGACGCCTTTGGTCGCGCGCTCGCGCTGCTCGATGATTGGGCGGCGGCTTCCTAATTCAGGGACCTCCGTACGCACCTGCCGACGACGTCTAGACGGTTAGTGAACATGGGATCACTCGGGTGCCATGGGCGGGCAGTCGCCGGGGCCCTTCACCACACGGACCGGGGCTCCTGCCAGGTAGGCCGCCACGTCCTCGGCCATGCGCTGCCACGCGGTACGAAAGAGGTCCTCCGTGACGTACCCCAAGTGGGGGGTGACGACGACGTTGTCGAGCGACCGGAAGGGATGGCCCAGCGGGAGCGGCTCACTGTCGAAGACATCGAGGCCGGCCCCGGCAAGCTTGCCGGAACGAAGGGCATCAATGAGGGCCGCTTCTTCGACGATCGGGCCGCGCGAGATGTTCACCAGGATGGCGCCACGCTTCATTTTGGCCAGGTCACCGGCACGCAGCGTGTTGCGGGAGCGCTCCGAGAACACGAGGAAGACCCCGAGGACGTCCGCGGACGACAACAGCTCGTCCTTGGTGACCTTGGAAACCCCAAGCTCGGCACATCGTTCTTCGGTCAGGTTCTGGCTCCACGCGACGACATCCATCCCGAGCGCCTTGGCCACCGGGACCATCGCGCCGCCGAGGCGGCCCGCACCGAGAAGCCCGAGGGTCTTGCCGGCGAGGGGGACAGGGAACCCGGTCTGCCAGCCGCCGGAGCGGATATCCCTGTCCTCTATCCCGGTCCGTTTCGCGACTGCGAAGATGAGCGCCCACGCCATCTCCGAAGGCATAGGCAACCCAGGCGGCTCTTGGGGCAAAGTGCTCGCAGAGGCATCCTTGTCGGTCTCCACGGTCCCGCAGAGGAGGATCCCGCGCTCGGTCCGCGCCTCGTGGTCGACAACGTTGCTCGTCCGCCCATTGCAAACGATCAACTTGAGG
Organism: uncultured Acidimicrobiaceae bacterium; assembly: GCA_963794745.1. Lineage (GTDB taxonomy): Bacteria > Actinomycetota > Acidimicrobiia > Acidimicrobiales > Palsa-688 > Fen-671. Next base: position 332,378 of record CAWCEZ010000010.1, read on the forward strand.
TTGGGGAGGGCGTCGAGTACCGCACGGGGAAAGCGTGCCCGCTGCTGGGTGATGACGACTACCTCGTAATCGAAGAGCTCCTCGATGAGGCACTCAGGCGGGATCGCCTGGCGGTATACGGTGATCTCCGCACCCTCGGGCATCACTGTCCAATCGCCGTATTCCAGGGCGACCCCGATGTAGTCGTCGAGGATGGCGATCTTCGTCACGCCCGCCGGCCGGCCTCGTCGTCCATCCGGCCGGCCGGCAACTGGTTCACGCGACCAGCGAAGCTTTTAGGGTGATCTCTGGCACTGCGGCCAGCGCTCGGCTCACGATGCAGCCAGCCTTGGCCGCCGTGGCGTGCTCCACGAACGCCGCCTCATCGAGCCCGGGTACCCGCCCGACTGTGACGAGGTCGATCTTGGTGATGGTGGGTGCCCCATCAACCGGTCGCAGGGTCACAGTCGCCTCAGTCTCCACCGAGTCAGGGGGGTTGCCCGCCTTGGCCAACATATTGGAGAGGGCCATGGAGAAACATGCGGCGTGGGCCGCCGCGATCAGCTGCTCCGGGTTGGACCCCGGACCGTCCTCAAACCGGGACTTGAAGGTATAACCCCCTGTGATGCTGTCCCCAGCCGTGAAGGTGCCGCTGCCAGTGGGCAAGTCACCCTTCCACTCCGCTTTGCCTTTTGCCGGCATGTGAGCCTCCCTGTTCGGTCAGTACGTCTCGTCTGTTTGTCAATGTATGGCCAACCGTCGATCCTAGGCAGACTTTCATTTCTGAGCCCAGCTGGGCCAGTGCCACCAGGACGGCGGTCCTGCCCTGCTCACCTCCTCCGCTCGTCACGGCATACAGTTCGGTCGTGGCGAGCGTGCGACTGCGCCTGGCAATCGTACCTACGCTGATCGGGGCTTGCCTTGCCTTGCTGACCCCGTCACCGGAGCGCGCGACTTCGCAGCCAGTATCTCTCCGGGCCCAGCTAGCGCGCGTCGCGACCGTCGATCTCAGCCAGAGCGACAAGTACTCCGAGATCGCCGCCGTGGACGACCACATCTTGCTCTTCGGCACGACGAGCCAGTCTGACGACCCGGAGGTCGCGAACACCTGCTACGCCGCTTCGCTCAACCCTTCGTCGCTCGTGTTGAGCCATGAGCGCTCCGGCAGTTGCGCCGACCCTGCCCTCGAAGGGCGACAGGTGCTGCCAGTCTTCGCGATCAACAAGACCCTTCCCGCGGGCGTCGGTCAAACAGCGGTCGTGCGCATCGCCCATGTCGTCGCGCGCTCCCCCGGGTACGAGCTCGGGCCCGTCGTGATGAGGTTCCCGGCATTCGCGTGGGCTGGCTCCGAGCCGACATGGACCTATGGCGGCGGCGACCTGTGGCTTTACGAATGGGATAACCCCGGTGGCGTCGACCTCATGCGGATCTCTGCCGTTACGGGTGCTGTCCTCCAGCGGCTACGTGTCCCGAAGATCTGGCACGCCATCGTTGCCTACAACGACAACGGGATATGGATCGCGCCGTCGGGCCAGACCGGCTCGCCTGGTGCGCTGTACCTGCTCGCGCCCGGGAGCACACACGCGATTGCCGTCTTCCACTTCCCCGGCGACGCGTTCGCGAAATGGGTCGTCGGGTCCGGCGAGGACCTTTGGCTGAACGCGCAACCGCGCCCAGTGAGCGCCCTTGGCATGTTGTGGATGCTGCGAGGTCCGCAAGCAAAGCCAGTCTGGCACGTGGCCGAGAGCCCGGGGCTTGTCCAGGTCTCCGAGACCCTGGGTGGCTCCGGTGTGGTCGGCGATGTCGCCGACGGGTTATGGGCCGCAGCGCCGACGGCCTATGACACGCAACAGGTTGTGCGAATCGACCCGGCATCGGGGGCATCGATCACCGAGGCGGCGTGGAAGACCGGGTACACCGGATCTGGCAAGTACCTATACATGTCGCCGCTTAGTTCGTGGACCGGTGTAACCCTCGCGGGATCGTTCTTCCTTCTCGACCCGCCGTTCCAGTGCCAGTGCGCTACCCGCAGAGCCGGGAGCTTCAGTGCTCTCTACCGAATTACCCCGTCCGACTGAGCAACGATGGCTGCGGGCGACGTGTTGGTTATGGTCAGGGGATTGTGACCACCCTCGGCCCCTGGGAGCTCGTCGGAAAACGCCGTCGGCTGGTGTGGTTCGCAGACCAAGGGCTCGCCACCGTGGCCCGGCCGGACGGTGGGCGACGACTGGTTTACCGAGGTGACCGTTCCATCCCGTCGAGCATCCGCCGCGGTGGGACTTGGGCCCACATCGGCGACCCCGACTCGCGCGACGGAGTGATCATCGACTGTTATCAGGGCAAACCCGGCGCAACGAGGAAGATGTTCCGTGCCACGAGAGCGGGCGGCCCCAGTCGCGAATACGTCCATCCGCTAGCTGCCGGGGAGCGGGTGAACAACTCGTTCGTGGCGATAAGCCCGGACGGGCAATGGATGGTCTCCGGCGAATGGGGAACGATGAGACGGTTCTTGGTCTTCCCAACGCCGGTGCTGAACTCGGCCGCGTCTCCCACAGCCTTACACTTGGCTGCAACCCTCGAATTGGACCACCCGGTACGTAATGTCCAAGGCGGGGTTTTCGTCGACCCGGTAACGATGCTGTGCTCCACCAATGACCCCGCTGCCGACTTGTGGCCGGTCGCACGTCAACTGCTCCAGGTGGACTTGGAACGACCGCTTGATGGTGGCGCGGTCACTGGGCGCGTCAGCTGCCTCGGGGCGCTCCCCCTCGAGAGCTACTGCCCCGGCACGTTCGAAGTCGAAGGGATCGACTACGACATCACCTCGGGCGATTTACGTGTCTTGGTCATCCCACCCCCTCCCTGCAAGTGGGTGACAGTAACGGTCTACAGGTTTCGGCGACAGGCATAGAAAACGGCGGCTACACGATTAAGACGGAACTCTGAACTTGGCAGATCGGCTGGGCTGGTCGACCTCGTGGCAGAGCGCGGACCTCACGTCACCACCGCTGCTGTTCAACGACAGGAGAACAGCTGGCTCCCGTCGCCGTCTCTAGGGTCGGCTAGGCGATGACCGCAGCGGGGCAAGGATTTGAGCTTCGATGCCGGCAGCGTCAAGGGGACGCGCCAGTAGGAAACCCTGCGCTTGGTCGACGTGCTCATCGCGAAGATTGTCCATCTGGTCAGTTGTCTCAACGCCTTCCGCGAGTGTCACGAGCCCCAGGTCTCTGCCCAGCTGGACGAGAGTACCAATTAGTGCTTTTGACTCGGGTGAAGTGGTAATCGCGCTCGTAAAGCTTCGGTCGATCTTCAAGCAGTCCACGGGGAACTGCTGGAGGTAGGCGAGGGACGAGTAGCCCGTACCGAAGTCGTCGACCGCGACCCGCACGCCCAGCAGTTTTATCTCAGCCAAGCGACGAGCCGTGCTAGCGACCTTGAGCATCAGGGCGGTCTCGGTGACCTCGATGATCAGTGACCCTGCAGCAAGCCCACTTTCCGCTAATGCTTCACGAATATGCTCGACGATTATGTCGTCATCGAGTTGACGGCCCGAGACGTTTACCGATACGTCCAGATTGTCGCCTTCGGCGTGCCAAAGCGCCATTTGATGACAAGCGTTACGCAGGACCCACCGGCCGACCTCGCGTATCTGACCTGTTTGTTCGAGGATAGGGATGAAGGCATCGGGTAAAAGAAGGCCCCGAGTGGGGTGTTCCCAACGCAACAATGCCTCGACGCCAACGACACTGAGGTCATCGAGGTTATAGATCGGCTGGTAAAAGAGCCGGAACTGCTCACCCTCCAACGCTGACCTCAGCTCGAACTCGAGCTCGATCCGGTGCTGGATACTGGACTGCATGTCAGGGTGAAAAACCTCATAGCGGTTTTTGCCTGCAGCTTTGGCTTCGTAAAGAGCGACGTCGGCATCCCTGAGGAGTTCCCCAGGATTGGCCCGGTCGCCAATGGCGATACCGATACTGGCGTTGACGATGAGGGGCATGGTCGCCCCCGGCACCTCGAAAGGACGTCGCATCACTTCTAAAAGGCGGTCGGCTACCAGCTCCGGAGGCGCCCCCGTCGTTGCCCCGTCGATGAGGACAATAAACTCGTCACCGCCCATCCGGCCGATCGTGTCTGCGTCTCGCAGCGTCGACGCCAGGCGGGCTGCGACCGCGACCAACAACATGTCGCCGGCTTCGTGGCCTAACGAGTCGTTCACGTTTTTGAACTCGTCAAGGTCGACATACAGCGCGGCTCCTGCGGTGCCTTGGCGGCGGTTACGCGCCAGCAGCTGAGTGATGCGGTCCATTATCAGTGCCCGGTTGGGCAGCCCTGTAAGGGCGTCGTGAAGGGCCTGATGACGCAGCTCGCCTGTTTGCTCGTTGATCACCCGGAGCGCCCGCGCCCTGCCGGTGCCCAGAACGAGGACTAATAGCCCGAGAAGCACGCTCAGTAGGACCCCGCCGATGAACACCTCCAGGGAATAAGCGCTGCCGAGCAGGTCGGGCCCGCCAGGGCCTGAAGCTGTCACCAACCACCCGTTGTGCAAGTTGATCGTGGCGAACTGGGCGCCCTTCGGTGCTAGGCCGGCGGTGAACACGACGCTCGAAGTGCCGGCCCGATAGCGGAACGTCACCGCCGTATGGGGATGGCCTTGCAACGCCCGCTGCAACAGGACCTGGGGCACAAGCGCCATCCCGACCCATCCGAGGAACGCCAAGCGTCGGCCGGCATCGCTAATGGGCAACGTGCCACCGCGGTATACCGGAGTTTGGACGGATAACAAAGTGCTCGCGCCGTCCTTGATGGGCGTGTAGTCGCCTGCACCTGTCAGCTCCGACCTCAGCAATGCCGACAGTCCCTTCACACCGGCGCACAGGTTGTCGCCCACCGGGAACAAAGATTGGGCCGTCCTGCCGAATTGGGCCGCCACGAAGCAGTAGAACGGGCGGGCTCCCGGCGGCTCTACTTCGAACGTGCCGTTGGGGGCCAACGGCCCTGACGGGTCCTTCACTTCTCGTTCGGCGAAGGATGGTAACTCCGCCGCTGGGACGACGACGGCAAGGCCGAGCCCGACGAGCTCGGGGTAGCGGGCCAGCGCAGATACTGACGTACCCCAGCGCAAGAACGCCGTGTTGGAAGGGGACGGGTTCTCTGCGATGAACCCATCGGCACTATCGATCAGATCGCTCTCATGCTCGATCGCAAGCTCAAGGGTCGAGGCAATTTCCGCCGACGACGCCTCGAACGCCTGGCGGGACGTCGCGTCCTCGCCCTTCCACAGCGATACCCCGGCGAGGACCGAGCTCACGGTACCGCCCACGATCAGAAGGCCAGCCACTATTGCCCAGACCGGGCGGCGCCTCGCGTCCGCACGGTGGCCCGAGTGAGGCATCACAGAGCCGTTAGAGATGGTCCCGTCGTCCTTAGCCATCGGTTTCTCCGAACTGCCGAACCGAGCCGGGGACCGGGGCTGCTCCATTAGTTACATTGACGTCAATTCTGTCGCCACGTTGCCGCTAGCTGGCATCTCGCAGGCACGAGGACGACCTTAACGCTACCACCGCTCGTGAGGAGACTATCACCATGTGTGGGACACCTCGCCCGGCTGTGTCCCCAACGGGAGGACCGAGGCCTTCGGACGCTTGTCGTTGGGAGGCGCCCGTCTAGGCGCATTGTCGTGTTTACCGGTCCGGAGACCACCCACCGCATGCCGCTCGACGCACTGCGGATGAATACTCGTCGCCTTCCCGCAGGGGCCCCATGGGTCACTACCAGCTGGTTTATCCTCAGCTCATGGCAGCAGAGCGCAAGGTCAACCCCCCGGTACTCCCCTCCATCAGGGCCCATGCTCGCCGGCTCGGTGCGATCGCTTTGCTTGCCGTGGCGATCACGCCCGGACAACTGAACGCGTCGATGGCAACGTCTTATCTTGGCAGCCCCGCCAGCAGTAAGGTCCCTTTCAACACCGCCATAGCGGGGGGACCGGGGCTTGTGGCTGCGGGCGGGGCTCTCGCCACTCCAGCACCGAGCGCGCAAGAGGAGACGACCTCAAGCAACTGGTCCGGGTTTGTGGAAACGACGGGGCCGTACACGGCGATCACCGGGACTTTCGTCGTCCCGTCAGTGAGCGGCTATCTAGCTGGGTCCACAGTGTCCGAGTGGGTCGGCATCGACGGGTGGGCCGACAAGTCCCTCATCCAGGCCGGCGTAAACGAAATTCCCCAAAAGTCGGGCGCTGTCCTCGTGGAGCCGTGGTGGGAAGTCCTGCCCGCCCCTCAAAAGCAGGCAACCGGCATCGTGGTCGCTGTTGGGGACAGGGTCACCGTCACGATCAGTAAAGTCAGCGGTTCGACTTGGAGAATCAGCATGACCGACAATACGAGTGGGGGCGCTTTTAGTACGGACAAGACGTACAAGGGCCAACTGTCATCGGCTGAGTGGATCGTAGAAGCCAATGAGCGAGCGGACGGCACGCCCACCCAGCTGGCGCACTACGGTCCTCAGGTCAGCTTCACCAAACTTGGCGTCACCGGGCCTCAGGCGACCGTCGTCCGCGTCGTCATGAACCAGAAGGGTGAGCGCGTATCCACCCCTTCGGCAACCATCAGTGGCGCCATGTCGGTGTCCTATGGGAACGTAGTCCCGCGGTCGCTGCTTTGATGATCCCGGGCGGGCCTCTGTGTCAGCTACCGGGAACCAGGTCGGCAGTAACTACGACGGCCGATACGTACTCGTGCGTGGACCAATCGAAAGCCCCACCACACGTAACTAGGCGCAAGACCGGAGGCCCGGACCGCGCGTAGACGACACTGTCGGGGAAGTCAGAGTCGGCATAAAGGCGTACCGATGTGACCGTCCAATGAGTCGTGGTCCCGTTGGCAAGGGTTACGTCGATCCCCTCTCCCACCCGGGCGTCACCGAGCCGGAAGAAGACACCCAAGCCACCCTGCCCTAGGGCGGAGTCAACGTGACCGAGGATCACGGCCGACCCGCTTTGGCCCGGGGTGGGCCCTTCGTCGTACCACCAAGGCAGAGACCAGATGGGGCCGCTCAGTGGAGCGTCATCGAGCGTGCCATCGGGGTTGAGCCCCCGCACGGGCCCGAGCGGAGAACTGATGGCAAGCGCTGCCAGCTCCAGCTGTGCGGGCGCTGAACGCTGCACTTGGGTCGTGACAGCAGTCTCAGGGACAACCGCGTGGGTGGGCCTCTGATGGGAAGGATGGGGAAGAGTGTTGGTACCCGAAGAGGTCGGCCGGTAGGTCGTCGATGGCTGGTAGGTCGTCGATGGCGGGTAGGTCGTCGACGGGGTCTTGCCCATTCCGCCACTCCCCTGGGCAACGGAGACAGGGGGTTGTAGATGCGGCGGCCTGGCCACGCCGTAGATGCTCAAGGCGAGCCCCGCCGAGGCTATGACAGCCGCGGCAGGGAGCCAGAGGCGCATTTCAGCGAGCCATTCTCCGCCGCCACGACAAGGTCGCCGCTACCGAAACGAGCAGCATGAGGCCGAGGCCGCTGATAAGGGGCCAGTTGCGGCCGGTCGGCGGGAGCCCGCCCGTACCTGGTGAACGGATGGGGAACGGCGCGGTCGTAGTAGTAGTGCCCGACCCAACGGCTTCATTGGGAACGGTGGTAGTAGTCGAATGGGTCGTCATGACCGTGGTCGCCGCAACGGTGGTCGTACTGGGGATAGTGCCAGTCGTAGAACTGACCGCCGTGCCTCGCACCGTCGTAGATGTGACGGCCGGACCGGAGAAGACCGCAGGGCTAGTAGTAGAGCTAGTCGAGGTGCTGCCGGGACGGTAAGTCGTGGTCGTGAGCAGACGGGTAGTCGTCGTGGCGTTTGAAGGGCCGGTGGCGACGTTCTTCGGCTTAGCGGTGGTTGTCGTCTCAGGATGGCCGGTCGTTGTGGTCTTGGCACTGCCTGTCGTAGTGGTCTTCGGGTGCCCCGTCGTCGGGGTGGCGGGCACGGTCGTCGCGGTGCCGGCACCGACCGTCGAACTCGTGCTCCCGGCTGGGACGGTCCCTGGGGTAGTCGTCGCCGGCACGGTGCTAGGCGTCGTGGTCGTGGGCGGCGGGGCGTACACGGGAGGCGGCGGCAGCGCAGCCGTGCTGTTGATGAAATTGTTCACGATTGTGATGGCACAAGTCACAGTGCTCGCACCGGCGGGGCCGGACCCTTCGCACTGGTCAATCGACGTAGGCAGCCCCGTGCTCTGCGAGGGAGGAGCCGTCGCGGTACAGGTCATGGTGCCGCCCGGTCCGCCTGACGAATTGCACTGTGTTTCGCTCTGACCGCCCGGTCCTCCCGAACCAGCCTGACTATTGCCGGCCGGGATGGCAGTACAGGTCAATGTGGTTGTCAAAAGAGGGTTCAGGCACTGGCTGACCGTCGGCCCAATCGCTGACCCGGTCGGGTAACCGGTGAGATTGTTGGTGACCGTAGCGGTGCACGTAACCGTGCTTGCCCCGCCCAAGGCCGGACGCGTTGCACTGGGTGATGCTCGTGACCGGGTCGACCGAGGTCGTGGTACCGGTAGTCCCGCACACCACGGGGGCCGTACATGCAATGAGCGTCGTGATCGTGGCCAATCCGCTCGGGTCGTTGGGCGTGGCGGCGTTGTAAGCAAAATTGTTCGTGACCGTGATCGTGCAAGTGATCGTGTTGCCGCCCACGGTGCCGGCATTATTGCACTCCGAGATACCGATGCCCGCGGCACTTGCCTGGCTCATGCCCCCAGCGGCAATGTTGAAGCCAAACGCGACCGTCAAGCAAAAGGAAAGGAGCACTCCAAGCGAGAAGATGCGAATTTTCGAGCGCGAACCAATGTTATGACTTGTCACGGCGTTACTCTCAGTCGTTAGGAGCGGGCCTACAACCGGGAGCAGCACGGGGCGTGCGACGCTCTCTCCAAGTTGATACCAGGCACCAAATCCGTTAAGCGTCGACTGGTAGTCATCCATTACGTCGGTACTCGTCCATGTTCCCTGGAGCGGTTTCCGACATTTCCCACGAACAAACCGCGTGAAGCACCTTCACCCAGGCGCTCCAGGACCCCGACCGGCTCGCCAAAACACCCCGCGAGGGCACTTCTGGCTAGGTGTGGCGCGCTCAGTCCGCCGTCTTCCATCTCGGCGCGGCGGTCCCCGTGGGCTCACTTGCGCCCAGGACCTCGGTCACTATGCGTCTTGGAGTTGAACCTTCCCGACGTGGCCCTTCTGACTAATGCTGCTGACAGTGGCGAGCGCGGGAGACGCGCACTCGCGCCCGCCCCGTCAGCCCTTCACTGCGCCGGTGAGGCTGCCGACAATGCGCCGCTCGGCGAGCACGAAAAAAGCCAGCGCCGGGAGCATGGAGAGCGCAGCAAAGGCAAGGATCTCAGCCGTGTTTTGAGAGTAGGTGCTCTGAAAGCTAGCCACGCCAAGCGGCAGGGTGTAGTGGATGGGATCGCTCAACACGAGCAGCGGCAGCAAGTAGGCGTTCCAACTGCTGATGAAAGAAAGGATCGCCACGGTCGTCAGCGCCGGTCTCGACAACGGTATGAGCACGGTGCGGAAGAACTTCAAGCGGCTGGCGCCGTCCACAACTGCCGCATCCTCGAGCTCGCCCGGGACCGCTCGCAGGAACGGCCTCAGGATGAAGATGGTATAGGGAAGGGAGAATGCCGCCTCAGGTAAGGCAACGCCCATCAGGTTCTCCAAGAGGCCCAATTTGCGCAACCAAAGGTAAACGGGCAGGCTGGCGACGCCGGCGGGGAAAAGCAACCCGACCATGAAGAGGCTGAAAAAGGCCTCGCGCCCCCTGAAGGTGTAACGAGCGAGCGCAAAGGAGGCCAATGAGCCGAGGCCCACTGAGAGCCCCGTCGCAACAACCGCGATGAACAGGCTGTTGCCGACGTAGTGCCAAAAGGCGCTGGAACCCAAGATCGTGGTGTAGTTACTGAAGATCCACGGGTGTGGCCAAGCAACCGGCGCGGTGTTTATCGCAGCCTCAGTCCTGAAACCGCTCACCACGACGTACAGGATGGGCACCAGGGTGATGCCGGCAACGACCACCGCAGCCATATAGCTGAACGGTGTGCCGAGCGACCAACGCCGACGAGGTGCCGGGTTGGCCCCGATGCTGGGGGAGTGAACTGGGACCGTGATGGACATGGTCTCACCCAACCATCGAGGTCAGGGCGCCGGCGGTGTCACGGCGGAGCGCGAAACGTTGATAGAGAATGGCAAACAGGAAGCAGATCACGAACAGGATCACGGCGACGGCGCTGCCGAAGCCGAACTCGACGCTGTCGAAACCGTTGTAGATAAGGTAGGTGATCATCGTGGTCGAGGCGTTCGCCGGGCCTCCCTCGGTCATGATCCACACAAGGTCGAACAGCTGTAGCGACCCGATCACCGCCAGGAAGATCCAGATCCGGATCGTGGGCCCGAGCAGTGGGAGAACGATGTGGCGGGTCGACTGGGCCGCGCTGGCCCCGTCCAGGGCCGCCGCCTCCTTGAGCTCGTCGGGCACGCCCTGCAGCCCTGCGAGGAACAGGATAATCCCAAAGCCGATGAACTTCCAGGTGATCACCACAAATAACGTATAAAGGACGAGATGGAGGTTGGCTAGCCAGGTTTGGACCAGGCCACCGAGCCCGACGTCGTGCATGAGCACGTCGACGAACCCGCCCGGCTGCAACATGAGTACCCAGATGACGGCGGTAGTCGCTTCGGACAGGACGTAAGGCGCAAAAGTCAGCACCCGGAAAATTCGCTGGCCGCGCAGCCTCCGGTTGAGCAGTAAGGCAGTACCCAACGTAATTGGCAACTGGACGACGACCGACATGGCGGCGAACAGGAAATTGTGCAGTACCGCCCCGCGGAACACGGGGTCGTCCAGGGCCTCGCGATAATTGTGCAGGCCGATGAAGTCGGTCAGGGCCGTCATGCCGCTCCAGTTGTAGAGGCTGTACTGGACGGCTATGCCTATCGGGACCAGGACGAAAGCCCGCGAAGAGCACCAGGGCTGGTCCTAGCAATACGACCAGCTCCAGCTTCTTGCGGACGTTGCGTGGACGCCGGACCGGCCGCACCAAAGTGGCGCGGCCGGTCGACGAAGCTTGGTCTAAAGGTGAGCCGGTAGCCACACTGCCAGTGACTGTCACTACCGGTTGGCTCGCCACCTTGGTTATTGGGACTTGGCTTTCGCGACAGCCTGGATGATCGACTGCGGGGTCCCTTGACCGGCGAAGTAGTCGGCGATCGCAGCATCGATCGCGTTGCCGACGTTCACAGGGAAGGCTACGTCGAAGTAGGTCTGCAGGTAAGCGGCGTTCTTATAGAAAGAGATCGCTGCTTTTTCCGAAGGGACCTTCACACCAGACACGGCTGCGGTGTTCACCGGCAACCCGACGTTCGCTCCCGCGATCCCGATTTGGACAGGCGTGCTGTCAATGTACTTGAGGAACTCGGGGCAGTACGAGGTGGACTTGGTGCTGCAGGAGAACCCGTCACCTCCACCGAGGACTTCGGTCGGGTTGCCGGCTCCGCCGGTCACGGCAGGGAACGGGAAGAATCCGAGGTCGTTGAGGATGTTCTTGTTCGAGGTGAGCGGCTGCATTGTCCCTGGGTCCCAGTCGCCCTGGAGCTCCATCGCCGCTTGGCCGTTGGCGACCAAGCCAGCCGAACTACCGGCTCCTGTTTGTGCAGGCGTTGCGAGATAACCCGTATTGAAGGGGTTGGTCTTGATGAACGCGGTCAGGTCGGTGCCGGCCTTCACGAAGCACGGTTTGTTGAGGTTGATCGTGCTGATAGCGGTCTTCAGGGTAGACAACGAGCACTCGCGAAGGGCGAAGTACTCCCACCAGAACGCGTCAGGCCACTTGTCCTTACTGCCGACGGAGATCGGTTGGATGTTGGCGGCCCTGAGCTTGGTGACATCGGCCTCGAGCTGGGTGATCGTGGCTGGAGTAGAGGAGATGCCAGCCTTGGCAAAGAGGTCCTTGCGGTACCAGAAGCCGACCACGTGAAGGTCGTAAGGGATGCCGTACTGCTTGCCGTTGACGGCCCAACCACTCGCGACGGCACCGGCCTCTGACTTGATCCAGCTTGCGCTCGCAGCTGTCATGTCCATGAGCTTGCCGGAGGTCACTTCGGTTGCTTCGCGACCGCCACCCCACTGCTGGAAGATGTCAGGGACATTGTTGCCCTGAAGGGCGAGCGGGATTTTCGTGTCTTGGAGCACTTCGTTCTGGATGGGGACGTTCTGGATGGTGACGTTCGGGTTGGCGGCGTCGAATGCCTTGATCGCGTTGTTGAAGACGGTCAGCAGTGTCCCGGTCGTGGCGTTGTTCCACCACACGAGGGTGACCTTCTTCCCGCTGACGGTGGCTGCCGGTTTGTGAGCAGCGGCCGATGCTGAGGTCGTCCCGGTAGCAACAAGCGTCATTAAGGCGCACCCCGAAACGACAAGTGTCGTAGCCTTACGAAATTTTCGCATTTAGTCTCCCCTTCACGGTCTCCACCGGAAGCCTTGAACCGGTAGCAGCGTGAGCATAGGCCCACGGTATGACCCTGTCAACGCATCTGTATTGCTTTCGTACGTGTTACGCTACTTTCGTGGCCGAGCGTGCTCGAAACGACCCCGGGGCGGGCTCTTCCCTGGACATTGAGACCTGGCGGGATCCCAGGTCCTCGGTGGGAGCCCGAGTCGATGACCTGCTGGGGCGGATGTCTCTCAGGGACAAGGTCGCGCAATTGCGCAGCCTATGGCTGGGCACTGATCCCTCGGGCCAGGTCGCACCTCACCAGCACGATTTCGGCTCGTCCTCGGTTGACTGGGAGGAGCTGATCAAAGATGGCCTAGGGCAGCTCACCCGCCCGTACGGCACGGTCCCGGTGGAACCCGAGGTAGGTGCACGACGCCTTGCTCAAATACAACAGCGCATTGTGGACGCTGGGGAGTTTGGCATCCCGGCGATGGTGCACGAGGAGTGCCTCACGGGCCTTACCGCATGGAAGGCGACCATCTACCCGTCGCCGCTGTGTTGGGGAGCGAGCTTCGACCCTGAGTTGGTCGAAGAGCTGGGGGCTCAGATCGGTCGCACGATGCGTGGGCTGGGAGTGCACCAGGGGCTCGCCCCGGTCCTCGATGTCGTTCGCGACTTGCGCTGGGGCAGGGTCGAGGAGACCATCGCAGAAGACCCTTTTCTCGTGGGGACGATCGGGAGCGCCTATGTTCGTGGGCTCCAATCCGAAGGTGTGGTCGCGACTTTGAAGCACTTCGTCGGCTACTCGGCTTCGCGCGCCGGGAGGAACTTCGCGCCCGTCTCGATTGGGCTCCGCGAGCTGGCGGACGTCCTGCTTCCGCCGTTCGAAATGGCACTTAGGGACGGAGCTCGCTCTGTCATGAACTCGTATGACGACATAGACGGAGTACCCGTTGCAGCGGACGAAACCATCCTGACGGGCCTTCTGCGAGGGTCTTATGGGTTCACGGGTACCGTCGTCTCCGACTATTTCGCAATTGGTTTCCTGCAGAGCCTGCACCATGTCTCGTCGGACCTGGCAGGGGCGGCCGCGCTGGCCCTCGAGGCTGGCATCGATGTTGAGCTTCCCAATGTCAACGCTTATGGGGATGTGCTGGTGGACTTGGTCGAGTCGGGACGGCTAGCCGTGAGCCTTGTGGAGCGCTCGGTCAGGCGGGTCCTCGCGCAGAAGTGCGAGCTTGGGCTCCTTGATGGCGACTGGTCCCCAGAGCCTCCAGCGCTCCAACGCGAACTAGCACCTCTCGACGGAGGAGTGCAGCGGGATCTCGCAAGGAGGTTGGCTGAGCGCTCGATAGTCCTGCTTTCCAACGATGGCTCGTTGCCTTTGCGCCCGGGCACCCACCTCAGCCTGGTCGGCCCTCTCGCTTCTGATCCTCGAGCAATGCTGGGCTGTTATTCGTTCCCTATGCATGTCGGTGCGCATCACCCGGAGCTCCCGATCGGAGTCGACTTGCCCGCTTTGCTCGAGGCAATGACCGAGGACAGCGCCGGTTACCAGGTCTCCTATGCGCAGGGCTGCCCCGTGGTCGGCGGCCAGCCCGACGAGCTAGCCCGAGGCCTGCGGGAGGCGAAGCTGGTCGCAGCCGCTTCGGATATCTGCATTGCGGTCCTCGGCGACCGCGCCGGCCTTTTTGGTAGGGGCACCTCAGGGGAAGGATGCGACGCCGTAGACCTGAGCCTTCCTGGTCACCAGGAGGAGCTCCTGGAAGCACTGCTGGCGACAGGCACACCGGTCGTGCTCGTGCTACTTGTGGGCCGCCCCTACGATATTTCACGACAGCTGGACCGTTTGGCCGCCGCAGTCTGTGGCTTTTTCCTTGGCGAGGAAGGTGCCCCGGCCTTGGCAAATGTCTTGAGCGGGCGCACCAACCCCTCCGGGCGTCTCCCCGTCAGTTTTCCGGCCCCCGGGGGGATCCAGCCTTCAACGTACCTCGGCGCCCCCCTAGCGCAACGCAGCGAAGTGAGCAGCGTCGACCCAACCTCGATTTTCCCGTTCGGCCATGGGCTTTCATTCGCGCCCCCGACATGGCTCGGCGTCGAGCGTTGTTCGGGGCAAATTTGGCCGACCGACGGCAGTGCCCGCCTCTCGGTGGCCCTCCGAAATGACTCGACCGTGGCGACGGCGGACGTCGTGCAGGTCTACCTCCATGACGTCGTGGCCGAAGTCGCACGTCCGGCCCAACAACTGATAGCGGCGCAACGGGTTGAGCTCGCGCCGGGTGAGACCCGTACCGTCGTGTTCACTCTCCACGCGGACCTGACGTCGTACGTTGGCAGGCAGGGACGCCGGATCGTAGACGAAGGCGACGTGGTGTTGCGGGTAGGGGCCTCGAGCGCTGACACGAGGTCCTCTCTTGACTTCCGCCTTGAAGGGGAGCGACGCTACCTTGGCTTCGAGCGCATTGCTAGGCCAGAAATTACCCTGTACCCAGGCCAAGATCTACACCCTGGGACGCCCTAGTCGCGAGCGTTCGGCGCGATGACGGCCTAGAGCTACGCCTTAAGTGGCGCTGTAGATTCCCTCGCCAAGAGGCTCGTCGCGAGTTCGATGCTCCGGGAGTCGGTCGGCTCTCCCCTGTCGCCTGCAAGCACCAGGCGCACGGCGGTCGCAGCCATCTCCGCCAGGGGCTGACGGACCGTGGTAAGCGGCGGTGATGTCCAGCTCGACAACGGCAGGTCGTCAAACCCGACCACGCTCAGCTCCGACGGCACCCGGATGTGCAATATCCGCGCCGCTTCCAGCACGCCCAATGCCTGGAGGTCGTTGCCGGCAAAGATCGCTGTCGGGCGCTCCGCCAGCGACAGCATGGCCATACCCTCCTTGAAACCGCCATCGACATGAAAGTCGCCCCACTGCATTAGGTCGGGGGCAAGCAGGAGCTCGGAAGTCTCCATCGCGGAGCGGTAGCCATCCATGCGGGCTCGGCTACAGAGAAGGTCGGCTGGGCCGAGATCATCCCGATCCGCGAATGGCCGAGCTCGACAAGATGGCGCGTGGCTGCGTAGCCGCCGGCCCAGTTGGTCGCCCCGATCGTAGTCACGCTCGGGTCGGGCGCGCCCCGGGGGTCTACGACGACAAAGGGCAAGCCACGTGAGCGGAGCTCCGCCTTCTCCCTGTTCCCGAGCTTCGCCAGTAGCAGGATCACCCCGCGAGTGCCCCGCGTGCATATCGGGTCAAGCCATGACCGCTGGCCGCTGTCCTCAGCTAGCGAAGTCAATGCCACGGTCATGCCCGCTTCGGCAGTCGCCTCGACCGCTCCGCGTACGATCTCCATAGCCCAGGGGCTTTCGAGCTCCTGGAAGACGAGGTCGACCAATGGGGGGGTCGCCTTTGGCGCAGAGGAGCGCCGCTGGTAGTTACGCTCCGAGAGCAGCGCCTGCACACGTTGGCGCGTGGCCGTCGAGACGTCGTGGTTGCCGTTGAGGACCTTCGAGATGGTGGAGGCAGCCACGCCGGCTTCGCGAGCGATCTCGTTTATAGTGACGCGCTTTTGGGCCGTATTCGTCACAGCATCCTCACTTCGGCAAAGATAACCACCGCAGGAACGGCCTGGGAACCGTCCGTCCGCTAACAGTTTACAGGCTCGTCCGTCCGAAACAATTCGTAAGGGTAGAACGAAGTGTTCGACGCCGGCACCGGCAGCACTCTGGTCTAGGCCGGCCGCGAAGCTACAAACCGCTCCAGAGCTTCGATGATCAAGGCATGGTCGTCCTCTTGGGGTAGGCCGGAAACCGAGACCGTACCGACCGTACCGGCGGCGACCGCGCGGACGCGCAATGGGAAAGAGCCCCCGTGGGCAGCATAACGATCGAGGTCGAGGCGCGACGCTTCATCGAACGTGGTGCCCCGGGCGCGAAAGCGCGCGCCTACGAGGAACGAGCTCGCCCCATAGCGCTCGACCACACGTCGCTTGCGGTCTATCCACGCGTCGTTGTCGGCGCTCGAGCCGGGAAGGGCGTAATGAAAGAGCTGTTGCGATGGAGAGCGGATATCGATCGCCACGGGAGCCTCTCGCTCACGGGCAAGGTCGACGAGGATCTTGCCGAGGCGCCACGCGTCGTCGTGGGTGAAGCTCTCCAGGACTAAGCGCGCTTCCTGCTCTTCAAGGACAGATATGAGTTCTTGCGGGCTCTGCGATGTCATCGGTTGGCGTCAACGACGGTCCACGCGCCGCCGCTCGCTGCGCTCGATTCGAGGGCGGCCAGCACACGTTGGACTTGTAGCCCTTCGAGCAGGCTCGGCTCGGGGTCGGTGCCTTCGACGATGGCCCGGACGAAGTCCGCGATCTCGTTGGTAAATGTGTGGTCGTAGCCAAGGCCGTGACCAGGGGGCCACCAAGCCGACATGTAGGGGTGGTCTGGCTCCGTGGCGATGATGCGTCGAAACCCGTTCGTGCTGCGGGGAGCAGTCGCATCGAAGAAGGAAAGCTCGTTCATGGTCTCGAAGTCGAACGCAAGCGAGCCGGCGGAGCCATTGAGCTCGAGGCGCAGCGAGTTCCTCCGCCCCGTCGCCATCCGGGTCGCTTCGAACGTGGCCAGTGCCGGGCCGACCTCACCGTGCAGGACAAAGGCATCGTCGACCGTCACCTCGCCGGTGCCCGGCGCGCCGCTGCCATCACGGGCGTGGGACGTCCCCGGGGGAAGCGGTCGTTCGGTGACAAAGGTCCTTGTCCGCGCGCTGAGAGCGCTAAGGCGTTCGCCTGTCAGGAACTGCGCGAGGTCGATCACGTGGGCACCGATATCACCAATCGCGCCCGAACCGGCCAGTTCACGCCTCATCCGCCAGGCGAGCGGTACTGCAGGGTCGACCAGCCAGTCCTGTAGATAGGCGCCGCGCACATGGCGCAGCTCGCCGATGCGCCCGTCAGCGACCAGGTCGCGAGCCAATTTGAGCGCCGGGACCCGACGGTAGTTGAAACCGACCATCGAACGCTGGCCTAACGCCCGGGCCGATTCTGCCGCCTCAGCCATCTTCTCGGCCTCGGCCACGGAGTTGGCGAGCGGCTTTTCGCACAGTACGTGCTTGCCTGACTTTAGGGCCGCCACCGTGATCGCCATATGGGTATCGCCGGGGGAGCAGATGTCAACGACGTCGATGTCGTCGCGCTCGACAACGAGCGCGCCAGTCCGTGGCGCCTTCGGCGAAACCGAACCTGGTGGCCTTTTGCTCGACCGCCGCTCGGTCACGTCCGCAAAGCACCGACAGCACGGGGACGGCTCCGAGGTCGAAGGCCAAGCTCGCGGCGCGCCAGGCATAGGAGTGAGCGGCGCCCATAAAGCCGTAGCCGATCATCGCCACGCGCAGCTGCGGCTTTCCCGACATTGGGTTAGGACCTTATCAAGGCGCAGGCCACCATCTCGATGAGCACGGGAGCCCGCGAGGAGTGCGCGTGTGTTCGCTACGGCGGCGCCTGCGTAGGCTGGCGCCCGTGGCGACGCTGAGCGAGATAGCTGCACGCGCCGGCGTGTCCGTCTCGGTGGCGTCGCGCGTCCTAAATGGTGACCCTGTAGTGCGAGTCCGAGAAGAGACGCGCCAGCGCGTGCTGCAAGCAGCTAAAGACCTCAATTATTCAGCCAACTACGCGGGACGGGCGCTGCGAATGGCCCGGTCTCGTGCGCTCGCCCTCATCGTGCCCGGGGTCAGCAGCCCACTGTTCGCCGACCTGTTGGCGGGTGCAGAGGAGGCCGCCGACGCCGCCGATTACACCTTGCTGATCGGGCGGTCGGACCGGGTGACCGCTGGCGGCGACACCATCCGGCGCCTCGTCGGGGAAGGAAGGGTGGACGGTTTCGTCCTGCAGCGAACGGACGACCTGAGCGACCAGGCCCTGGAGAGCCTCGTGGCCAACGACGCCCGCATAGTTCTCGTCACCTCGCGGACCCCCGGCCGGCGAGGGTCGGTGATCCTGGACGACGTCGCCGGGGCCAGGGTCGCCACCGAGCACTTGATCTCGCTTGGCCACACCCGCATCGCGCTGGTCGGCGGGATCGCCTCCAGCGACATCGCCCGCAGACGCGAGCAGGGTTACGCACTGGCCCTCCACGACGCTGGGCTCCGGCGCCGGGAAAGCCTGGTCAGGCGCCTCGGCTACTCGCCTGAGCAAGCATCCGATGCGATCGACAGCCTCCTCGCGAGCACCCCGCGCCCGACCGGGATCGTCGTTGCCAATGTCAACGGCGCCATCGGAGCTCTCACGGCCCTGCGGCGCCACGGCGTCGAAGTCCCAGCTGAGATGTCGCTCGTGGCCTATCACGACGAATGGGTGGCCGAGCACACGTGGCCCCCGCTCACCGCGGTGAAGATGCCCTATTACGAGGTAGGAGCCCAGGCTGTGCGCTCGCTCGTCGCCCAGTTGGCGGGCAAACCGAGCGAAGACATCGTCGTGCGCGACCCGCCCCCACTGTTGGTCACCCGCGCGTCGACGGTGCCGCCGGCGGCTTAGTACCCCGCCTCCAGGGCATCTGCCAATGGGATGGGCTCCCTGAACAAACGATTGCTCAAAGGGTCATCAGTTCTGTACGATAGTTAAGGCAATGACAGTGAGCACCAATGTTCGGAGCTGATACTGGCACTGCCCGCACTGGCAGCCGCCGGGTGCTCACCCGTCCGCCCACCCTCTTCAGGGCTGTTGGGACGGGACGGACCGCCGCTTTAGCGCCGACGCGACCGCCCGGTACCGTCCGTAACCCTGGGCCGCCACCAGACCTCGCAGACGGTGCCGTCTTGGCCGGCCCGACCACCGCCCCGCCTCCGGACCTCCCGGTCGCCGCTGTAAAGCCTGGCGCGTCCCGGAGCCCCTGGGTCGTCTTTGCAATCGTCTCGATCGCACTGTTCATGTCTTCGCTCGACGGCACGATCGTTGCGACGGGCCTCCCGACCTTGCGGCGCGACCTGCACACTGGGCTCAACTGGACGAGCTGGACCATAACCGCCTACCAGCTGGGCATCGTCGTCGCCATGCCCATGGCCGGGCGGGTCGCTGACAACCTTGGCCGTAAGCGGGTGTTCGTTGGCGCCGCCCTGCTGTTTACCGTTAGCTCCCTGCTCTGTGGGTTGGCCATCAACATCGAGATGCTGATCGGCCTGCGGGTCCTCCAAGCAGCTGGGGGAGCCGCCTTCATGCCCGCTGCCAGTGGGATCGTCATGGACGTCTTCGGCCACAACCGCCAGCGCGCCCTAGGTCTGTTCTCCAGCATTTTCCCGCTCGGGGCGCTGGTCGGCCCGATTGTCGGCGGCATCATCCTCACCAACTGGAGCTGGCGAGCGGTGTTCCTCGTCAACGTGCCCATCGGCTCAGCGTTCACGATGCTGGCCTGGAAGTACCTGCCTTCGTCCGGGGGTCGCCCGGGGAGGCCGGACGTGGCCGGCGCTCTGCTGATGGGCGGCGGGGTGCTGGGCCTTATGCTCGCCATCACCGACCTTGGCAGCCGCGCAGTCGGGGTCGCATCCCCGTCGTTCCTGGTGCCATTTGTCCTCGCCGTCCTATGCGGGTGGGCGTTCCTGCGCCATTGCGCCACAGCGACCGACCCCGTGATCCCGTTCCAATTACTAAGAGGCCGAGCGTTCGCCGCTAGCAATGCGATCAACATTGTTTGGGGCGCGTGCGCGATCGGCTTCGGGTCACTCGTGCCGTTGTTCGCCGAAGACCGCTACGGGCTAACTCCCCTGTCGTCAGGGACCCTTCTGACGGCCAGGGCTATCGGGGAGATCGTTCTGGCCATCTCTGCATCTGTCCTCATTCACCGCACGGGGTACCGGGTACCGATCATCGCCGGTATCGCACTGATCGCCGGCGGCATGGTCATGATCGCCACGCACCCGGTCCTGGGCCTATCGCCCTACGTATGGCTTGCCCTCGGAGCTACGGTGACGGGGCTTGGCACCGGGATGTCGGCCCCAGCAGCCAACAACGCCTCCATCGAGCTCGCCCCACACGACGTGGGAGCCATAACCGGTCTCAGGGGCGCCTGCCGAAATGGTGGCGCGATCATCGGCATTGCCATAGCCACCTCCGTCGCCGCTCATTCGGGCAACGAGGTAGCGGCCCTGAGGAACGCCTTCTTCGTGCTCGCCGCCCTGCTTGTCTGCATGGCGCCACTTGTGCTCCTCATCCCCGACGGTGACCGGCGGCTGCGCCTCCCCCGGGCACTTGCCTTTATGCGGTTGGGTCGTCGGTTTTCGCGTCGCTCGCCAACGGGGGCAGGCACCGCAGCAGCTCAACTTCACCCGTAACGCGGACTTGGCCTGACGCCCAGGGCACCACCAGCGTGCTGCCGCGCTTGACCGGGACCTCCCAGCCCTCCCCGTCGAGTGAGCCGGCGCCGCCGATGACAAGCACAACCGCAAAGGACGCTTCCAGGCGCGGAGCGCCGCGCCCGAAAACACGCTGGGCACGGAAGTACGGGCCTGCAGCCCCCGGCATGACGTCCTGGACATGGTCATTGCTCGAGCCGCCCGCGCGCCTGCGCAGCCCGTCCAGTTCGCTCGAACTGAAGGCCTTACGCTTCACGCTCGTCACAGCAAGGTCCCTGCCAAGCCCTAGTTCCCCGCCGGACGGGTCGATGTCGAAACCTTTGTGCTCGAGCATTATGGAGAAGTCCGTCGGCTCTTGGAGCTCCGCGGCGAAAACTCCCGCGCCGATGGCGTGCGGCGTCCCCGCCGGTACCAGTACCGCGTCACCCGGCGACACAGTCATCTCGTGCAGCTGCCCGAGCATCGTTGCCGTGTCCTGCTCGGCCACCCAGCGGGAGAGCTCAGCGGCTTCTATGTCTCGCGACCAGCCCACATAGACCGTCGGGCTCGCGCCCCGGACGCCGAGCACTACCCAGGCCTCGGTCTTGCCATGACGGGAGCCAAGGTGACGGTAAGCAAAAGAGCGGTCGGGGTGCACGTGGACGGGCAGGCGCTGGCCGGCGTCGAGGAACTTCACTAGGAGCGCGGGTGAGCTCCCGAAGTAGCCGGCGTGCTCTGGCCCCAGCCACGTCTCGGGGTCGGCCTCGAGGGCGTCGCGAAGGTACGTCCCGTCGGGCAGCTTGGAAAGTCCGTCCACGTCCATCCCGAAACGGGGGGTTGCCGAACCCACCCAGTCCTCGGGCCGGTAGCCATCGGCTTCGCTTATGCCGCGAAGCTCAGCAATGGCTTCGCCGCCCAGGTAAAACTGTCTTGGCTGGTTTGGTCCCAGTTCGATTGGTTGCATCACGTGGCGTAACCTAGCAAGCAATGCGCCTCGAGGGCCTGCCGTTCGCCTTGCAATGGCTGGGAACGCCCGTGGCGCAGGCTGTGGAGGGTGAGGTGTTGACCATCACCTCGGGGCCGCGCACCGATTGGTTCATCGACCCGGCAGGGGCCGAGCCGAGCACCGACGCTCCTGCTTTGCTCGGCAGCGCCGAAGGAGACTTTGTCCTGAGCGCCCATGTCGAGGTCGACTTCCGCCAGACCTACGACGCCGGCGTGCTCGCCCTCTGGCACGACGGTCGGACTTGGGCGAAACTTTGCTTCGAGTATTCGCCGCAGGGACAGCCGATGGTCGTCTCGGTGGTCACGCGGGGCGTCTCCGACGATTGCAACTCGATGGTTGTCGCTGGTACGAGCGTGTGGTTGCGGGTCGCCCACCTAGGCCACGCCTATGCCTTCCATGCCTCCTCCGACGGCGCTTACTGGCAGTTCGTCCGCTATTTCGCCTTCGGCGAAAGCACCGTGCCCTCTGTTGGTTTCGAGGTGCAGTCTCCTCTCGGGGAGGGCTGTACTGCGCGTTTTAGCGATATACGCTTCAGCTCTAGGACGCTCGCTGAATTGCGGGACGGGTCGTAAAGACAGGTCGCAATGGCGGGTCGTCTCCCCAAATCAGGGCACGTCGGTCCCGGGACGGCTCAATCGTTGACAACGACTGTGCTGGCAACCTTGTCGTGCAGGCACTGGCGTTCGCCGTCCCACAGGCACCAAAGCACGTCCAGAATCCCGAGCACTGACACGAGATTAAAACCAAAGTAAGCGGCCGCACGTGCCCAACAAGTCCCGTTCGACATCCGCTCGAAGCGCACTTGGGCACCCGATACCTTGACAGGGCGGATATGCAATATCGCCTTGCCCGGCGTCCGTCCCCATATCCGTGTGGCCATGGCCTCCCAGATGACAATTGCCGTGATCTCCAGGATGAAGCAGATAAAAAACAGGGTATAGAACCCGATGAAAAAGCCAATCGGGAACGTGGGATTGTTGTTGGCCTGTTCCGGCGGAGGGAACTCGTTGATGTTGGCGACAACATAGATGAAGACCGGGACCAAGCAGATAAACCCAAGAGGCGAGACGATGAGCCCGTCCAAGAGCCTCGCACCAAGGCGGGCCCAAGGATTGGCAAGCGACCCAGGACCACTTGGCGGGAGCCCATAGCGCGCCCCTGGGTACGGCGGCACCCACGGCGGAGCCCCTGCGCCGGGGGCGGGCCGGGGCCCCACCCATAGCCGGGGGGCGCCTGTACGGGGGCGTATGGGCCAGGGATGTACTGGCCGGGGATGTACTGGGGTGGCCCTTGCCACGTCGGGGGCGCCGCAGGTGGCGGCCAGGAGGGAGGAACGTGCTCCCCCTGAGGCTCAGGCCAGGAGGCACCAGACATGGCAACGGACAGTACTCGACCGCTTTAGAAGCTTTACCTCGTCATCCGGAGCACGGACCAGCCCGTCCCGAGGGGGACTTCAAGTTGTGCCGCCCGCCCTTCACGGTGCTCGACAACGGTAAAGGGCACAGTCGTAAAGCGGTCGCCTGAACGGCCGAGCATGGCTACGTCGGCTTTCCAGCTCTCCGGCTCGTCGAGCAGGACGGCCGCCCGGACCGACTGGCACCTCCCGAGCGCCGTCGGCTCGGACCAAGATCCGTTCACGCTCCCGGTCAGGTCGACGACCCCCACCGCTATGCAATCCTCGGTGCGCACGACACGGGCAAACACGGTCCCGCCGGTGGGCTCGGGGCGGACCGGGCCGTCCCACTCGAGCCTCACCGCGCCGTTGTCGTCGCCGATGTCGTACCAGCTCGTATCCTCCCCCTCAAGGAACAAGTCACGGTAGCGCAGCGCAAAGCGGTGCCAGGCGAGCACCGTCGCCACCTCCTCGGCCGACAGTCTTTCGTGCTTGGGGTAGTACGGGTCGCAGAGGACCGCGCGGATGTCACCGAAAAGAAGAGCACTGGCTCCGAGGCAGGTGGCCACTGCCTCGGTGCTGACCACGGTGCGCAGTGAACCCTCGCGGGCCGGCCCGTTCACCGGCCCGCTCGGGTCGTTGGTCCCCCACACCGGGGGGTAGCAGGCGATCGTGCCGCGCATGAGGGGGCCTTGCGACAAACCTGGGCCGAGGAGGCCGGCCGTGCCCGCGCTGCGGTCCATCAACCCTTCGAGGTGGCGCCAGGCGTCGTTGGGCGCCCACACCTCGCAGTAGCGAAAACCCGGTCCGTCCGGGAGCGCCACGGCCGAGGGCACGCCGTTCACCTGGTTGAAGCTGACCTGGTCGCTGAGCCGGGCGGAGCGGAACGACGTCAGGAAATCTTCGTAGGCGACGCGTAAGTCGACGGGTTGCCCGCTCGCGTCCAGGGGTGAGCGGGGGTACCCGTAAGTGTCGATGTGGAAGCCGTCGAAACCGATACGGTCGGCTGCCGCACCGTAGGAAGCAGCAAAGTGGCTCTGCCATTGCTTGTTGGCCGGGTTGGCGATCTTGATCAGGTCGAAGAAACGCTCGACAGCACCGTCGCCTTGGTACAGCATCATCTCTGGGTGCTCGTCCGCGAAATCTAGGTCGGCCGCGTAAACCGGTGCGTATGCGTGGGCCACCGCACCCTGCTCGCGGATGCCAGAAGCAAGCGCACGCAAGGCGAGGAACGACACCGGTCGGTTGGACGGGTCTCGCCAACCGTCCTCAGGCCCGAGCGGTGCTGTGTACTTGTGCATCCAGTCGTAGATCTGGACGACCGTGCAACGCAGTTCTCGCAACCAGTCCAGCACGGCGGGGGTGCTCTCGTCGTCAAAGGAAGTCGCGAAGCCGTGCACCGGGCGCTCGCCCGCATGCGCCCCGACAGTCGTCAGTTCCTCAGCGAGCACGCTCCCGTCAGCAGCGAGAGCTTCGATCGAATAGGTGCCCCCGGTGAGCCCGGAGAACACAGCCCCTGTAGCGACTTCCGCGTCGACCGAGCCTCCCCGCGCGCGCCGGGCGACCACTCGCGTGGTGCCTGCAGGCAATACCGCCAAGGCGATTTCCTCCCCGGTGCGGTAAAAAGCGCGCACGCCGTCAAGGCGAGCCCATGCAACGTTCATTTTCAGATCCTTTCGTGGCTCAGCGCAGGCCGCCAAGAGACACGCCGCTGCGAGCCCAGCGCTGCGTGACGAGGAACACCAGGACCACCGGGACGGTGGCGATGACTGACCCGGCGAAGAACGGGCCCCACGCAGTCGTGTGGTTGCCGATGAAATCCGCCAGCCCGATCTGCACAGTGAACTTGGACGGGTCACTGAGCATGGTAAGGGCGACAGGGAACTCGTCGAAGGCCGCGCTGAAAGGTGAACATGGAGACCAGGGCGACCGCCGGCAATGACAGCGGGATGATCAGACGACCGATCACGCGCAGCGTGCTCGCTCCGTCCAACCGGAAGGCTTCCTCGTACTCGCGGGGGATGCCGGCGAAAAAGCCGCGAAGGAAAAAGATCATGAAGGGAAGGTTGGAGCTCACGTACAGCAACACGAGCCCTTCGAGCGAGTCGATCAGGTGGAGCCTGTCCATCAGCAGGTACTGCGGGATCAACAGCAGTATGTTCGGTATCGCGAGGCTGGCGAGGAAGATGTAAAAGATCAGCTCTCTCAACGGGAACTTATAGCGCGCGAAGGCGAACGCAGCCAGCGAAGCCAATACGACCGTGATAACGACGGTGGCGAGGGCGACCCCGAGGCTGTTGAAGAAATAATGTCCGAAGCTGTTTTCCGACCAGGCCTGTTGGTAGTTGCTCGTCGTCGGGTGGTTCGGGAAGAGCACTGTGTTGCCGAGGATGTTGTTGTTGTTCTGGAACGAGAGCGAGACCATGTAGAGGAGCGGCCCGAGAGACATCAGGGCCAGGAGTACTGCAAGGACGAGGCGCAGCTTGTTCCGCGGGCGGGTACCGAAGAGCCCGGGCTGCACCGCGGCTCGCCGGGCCCCGCGTGCCAACACCGGGGCGGCGGCCTTTTTCTGCTCGATTGCGACTGCCATGGGTGCTCCTCAGATGTCTTGCTGTCGAAGGACGCGGATCTCGGCCCAACTGAAGCCGAAGAGGACAACAGCAAGCAGCGACGCCAGCGCTGCTGCATAGCCGAACAAGAAGAAGGAGAAGGCGTTCTGGTACATATAGGTCATCAGGGTCTGCGTCGAGTTGTACGGGCCCATCTTGCCCAGACTGATCTCGAATATTTGCGTGAACGTCTGAACAGCGCCGATGACCAAGAGCACTATCACGAAGGTGAGGGCTGGGCGTAGCTCGGGGATGACAACGTGGCGCCAGACGCGGCGCTCCGTGGCGCCGTCTATCCGCGCCGATTCCATCTGCTCTCGTGGTACGGCATCGAGTGCCGCCAAGAAAATTATGAAGGACCAGCCGACACCTTTCCAGACGGAAAGGAGCCACATCACGCCGCTGGCGGTCCAAGTTTGCGCCGTCCAATCGATGCTCTCGGTATGGCCGGTGAAAAACCCGAGGACAGCATTGGCTGCACCGCCCTGCGAGGCGAAGAGGTAGGAGAACACCCAACTTACGACGACGAACGAGGTGACAACCGGGATGTAGACGGCGGCCCGCCAAAAAAGCGCACCGGGTAGGCGGTCGGTCAGGACCGCCGCCGCGAAGAGCCCGAGGCCGATCTGTACAGGTACCGTCACGACGACCCAGAGGAACGAGTTACGCGCGGCGGTCCGTACGATCGGGTCGTGGAAGATCTTGGTGTAGTTGGAAAACCCGACAAAAGGGTTGGAGGCTCCGGGGAAAATGTGCCAGTTGAAAAAGCTGATCTCGAACTGGCGGAAGACCGGGTACGCGGTAAAGACGGTGTAGACGGCGAGCGCCGGGAGGATAAGGAGGTACGGTACTGCCGCCCGTCGGGCACGTTGTGAACGTGGCGAGCGCCGCGAAGCGACGCCCGGCGAGACTTCCACCGGGCGCCGCTCGTCGAGCGTGTTTGTTGCTATCAACTGTTGGCGACCAACGCCGCGTTCGCTTCTTGCGACGCGGTGTTCATCGCGTTCGAAACCGACAGGTTCCCTGCCAGTACTTCTTGCATCTCGGCCCCGAAGTCAGCGTCAAGGATCGAGTAGCCAGGGGCCACGGGGCGGGCCCTGGCAGTCAGGAGCTGCTGCACGAAGATGCTCAGGTAGGGCTGCTGCTTTACCTCAGCGGCCGCGTCTGCCTTGTAGGCGGCCAGGTCGCCCTGGTTGGCCATCTGGAGCTGAGCAAAGCTGCCGGTGAGGAAGGTGGCCAATTTCTCGACTTGGGGCAGGTTTTGCACGTCTTTGGCGATGACGAGATCCTCGCCGCCGACCGTGGACACTGTGCCCCCAGGGCCGGACGGCATGAGTTCCATGCCATAGTCAGCCGGCGTCGTGAACTTCTCGGCCGAATAGGTCGGGTAGGCCCATGGGCCGTCGATGTACATGGCGTACTCACCCTTGGGGAATGCGGTCTCTCCAGAGACCGACCCTGACCCTCCGACGAAGTCCGAACCGATGTCACCTGCTTTGTCCAAGGCCACGAGCTCGGTGAGGGTGGCCTCGGTGGCGGATCCGTTCAAGTACCCCGTCGTGCTCGTCCAGCTGGGGTTCGTGAAGTTGCCACCATTGCTCCAGACGTACGGAGCGATGTTCCAGACGTCAGTGCCATCGATGCCGAGCCCGAACTGGCCCTTGGCAGAGTTGGTCAGAGCTGCGGCGTCGGTCCAGACCTGAGCAAGCGTGGTCGGAGGCCCGGCGATGTTGGCAGCCGCAAAGTCTGCCTTGTTCCAGAAGAACACTTGGGTGTTCGTATCATCAGGGACCCCGTAGTAGCTGCCATCGAAGAGGTTGGTCGACAGCGGGCCGGGAAGGGCGCCACCGAGTATCGACTTGGCCCACTTTTGTTTGCTCAAGTTGAGGAGCACCCCTTCGGAGGCGAGAGAGGGCACCCAGGCGATGTCGGAACGGATCAGGGCCGGCGGGTTGCCGGCGGCAGCGGCGGCGATGAACTTCGCTTCGAGGTCGGAGTAGGGGACCACGACGGACTGGACCTTGATCCCCGGGTTCAGCTTTTCGAACTTGGCGAGTACAACGTTTTGCATCGTCGTGGCTTCTTTGTCTGTCGTGTTGTAAGCGTTCCAGAACTGCAAGGTGACCTTGGAGCTCGAGGCTGACGCGGGAACGACACCGACAGCAGTGATGCCGGTCAGGGTCGTCATGACCCCGGTCCCTGCCAACAACGTCGCCCTGACGAGGTACTTCCTCCGGGTAGTCCGCTTGGTAGCTTTCATTCTGTCCCTTCCTTCTCTGTTGGTCCCCTCTGTGGTTGAGGGGTGGCTTGCTTGCTTGCTTGCTTGGGGGGGTGAGGGGCACCCGCCGGGCGGCGAACTGGCTCGCCGCCCGGGGGCGGGCCGGGTGCCCGTTTGTTGAGCTGGGCCCACAGCGCGAAGTACATAGCGTGGGACCAGGTGAGGTCGGCAGCCGGCTCGCCCCAACGCCCTACCCACAACAGGTAGTTGGTCGGGTCGCGGGTCTCCCCGCCAAGCTGTTCGGGAAGCCGGCCGCCGCTGTCAAAGCGCCTTTCGACCTCGGAGGCGCACCGGCGCGCCGTGACGAGGTCGCCCTGGCTGGCCCGGTACCAACCGAGCCAAGCGGTGAGGAGCGGCCAGGCCCCACCGCCGTAATAGGTGTCCTCCTTGTAGCGCCTGATCCCACCGTCGAATACGAGGTTCTCTTCGATGACAGATGCGGTGGCGTCCATGACAGGGTCATCAACTTCGACCGCTCCGAAGGGGACCGCGAGCCACAGCAGGCTGGCGTCCACCCCCCTGTGGGCGCTCGACTTTGCGAACGTCCCCGCACGGGTCCTGCTCGAAGCGATGAGGTCGGCAACCTCTTGCGCCTTCCCGGCGGAGCGCGTGCTGCCAGTAAGGACAGAAGCAGCCGAAAGACCCCCGTACACGCAGGCCAGGGTGGAGGTGTGCACTTCCGTCCCACTTTCCTCCCAGCAGTCGAAGCAAGGGTCCTGGCCCACCACTTCGAGGTAGCGAGCAGCAAGTTCGATGCTTTCGCCCAGCTCTCCGACGAGCAGGCCGGCGTCCCAACAGCTGACATGGTGCGAGAGGGACCACAGCCAGGTCCCGTAACCGTCTATCTGGAAGTTCGGCCAATCATCTGAGGTCACCGAGCCGTCCAGGGCGAACCGGGCCGGCGGCATTTCAGACGCGACATTGTCGTGGCCTGCGAGGCGCCGCTCTGTGGCCTCCCGCACAGTTGGGGCGATCGCCATGATCGCGCTCGCCACCCAGCGGTGGAACCTTTCAGCCGCTTCGCGCTCACCAGCC
Organism: uncultured Acidimicrobiaceae bacterium; assembly: GCA_963794745.1. GTDB lineage: Bacteria > Actinomycetota > Acidimicrobiia > Acidimicrobiales > Palsa-688 > Fen-671. Next base: position 361,444 of record CAWCEZ010000010.1, read on the forward strand.
AGGTCAAGGGAAAAGGCCACAAAGGAGCCGTCCCGGAGCCAGGAGTAGTGGTAAGGGGGGAACTCTTTGGCCGCAATAAAAGCACCGGAGCTCACCTGGTGGTCAAGCATCGCTCTGATGCTCGTAGCGGCCAGCGCTTGACCCTCCGAGCTGGCCTGAGTGCCAAGGCGTTCGCGGGTCATCGGTCAGGCCTTCTCCTCGACGGCTCTCTCCCGGCGGGCGATCGGGGCGAGTTCGACGGAACGGTGAATAGGTGCGCTGAAGAGCTCTCCGAGCACGATGCAGGCGGCTCCGCGGGCCCAAGAAACGTCGTCGGCCGAGTCGACTACAAACTCAACGTCACGGTCCAGGTCAGCAAAGGTGCGCTCCTGCATCGCAGCGAAAGCGGCGTCCGAGCGCAAGGGGCCGGCCTGCGTGCCCTCGCCAGACAGGATGACGAGCCTCGGGTTGAGCAGGTTGACCAGGCTCGCGATCCCGACCCCGAGCATGTGCCCGGCCTTCTCCAGAGCTTTCGCGGCGACGGGGTCCCCAGACTCAGCCGCCTCGCGTACCTCGTCCATGGTCAACGAGGAGGTGTCGGGACGGGCCAAGGAGCTCGCCTCGCCCCGCTGGAGGGCCTCGTCGATATAGCGTACGACCGCGTAGTCCGAGCTGAGAGCCTCCAGGCAACCGCGCTGGCCACACCGGCACCGCACGGTCGACCCACCGACGGGAAGGTGCCCGATCTCGCCGGCGGCACCTCTCGCGCCGCGGCACAGTTTCCCATCGATCACGAGGCCGGCACCGACGCCCACGCCAACCGTGACTACGACGAAATCGTCTACCCCGTGCCCCCGCCCGAACCACTGCTCGGCCACTGTCAGCGTGTTCACGTCGTTGTCCACCAGGACCGGGCGGCCGAGGCGTTGCGCGAGCGGGCCGGCTACCGCAACGTTCCTCCAACCGAAGACGGGCGAGTAGCGGCAGATCCCTGTACCGGCCTCGACGAGGCCTGCGAGACCTATCCCGATCCCGACAACCTGGTCGAGGCCAACGCCGGCCTTGCGCACAGCGTCGGCAGTGGCGGCACAGAGCTGGTCGAGCACCGAGGAGGGGTCTACCTCAGTGGCGCGGGGCGAACCGAAAGGGTGCCCGCTCAGCTCTGCGGCCCCGAGCCCGTCCAGTTCGACCAGCTCTGAGTGGAGCACCTCGGCGCGCAGGTCGGTCACCGCGATCGAGATGTCAAAGCGCGTTACCTTCAGCCCGACGATGTAGTTCCGCTCGTCGTCGATACGTAGCAGCAACGGTGGGCGTCCGCCGCTCGATTTACCCTCGCCGACCTCGTTTATGAGGCCGCTCTCGACGAGCTCGGCGACTATTGCAGACACCGTCGTCGGGCTGAGCCCGGTCGTCCTCACAACGTCGGCGCGCGAGGCAGCGCCGGTACGCAGGACATTGAGGACCAGGTTGCGGTTCATGTCCACCATCAACTGGCGGTCGCCGCGGCGGATGCCGTGCCTGGAGAGCTGCCCGTCCCCACTGCCTTCAGGGCTCTCGCCCGGGCGCCGTGATCTCCGTGCGGCCATGAGAACTGCCTCTCCCCCTGTACCCGACTGCTCTGCAGCCCAGCTGCTCGGCCGGGCTGACTAGCTTTGTCCTTCGGACAAACTAACCGTGTCGTAACTTTGTCCTTCGCACAAACTAACTACCTCCACCACGGTTGTCAATGCACCCCAAACGGTCATTTCGGGCGTGACAGCCCAGGAGTGGTCAGGTGGGTAGGTTGCGGCTAACGAGGAGGGGCGGGGCGACACCCGCCTCCAGGTAACAGCCGACGATCTCGGCTGTTAGAGCCTGTGCGACAAGGATCCCGGCGAAGGAGGAGACGCTGCAAACGCCGAGTTCTCCCGGTCCTGCCCAGCCCGTCGGCCCCGGGCCGAGACGGACCGCCGTGTCTGCGTAGGGTGCTCCGGTGTCGATGCTGATGGTCGCCACCTCGAACAGGCGCAACCCGCTGGGGTGCCTCGAGCTGACAGTGCGGCTGTGCTCCAACGACGTGATCGCTACGACCGGAAGGTCCCGGCGAGCAGCCTGAAGTGCCATCTCGACGGGGGCTCCGTTGCAGCCTGAGTGAGATATGACGACGAACGCGTCGGCCGTCCCGATCGATGCGGCTTCCATGAGCTTGGTCGCAGCCTCCGGGCGGCGCTCGAGGTCCCCGTCGACAAGGTCGTCCTTACTCGCCCAGCCGGAGATGACCAGGTCGTCCAGTACCAGCTCCTTCATTGCGGAGAGGCCCCCCGCTCGCCCGGCCAGCTCCATCGCCACGGAGCGTGAGTGCCCGGTCCCGAACACCCACACGGTCCCCCCGCCGAGCAGACGCTCCGCTAGGGCGTGCCCGGCCTGTGCAATAACGCCAGCCTCATGGTCCCGGAGCCGGCTGACATGGCGAGCTGCAACAGCAAAGACGGTGCCGGCGGTCGCCGCTTCGCCAGTTTCTGTCTCACCACCTGTTGTTGGCATGTTGTCCGATCATTGGCGCCTGCGGCATCAGCCGATCGGGCGCTGTAGTTGAGCGACGAACTTGTAACGGTCGCCACGGTAAAACGACTGCACGTACTCGACGGGCCGTCCTTCGCTGTCGCGGCTGTGGCGGGTGAGCAGCAGCATCGGGTAGCCGACCGTGGTGTTGAGCAGCGCGGCCTCCTTTGGCGGCGCTGGGACCGTCTCGATGGTTTCCTCAGCTTCAGCCAAGTGGACCCCGAACTCGGTGGCGAGCAGCTCATAGAGGGACACCGAGTCCCCGAGGCGACGTGCCAGGCCCGGGAAACGAGCGGCAACGAGGTGCGTGGTCTCAATTGCCATTGGCTCCTCGCTTGCCAGGCGCAGACGCTCCACCCGGAACACACGCGCACCGTGGCGCACATCGAGGCGCCGGGCCAGCTCCTCGTCGGCGCCGACTTGGCCGACGGAGAGCAACTGCGACCGGGACGCGAGGCCGCGTCTGCGCATGTCCTCGGTGTAGCTCGTGAGCTCGAGCGGCTGGGCGATCTTGGGGAGCGCGGCGAAAGTGCCCCGCCCTTGCGTCCGGACGAGGCGTCCTTCGATGGTCAACTCGTGCAGGGCCTGGCGGACGGTGGTCCTGCTCGTCGAGAAGCTCTCCGCCAGGCTCCGCTCAGGGGGCAGCGGCTCTCCTGGCCCGAGCCTTGCGAGCATCTCCGAGAGGTGGCCCTTTACTACGTAGTACTTCGGGTACTGCTGCCCGCTCGGTTGCTCGTCGGCTGGGCGTGCCGTCTGCACAGGACCGGCCTGAGCCGTCCTCATGGTCGCCTCCTTGCAGGGCTGTCGTGATCGGTAAGTGGTGAGTTGACTGCGATGCTAAATGGTGCGTTGACACGGGCACGAGAATGCGCGAGCATCTCTGGTCTAGACCATTATGGTCTAGACCAAACCGACGGTCAACAAGGGCCCGGAAGGGCCCGACACAAGGAGCGCAAAGTGAAAAGAAGATTCATCGCTCCCACCGCCATCGCCCTTGCCGTCGCGGCCGGGGTAGGCGGTGGAGCCGTACCGGGAATAGCATCGGCCGCCTCGGCCTCCGGCGGCACCCTAACTGTCTGGCTGATGACCGGCGACACCGATCCAGCCGTCTACAACACCGTCAACGCCGCCTTCACCAAGGAGTACCCGGGCTGGACGGTGAACGTCGAGATCCAGCAGTGGAGCGGCATCTCAGCCAAAATCCTGACCTCCCTGGCCACCAGTTCCCCGCCCGACATCATGGAGCTTGGCAACACCGACGTGGCCGAGTTCGCCGCCTCCGGTGGGCTCGACAACCTGGCCGCCGATGAAAGCCAGTTCCAGAACAGTTCGACTTGGTTGAGCGGCCTGGAGGGCCCGGCCGAGTACAAGGGCGGCCTCTACGCCGTGCCCGAGCTCGCCGGCGACCGCGTGGTCGTGTACAACAAGGCGATGTTCAAGAAGGCCGGGATCACCAAAACGCCGGCGGACCTCAACGACCTCCTCGCTGACGGCGCCGCCCTCAAGAACGCCTACTCCAAGGTGAAGGACTTCTCGGCGCTCTATCTGCCGGGCGAAGAGTGGTACGCCGCGATGCCGATCGTTTGGGCCGAAGGCGGCCAGATCGCTGTCGAAAAAGGTGGCCAGTGGTACGGCGACCTTGACTCCACGGCCTCCCTGGCCGGACTGAAAGAGTTCCAAGTGATCCAGAACTTCATGTCCACGTCCGCCTCGCGTGACGTGAACGAAGCCAACCCCTCCGACTCCGCGGTCTTCGCCAGCGGCAAGGCCGCTATGTACATCGACGGCACCTGGACTTTGGGCACGGACCTCACAGACAACAAGGCTCTCAAGGGTGATATCGGGACCTTCATACTCCCGGGTGTCAAACCCGGCTCAGAGGCGCCCGTTTTCCTCGGGGGCTCGGACCTAGGCGTCGCCAAGAACAGCCCCAACCAGACTGAGGCGCTGGCGTGGGTCAAGTTGTACGCTGGCAGCGCGAACCAGCTGCTCCAAGCGTCCAACGAAGGCTTCATCCCCAATGCCAGCAACCTCGTCGGCCAGGTCAACGTGAGCTCCAACATCAAGACCTACTTCAAGGCAGCGGCCGTAAGCCAGTTCACGCCGCCGGTGCCCGGCTGGGCAACCGTCGAAGCCGACAACGTCATGCAGGACCTCTTGGCCCAGGTAGCCGAGGGCAAGCAGAACGTGGCACAAATTGCCAAGTCGTACGACACAAAACTAGACACCCTGCTCAACGCCCAATAGACGGGCGCTAAGACGAAATGGTTGCGCCGACAGTGCCAGATTTGGCGCCCGACCGGACGGGACGCCCCACACTCGGGCCCCCTCCGTCGGTCTGCGCAACCCCCGTTCGAGCTGGCGCCGCTCCCTGCGGCGCCAGCTCCTACCTCTCCTTTTCCTCCTCCCATCGGTAGGGCTCATCAGCTTCCTAACCCTCTACCCCCTGGGGAGGCTGATCGCCACTTCGTTCCAGGATCTCGGCGCTTTCCAGCTCGTACAACACAAAGTCATTTGGGACGGCCTGGAAAACTACAGGACGATCTTCGCCAGTGGCGGCGGGCTGGGCACCTCGATCTTGCAGACCGCTCTGTTCGTCAGCGCCTGTGTCGCCCTGACTATGGCCATAGGCACCGGGGTGGCGTTGCTCCTCGGTCGTATCGGCAAGGTGCTGCGCACCGTGGTAACGGTGTGCATGCTGTTCGCCTGGGCCATGCCGACCTCGGCGGCATCCACCGTGTGGACTTGGCTTTTCCAGCAGGAGTACGGAGTAGTAAACGACCTTCTCACATCGCTCGGCCTGAACTACAGCAACCACAATTGGTTCGGCAGTGAGATCGGCGCCTACAGCATCATCGTGGCGAACATCGTCTGGGGGGCAGTGCCCTTCGTGGCCCTCATGATGTACTCGGCTCTCACGCTGGTACCGCGTGACCTGTACGAGGCGGCGGCTGTTGACGGGGCCTCCACGGCGACGACCTTCCGTAAGGTGACCATGCCCATCGTGCGCCCTATCTTCGTCTTGATGACGGTGCTCTCCATCATCTGGGACGCCAATGTCTTCAACCAGGTCTGGTACCTGACGCAAGGTAACGCCCAACTGCTCAACGTTGTCCCCCTCGGCGTGTGGCAGTACATAGAGGCGTTCTCGAGCACCCAGTACGGCCTTGGCGCCGCGGTCGCCGTCATCATGATCCTGCTCCTCGTCGCAGTGACGGGCTACTACATCCGGCTAATGGTCCGCACCGGCCAGGTGAAGGCGGAGGCTAGGTCGTGACGGCGCCGACCACCATGGCCGGTACCAATACGGCGCGCTACCGGTACATGACGTGGGTATGGCGGGCAGTGGCGATCGTGTTCGCCGCGCTCATGGTCTTCCCGGTTTACTGGATGGTGCAATCCGCGTTCGAGCCGAACGGCGATATCACTTCGCTCACCCCGAGCTTTTTCCCGGTCCACTTCACCTTTCACAACTTTGTCGACGCCGTAAACCATACGGCGGGCGTCGGTACGGCGTACTTCCTCGACGACGCCCGCAACAGCCTGATAGTCGTTGGCTCGGCGACGGCCATCACATTGGTGTTCGGGTTCCTGGCCGCGGCAGCAGTCAGCCGCTTCCGGCTGAGGGGAGCGTCGGCGTTCCTGGTGCTCATCCTGGTGGTGCAGATGGTGCCCGGGACCGCGCTCATAATCCCGCTGTTCCTCATGCTCGACAGCCTCCACCTAACCGATAATTACTTCGGCCTCATCCTGGTATACGCGGCATCGACCCTGCCCTTCACGATCTGGGCACTGAGGGGCTTCGTACGGGGCGTGCCCATCGAGCTCGAGGAGGCAGCGATGGTGGACGGGGCCACCCGGTTCGGGGCCTTCAGGCGCATCCTCTTGCCTTTGGTACTGCCGGGCATCGTTTCAGCGGGGGTCTTCGCCTTCATCACGTCCTGGAACGACTTTCTGGCTGCCGACGTGTTCATGCAACAGAACAACCATCAGACATTGCCCGTTTGGCTGTACAGCTTCACCACGAACACGGGCACCGATTACGGGGGCCTGATGGCCGGTTGCACCATAATGGCTCTTCCTGTAGTGATCTTTTTCCTCCTAGTCCAGCGACGGCTCGTCAGCGGCCTCACGGCTGGCGCCGTGAAAGGGTAACCATGACCTCGGACGGGCCCGGCGCCCGCAGCCCCGAACTGGGCAAGCTGATGGCATCAGAAATGGACGAGCAACCCGCTCGGCTGGCTGCCCTGTTGTCGCGGCGCGAAGAGATCGCGAAGGACATCAGGTCCGTTATCCCGGCACGCTTGGAGGGCACCGTGCTCGTCGCGCGTGGTTCGTCCGACCATGCGGCGACCTACGGTGCTTACGTTCTCGAGATGGCCACGGGGAGGCCCGTCGCCCTCTCCTCGCCCAGCGTGCTTACGCTTTACCGCCACAACACCGATTACTCGGGCCACCTCGTCGTCGCGGTCAGCCAGTCAGGCCAAACACCGGAGATCGTCGAAGTCCTACGCCGCGCACGCGAGTGCGGCGCGCGCACGGTCGCCGTCACGAACGACCCAGCCAGCCCGCTGGCTCATGCGGCAGATCTGCCGGTCCTGCTGGGCGCTGGTCAGGAACTCGCTGTCCCAGCTACGAAAACTGTGACCACGCAGTTCACTGCCTTCTCGATAATCGCTCAATCGCTCGGCGAGATCGGCCTGAGCGACGAGGTGGCGGACGTGCTGCCCCGCCAGGTTGCTGAGGTGCTCGCCGACCCCGGACCGCCTGCCGCTCTGGCTGCATGGCTCGCCGATGCCGACCGTCTTGTCACGTTGGCGAGGGGCCTCCTGCTCGGTGCGGCGAGAGAGGCGGCCCTCAAAATTGCCGAGACTACGTCGATGCTCACGACCGGTTACTCGTCCGCAGACCTCCGGCACGGGCCGATCGCGATCGCTTCGCGCAAGCCGCCTTTCGTTGCGTTCGCTCATCCCGGCCCGGCAAGCCCAGACGTGTTGGGCGCCGTCAACGAGCTAAGGGCGCGCGGCGCCAGCGTCGCTCTAGTGGGACCGGTCGAAGGTAACGACATGGCCTGGCCCCTGGCAGCCCCGGAGATCCTCGCCCCGGTCCTGGCCGTCGTGCGCGGCCAGCAGCTTGCGCTCTCGCTCGCCCGGCTCCTTGGGCGCGACCCCGACGCGCCTCCCGGTCTGTCGAAGGTCACCCCTACGTGACGCGTTTAGTGCTTGTTGCAGCGCGCGTTGCCACCCCCACAGAGCTCCTCGAAGATGGGTTCGTTGTGATCGACGGCGGCTCGGTGAGCGAGGTCGGCGTCGGCGCCCCGCCGGCAACGGCCACCGTTGTGGACCTCGGCGACACGTTGATCGCACCCGGCTTCGTCGACGTACACGTCCACGGCGGCGGTGGCGCCCAGGTCAACTGCGCGACGCGCGAGGACGTCGAGGAGTCGGTGCGGGCTATGGCGCGCTTCCACGCCTGCCATGGGACCACCGCGCTCCTCGCGACGACCGTTTCAGATAGCCCTGAAGCACTGAGAACAGCGGTCGAAGGCATCGCTGCCGTTGCCAAGGCTCCACAGGGAGGCCCGGGGGCTGTCGTGCTGGGCTCCCATCTGGAAGGCCCCTGGATCGCAAGTTCGAGAGCGGGGGCCCAGTATGTGCCGGCGCTCCGCCCACCCTCCATACCCGAGCTCGACGACCTCGTTGCCCGCGGCCGTGGCTCGGTACGCCTTGTGACGGTCGCACCGGAGCTAGAAGGCGCGATCGAGCTGATCGCCGCAGCCGTGGCGGCGGGAGTAGTCGTCTCGATCGGCCACACCGACGCCGACTACGCGACGGCCAAGCTGGCATTCGACGCCGGGGCGAGCCACGCCACACACCTTTTCAACGCGATGGCGCCGGTCCACCACCGCCGGCCAGGGCCCATCGCTGCAGCCCTAGGGGACGAACGGGTCTCGCTCGAGATCATCGCGGACGGCGTCCACATACACCCGGCCCTAATCGCGCTGGTAGCCACGCTGGCACCTGAGCGGCTTGTGCTCGTCACTGACGCGATAGGTGCCGCCGGGGCGGCCCCCGGGCTGCACCGCCTCGGCCCGCTTGAAGTGCTAGTCACGGACGGCCGTGCCGTCTTAGCCGGCAACGCCGAGACGGTCGCCGGGAGCGTCCTCACAATGGACAAAGCCGTGGCGCTAGCAGTGGACGTGGCGCGTGTGCCCCTGCTCACGGCCCTCCAGGCAGCCTCGCTCCATCCGGCCAGGGTCCTCGGCGAACATCGCAAAGGTCGCCTAAGCCCCGGTGCCGACGCTGACCTCGTGGTGCTTGACGGCCAGTTCGAGGTCGTCGCCACTGTCGTCGGCGGCAAGGTCGTCCACGACCCGACCGGCCTGCTGAGCCCCTTTGTGAACGGTGCCGTCAGGACCGGGGCAGTGCCCACTTCGGGCGCAGCGACCGAGCCGGCACCAACGCCGTGACGGCGGTCCTCGGCCTCGATATCGGCGGCACCCACAGCAGGGCCCGCCTGGTGCGCGGCGGGGCCGTTGTGGGAGAGGCAAACGGCTCGAGCGCGAGCCTGGCGGCGGCCGGACGCGGTCGTGCTTCGGCAGCGGTCCGGGCACTTCTCGATGAGCTTGCTCTCGGCCCCGGCGCAGGTCTTGATGCGGTTTGCGTGGGCGCCGCCGGGACTGGGGCCGCCGGCTCCGACGCGCTGTACGTCGAGATGCTTGCCCCGCTCACCAGTAGCGGGCGGGTCGTTGTCGTCAATGACGCTCGCCTCGTGCTTGCGGCCAGCGGTCTCAACGAGGGGATCGCCTGCATAGCGGGCACCGGTTCGATCGCCGTCGGCGTTGCGGCAGGCCGCGAGGAACGCTCGGGAGGATGGGGCTACCTGCTCGGCGACGAAGGCAGCGGCTACTGGGTGGTGCGAGAGGCGGTTCGCGAGCTCGCTTTGCGCCACGACACCCACGCCGACCTCGGCCAGCTTGGTGCGGTTGTCTTGGGAGCGGCCGGTTGCGCAGACATAGCTTCGTTGCTGCAGCGGTGGTACGACCGTCCGGCACCGGATGAGTGGGCGGCCCTGGCGCCGTCGGTCCTCGACAGCGGGGGCCTGTTCGCGGAGGACATCGCCCGGCGCGCGTCAGAGGCCCTCGCAGCAAGCGTCTCAGCAGTACACGCCCGGCTCGGGACGACCCCTGGGTTCCCGGTGGTCCTTGCCGGCGGTTTGCTGGCCCAGCACCGGGAAATCGCCGAGCGCACGGTCCGCGCCATCACATCTTGTCTCCCCGACGTCGACGTCCGCGTGTTGAAGAATCCGCCCGTCGCCGGCGCCGTCCGGCTGGCGCTGGAGGCCGTTCCGGGTTCTCAGGCAAATCCCAGCTTGCTGCAAGCTGGTGCGGAGGAGCACGTCCGACACTAGGTCTCGTGATCAACCTGATCAGGTCTAACGTCGCGGCCGTGCCAATTGCCGCGTGCGCCACAGCGGCAGCCCGATGACGCTCAGGGCGCGCCTCGTGGCAGGCCTGGTCGCGTTGATGACCCTCGGCCTGGCGATCTTCGGGGTCACCATGTACGAGCTGTACTCCAGGTCGCAGTACAACCAGCTCACCTCCGAACTGCAGAGCTCGGTGCCCCTCGTGACCCGCGAGCTGTCCAGGGCTGCCGGGGTACACCTACCGGTCGGCGCTCAGGCCGGCGGCTCGGCAGGTAATGGCGCGGGCTACGACACCGGGCCCGCCCCCGGAGGGGCAGTGGAGGGAGGCCCGCCGGCAGGGGGCGGCCCGGGCGGCCCAGGAGGCCCGCAGGTGCTAGTCACACCGGGCACTTACGGCGAGCTCGTGGACGAGTCGGGCAAAGTTCTGAGCTCTGTGCAACAGGTCAGCTCGTCGAGCCCCCAGCCTCGTCTCCCCACGGCACTTGTTTCCGAGAGCACGCGCGCCCAGCTCGTCCACGTTGGCTCGCTCCAGGGCGGCACCGGATGGCTGGCTTACATCGGGCCCCGGCTGAGCAACGGTGACAGGGTGATCGTCGCGCTGCCTTCCAGTCAGGTGACCAGCTCATTGCACGACCTCGTCATCATTGAACTGGCAGGAGCGGTCGGGGTGCTCCTCGTTCTCTCGGCGGGTTCGGGGCTCGTCCTGCGACGCGGCCTGGCGCCGCTCGAGCGGATGGCAGACACGACAAAGGTGATCGCAGCCGGTGACCTCAGCCAGCGCGTCCAGGTGAGCTCGCCGGGTACCGAGGTTGGCCAACTTGCCGTCGCTTTCAACACGATGCTCGACGAGATCCAGGCCGCTTTCGCAGAGAGGGACGCCACCGAGGGACGGCTCCGCCAGTTCCTCGCGGATGCTTCGCACGAGCTGCGCACGCCGCTTACCTCGATCCAGGGCTTCGCCGAGTTGTTCCGCCTCGGCGCAGACAACGCGACGATTGGGACAGAGACGATCATGCGGCGCATCGAAGACGAATCTGCCCGAATGAAGGGCCTAGTAGAGGACCTGCTCCTCTTGGCGCGCCTCGACCAGGTACGCCAAAGTGAGCGCCGTCCTGTCGATTTGTCGGTCCTCGCCGCCGACGCTTGCAGCGACGCCACGGCGGTCGCTCCCGGCCGGCCCATTACATTGAGCGCCCCCCAACCGGTTGTCGTGCTTGGCGACGAGGCCCACCTCCGCCAGGCATTGGCAAACCTGCTCAGCAATGCCCTCGCCCACACTCCCTCTGATAGCCCGATAAGCGTGTCGGCTCACCTCGAGGCCGGCGGGGCCGTCATCGAAGTGCGCGACCACGGGCCAGGGCTGGACGACGAGGCGCTCTCACACGTCTTCGACCGCTTCTGGCAAAAGGACCCCGCGTGGGTAGGGGCGGGAGCAGGGCTCGGGCTCGCAATCGTGGCCGCCGTAGCCGAAGAACACAACGGGTCGGTGAGCGCCGCGAACGCCCCAGGGGGCGGCGCCGTGTTCACCATCCGCCTCCCGCTCGTGCCGAAAAGCCGCTGAGCGCTGTCGCGTCGCCCGGAGCTCACGGCTCCGGCAGTCACTTGGCCTGTGTACTACTTGGCCTGTGTGCCTGCGGCTAAGCGGAGGGTGTAGCCGACGCCGCGCACCGTATGGATGAGAGGTGCTCCTTCCAGGTCGACCTTTTGGCGCAGGTAGCTGATGTAGGTCTCCAGGACACTGGCGTTGCCAGAAAATGTGTACTGCCAGACGTGCTCGAGGATCTGGTCCCGCGTCAGCACCCGCCTCGCGTTCGCCAGCAAATAATGGAGAAGTTTGTACTCGGTCGGGGTCAGCTCTATCAGGCGGCCGGCGCGCCAAACTTCGCGCGTAGCGAGGTCCATTTCCAGGTCCTCGAAAGACAGGCGGTCGGCTCCCGGCCCGATGCCTGACGACCGGCGGAGAACGGCCTTCACCCGCTCGACTAGCTCCTCGATGCTGAACGGCTTGGTCATGTAGTCGTCGCTGCCGAGGCGCAGGCCCTCGATCTTGTCTGCCGTCGTATCACGGGCGGTCAGGAAGATGACGGGGATCCTCGTCCCGGACCGCTCGGTCTGGCGGAGCCGCTTGGTGACGTCGAAACCGTTGAGATCTGGCAGCATCACGTCCAGGACGACCAGATCAGGGTGATTGGCTTCGATCGCTGCGAGAGCCGCCCGGCCCGACGACGCCCGTTCGACTTCAAAGCCGTTCATGGACAGGCCCATGAAAAGGAGCTCGGTTATGTGCTCCTCGTCATCGACCACAAGTACCCGAGGGGCGCCCTCTGCCATCGGTACCTCCCGGAGTAATCCTACGCCGGCACGGTTCCCAGCCGGCACTGCCGCGATTCGGAGGGAACGCCAAGGCTCGGTCACCAGCATCGAGTACATGGCTATCACCACGCTCCAGCGGGGAACCGAAAACCCCTCCCCTACTGACCTAGGTACCGCGCCCATCGCGACCGACCTCGAGGCTCGCGCCCATCGGCGGCGCCCGGCGAGGGCGCTCCGCTCCTTGGCCCGTGGCCGGGCCACTGACCCGGCATGGGTAAGGCCGGCCTTGCTGGTCCTGCTGGTCGTGACGGCAACCCTGTACCTGTGGGACCTCGGCGCGTCCGGGTGGGCAAATAGCTTTTATTCGGCCGCCGTACAGGCCGGTACCAAGAGCTGGAAAGCGTTTTTCTTCGGCTCGTCGGACTCGTCCAACTTCATCACGGTTGACAAGCCGCCCGCGGCGCTGTGGGTCATGGAGATATCAGCCCGTATTTTCGGGCTTTCTTCCTGGAGCCTGCTAGTACCTCAGGCCCTCGAAGGAGTAGCCGCCGTCGCAGTTGTGTACGCCACCGTGCGACGTTGGTCGTCTGCTGGAGCAGGTCTGCTAGCTGGGGCGGTGATGGCGCTCACTCCCGTGGCGGCCCTGATGTTCCGTTACAACAACCCCGATTCGTTGCTCGTCCTGCTCCTCTGTGGCGCCGCGTATGCCACTACCCGCGCAATCGAGAAGGCGTCAACGCGGTGGCTCATCTTGGCTTTTTCCCTCGTAGGACTTGGATTTATCACGAAGATGATGCAGGCGTTCCTGATCGTGCCGGCGTTGGCTGGTGCCTACTTCCTGGCTGCACCCACCACGCTGTGGCGGCGTACCCGACAGCTCGTCGCGGCGGGAGGCGCAATGCTGGTTTCTGCGGGGTGGTGGGTGGTGGTCGTCATGGCGGTGCCGGCGGCCGATCGTCCGTACATCGGGGGGTCTCAGGACAACAGCCTCTGGAACCTGATTTTCGGCTACAACGGCTTCGGCCGCCTTACGGGCAACGAGTCGGGCAGTGTCGTCGGCGGCGCCGCCACCGGGACCAGCCGCTGGGGCCCGACCGGCCTGACCCGTCTCTTCGGAACAGAGATGGGCAGCCAGAATCTCCTGGCTCCTCCCGGCGGCCCTGCTCCTGCTGGCAGTCGGCCTGGTGATGACCGTGAGGCGGGCCCGCACCGACCGCACACGCGCTGCGTTGGTCCTGTGGGGCGGATGGCTCCTGGTCACCGGCCTGGTGTTCAGCCTCGCTCAAGGCATTATCCACCCCTATTACACCGTTGCCCTTGCCCCCGCCATAGCCGCCCTCGTCGGGATAGGTACTTGGGCGCTCTGGTCCCGCCGCTCGGCGCTTTGGGCCAGGTTGGCGATGGCCGCGACCGTCCTGGCGACCTCGGTCTGGTCTGTGGTCCTGCTCGACCGCGTACCGAAATGGCACCCTGAGCTTCGGCCGGTCATATTGGCCGCGGGCTGTGTTGCAGCGGCGCTGATCGTTATCTTGCCGTACATGGCACACGGGTCAAGATCCCGCTTTGCCCAGACCTTTGCCTTCAGCGTCGCGGCCATAGCGGTGCTGGCCGCACCCGCCGCCTACACCCTGGACACCGTGACAACCCCCCATACCGGCGCGATCCCCTCGGCCGGGCCGGCTTCGGCGAATGCAGCCGGTCCGTTCGGCGGCCCCGGTGGTGGCGGTCCCGGAGGTGGCGGCGGAGGTGGCGGCGGCGGCTTCGTGACTGGCCGCAACGGCTTCGGGCCTGGCCATAACGGCCAAGCTGGTACCGGATCTCAACGGGGGCTACCTCAGGCCGGGCAGTTCCCCCCGGGCGGCGGACAGCCAGGCGCCGCCACCGGTCGGGGCAACCCGGGTGGCAACCTCGGTGGGCTGCTCAATTCGAGCACGCCGAGCAAAGCCATCACGACAGCGCTGAAGGCGGACGCCTCGAAGTACACCTGGGTCGCGGCGGCCGTCGGGTCGAACGAGTCGGCGGGGTACCAACTGGCTTCCGGAGAACCCGTGATGGCCATCGGAGGCTTCAACGGGACCGACCCGGACCCGTCACTGGCTCAGTTCGAGAAGTACGTGAGCGAAGGCAAGATCCACTATTTCATCGCTTCGGGTGGCTCGTTCGGAACAGGGCCCGGCGCCACCGGCGGCTCGAGTGACGACGCCTCCCTCATCACTGCGTGGGTAGAAAGTCATTTCACCGCAACGACTATTGGCGGTGTAACGGTCTACAACCTGGCAGCGGGAGAGAGGTAAATGGTCATGACCCTCACCGTGGAGCCGTCGCTCGACCAGCTAACCACTGACGTCGAGATCGTGGTGCCGGTGTACAACGAACAAGAGGCACTAACAGCCTCAGTCCACAGGCTTCACAGCTATCTCACGGAGAAGTTGCCGCTTTCGTGGGTGATAACGGTTGCCGACAACGCCAGCAACGACAACACGTGGGCGATCGCGTGCGAGCTCGCCAAAGAGCTAGACCGCGTGCGAGCTCTGCACCTCGAGCAAAAAGGTCGGGGCCGCGCACTGCGGGAGGCATGGCTCCGCAGCAGCGCTTCGGTGGTCGCATATATGGATGTCGACCTCTCCACCGACCTCGACGCCTTTTTGCCGCTGGTGGCCCCCCTGCTGACAGGTCACAGCGACGTGGCGATCGGCTCGAGGCTCGCGCCAGGCGCAAGAGTGGTACGGGGGCCAAAGCGCGAGCTCATTTCCCGCAGTTACAACGTCGTCCTGCGGGCTGCATTGGGCAACCACTTTTCTGACGCGCAATGTGGCTTCAAAGCTCTCCGAGCCGACGTCGCGCGCGACCTCGTCCCAATAGTCGAAGACAACGGCTGGTTCTTCGACACAGAACTTCTCGTTGTAGCAGAACGCAATGGCTTGCGGATCCACGAAGTCGCCGTCGACTGGGTCGACGACCCCGGTTCGACTGTGAACATCGTGAGGACCGCCAAGGACGACCTAAAAGGTATCGCCAGGATGATGTGGGCGCCCTCAGGGCGAAAACCGTCCCGGCCCCCGTCAGGTCCCGGGCCCGGGCCGCCCGGCCTAAACCGAGCCCCGCTGGGCAGCTCGTGCATTTCGCGGGAGTAGGCCTCGTGAGCACGATCGGTTTTGCCTTGCTGTTCGCTCTTCTTTACGGGCCGCTTGGACCGGTGGGCGCAGATCTCGTTGCTCTCTTTCTCTGCGGCGTCGGGAACTTGGCCGCCAACCGTCGTTTTACGTTCGCCGGTAGCGGCACACAAGGCCGTAAGCACTACTATTCGGTCGGGTCGTTCTTGGCATTGCTGCCAATGACGAGCACGCTGCTAGCTTTGACAGTTGCGTTTGTTGCCGGCGTGTCGGGCCTTGTTGTCGACCTGTTGGTGTTGACCGTGATGAACCTCTGCTCGAGCGTCGCTCGTTTCCGCTTCCTGAGCGGTTCCGTGGCAGGCCATGCGGGCAACGCCCTACGATGACCGGGAGCGGTCGGCTCTTGGCACGGCTGACCCGTTACGCCGCCGTCTCCGCCATCTCCACCTGCGTCACCCTCAGCTTGCTGGGGGTGATGATCTATACCAAAGCCCTGTCGGCAGGGTGGGCCAACGTCGTGGCCACGGGCGTCGGGACCATCCCTTCGTTCGAGCTCAACCGGCGTTGGGTCTGGGCGAAGGACGGCCGCCGGTCGGCAACGAAAGAAGTCCTACCGTTCTGCGCGCTGTCGTTCGGCGAACTCGCGCTCTCAACTGTCGCCGTGAGCCTCGCAGCGAGATGGTCGGCGGCGGCCGGCCTTGGCAACGCTGCGGTGACCTTGATCTCCCAAGCCGCCAACGTGTCAACCTTCGGAGCTCTCTGGGCTCTCCAGTACGTCGTGCTCGATAGGGCGTTGTTCGGGCGGCGCCCGGCCCGCCAGGCCGGCGCTGGCAGGGACGTTGACGAGTTGACGAGACCTGCGCTGGCGGACCTCGACGACGCAGCCTGATCAAGGCAGGGACAGGGGCGGCTATAGGGTGGCCGTATATGGCGAACGGCGACCTACAAGGTTTCACGGTTGCCGTCACCGCCGACCGCCGCCGCGACGAACAAACCCTCCTTCTCGAGCGCTTAGGCCTTCAGGTCTTGATGTTCCCGCTCTTGCGCACCGAGCCGGTCAACCCTGACGCCCTAAGGGCCGTCACGAAGACGGTCGCCGACGCGCCGCCCAACTACTTCGTTGCCAATACGGGCTATGGGATGCGCACTTGGCTGCAACTATCTGCAGAGTGGGGCATGCAGGAAGCTCTCGTCGAAGCGTTGAGCTCGGCCTCGACCATTGTCGTGAGGGGCGCCAAGGCGCTGGGCGAGATCCGCAAGGTCGGGCTGGACGCGGTCTACAAGGCCCCGAACGAAACCCTTGAAGAGGTGGTCGACCGTCTCGGCGAGGAGGACTTGGCTCAAGCGTCAGTGATTGTGCAGCTCCACGGCGAGCCGGCCGGGCCAGTGCTCGCAAAGCTTGAGCAGGCGGCAGCCACGGTCGGCTACTTGCCGGTGTACAAGATGGGCGATGGTGGCACCGACGCGGCCGGGGCCCTCATCGACGCCGTTGTCGAGGGCCGGGTTGATGTAGTGACTTTCACCGCCGCCCCTCAGGTCCAGGTCCTCGCCAGCGTGGCCAAAGAACAAGGTCGCCTCGACGCTGTACTCGACGCCTTCAACTTTGGGGGCGTGGTAGCCGCCTGCATCGGGCCAGTGTGCGCGCAAGGCGCACGCCTTGCTGGGATCTCAGCCCCACTGGTGGCGGAGCACTCGCGCCTCGGCTCCTTGGCAAGCACGCTCGGCAGCCACCTGGCTGGGCGCGACCGGACGTGCGGCCCTTACTAAGCCGTAGCCATTGCAACGACGGGGCTAAGTGCGACACCGCTGGCGTTGCCCGCTACGGGGGCACGACCAAAAGCAAGCACAGCACCGCTGGCTTGAAGAAGGTAATAACCCGGCGCGCCAACCGCAGCGGCTATGCCAATCGTGTTGCCAGGTACCGGCCCAGCGGCTGGGGCATAAGACTTGGCGTCACCGAACGGGAGCACGGTCCCGTGCGAGGTTACGAGCCAATAACCGTTCCCGTCGGCTGTCCTTGCCATGCCGACCACGGGCTGCGTGAGGCGTGGCTCGGTGGTCGGGCCATAGAACTTGGCGCTGCCGAAGGAAAACACGCTGCCGTCCTGTGCCGCCAACCAGTAGCCGTTCCCGGACCGCGCGGCGACGATGCCGACCACCGGTTGACTGATGTGGCTGGCAACCGTCGGCCCACAGAACCTGGCGTCGCCAAAGGAGAAAACGTCACCGTTACGTGCTACCAACCAGTAGCCCTTCCCGTTGGGCGTGACGGCTATGCCGACGATCGGGCCTTGGAAGTGGTAGTGGACCGCCGAGCCGTAAAACCTCGCATCGCCGAAGGTGAAGACGCCTCCATCAGCCGCCACCTCCCAGTACCCACCTCCGTCCGGGGTCGCCGACATCCCGACAATGGGCTTGGCCAGCTTTACCCCGACCGCGGAGCCCCGGAACCCTCCTCCGGCGTAGGCGAATACCGCCCCCTGCTTGGTCGCCTCCCAGTAGCCGTGGCCGGCGTACGCGTTGACACCTATTTGGTCAGAACGGTCCGCCAGGTTCACGGTGACCGTGGCCGCCGCCGGACCTTGCTGGTGCGGCACGAAGGTCACGACCAAGTGGCACAACGAACCCCGCGACACCTGACAAAAAGGCGTAACCGACCAGGCCCCCCCAACGCCGCTCACAGAAGCGCTCGCCTCGAATGCCCCGCCCCCATTCCTGACTGTCAGCATGGCGCTGTTCGCAACGCCTGGCGTTGTCCCGATCTCGAGGGCTCCGGGGACGACAAGTTGGCTGTTCGCGGGGGCACGCAGCGCGTAGTCGAGCTGTCGGGGAGGGCCGGACGTGAACAGCTCGGTCATCGAGGTGACGCCCTTGACCATCGTCACCGCAGCACCCATTGCCGGGCGCGGCCCGTAGTTGCCGAGGACGTTGCGACGATGGTCCCAGCAGCCGTCTGCCACGGTGTTGGTGCAGTCCATATTGGGCGAGCCAGGCCCGTCGTCGTACATCCAGTCGTAGTCCGCCAGAAGCGCTGACGCCTCGCCGCCTGCCCAGTTCGAACCCCACGTCGTACCGGCCGGGCCGCTGGGGTCAGAGGTCGCCGCCGCGGCGCTCTGGGCGAGCGCGTCGAGCCTTGAAGACAGGCCTATGAACCCAGGGAGACCTCGGTCTATTCGTTCCAAGTTGGCCAGCACGAGCAACTGCTCCGCGGTGGTGATGGTGGAATAATTGGGCGGGAGCTCGAGGGGGCCGATCCCCTCCGCCGCACGGGCCTGGTCGATGGCTTCCACTACGGCTTGTTGGCAGGGTTGCGGGCCGTTGCTGCAGGCAAGGGCCATAGCGGCAGTTCGGGGCACGTTTTCGGGCGGGTCGGTGATGGCCGCGCGGCTAACCTGCGCCTGGGCCACAGGCGCTAACCACGGCACGGTGCCGGCGGCGACCAACATCACCAGGGCGGCCCCAACCGCCCGGCTTACCCGGCGTTTGGGGGCGCGCCTTACTAAGGAAAAGCCCACAGTTTTTTTGCCCCTCCAACTCAGGGAGTTAGGACTCCAGTGGTGTCGGGCCGGGGCATAGGGACCTTTAGTTCAGCTAGCCTCGATAACGGTCAAGCTGGTCAAACCCAGAAAAACGGGACTAAGAACCGTCGCTAGAAGGTTTAATAGTCGTGGAGGAGGACGATGCGACGGGCGCGCAAAGGCCGGCATGCGGTAGACAGAGCACGGCGGCCACGGAGAGCCCGGGAGGCGGGCGCGCTCATCGGGACGGCGTGTGTCGTCCTGGTCGCCACGGGAGGGGTCGTGGCAAGCGGGAGCAGCGCGCAAGCCCACCACCTGATGGCCCTCGGGTCGCGTAGCGTTGACCCTGGCGCGGGGCCGGTCACCACTACCCCGCCACCCACCACCACCACCTCAACGACGGTGCCTCAGCTCGCGGTCCTGTCCATAACACCTGGGCAAGGGGCCGAGGGCATCGCATCCGGGATGCCCTTGACAGTGGTCCTGTCGGGCCCACCGCCCGCTGGCGCCCCGATGCCGGCCCTGGTGCCGGCTGCGCAGGGCCGCTGGACAGTGCAGGGCTCGACCCTCACGTTCACCCCGTCGTTCGGCTACGCCCCGTGGTCCACCGAACGTGTCGTGGTCCCCAAGGCGCTCGCTGGCCCCAAGACCTCCACCTTTCATGTTGCGGCGGTCCCGCTGCTGCGAGTCCAGCAGCTACTGGCCGAGCTTCGCTACCTACCTGTCGCCTACGGCCCGTCGGCAGGCGTCTCCGGGCTTGCCATGGCCGCCCCGGTAGCGGCGCTCGTCTCGCCGAGAACGTTGCCCGGGACGTTCACATGGCGCTTTGCGAAGGTCCCTGCCTCGCTCAGGTCGCTATGGGCACCGGGCAAAGACAACGTCATGACTACCGGCGCGCTCATGCATTTTGAGGCGGTCGAGAACCTGCCTGAAAACAGCCCGATCGACCCTCAGCTTTGGGGGGCACTGAAAAAGGCGGTCGCATCACGTGCAACCGACCCCGCGCCTTACGACTACCTAATGGTGACCGAGGCGGTCCCCGAGCAGCTCGTCGTCTGGAGGGACGGAGCCGACCTCTATTCGACTCCAGTCAACACAGGCGTCCCAGGCGCGTGGACTGCCACTGGCACGTACCCCGTTTATGCCCGGTTTTATACGACGACGATGATCGGGACAGATGTTGACGGCTATCACTACGACGTCGCCAATGTGCCCTGGGTCGCTTATTTCAACGGCGGCGACGCCGTCCACGGTTATTGGCGCGACAGCTACGGCTACCCTCAGAGCAATGGTTGCGTTGAGCTCCCGATAGACAATGCACAAGTCGTCTGGTCGATGGACCCGATAGGGACCCTCGTCAACGTCAGCGCCTGAGCAAAGGTGCCCCCGAGGGAGGCTCGGCGGGCCAACCGGCTAGCGCTAGTCCTGCTCAGCGGCGTTTACCTGGCACTGGCTCTCCCCTACTCGCTGCTGACTAGGGCGTGGGAAGCCAATGACGAGCTCGACCACGCCACTTATATCGAGTACATCGTCCGCCACGGCGCCCTCCCGCGGATCAGCGGCCTCAACGGGCACGAATCACACCAACCGCCCCTGTACTACCTGCTCGCCGCGGCGTGGCAAAAGCTTCTCAGGATCCCTGCCTTCACGCCTTCGGCGGTGCCCAACCCGGATGTCGCTGCGCAGTCCAACGCGGGCCGCCGGTTCCTGGAGCTTCTCCATGACTACACCCCTGCGCAACACCAAGACGCTGTCTACCTCCACGAGCTTCGCCTCCTGTCCGTGCTTCTCGGGCTAGCGACGGTCCTTTTGAGCTACGGCTGCGCTCGCCTCGTCTTCGCCCGGCGCGAGGCTGCACTTTCAGCCGGCCTGCTGGTTGCGCTCCTTCCCAAACAGCTTGTGGTCGACAGCGTCGTCAGCAACGACAGCCTCGTTATCACCTTGTGCGCTTTGGCGCTCTTCATCTACCTTCTTTCCGAAAAAGCCCGTCAGGAAAACGACCGACGACGACGACGTTGGCTCATGCTCGCTTTGGGGATAACCCTGGGGCTGGCTGCAACTACTAAGTTGAACAGCCTGCCTTTGGCTGCCCTCCTGCTGTGCTTGAGCGCGGTTCCAGGCCTACAGCGACGGGGCCTGCTCGCAGACAGCGCTCTTGCGGTGGCCGGGGCGCTCGCGGCCAGCCTGTGGTGGTTCGTACGTAACAAGGTCTTGTACGGTCAGTTCTTGGCGTCGCGGGCCACCCTTGCGTACCTCAAAGCGTGGCTGCCACCCCTTGTCGTACCCGTCTCGTGGACAAATACGAGCCGTTTCCTTCACTTTGTCCCGTCGCAGCTCTTCAGAAGTGTTTGGTATGACGGCGGTTGGAACCAGTTCGACCTTCCCAAATGGATGAACTTCTTCCTTTGGCCCTCGCAGCCCTCTCGATGACCTCTGCCGCTGTGATGTTGCGAGCAAGGCGGTGGCGAGCGGCCCTACGCCCCTCGTTCAGCAGGCTTAGCGTCTGCGGTATTGCCGGGGCCGTCTTGGCGGGCATCGCCGCGGTGGTCATAATTGCGCAAACGACAACCCAAGCCGAGGGCCGTGTCGGGTTCGTTGGTTTGGCCGGCTTCGCCGTGTTGCTCGTGCTCGGCACCGCTGCCGGCACGGCTCAAAAGCGCCTCACGCGCGCCGCGGTCTTCGCCTGGCCCGCCGCGCTCGTTGCTGTCAACATCTACGTCTTTTCGAATTACCTGGTCCCCTTCGGCGGCTTGTGACAGGATGCCGGCGATGGGAACCTTCGCGCTTGGCACGCTGTCCGGCACCCCCGCATCCGAGCGCCCCGACCTTCTTGCCGCCCCGACACTGGAGGCGCTGGCGAACCTGGGCCTGCTCGACGCGGTCGGGGTCGTCGAGATTGACCCGGCCATCTCCGACACCGCGGCGACCCAACAAAGCTTCGGCCTCGGCTCCGACATGCTCGCCAACTGCGTGGTGGTTGGGGGCAAACGGGAAGGAGACGAGCGCCTGGCAGCGTGCGTGGTGCTCGCCTCGACCCGAGCCGATGTCAACGGAGTGGTCAGGCGCTACCTCGACGTACGTAAGGCATCGTTCCTGCCCATGGACCGAGCCGTCACCTTGACAGGCATGGAGTACGGAGGGATCACGCCGATCGGGCTGCCGGCCGACTGGCCGCTGCTGGTCGACCAGCGCGTAACGGTGCAGCCCATGGTCGTGATCGGCTCCGGCGTACGGCGCTCCAGAATCCTTGTCCCAGGCGCCCTGTTGGGAAGGCTCCCGACCGCAAGCGTCACCGACGGGCTCGGCGTGTAGCCAAACGCGTCGGTCGGTTTATGGCTTGGTGGAGCTAATGATGTCGTTGTCCCCCGTTGCAACACAAAGCGTGACGCCGGCACAGGAAAGGCTGATCCCGAGGCTGTTCCTAGGAGAATCCGGGGGCTCATAGCTAGAGGTCCAGGCCCCGGCGCCCCCCGTCGGGTCGGACGTGATGACCAAGTCAAGCGCGACGTCGGACGCCACGCACACCCTCGAGGTCGCACACGCCACCGTGTCAGCGTCCCCGTTTAGCACCCCGCTGACCTCCTTCCAGGCTGGACCGCCGCCGGCAGGGTCGCGGGAGACAAACAGCTGGCCGCTCGCAGCAATGCAGAAGCTCGTGCTCGGGCAGGACACGCTGGAGATACTGCTGGTCGAACCGGCTGGAGCCGCCATTTTCCATGCCCTAGCCCCCCCGGTCGGGTCGGTGGTTGTGAGAATTTGGCCGCCGTCGTCGCCAGCAAGGCAAAAGTGGACGCTGGGGCACGACAGGGCCGTGACTTCTGGGGAAGCGGCCGCCACGTCTACGTCGTAGACCTTCCAGGCCGACGGCGGGCCGGTGGGATTGGTAGAGACGAGGACATTCCCATTGACGTCGGCAACCAGGCACAGCGTAGGGCTGGGGCACGACACGCTTTCGAATTGGTCACCGCCCTGTCCCATTAAGGCGTTTCCGACGTCGGCCGACTTCCATTTGGCGGGACCTCCGGTCGGGGCCGTGGTGGTGACGATGTTGCCCCCGTCTATTGCTACGCACAGCTCGCTGTCGGGGCACGACACGCCCGAGAACCCCGTTGAGGCTGCCGGAACTGTCGACATCTTCCAAGCCGACGTGCTACCGCTCGAGGGGTCGTTCGAGACGAACACCCTGCCGCCGTCGTCGACAGCGGCGCAGAATCTGGGCGACGGGCACGACACCGAGACGATCCCGTTCTGTTCTTTTGCGAAATTTGCCTCCCGCCAGCTCGCCGTGTCGACCGCCGCGGTGACGGTCGTCGCGGCCGGGACCGTGGTAGGCGTGCTGGGTGCTGCTGGGGCGCCCGCGACCGGGCTGGTCGAGGTGATGATGTCGTTGTCGCCCGTGATGACACAGAGGTCGACGGCAGGGCAGGAAAGGCCGATGCCCATGGTGTTGCCAGGAGCGTTCGGGGCCGAATAGATGGAGGCCCAAGCGGCCAAACCGTCGGTCGGATGAGCGGAGGTGGCCAAGTCGAGCGCAACGTCGGAGACAATGCACAGGTGCAGGCTGTGGCAGGTAACGGCCTCCGCGTCATTGTTGATAACACCGCTCGTCGAATACCAGGCCGAGGCACCGCCCGCAGGGTCGGCAGAGGTGAGCAGTTGGGCGCCGGTGGCTATGCAGAAACTGGGCGACGGGCACGACAGGGTATGGATGCTCTCGCCCGAGCCGGAGGGCGTGGCCATCTTCCAGCCCGAAGCACCGCCCATCGGGTCAGCGGTGGTAAGGATGTTCCCGTCATCGTCACCGGCGACACAGAGGTTGGCGGTCGGGCAGGACAACGCACTTATCCCGGCGTTCGACGCAGGGGCGTCAGCGTCAACGACCTTCCAGGACGATGCCGCCCCCGTCGGGTCGTCGGAGACGAGGATGTTGCCGTTGACGTCGCCGAGCACACAAAGGCTGGCGCTGGCGCACGAGAGCGCCTCGAACTCGTCGCCGGCCTGTCCTATCAGGGCATTGCCGACATCGACCGCCTTCCACGCGGAGGGGCCGCCGGCAGGGTTAGTCGTAGTAAGGACGTTGCCCCCGGCTATCGCGACACACAATTTGACGTCCGGGCACGACACAGCGCCGAAGCCGGACGACGCCCCAGGGACCTCGGCCCTCTTCCAGGCGGACCTCCCACCGGCCGGGTCGGTGGACACGAGCTCACTACCGCCGGTGTCAACGGCGACGCACAGGCCCACGGACGGGCACGAGACAGAGAGGATGCCACCCTTTTCTGCCGCGAAGATCGCTGTCTTCCAGTGGGGGGCGCTCGGCACGGACGTAGTTGCCGTCGTAACGACCGGGGGTGCGCTCGTCGTCACACCCGCGGGAGGTAGCGCGGTTGTCGTCTGCGGCGCGGTAGTGGTTGACCGCGACGTAGGGACCGCTCGGACCGTGCTCGGCTTGGCAGCGGTCGGCGTGGCGGCGGGATTGGATTTAGGGCTCGAGCCGCAAGCGCCCAAGAGAACGCTGCAAAGCAGGGCTGCAGTCGCTAGCGAGCAGCCGAGGCGTGCTGCCTCAAACCGTCCGCGCCGACAACAATGGGGACGGTTTAACGCAGCCACGCCCGACTCCGGGGATCCCCCAGTCGGCGGGCAAAAGGCGCTTGAGCGGAGGGAGTGGGATTTGAACCCACGGTGGGCGTGAGCCCACAACGGTTTTCGAGACCGTCCGATTCGGCCACTCTCGCATCCCTCCAGGTGGCTTATTGAAGTACCTCGGTAGCCTAGGCGAGCATGGCAATCGTGGTGGTCGCTCTCGTCGGTCTCGCGTTCGGTGCGGGTGACCAATACCTCGGCACCCTGACGGCCGCGCATGCACTCGGCTGGTGGAGCGTCTCGGTGAGCGGCCTGTCGGCCCCGTGGTTGGTCCTTCCGTTCCTCGCCGGGACTAGGCGGGGGTCACCTCGACGCGCCGCGGTTGCCGGCGGGTTGATCGTCTGGGCAGCACTTTCCGGCTACTTCGCGATGACCCTGAGCCCCCTGGAAGGCGTGCACTTCCATCTGAGCGCTTTGGCTTCCATCGTCCGGTCCGACTGGCCTACCGAGGTCGGCGGCACTGCACTAGGACCAGTGTTCGGGTGGCTCGGCTACCGATGGACCGGCCACCGATCGCGGCTCGCGGCGGTCCTCGTCGCGGGCGCCCTCTGCTTGGAGCCCGTTGCAGTAGTTGCGGTAGGACGTGGTACCGGTCGCAACCACGCGGTCTGGATAGCCGAAGTCATCGCCGGGATTGGCGCCGGCGCCTTCTTCGTCTCCTGTGCTCGCTGGCAACGTCGCAACTTCGCCTGAGATCCCAGTCCACCTGCGTTGGCGGCGGCGGCTAACGCATTGGCCGGTGGAAGATCCTCGTGCCGGAGACCTTGCCTCCCCGGTTTGAACGGGGTAAAAATGGTTTGTTTGCGGTTGCTCCTGGGAGGGACAAATGCCGAACCAATTCGCCATCGACGTCACCCGCATCCGGGACGAGGCACGCCAACACCTGAAAAAGGGAGCGGTCACCCCCTCCAACACGACCGATGTCGACCTTGTCATCACGGTGCTCAACGAAGTAGTAGCCAGCGAGATGGTCTGCTACTTGCGCTACACGCAAAACGCGATCGTCGCCCAAGGCATCGACCGCGAGCAGGTCGCCAGCGTGTTCCGGGACCACGCGACTGAAGAGCTCGGGCACTTCGGGAAGGTGGCAGAACGCATCAACCAGCTGGGAGGGTCGCCGGACCTGAACCCCGCCACGATGAAGCAACGTGCCCACACCGAGTACACCACCCTCGATGACAGCGACCTGCAGGGAATGCTGCGCGAGAACCTCATCGGAGAACGCATCGTCATCGAGACCTACACCGAGATCATCCGCTGGATCGGCGACGCCGACATCACCACCCGACGGATGATGGAACAGCTCCTCAAGGACGAAGAGGACCACGCCGACGAGCTCAACGACCTCTTCGTGAGCTGACAGGCACTAACCGCACAGCCAATCAAGGACGACTGCGGCTGTCCACGAGTGGTTGGCAGTGCCCAGTACCTCGCCGGTACCCGGCTCGTAGTACTCGGCAAGCCCACCAGCCAGCACTACCTGTTCGAGAGCAGTGGCACGCAGGCTGGCCGCGGCCTGAGTGGCACCGGCTCGTTGCAGCGCCCACACCAAGAGCCAGTTGGTCACGGGCCAGACGGGACCACGCCAATACGAACGCGGGCGGAAGTGAGGCGAACAGGGACTGGTACTGGGCGGTAGCGGCCACTTGAGCTCAGGGTGGCCGGCCCAGCAGGGGCCTCGTAGCAGCGTGACCAACCTGTCCAATTCGTCTGGCGCAAGCTGGCCCGCGATCAAGGGGGCGAACCCAGCGATTGTGCCGGCCTCGAGATCTTCGCCCGTGCGTAGGTCGATGTCGCTGGCCAGGCCGGAGGGCCTTGTCCGGGCGGCAACAGCGGCACGGGCGCGCTCTGCGTAGCCCCGGATCTCAGCTACTTCGGGTGCTCCCACCAACGCCGCGAGCTCAGCGAGGTCGTCATTGGCTGCCGCGAAGATGGCCGTGAAAAAAACGTCGCCCACATCAAAGCTGGATGACGTGCTCAGCACTTTCTGGTCATAGCCTGCATTCTTGGCCTCTTCTACGAGCCACAGGTACCTGTCGTACTCCTCGCCGGTCGGTCGTTGGGCGGCGTCGGCGACGAACTTCAAGTCGCGACGCTCATAAGGGGGGAGCCCGGGCCAGGCTGGACGCGGCTGTAAGGGCCGTCGAAGCGTGGGGAATTGTCCATGCCGCTTTCCCACCCGTGGAAAATCCGCACGAGGCCGGTGCTCATTTCGGTGCGTTCCCTGGCCAGGAAACGGTGCCAGGAAAGCAGTTTCGGGAAGAACCTCTCGGCCCACGCAAGCCCGCAGGACGCCGTTGAAGGGTCGGCGCGCTTGGCAGCCTCGACGGCGCGCAGTGCGGCAATCGCATGCACGGGAGGCTGGCAGATGCCACTAGTCATTGGTTTGGCAGGGGCGTCGGCGCTCACCTCGGAACAGGCCCAGCGGTCGGGCCCCGGGAAATAGCCCCCGGCATCGGGGTCGAACACGATGTGCGGGAGCATGCCATTGCGCCACTGGCCAGTGAACAGGGCGTCGAGGTTGCGGCACGCGAGGTCGACATCGATGGCGGACAACCCGATCGCGATAAACGCGGTATCCCAGCTCCACTGGTGCGGGTACAGGCCTCGCGATGGTTTGACAACGTCGCCGTCGGAGTTGAGGCCGAGTACGTAAGCCGCTTGGGCCGCAGTCGTCCTCGCCAGCTTCTCGGGGAGCTCAAGGGAGTAATCGTTCAGGTCCAAATCCTTATGGCCCTTCAGTAATGTGAGACGCTCCGCACTGAAGCTGTCAGCATCTCGAGCAGGGAGGCATATGAGTGGGATCAGCTTTGACGAGAGTAGTTCCACTTGGCTTTTGCGAATGGCCAAGTCGAGCTATGGGATAGGGCTCCACGGCGAGCACCGTCTTCCCCGCCACCTGCACTGGGGACGACATATCGACCACAAGGCGCTGGGCGGGATTGGGACCGAGATGGAGCGATCGGGCTGGGACAAGGACGAGCCGCTCGAGTACGTCGCCTGGGGAGGGCTCCGCTACGACGAGCCTTCTCTGAAAGTGGAGTACACGGACGGCACACGAGCCATCGAATGGGACCTCGTCGACAGCGAGGTGAGGCGCGAAGGCGCCTCAACGACGCTCGTGCTCGAACTGGCCGACCTGGCCTACCCACTACGAGCCGCGCTCTGCTATCGCGTGTTCGACGGCAGCGACGTGCTCGAGCGCTGGGCCCGGCTCGTCAACGTCGGCGAGGCTGGCACGATCGTCTTGCGCCAGGCTCACTCTGCCAACTGGTGGATGCCCGAGCGAAGCCGTTGGCGCATCACATACCTTCACGGTGCCTGGGGACGTGAGACCCAAGCTGTCGAGAACGCCCTGGCTCCCGGCAAAACAGTTCTAGAGAGCCGCCGAGGCGTTACTAGCCACGAGTTGCAACCGTTCTTCGCCCTCGACTCTGGAGGTACCGCCTCGGAGCTGCACGGCGAAGTGTTCAGTGGCCAGCTCGCCTGGAGCGGCTCGTGGAAGCTTGTCGTCGAGACAACCGCTGCCGGTAACGTCCACGTCTCGGGCGGCTTGAACGACTTCGACGCGCCCTACGAGCTCGCCCCCGGGGCCGAGCTCGTGTTACCGGTGTTCGCCGGCTGCTATACGAGCGAGGGGTTCGGGGCTATGAGCCGTACGTGGCACGACTACGAGCTGTCTCATGTCCTCAGTCACCGGTCCCGCCCCGGCGGGAGCCCCTCGTTCCCAGCGCCGGCCGCTCCGGCTCACTTTGAGCCAAGCGGAGAGCTCCCGCCGCTGCGACCCGTCCTTTACAACTCGTGGGAAGCGACGGAGTTCTCCGTCAGCGAGCAGAGGGAGGCCGAGCTGGCCGATCTGGCGGCCGAGATGGGAGTGGAACTATTCGTGTTGGACGACGGCTGGTTCAATGGCCGTCGTGACGAGCACGCTGGGCTCGGCGACTGGACCGTCGACCTCGACAAGTTCCCTCGCGGGCTTGCGCCGCTGGTCGAACGCGTGACAAACCTCGGCATGGGCTTTGGGCTTTGGCTGGAACCTGAAATGGTAAACCCCGACAGCAATCTGTACCGCGCGCACCCAGAGTGGACGTACCATTTCGCGAACAGAATCCCGGACCGAGAGCCGAAACCAGCTTGTCTTGAACCTCGGGCGCGGGGACGTGGCGGACTGGGTCTTCGCCGCCGTCGACCGGCTATTGAGCGAACACAACATCTCATTTATCAAATGGGACATGAACCGGCCATTTTCAGAGCCTGGATGGCCCGACAAGGTCGGCGGTAACCCCGAGCGCGCCTGGGTCGACCATGTTCGTAACCTTTACGACATTTTTGACCGCCTGCGAGCGGCTCACCCCAAAGTCGCAATCGAGTCATGTTCGAGCGGCGGCGGCCGGGCCGACCTCGGGATCCTTTCGCGCACCGAACAGGTGTGGACGTCCGACAACACCGACGCCTGGGACCGGGTCGAAATGCAAGAGGGTTTTTCCTATGCACACGCTGCCATGGCGATGGGGGCTTGGGTAACCGACAGCCCAAACGTCCACACTGGCCGGCGGCTGCCCCTGCGCTACCGCTTCCACGTTGCAATGGCCGGCGCCCTCGGGATCGGCGGCAACTTGACCGAATGGTCGAGCGCCGAGCTCGCCGAAGGCAAGGAACTTATCGCCACCTACAAGACGGTCCGGCCGACTGTGCAACACGGGCACGCCTACCGGCTCGCGAGCACTCGCACGAGCACGTTCGGCGCGGTCGAGTACATAAGCCGCGACGGGATGGATGTCGTCGTCTTGGCATGGACCGGCGTGCGGCGCTTTCGGCCGACTCTTCCGGCCCTGCGGGTAAGGCTCGCGGGCCTCGAGCCTTCCGCCCTCTACCGGGACCTAGGCACCGGCCAGTGCCATCTCGGTGCCGTGCTCGAGGAAATCGGCGTCCATTTTCCCGACAGTGCCGACTTCTCGAGCATGCTGTTACGCCTTGCGCGGGTGCCCTGACCCGACTGGAGCGCACCGCAACCAAACGGGCCTGAAGTAAGCCGGTTCAGTTACCGCCGTTGGTGGCCAACAGCTCTTCACCGAGGCCTCGCCAGGCCACGGCCGCGCACCCGATCAGCGGCGCTATGGCGCCCAAACCAGCCGGTACAACCCTGGTGTTCAGGGCATAGGTCTGTTTGGCGTTGTCGTGCAGGGTTTCGTTGGCCGCTTGAAAAAATGGGTCGCCATACCCCAGGGCAACCGAACCGGCCACAGCGATCAGGTCGAGGTCGCACAGGTTGGCAACCGAAGCCAGCGCTTGGCCCACCAACCGGCCGGTGCGTTCGATCGTCTCAAGCCCGGCCTCAGACGGCGGCCGGCCTGTAATCTCGGCGATGGCCCACCCGGACGCCTCCGCCTCAAGACAACCGCTACCACCGCACGAGCAAAGCCTTCCCCCGGGGATCACGAGGATGTGGCCTACGTGCCCGGCATTGCCGGTGCGGCCCTCCACCAACCGTCCGTCGAGGACAAGGCCCCCTCCTATCCCGGTCGATACGACCATGGCCAGGTAGTTCCGCCTTCCTCTGGCTGCACCTCTCCATCCTTCGGCGAGGGCCAGCGCCTTGGTATCAAGCTCGACGAACGTAGCGATGCCGTAGCGGTCCTCGAGCCGGCGGCGCAATGGGAACCCGCGCCAAGCCGGGATGTTAAGGGGGCTTACCTGGGAACCGTCCGTCATCGGCCCAGCGCTCCCCACGCCGAGCGCCAACGGAGCGCCGGCATCGCTTCCCAGCACACCATCGAGGAGCCTGGTCACCCCCGAGAACACGACTTCGGGGTCATTTCCTTCAGGCGTGCGGCTTTCGGCCATGTACCGGGCATCGCCCTGCCGGTCCACCAAGGCGGCGCCAAGCTTCGTGGCGCCGACGTCGAGGGCCAGGCACAGGCTAGAAGGCATCTGCTCTTACTCGGCCAAAGCCAAACCCCGACCCCAGCTCGTTAGCTCCCCCCCGGGCAGCGTGGACTTGTCACGGGCGAATTGCATGGTCAGCCTTCGCGGCGACAGTCGCAACGTCAGCACCTGGAACGGTCTGAGGTCCAAGGTCAGCTGGTTGCCCGGTTCAATTGGGAGCTCGGACAATTGCCGCTCCAGCAGGTCGGTCACCAAGGCCCGGCGGACCGGGAAGGAGGTCTTCAGCGTTGTCGTAGCTTTGCCACCGAGGGACTCGTAACAGCGAACAACCACGTCCCCGGAACGGTCATCGGCGGCCTTGACTGCCTCGACCACAACTGCCTGGTTGGACAGGACCACAAGAGGTTCCGCCGCTCGCTCAGCCATCGCCGTGCGGGGTGGAAGGTTGAAGTGGTACCCGTGGCGCACCGCGTCAGCAACCGTGGCTCCCGGCACGATCGCGTAACGGAACGTATGCCGCCCATTTTCTCCCCGGGGATCAGGGAAGTTGGCGCTGCGCAGGATGGACAGGCGGGCTAACGTCGCACGTCCGCCGCCCGCGCGCGCAATGGCACCCACCTCGTGGCCGTATATACCGTCGTTGACGATGGCGACCCCGTAGCCGGCCTCTCCCACCTGGACGAAGCGGTGCGCCACGAACTCGAAACGAGCATCGTCCCACGATGTATTGGTATGCGTTGGGCGCTGTACGTGCCCGAACTGGATCTCCGAGAGCGATTGGTCGGCGTGGACGTCGATTGGGAGGGCCACTTTCAACAGACGCTCGTGCTCGTGCCAGTCCACATCGGTCTCCACCACGAGGGCGTCGCTGCCCGCCGCCAAACGCAAGGTTTGGACAGCTCGCGACTCCCCGAAGAGGTACTCGACCCGGACCGCGGCTTCGCCGGGCCCGCTCGAGACAACCGTAATGCTCTCTGGAGAAGCCAGATCTATCTTGCTATGGCGGTAGAACGGGTCGATATCCCAGGCTGGCCATTTGTTGGGGATATCGGGATGGAGCTGGAGGACGTTCCCGAGAGCCCCGGGAGGGATCATCTCTCGGTTGGCCACGCGGTCCATCAGTGAGACAATGTGGCCATTGCTGTCCAACTCGACCCTGATGTGGTCGTTTTCGAGGACGCGCTCGTCGTGCACCCGGGCCACGTCAGACGACGCGACCGTCGTACCAGCCGAAAATGCAGCGACACCGTCACGGCCGTGCGGGGCAGCATTGAACGAAATCGGCAATGAGCCCCGGCCGCACAGCGCCACCGTCGCTCTTTCGATGATCTCCTCTAGTTTTGAAGCGCTTGCTGCGCAACTCGCAATGGCTTCGTCATTGACCATGGCGATGGAGCTGCCCGGGAGGATGTCGTGGAACTGGACGAGCAGGATGTCCCGCCAGATTTCCTCCAGCTCGTCGTACGGGTAAGCCGAGCGCCCCGCTACCAACGCGGCAGTGGACCACAGCTCCGCCTCGCGCATCAAGTTCTCACTGCGGCGGTTCCCCTGCTTGATCTCGACCTGGCTAGTCAGCGTCCCACGGTGGAGTTCCAGGTATAGCTCGCCTGACCACACCGGCGCGTCAACGTACTCGGCGTGGGCGGCTTCAAAAAATTTGGACGGGGCCTCGATTACGACCTTCGGTGAGCCGTCCAGGTCAGCGAGCCGACGCGCCCTCTCCAGCATCTCCCGGGTCGGGCCGCCTCCGCCGTCACCGTATCCAAAGGGCGCCATAGAACGTGAACCAAAGCCCATTTCGGCATAATTGCGCGCGGCGTGGGCGAGCTCGGCCGACGTGAGCCGGGCATTGTAGGTATCGACCGGCGGGAAATGAGTGAACACCCGGCTGCCGTCGATACCCTCCCACCAGAAAGTGTGGTGAGGGAACTTGTTCGTGTCGTTCCAGGACAACTTTTGGGTCAGGAACCAGCGCGACCCCGACAGGAGGATGAGCTGGGGAAAGGCCGCCGAGTAACCGAAACAGTCGGGGAGCCACACGTCCTCGGTCTCGACGCCCAATTCGTCGAGGAAGAAGCGCTTGCCGAGGACCAGCTGGCGGACGAGTGATTCCCCACCTGTGACATTGGTGTCGGACTCCACCCACATGCCACCGACAGGGACGACCTGGCCCTTGGCCACTTGAGCTTTCATCCGGTCGTAGACCGCCGGGTAGTTCTGCTTGGCCCACCACCATTGCTGGGCCTGCGAACATGCAAACACGAGCTCCGGGTACTGCTCGCCCAAGGCAGCAACATTGGCGAACGTGCGACCGCACTTGCGGACCGTTTCCCGTATTGGCCAAAGCCAGGCTGAATCTATGTGCGCGTGCCCGACCGCGGAGACCTTATGCGCGGTGCGGGCAGCCGGCGCCGACATTACGCCTCTCAGAAGTTCGCCAGCCGTGGCCGGGTCGTCGTCGAGGTCGTAAAGATCCAAACAGCGCTCCAGGGCACGCAATATTTCGTGGCGACGTGGGTCTCTGGCATCAAGCTGTTCCATAACCCCGAGGAGGACCTCGACGTCAAAAGCGAGGCCCAGCGCAACTTCGTCGACCACCACCAGGTCGGCGCCGCCAAGGCGGTAGAGCGGCTTGGTCCCTGCAGTAGCCACATCTCCAAGATCGGTCGCCCGGAACCTGTCATCGGTCCCGCCCATGATCCCCGGCATCGACACGGCCTCGACAAAACATGTCCAGGTCCCATCCGAACGAGCCTCGGAGCCGACAGGGAGCCAGTTGTTGAGCGGGGCAATTCCCTTGATGGGCACACCGTTGGTGTCGAAGGCCATACCTTCGGCTTGGAACCCAGGGCCCCTCCCATCGAAGCCCAGGTCGATGAGTGCCTCGACCCTCGACCCTGCCCACTCCGCCGGTACTTTCCCTGAAATTCGGAACCAGCTCGTCGACCAGGGTGGTCCCCAGGGCGCCCCCGGGTCGATGGGCACATATGCGCCGGCAAGCCCGTCCTGCACCGTCACCTGGCTCCCGCTGGCAAATACCGACACCTCACAGGGTTCGCGGCTCGCCCATACGCGCGGCCGGAGCCGCATTTCGAGGGCCGTCCTCACGCGGGCCTCGGTCTTGGCATGACTATCGTGCATCAGGGACCTCCTCAGCCCTTGGTGGCGCCAGCAAAGGTGAACTTGCCCCGCAGGAAACGGGCGGCCACGACCCAGAGCCCTAGCGCAGGCAACGTGTAAAGGATCGAGAAGGCCGCCAGTTGCCCGTACTCGACCGCTCCGTACTGACCGAAGAAGGTACCGATGCTGACCGCCATCGGGAACTTGGTCTGTGTCGTCAACAGGATGAACGGTACGAAGAAGTTCCCCCACACGCTGGCGAAGGTGAAGATGGTGATGACCGCGATGCCCGGCATCATCAACGGCGCCACTATCGTCCGCAAGGATCCGACCCAGGTGGCGCCGTCAACCCACGCCGCCTGCTCCAAGTCCACGGGTACCCCGTCCATGAAGCCTTTCATGAGCCATATCCCGAACGGCAGTGACGTCGCCGTCAGGAACAGGATCAGGGCGGGGTAGTTATCCACCAGGTTGGCCCGGGCGAACAGCTCGTACACAGGCACCATGATGGCTGTGATCGGCAACCCAGTGGAGAAGATGATGGTGTAGAGGAAGGCTTTGCGGTACCGCATCTGGTAACGAGAAAGCGGGTAAGCAGCGAACAGCGAAGTAAGTACCACTATCACCGCCGTCGACCCCGACAGGATCAACGAATTGATGAGCGGCTGGAAGAACGTTGACCAATTGAGCACCTTCGCGAAGTTGCTGAGCGACAGCACCAGTGGCGCATTGGTGCCAATGGCGGCCCCGGGCTCGAACGAGGAAAGGACGATCCAAAGCAGTGGCGCAATAAAGAACAGTGCTACCAGAGCCAGGACAAAATAGACGCTGATAGTCGATATGGTCTTGCGCGGTGAATCGATCCGGAAGCGCCCAGTGCGGGCCGCCTTGGTGACGGTCCTATCGACCCGTACCTTCAGTTCTACCGGCAATGCGCTAGTCACGCGGCCACCTCCTCGACCTTGATAAACTTTATGTAAATCAACGAGAAAGCGGCGCCGAGCAGCAGCAGGACCAGGCACATTGCCGACCCGTAGCTTATGTCGTACAGCTGAAAGGCCTGCTGGTAGATGTACAGCGGGGTGGTCATGCTCGCCTCGCCGGGGCCGCCAGCGGTCAGAATGAATATAAGGGTGAAACTCTGCAGCGTCTGCAGGGTTATAAGCATCAAGTTTACCATTATCGAACGACGCATGAGCGGGATGATCACCCTGCGCAGGAGCGCTATCTGGCTGGCGCCGTCGACCTTCGCCGCTTCGAGCAGCTCGCTGGGCAAGTCTGACAGCCCTGCCGAGTACACGAGCATGGAAAAAGCGGTGCCCCGCCAAATGTTAGCGATAATGATCGCCAACATCGGAGTCGTGTACAACCAGTCCTGACTGAGCCCAAGGTGGCCCAAGAAGGCGTCCAGGGTCCCCCCCTGGTAGAGATATGCGTACCAACAGAACGCGGCGACGATCTCAGGCATAACCCAGGCGCACATGATGAACCCGTTGAGAGTTGTCGTTACGAACTTGTTCCGGCCCCGCTCCAGCAGGGCGATAAGGAACCCGAGCGTGTTCTGCCCGACGACGGCTGAGCCCAGGACGAAGATTGCCGTGAGGAGCAGGGACTTTATGAACAACGGGTCGTTGAACATGTGGACGAAGTTGGTGAAGCCGACCCACTTCGCGTGAGCCGCCCCAACGCCCGTCAACGCCTTGTTGGTGAAGGCGATGTACACGCTCCAGATGATGGGACCCGCAATAAACAGGACCATGATGGACAGCGCCGGGGTCATAGGCCCGAGCCACTGCCAGATGGGCAACCGCTTGCGGCCGTTAATTGCGAGCGCCAACTTTCCCCTCCAAAGAACGACCAAGCCCCCCGGTAAGGAGGGCTTGGTGGCGGTCAAAGTTCACATGACAACTGGGACGTCGTCGGGTTTGGGCCGACAGTCCCGGAGCCAGCGGCAAAACCTACATCGGTGCCGCTTCTACATTAGATGCGCCAACGGTGGCGATGAGGTACTTGTTGTATGCCGCTGCGCCCTGGGCCGGGGTTTGTTGCCCGGTCATGACTTCCCCGGTGATCTCTTGGATTTCCGTCGAGAGCTTGGGGTATGCGGAGAACGCCGGGCGGAAGTGAGTGAAGGGGACGAACGTCGCGAACTGAGCCGTGATAGCGCCCTGCGCCTTGTAAGCCGGGGCCGATGCCACATCGAGGCGGCTGGCAACCTGCGTAGCGTGGATGTCATACCAGAGCGAGTTCTGCTGGTCCAGTGCGATAGAGATGAAGTTGAAGGCCATCTGCTTGTTGGGGCGTGTGAGAGCCAACCGACAGCAGCCATCCCCCGGACATGCTCACGTGGCCTGGCCCTGGCCGTTCTCGGTGGGCATAGGGGCTACGCCCAGGTCCTTGGTATAGTCCGGCCACGGTTTGGCCCCGCCGGGTACGTAGTCGCCGACGACCCAGCTGCCGTCGAGGTCGATCCCGAGCTTGTTCGTGGGCATGAGCCCTTGCTGTACGGTCTGCCAGGTGGTAGTCCCGAGGGCTGTTTGCACCGTCGGGCCGAGGTTGTTCTGGTGGTAGATGTCTGCGTATTCCCCGAGCGCAGCCGTGAAGCCAGCTCCGGCCTGCTCCCACTTGCCGTGAGCGCTGTCCCACAGCCAGTTGTTCGTCCCGTACAGGAACATCTCGAAGCCCTGCATGGTGGAACCTTCGCCCTGTCCGGTGCCCCCGTACACGTTCATTGGGGTGACGCCCGGCTCGGTGGCCTTGATCTTCGCTGCGGCCGCTAGCACCGCGGCCCACGTCGTCGGGTGCCACGGGACCGGGAGGCCGGCCTTGGCGAATACCACCTTGTTGTAGTACAGGCCACGGGTGTCAGTGCCCATGGAGACACCGTAGATGTTGCCATTGGTGCTCTTGGCGGCAGCCTGTGCTGCCGGGGAGAACTCTTTCCAACCTGACCAATTGGCCAGGTACGAGTTCAGCGGGGCCAGATAGCCGGCGGTGACGTCGCTGTTGACCAGGAAGGTGTCCTCGTACATCACGTCCGGCGCAGTTGACGCCGACGCGTTCATTAGGTCGAGCTTGGTGTAGTACGCGTTCTCAGCGGGGTTGGTGATCGGCTCGCCTTTGATAGTCCAACCCGGGTACTTCGCTGCGAACTCGGGCGCTACCTTGTTTACAAGGTTCTCAACCCAGCTCGGGTTTCCTTGGATTTGGTAAGCCACGGTGATGACGCCCCCCGTGCTGGCTGATACCGGCGTTACCGCGGTCAGCATCCCTGCCGTGGCTACCCCTACTGTCGCTAGTCCGGTTAAGACGAATTTTCGACGCATCGCGTTCCTCCCTTTGGCCCGTGCCTCACCAGTGGTCTCGCTGGTTGCCCCGGATCGGTTTTTGTGGATACTAAGTCAAGTTGATTTAGGTGTCAAGCATGGCAAGCACCCCTGTGGCCGTTCTTTGGCAAGCCCTCTCAGGCGGCGTTATTGCACGTCAACCGCCTAGTCCCCGCCCATGGCGAGCAGCCAGCGCATAATACGGCAGTCACGACGTCCCGACCAGGGCCAACCTGCTGAACCGGTCAAGAGGTCGGATGGGGTTAGAACATCATCTTGAGTTACTAAGTACCGAGGTCCTAAAGTCGCAGCAGAGGTCACTTAGTCATGTTCAGTGGTTCCAACCTGCCACGAGTGGGCACGTACAACATCAACGTCGTGCTTAGCTCAGTCCAAGCCGCCGACGGGATCAGTCGCGTCGAGATCGCCCAGCAGACGGGGTTGACCGCTCAGACAGTGTCGGTAATAGTGCGCCGCCTCATCGAGCAGGGTATAGTCATCGAAAGCGGCTCTCTGGCCTCGACCGGCGGCAAGCCGAGGACGACACTTCGTATCAACCCGACCGCCGCGTATGCCATCGGCATCCACTTCGACCCGATCGAGGTGTCGGTCGTGGTCGTGGACATGAAGGGCCAGCAATTGGTCCATTCGCGCCATGCCATCTCACCTCGCCTCGAACCCGAAGCCCTGATCGCCGAGGCGGCCGAGGTCGCCCGCAAGCACCTCGCTGATCTCGGCATAGCTGATGACCGGGTCCTGGGAGTCGGAGCTGCGTGCCCAGGGCCGATTGACCAAAGCCAAGGGCTTGTCATATCACCACAGCGGCGGGACCGCTGGACGGAGGTGCCTATCAAACGGCTCCTCAAGCATTATATCGGGTACGACGTCATAATCGATAATGACGCCAATGCCGCCGCCATCGGTGAACGTTGGTCAGGCCATGGGCGCACTGCTTCAGACTTTGCGTTTTTGTACATGGGCACCGGCATCGGTGGGGCGATGTTCCTGTCCAAGCACATATACCGGGGCATCTCGCGCAACGCCGGCGAGTTTGGCCACATCGTCGTCGAGCCGAGCGGCCCCCCCTGTTATTGCGGTAATCGCGGCTGCCTCGAGGCGATGTGCAGCCCGGCTGCAATCGTGAGAAACGTCCGTGCTGAGCTGGCTATGGGCCGCGACAGCAAGCTTGCCATCCTTTATGAGAAGGACCCCGAACTAGTAGACCACACTGTTATTTGCCTCGCCGCGGTCGAGGAAGACCCTCTAGCCCGACGGGTCATCGACCAAGTTGCAGAGTACCTCGGTAATTGCGCGGTGACTATTGCTAACGCCCTCGATGTCGAATTACTGATAATCGGGGGCAAAAGTGTCACGTATGTTGCCGATATCTACAAAGACAAAGTCACCGAGTTCGTGCAGTCTCGCCCCCTCGCGCGCAAAACGCACACGATGAGAGTGGCCATTTCGGACATGGCCAACGAAGGTGCCGCCCTGGGCGCCGCCTCGCTGGTCCTCCACGCCGCCTACGCGCCCAACACCGCCGACCTCGTCAGCGTGTAGGGACTGCTACCCAGGCTCCTGCACGGACCCGGCAGTGCAGGACTTTTTGGCGGTGGTGCGCACTCCGCGCTGGTCGGTCGAAGGGCACAAGTCGACTGGGCCGCGGTAAAGGGTCACCTTCGTCGTGTAGGGGACTGCGTCGATCGCCGGGTTACCTTTCAGCGGCAGGATTGTCTTGGTCGGACCACCGTGATAGGCCAAAGAGCTGAGCCGGTTTGCACCGTGGCTGACGTCACCCCGAGCACCCGCTAGGCAGGTCCCATCGCTGCCGACGTTATAGCCTTCGTCCTCCCAAGTACCCCCCAGTCGGAGGCAGGGGCCGTTGAAGATATCCGCGACGACCCAGGTGGTGCTGCGTGTGCCCGTGCTGATGACACCACCGCCTCGGGCGCCGTTGTCGGCATAGATGTTGTTGGCAGAGTTGGCCGAGAACGTCGACGCTGACACCACGGCCGTTCCCGCACCACGGAAATCGGCGTTGTCGATCGCACCGCCGTGCACGTCTGCGATATTGCCCGAAAAAGTCGAGGTCGACACGATCAGCGTCCCCCGGCTCGTGGCAACGTTGTCGGCGTTGTCGATGGCACCCCCGTCGCCGATTGTCTTGTTGCCCGAAAACGTCGAGCCCGAAACGGTGAGGGTACCCGTGCCGCCCCAGTCGGCGTTGTCGATGGCGCCGGCGTCGGCGAGAGCCGAAACGTTACCCGAGAAGGTGGAGGCGGAAACGCTGAGGGTACCCGTGGCGTTGTCGGCGTTGTCGATGGCCCCCGCGCGACCGGCGACGTTACCGGAAAACGTCGAGCCCGATACCACGAGCCTGC
Organism: uncultured Acidimicrobiaceae bacterium; assembly: GCA_963794745.1. Classification (GTDB taxonomy): domain Bacteria; phylum Actinomycetota; class Acidimicrobiia; order Acidimicrobiales; family Palsa-688; genus Fen-671. Next base: position 400,689 of record CAWCEZ010000010.1, read on the forward strand.
CGTTGCCGCGCGTGTCACCGTTGTCGATGGCGCCGCCGTCGCCATTAATTGCGCTATTGCCCGAAAACGTAGAGCCCGAAACGATCACGGTCCCATGACCGGATACATCTGCATTGGCAATAGCCCCACCATCGTCGTTTTCGGCATAATTGCCAGTAAACGTAGAACGAGAGACGATGAGGGTGCCCGAACCGGTTATGTCAGCGTTATCAATGGCTCCTCCACTGGCCGAGGCGTAGTCGTACAGGAACGCCGAGCGCGACACTGTGACGGTGCCCCCGTGAATGTTCTCGATGGCGCCACCAAGGCCGACGCCAGCCGTGTCGTCGGCATCCTCGATTGTGACGCCCTCGATGTCGACATGCAGTCCCCGCCCGATGGTGAGCACAGGGCCGTTGCAAGCCGCGGTCTCGCACCTCGGCCGCTGTCCCTTGTTGCCGTTTAGAACGGGCTGGTCAACGCCCCGGGCGGGCTCGATCTTGATTGGCGCCGAAGCCGTCGTACGCTCGGTGCGGACAGTCCAATTACCCACGTAGTCCCCGGCGCGAGCGGACGTCGCGAGCTCAACAGTGCCACCTGCTGCGACCTTGGAGAGGGCCTCGCTAAGCGTGCATTGCTTGGAAGCGGTACCGGTCTCAGGGCAACTGGTAGGAGCCTTGGCCTGTCCCTTCGCGTAGGCGTACCAGGTCGTGGGAGAAGCCGACGCGGTGCCGGTCCCCCCGACCAGGTCGACGGGCCCGCCGCCGGCGAGCAGGGCGACGCTGGCAGCAACCGTGCTCCATCGCCATGCCCTGGCACCAAAGCGCCTCAGGAGCGGTCGGTGCGTGGCTCGCCGTCTCGACGACTTAGAGGGCTCCACTACCCTGCTCCCTTCATAGCTGCCGTGCTTACTGTAGATCACCTTCTGATTGGGTGGTGCCGTCCCGGACACGCCGCCGTGAGATCTCCAGTTCTTCGTGCGGGACCGCTTTGGAGACGCGGCTAAAAATCCCTCGCAGCTCGGCCAGAGGCAATTTCGGGCGCCGCTGCTCGTCGAGTAGGCCGTTACGCTCTTGGCCGGTATCTGTTAGCTGGGTGTAGCAGAAACCACTGATCTGGTCGTTGTCACATATCGCATCAACCAGGTCCCTGAGCTGCTCGGCGAACTGCGTTGGGGAGTTGACTGTCGCGTAACCGAACCACTCCTCGTCGCGGGCTGGTGCATAGCTGAGGCCGCCGAACTCACTCAGTACGACCGGTTGGCCACGGTCTTCGTCGAAGCGAGGTAGCAGCACTCTTCGGCCCAACGGCGCCCGTTGAGCGACCGGGCTAGTTGTTCATGGTCCCCATAGCGTTCTCGCAAGCCAGAACCCGTCGGAGAGTAGTCATGAATGGTCCAGATATCGCTCTTCACGTGCTCCCAGCCATCGTTTGAGACAACAGGCCGAGCCGGGTCGACCGCCTTTGTGAGGTGGTACAGCGACAGCGCAAAGTTCGCCTCATCCGCACGCGCCTCGATGTTGTCGACGCTCCAGCTCTCGTTAAGGGGCACCCATGCAATGATCGAGGGATGGCTGCGATCGCGCTCCAGGACCTCGAGCCATTCCTTGGTCACGCGCTCTACCACCCGGTTCGAGTAGACATATGCGCTCGGCATTTCTGACCAGACGACGATGCCCAGTCGGTCAGCCCAATAAAGGAACCGCGGGTCTTCGATTTTTTGGTGGAGCCTTACCCCGTTGAAACCAAGCTCCTTGACCAGTTCCACTTCCCTGCGAAGCGCCGCAGGCGATGGTGCTGCTAAATGTGAGCCGGGCCAGAAACCTTGTTCCAGAGCAAGGCGAAGGTAAAAAGGGCTCCCGTTCAGGACGAACTTGCCATCGGCAACTTCCACGCTGCGCAGGCCGAAATAGCACTGGACAGAATCGACCTCGGTGCCGTCATCGCCGACAAGGTGGACCTCGGCATCGATGAGGTTCGGCTCGCTAGGGGACCACCACAGGCCCTCCATTTCGCGCAGGCCCGGGACGGCGCTGAACGCAATGTCCAAGTGGCTGCTCGGTTCGTGAAGGCGAAAAGAGTGTTCAGCTAAAAGCCGTCCCCTTTGGGACAGTCGCACCCGGAGGGTCACAAGGCCCTTCGGCGCGCGGCTGAGCCCGATGTCGAGCCCCACCCTGGCGCGGCGGGGATCCGGCTGCCAATGGGTGGAGACGATGTGCATGTCCGGCACGACCTCGAGCCAGACCGGCTGCCAGATGCCACTGGTCCTGTCGTACCAGATCCCCTGGGGTTGCTTGGCCCAGGTTTGTTTGCCGCGCGGCTGCGTGAGGTCCTGTGGTGCGTCTTGGGCTCTTACGACGATGACCAGCCCCGGTGCCGCTTTCGCGAGCCCGGTCACGTCGCAGCTAAAGGGCGTGTGACCTCCTTCGTGGCTGGCCACGTGCTGGCCGTTTACCCAGACAGTCGCTTTATAATCCACGGCACCAAAGCGCAGGATGAGCCGATTGGTGCCGAGGTCGTTCGGTACACCGGCAGCGCGGCGGTACCAAAGGACCTCATGGAACCCGGGGTCGCCGATCCCCGAAGCACTCGACTCCGGTGGGAAGGGGACACGGATCCGCTGCGTAAATGCTTCGTGCCCAGGACGGTACCAGCCCTCGTCCTCGCCACGCTCCTCGTCGTCGTAGGCGAAGTCCCAAAGCCCGTTTAGATCCGTCCAGTCGTCGCGGACCATCTGGGGGCGAGGGTAATCGCCTTCGGCCGAGGCGCCGGGACCTTTAGAAGTCATGTCGTCATCGTCGCATTCCCTCAGTGACGGTGGGACGTGCCCGGTAAACCAGGGGCAAGGACGTCCAAGCCGCCGTCCGGGACCGTTATCTCGTCGGCCACTCGGCTCTGCCACCACTCCCGCCAGGCAGCCTGACGGCGATCGGAGGCTAGTTCGCTGAGAATTTCACCCTTGCACTCGTCGAACGGGCGGACTCGTTCGGGCTCGACGGCATACACGGCGAGCACATGCCAACCGAAGTGGCTCTCAACCGGACCGTAGGCCCGACCGGGCTCGGCTGAGAAAATCGCTTCCTCCAGCGCACCGGCGAGCTGACCGCGCTCGACCCAGCCGAGGTCCCCGCCGCGGGTACGCGTCCCGGCGTCGAGGGACTGGAGCGCGAGGTCGGCCAGCCCGCCGGCCTGCAGTGGCCTCTCCATACACCTGTTGGGCGACGTGCTGGTCACTGAGGAGGACATGGCGCACACGACGTCGCTCGGCCACCCGGTAGCGGTAGTTGTTGGCCAGATAGCACGAAAGGGCCTCCTCTTCGGTCGGTGGGCTGACGCAGAGCTCACCGACCGTCTGGAGACAGTCGACCCAATCGTCGGGGGAGCCGGGCCGGGTGACGCCGAGTCGCCCCGCCTCCAGAGCCACCAACTGGTCCAACAGGAGGGTACGCGTGCCCCAGGAACGAACAGCCTTAGCCCTGGCTGCTCCCGCCCCGGCGGCGGTCTCGTCGGGGACCGGGAGGATGCCGAGGCGCAAGCCCACCGGGGAGGCCGCGAGGTGCGCCATGTGTGCGGCGAGTGCTGCAGCCGGCACGGTGTTCCCTCCGACCCACCCCAGCACCACCGCTTCAGCCGGATCCTCAGCCACGATGCCCGGCGACCAAGGAACTCGCTTGGCGCTGGTTGTCGCCCAAGCGAAGCGAGACGGCTGGGGAATACCAGACCCTCCCGAAGTAAGTGACCTTGAACAACGCCCACGACACGAGCCCGCCTTGCCTCGGGCCGCGCACCGGCACCTCGACCCGGGACCGCCCCCCGGGAGCGAGATGTACCCCCTGGGCCCAGGAGCCGGTCAACGGCCATGTCTCGAACGGGGAGAGCAATTGCACCTCAGCCCTCAGCTCTCCGGCGGTGCAGTTGGTAAGACGAAGCCCAATTGTTGCACTGGCCCCCGGCGCTACGACGATCTCGTCGGTTTCGAGTTCAGCCTCGAGCTCAGCTCCTACCTGGCCGGCAGGGTGCTCGAAAGGAGCCGGGAGGAACATGAGCCGCGAGTTGCCGGCTCCCTGGTCGCTGTTAAGCTCGCCAGCTTCTGCCAGCGCGCCCAACACGTCCACTGTGACGACATCCTCCTGCACCTGACCACTGCTATCGCTCGCTCTCACGGACAGGAAGCGGCGGCCGGGACGGCAGTCTTGCGGCGTACGGAACTGCACCGGCACGCGTAGGAATGCTCCGGCGGCCAAGGAGAACAGCCTGCTCGGGGGGTCGACCTCCCAGCCTTTAGGGCCGATGACCTCCAGCTGCCCGGAGCACGCGCCCTGGGCCGCGCCCGACGCAACCTGAGCGATGAAGTCGCCTCCGTTACCGGCGCGGACCACAAGCGAGGTGGCCAGCGCGTGGACGGCTAAGGCTTGGTTGCCCATAGGGGCGGCGCCTTTATTGTGAAGCCAGTAGCGGCTGAACACGGGTTGGGCGGGTTCAGTCTCCAAAGGCTCGGGGGACGCCAGCGTGTCGACTTCCACTCCGGCCACGCGGGGAACGCTGAGTCGGACGGTAGCCAGTTGCCCGGGGTGCAGGGGCACCGCGACACTGCGAGCCGGGGGTTCCCCCTTGACGAAAGCCAAGTCCTCGCCCTGCCCCTCCTCCAGGAGGTTGACAAGGCGCGCCTGTGTTATCCCGAAACGGCTCTCAAGGGTTACGTCAGTGCCGTGGCCCTCGGCCTCGTACAGGCGAACGGTGAGTTCGGCTCCCGCGCCGGGCTCGCTGTCGGCGGGGCCGTGCGCGCTTGAGGCCAGGTGGTTGCCGGCAGGCTTCACCGCCCCGACGACTGCCCGGCCAGGTCCTTCTGCCTGACGAACGCCTAGCAGGCGGGCGCTAGAGGGCAACACCCCGGGATGTGGGTCGGCGAGTGTCCCTATCAGTGGCCGGTTGTAGGCCTGCGCTTCGGCCACGCAGCCGGCGTCGCGCCAATCGCCCGGGCCCACCACGAGGGCGTGGTCGAACACATGGCTCCAGTGCTCTAGCTCGAATGCAGACCCGTCGGGCGCCGAGCGGCGCGGGGGGTCGATCCATACCCCCGACGGCCAGCCGGTACAGGCGCGCAGCAGCGACGTGTAAAGGGCCCCCGATGAGTCGACGGCAAAACTGGGTGTCCCCTTGTTGATGACCGCCGCCGTCCAGCCATGTACGTCCTCTGGCCGGGGGACAAGTGAAGACGGCTGTGCGACGTTTATGCGCCCGCTCACTATCTCAGTCGCCAGGGCGGAGGCAGCCTCCGCGGTCTTGGTCTCATCGCTCGCGGCCAGCACCAGGACGGGCAGCGCGCGAGCGTCACGCAGGTCAGCATTTGGCTGCCAACGCTGGGCCAAGGGGAGCCCCGGTGGGACAAGGACACGCGCCCAGCCCTGGCTCGCCAGTTGCTTGTCGAGCTCGGCCTTGTAAGGGCGCCCGGCATCTTGCAAGACCTCAGCTACAAACGAGTTTTCCGCCGGGCCCCCGATCGCGATGCGAAAATCGGGCAAGTTGGAATCGCCTTCGAGCCCTCCGTAGCGGTTGCGCTGCGCCTCCGAACAAGTAGCAGTTACTCCTTTTTGGATAAGTGCCACCACCAGTTCGCGAGCCCAGGGCTCGGCGCCCATGCCTGGCGGCGTAACGATCTCCGCTACCCCTACAGCGCGGCGGTGATAGGCCGCGCCTGCCTCAGAGGCCTCAACTACCAGAGTGGTGGAAAGACCGAACCACTCCGCCGCGGGGTTGTCCAATGTCCACGGCGCTTCAGAGGAGTCGGCGCCGAGCAAGGCAAAACCGCGAGCGACCACGGCATCCCCGACTGCCGAAACGGGCGTGGCCCCAGCCAAGACCGTAGGGATCCTCAAACGAAGTAACCGGTCCTTGGCCGCCCACCCGTGGATCTCCGTTCGCAGTTCGGCACGGCGGATCCCCTGCCACAGCGTCACTATCTGGCGGTAGTCAAAAGCGTCCTCGACAGCACCTCCTTCGGCCAGCACCATACGCCCCTCGACGACTAAACGCTCTCCGAGGGAGGACGTTTCGCGCCGCACTACCGCTTGGCCGGAGCGGGAGCGGGCCGGTTCGCCGAAGGGCAGCAGGTGCCAGGGCCCTTCGCCGAAGACCGGGTGGTCTGGGTATTCGGGGTAGACGACTAGCTCGTTAGCAACCTCTCCCTTAGGGACGAGCTCGAAGCCAGTGGACCGTTCCGTTATGCGCACGAGCCCTCCACCGCGTGCCGGTTCGCTGGCGATCTCGAAGTACTCATTGGCGATCTGCGTCCCCGGTGCTGCCACCCAACCGCTGCCGCTCGGCGCGACGGCCGGACGGCGCAGGCCGAAACTTCGGTACCCGATCCCCGGGACGTCAGCCGCCACGAAACGGAGCCGCACGGTCTCGGGGCGGTCAGCGTCCTCGACGAGGACCGGCAGTGCCTGCCCTGAACTGCCGATAACCTCTAGGGCGTGCCCTGCCGGCGAGGCGGGCACCTCTATGCAAACGAGGTCGGAACGGTCTTCGCCTGTCGTGTTGGTGACGACTACGGCGGTGCCCTCACCACTCGTGTCAATTGCAGCAACCAGTTGTTGGCGGCAATGCTCCTCGACCTGGTCAGCTAGTTCGAGGGCTTCGCGCCAACCAGCAAGCAGGTCCAAGTACACCTGGTCCGACTCAGAGCCGGTGATCCCGTCGTGGTGGGCACCGAAGACCAGTTGACGCCAGGCCTTGTCGAGGGCCCGGTGCGGGACCGCTGCGCCCAGGACCTGAGCCAGAGCGGCCATCGTCTCGGCGTCAGCGAGCTTGCACTCGGCTGACCGTTGTGCCTGCTTTGTGTCGATGAAAGAAACGTCCTTGCCTGTGTAAATGGGGTTCATGTCCCGGCTTTGAGGGGAAGCCTTCACACCCCGTCGTGAAAGTTCTTCGCGGACCGCAGCAAAGAACTCGCGGGGCAAGCCGACCTCGAAGCGGGGCCACGCGTAGCGTGCACCCCAGGTCTCAGCGATATCAGAGATGAAGCGGCTGGGCGGGGTGTAGTCGGTACCGACTGGCAACAAAGTCACATGGGTAGCGGCCACTTCTGCCAAGTCGGAGAAGAGCTCGTAAGCCCTCCACATGGAGCCTTCCAGCGAAATTGCCTGCTCGAGCTCCCAGCCCGACGAATAGTGGTTCGGCATGTAGCTGGTCAGAAGTCCACGCCCGTTGGGAGCCACCCATTCGAACTCGGATGGGAACTGCATCCAGGAATTCGAACCGGTGTGGCGGTGCGGCCCCCACTGGTGGAACGGCCCGCGCGCCCAGGCCGACGAATCCAAGCCGCAATCGGCCATGATGCCTGGGAACTGGGGGTCGTGCCCGAAGACGTCCAGTTGCCAGGCGCTGCGTGGGTCGGCACCCATCACGTCGCGCTGGAAGCCCATCCCGTAGACCGCAGCGCGAATGCCGGTTTCCGCGCCCGTCAGGTTGGTGTTGGGCTCGTTGTACGTGCCGCCGACAATTTCCAGCCGCCCCGCCTCGACAAGAGCCTTCAATTCGGCGCGGCGGTCCGGGTAAAGATCCCAGAACGGTTTGAGGTAATCAACTTCCGCGAGCACAAACTTGTAGCGGGGGTCGACGCGCGCCCGTTGGAGGTGTGCCTCGACCAGGACGAGCCCCGTGTGCTGGAACGAGTCGCGCTTGTCCTGTGCCCAGAGCAGCTCGTCCCAACCGGATGTATAACCCGCCTGGGTGTTCCACCAAACCGGGTCATAGTGAAAATGGGCGACCATGAGCATGCGCCAGCCCGGCTCGCGCACGACCACGTCCGCCTCGGCCGCGGCACGTTCGGAGCCGGCTTCCGCCACGGCTCTAACCCTGATCACGCTCCCGGGGGATTGATCGGGGCCAACCAACATCGGCACTTCGACTACGACGCCTTCGGGCAGCGACGGCTGCGGGGTATATCTCCCGGCGCGGGCCAGCCCGCCATCGGTGCTGGGTGCCCAGGCGGGCCCACCGTCCTGGCCCGCCCGGGCCGGGTCCAAGAGGCCTCGCCAGGAAGCCGGCGCTACCAAGGTCGCTCCCTCGAGCTTGACCGTGACGGTCGTCCCCAGCGGCGCTCCCGCCACGACAACCCTGACCACCTGGGCCAGATCGTCGCCGCTCGGGACGAAGCAATAGGTAGATGAGACAGAGGTAACCCGCAACTCCTAACGCCCCCCTTCGATCTTGCGGCTCCGCTGCTGTGACCCCGGACCGCCGTAAGGGTAATCGGCCGCTCCCGGGTCGCTCACCTGGTCCAGCGTCGCGGTCTCTTCTTGCGTGAGGTCGAGATCGGCGGCGCCCAAGTTGTCGTCGAGCTGCTGGAGCGTCCGGCAACCAAGGATCACGGAGCTGACCGTGGGCCGGTCGCGCAACCAGGTCAACGCCACCTGGGCCATGGAACACCCACGTGCGTTGGCAATCGTTGCTACCGCAGCCAACACCTGCCAGGTCCGCTCCTGGGGGCCGCGGCGGCCGTAAGCCTCCACGCCGCGTTCTGGATCCTCGCCGAGGCGCGTCGCGCCGGTCGGGAGCTGGTCGCGCTGGTACTTCCCGGTCAACCAGCCGCCCCCGAGCGGCGACCACGGCAGCAGGCCTAGGCCCTCGGCCTGGCATGCCGGGATGATCTCCCATTCGATTTCGCGTACCAACAAGTTGTACTGCGGCTGAAGGGTCACCGGGCCGTTCAGGTGCAATTCGCGAGCGATGTCAACTGTTTTTTGGACCTGCCAACCAGTGAAGTTCGACAAGCCCACATAGTTGAGCTTGCCCATGCGTACGGCGTCGTCCAGTGCCCGCAGTGTCTCGTCGATAGGTGAGAGTGGGTCAAAACCGTGCACCTGGTACAAGTCGATGCACTCCACGCCGAGCCGGCGCAGGGAGGCGTCGATGGCACGGCTCAAATGGCGACGGGACAGCCCTACGTCATTGGGCCCGGCCCTGTTGGGAACCGGCCCTTTGTTGCAATCACAACTCGCTCTTGGATCTCCGGTGACTGCTTCGCCAGCCAGCGGCCAATGATCGACTCCGACTCGGTGTTGCTATAAACGTCGGCCGTGTCGACCAGATTGCCGCCCACATCGAAAAAACGGTCAAGCTGAGCATGGCTTGTCGCTTCGTCCGATTCGGAACCAAAAGTCATGGTGCCCAAGGACAAAGTCGAAACTGAGCAGCCGCTGGCGCCCAGGGTGCGATATCGCATGAGGATCCCCTTCCTTCTTTCTTTTTCGTTTAGTGGGGCCACCGAGGGGGTGACGATTTTCGAGGTTCTTTTGTGCTTGCCCGCTCGCCAGCGCCGCCGGTCACTTCAGCTCTGGGTCGGGCGTCATCGTGTCCCGCACCAACGCGGCGAGATCGTTGGTAGCTCGCAGGAACTGACGTAGGGTACGAAGAGCCGGCCCGAACGAGTCGAAGTCTTCATTGGCTAGTGCGCCCTCGTCGTAGGCTTTCCGGAAATCTGTGAAACGCCGGGCTAAGTCAGCGACTATTGCCGCCTCAACGGGGCGGTCTATGCGCGCCTGCACTGCAATGTCAGAGGCGTTGATGCGCACCTGCCAGGCGTGTGGCGGCGAGATCACAATGTCGCCACCGATGAGCTCGCTCCAGTGGAAATGGTTACGGAACGCGGCCGAGAGCAGCCTGGTCCGGTACCCCCGCTCGGTGAAGATCTGATATGCCTTCTTGAACACAGCCACACCGGCCCACTCGAGGTGGCCGGGGTCCGTGAGGATACCCTGCTTCTCGGCCGTCACCTTGAGCCAGTCGTCCAGTCTTCCGACCATGATGGTGCAAACCGGGCCCATGCTCGATACGTCTTTGCCTTCCGCTTCGCGGCGGCGCAGCCCCCGCTCGACAGCTTCGGCCACCATGACAGCTTGCGACACCGTAAAGCTCACGGTGGCGTTGATGCTGATACCGCAGTAGGTGGCCTCCTCGATGGCCGGGATCCCGGCCGCCGTTGCCGGGATCTTTACGATCATGTTCCTGGCCAAAGCGTTGAACCGGCCCGCTTGTGCGATCATGGCCTCGCTGTCGCGGTAATACCGCGGGTCGGTTTGGATCGAGAGGCGGCCATTACGGCCCTTTTCCTCCTGGAAGATAGGGGCCAAAAGGGAGGCAGCCTTCTTGGAGATCTCTTCCACCAGCATCCAAGCAACATCATCTTCGTTCGCAGTCGGGTGAGCCTCGATGAGTTCTTGTAGCCGCGGCATCCACGTGGCCCCATCCTGACGGGCGACGCTCAGGACGATGACGGGGTTGCAGGTGGCACCCACGGCACCGTTGTCAATGGCGTAGGCCAACTCCGAAGCGGACGCGGAGTCATTCCACAAGCAGGTGGGAGTGGTCTGCGTCATCTCATACAAAGGGCTCTTGTACACACTCTCTCCTGTTGCGCCCATCAGCTCACCTGCCGGTGGCCGACGTAACTTTCGTCGCCATTGCCGCGCACCGGCGTAACCGACGCGCTCGGGCGGTAGCCCATCCGGCGCGATATTTCCGCAGCACCTTCGCTGACGAGCTGCACCGCCCGTTCGCCTCCTCCGTAACCGAGGATCGCCGAGCGCATACCGCCCACGGATAGGGCGGCGAGAACGCGACCGTTATGGTCGAAGATCGGCGCGCCCACCGAAGTGATGCCGACGGTAACGTCCTCGTCGCTGATGGCGTACCCGAGGTGCCTTGCCTCCTCGAGGAGCGCCACGATGCCCGCCTGCGTCGTCGGTGTCCGAGGCGTATGCGGCTCGAGCTTCACGTCCGCGAAATAGTGGTCCCAGTACTCACGGGGTTCGAACGCGAGCAGCACGCGTGGGCCAGCACCCAAGTGCAGCGGCAGCGCTCCACCGAGCTGCAGCGCCATTGAGCGGATGTGGAGACCCTCGATCCGGTCGATGCAGACGGCCTCGTGGTGGCGACGGACCACTAGGTAGACGGTCTCTTCCAGTTCGGAATGAATATTGTTCATGACCGGTGCGGCCCGCTCACGCACATCGAACCTGAGCCCGACGAGCGAGCCCAAGCGGAAAAGTTCCAGCCCGAGCCGGTAGGTACCGGGCCGGGCGCCCTCTTCCAGGTAGCCGAGCGTCGCCAGGTCCTGGACAAGCCGGTATACGGTAGCGCGAGGCTCGCCGAGGCGCTGCGCCAGGGACGGCGGCGTCGAGTCGGGGAACTCGGCCAACACCTCCAGCAAGCGAGCGGCCTTTGCCAGCACCTTTATACGCGGCGAAGCCATGGGTTCCTCTCACATTGTGAACAAGCGCCCGAATCGTACATCGGCGGCCGAAGAGGGGTCAAGGAGCGGCCCGACGCCGTTCCTCGACAACATTCCTGTACTGCCAAAACCTCTAACGCGATCTTGACAACGCCTCCTTGGGCAACCTAGCGTTCGCCTGGAACGTGGGCACTTGTTCACAATGTGGGCACCCGTCGACGCAACTTGACTGGTCGTGGAGCGTGCCTCTATCCCCTACCAAATGACGAGGACTGACCGATGAAAGCACCTGCCGGCGGCGTCGAAGAGCGCCTAGCCGGGGCTCCGATCTCATGGGGCGTCTGCGAGGTCCCGGGCTGGGGCATCATGCTGCCGCGCGAGCGGGTCCTTTCCGAGATGCGGGAACTCGGCCTGAAGGCGACCGAGCTTGGTGCGCTCGGTTACCTGGGGGACGAACCCAGCGATATCGAGGCTTTGCTATCCCAGCACTCCCTGGGCGCGGTGGGTGGCTTCGTGCCCCTGACCCTCCACGACCCGGCAAAGCGGGCCAGGGCGGAACAGGATGCCGAACGGGCCGCCCGGCTACTGGGCGGCGCCGGGGGCTCCTACTTCGTAACCGCCATCGTGGTCGACGAGGATTGGTCGACCCCCTTTGACTTGGAGGCTCGGCAATGGGACGAGGTCACCGACCAACTGGCCATGGTCGACGAGGTCTGTGCCCGGCACAACCTCCGCCAGGTGCTCCATCCCCACGTCGGTACCCTGGTCGAAACAGCTGCCCATGTACGGGAGGTCCTGTCTCGCTCGGATGTCTCTTGGTGCCTTGATACCGGCCACCTTGCCATCGGCGGAGTAGACCCGGTTTCTTTCGCGACGGAGTATGCCGACCGGGTGCAACTGGTCCATCTGAAAGACGTCGACCTTTCCCTGGCCCCAGCCGTCCTGCGACATGAAATGTCCCTTCTCGACGCGACCCGCGCAGGTTTGTTCCGGTCCTTGGGGCAAGGCAACGTCGACGTGGGCTCCGTCGTAGCAGCACTCGAGGGACGGGGGTACTCGGGTTGGTACGTTCTCGAGCAGGACACGACCATCGACGGCGCCGATGCCCTCTCGGCCAACCCATCCGACGACGTAAAGCTGAGCATCGATTATTTGCGCGGGGCCGTCGGGCACCTGCAGCCGACGTGAGCGGGCCGGGCCTGCAAGGCGGACCGGCGCCCCTTCGAGTCGGCCTGATCGGTAGCGGGCGGATCGGCAGGATGCACGCTGGGCTCCTGGCCACCGCGATGAACGGCGCGGCGGTGCTTTCGGCGGTATCAGACGCCGTGCCGGACCTCGCCAAGGAGCTTGGTCACGCCTACAACGTGCCGGCCGTCCAAGCCGACCGGTTGATCGGCGATCCTGCGATCGACGCGGTGGCCATCTGTTCCCCAACGAGCACGCATATGCGCTACATCATTGAGGCCGCCGAGGCTGGCAAGTCGATCTTCTGTGAGAAGCCGGTATCGCTCGACCTCGCTGAAGTCGACAGAGCTCTGGCGGTCGTGTCCCGTGCCGGTGCTCGTCTCATGGTGGGTTTCAACCGGCGCTTCGACCCGTCCCACGCCGCCGTGAGAGCTGCCGTCGCCAACGGGTCGGTGGGCGCTCCCCACATCGCGCGGATTACGAGCCGCGACCCTGACCCGCCCTCCATGAGCTACGCGCGGGGCATCGGGAGGCATCTTTCTCGACATGACGGTCCACGACTTCGATATGGCTCGCTACGTGGTCGGCAGCGAGGTAGTCGAGGTAACTGCCGCGGGCGCTGTGCGGATCGAGCCCGAACTTGAAGAGATCGGCGACGTTGACACGGCGATAATCATGCTCCGCCACGAGAACCAATGCCTGACGGTGATCGACAACAGCCGCCGCGCAACCTACGGGTACGACCAGCGAGTGGAGGTGCTCGGGGCCAACGGCTTGGCCGCCTCGGACAACCCTCTCACCACGACCGCGTTCACCCGCGACGGCGCCGGGACACGCGCCGCGACGCTGCCGTACTTTTTCATCGAGCGGTACCGGGATTCCTACTTGCGGCAATGGGAAGCCTTCATCAGCTCGGTAGTGTCCGCGGCGCCGCCTCCGACCTCAGGGGCCGACGGCCGCGCCGCTCTCGTCCTCGGCCTGGCCGCCAAGCGCTCGCTTTTGGAGCACCGTTCAGTGCAAACCGCCGAGATCCACTCACAGATGGAGGGCGGACGACCCGAGGGATGACAGGCGACGGCGAGGTGGGACGGTCGAGCCCGCCACTGCTACACCGACGGGCCGGGACATTGGCCAACGGCGACTGGTCGATCGAGCTCGACCAGTCCAAGGCGGGTTGGTCGTGGGCTTCTCTTCGCGTTCTGAGCCTGGAGCCGGGGGCTTCGCACACATTTACAACAGGTGACGAGGAAGTGCTCGTCCTGCCGCTCAGCGGTTCGTGCAGATTGTCGTCGGACGGTGCTGAGCACGTGCTCCGCGGCCGGGCCGGTGTCTTCGACGGCCCGAGCGATTTCGCCTACGTGCCGTGTGGTTCGACGGTCCTCATATCGAGCGAACAGGGCGGCCGGTTCGCCGTCCCCGGAGCGAAGGCCGACGTACCTCTGCCTCTGCGTTACCAGCCGGCCGACCTGGTCCCCGTCGAGTACCGCGGAGCCGGGAACTGTTCGCGGCGAGTCACGAACTACTGCATGCCGAGCACTCTGCCCGCTGACAGGCTCCTCGTGTGCGAGGTGCTCACTCCCGGCGGCAACTGGTCGTCCTACCCGCCTCACAAACACGACGACAGCGGACCGGACGAAACGCAGCTGGAGGAGATCTATTACTTCGAAGTCGCCGACGGCCCATCCGGTGAGCACGGCCTCGCCTACCAGCGCGTCTACGGGACGCCGGGCCGCCCGATAGATTTCCTGGCCGAGGTCGGCACAGGTGACGTCGTGGTTATCCCCCACGGTTACCATGGCCCATCGATGGCCGCTCCCGGCTACGACCTTTACTACCTGAACGTCATGGCGGGGCCCGGGCAGCGGGCATGGCAAGCGAGCGATGACCCCGCTCACGCGTGGGTCCGGGCTACGTGGGCGAGCCAGGTCGTCGACCCACGGCTCGGGTCGCGCGCAACGCCCCCGGGAGAGAGGGATTAGCTCATGAGCACAACTCGTCTGACCGTGGGCCAAGCGGTGGTCCGCTTCCTGCCCCAGCAGTTCACTGAACGCGACGGCCGCGAACATCGCCTCATAGAGGGCTGTTTTGGCATTTTTGGCCATGGCAATATCGCCGGGCTGGGCCAGGCGCTTTTGGAATCAGAGCTCAACAACCCGGGAGCACTCGTATACCGCCAAGGTCGCAACGAGCAAGGGATGGTCCACGCCGCAGCCGCATTCGCACGCATGCGGGACCGCCTCTCGACATTGGCCTGCACCTCTTCAATAGGCCCCGGCGCCACAAACATGGTCACCGGGGCGGCGCTAGCGACGATCAACCGGCTCCCGGTCCTGCTGCTCCCAGGTGACATTTTCGCGACGCGGGTGGCAGACCCCGTCCTCCAACAACTCGAGCACACGGGCCAGCGAGATGTCTCGGTTAACGACGCTTTCCGCCCTGTGTCTCGTTTCTTCGACCGCGTGTACCGTCCGCAACAGCTACCCGATGCCCTTCTTGGTGCCATGCGAGTCCTGAGCGACCAGGCCGAGACCGGTGCCGTCACCGTCTGCCTTCCCCAGGACGTCCAAGCCGAAGCCTTCGACTGGCCCGACGAACTTTTCCGCCGCCGTGTATGGCACGTCGACCGGCCGGCACCCGATCGCTCTGCACTCGAGCGGGCGGCCGCAATACTGCGCAGCGCCCGTCGCCCCCTTATCGTGGCCGGGGGTGGTGTAATTTATTCAGAAGCGACAGAGGCACTTCGCGCCTTGGCAGAGGCGACGGGTATCCCGGTAGCCGAAACTCAAGCAGGAAAGGGCTCACTTCGCTTTGACCACCCTCAAGCGGTGGGAGCGGTGGGCGCAACGGGGACGACAGCGGCCAACGCCCTCGCCCGTACAGCCGACGTGGTGGTTGGGGTCGGAACTCGCTGGAGCGACTTCACAACGTCGTCCAGGACAGCGTTCGCCAATCCCGACGTCCGGTTTGTGAACTGCAATATCACCCGGTTCGACGCCGTGAAACAAGCCGGCGAGCCCGTGGTGGGAGACGCTCGCGTGGTCCTCGAGCAGCTGCGTGAAGCTCTCACGGGATGGTCGGTCGAGGCGTCCTACCGGGAGGAAGCTCATCGGGGGGCGCAGGAATGGGACGCCACGGTAGAGCTGGCATACGAATTGGGCCACCAACCGCTCCCCGCACAGTCCGAGGTGATCGGGGTCGTCAACCGGGTCAGTGGCCCCCGTGACGTCGTGGTATGTGCGGCCGGGGCCATGCCGGGCGACCTGCACAAGCTATGGCGGACGCGCGACGCCAAGGGTTACCACGTGGAGTACGGCTACTCCTGCATGGGTTACGAGATCGCCGGCGGTCTTGGGGCCAAGTTGGCATGCCCGGACCGAGAGATCTACGTGCTCGTCGGCGACGGCTCGTACCTAATGATGGCCCAGGAACTGGTCACTGCGGTCCAGGAGAACATCAAGCTCACCGTCGTCTTGGTCAACAACCACGGCTTCGCTTCCATCGGGGCGCTCTCTGAAACCGTAGGCACTCCCCGCTTTGGCACCTGGTACCGCGGCCGCAACCAAGAGACGGGCCGCCTCGACGGCGATGTGCTCCCCTTAGACTTTGTGGCCAATGCGCAGAGCCTCGGGGTAAAGGCTTGGCGTGCCCACAACATCGACGCCTTCAGCGAAGCGCTGATCGCTGCGAGGTCAGTCCCCGGACCCGTCCTGATAGAGGTGGAAGTGGACCCACTGGTGCCCGCCCCTGATAGCGGGTCGTGGTGGGACGTACCCGTCGCAGAGGTGTCCCATCTGGACGCTACCCTCCAAGCGCGTAAGTCCTACGAGGATCAAAAGGGCCATCAGCGGAATTACCTGTAGGCCCGCATCGCCGTCACAGCTAAATGCGGACGCCCGGTCGGGGCAACTGGATGTCCGCTTTCGGCAGTACAAGGTTGTCGACGATTTCCGGCGCGCCTGAGGGCGCGTAGAAGAAGCCCTGGGCGCGATCGCACCCGAGGTCGATCAGCACCTCTCGCTGGCTCGCGTGCTCCACCCCCTCGGCAACCACCGTGAGGTCGAGCGCATGCGCCACGACGATGATGGCGGAGACAACAGCTCGGTCTCTTTGGTCGGTAACCAGGCCATCGATAAAAGACTTGTCGATCTTGACGAAGTCGAGCGGGAACTGGCGCAGGTAAGCGAGCGACGAGTAGCCCATGCCAAAGTCGTCAAGGCCTATCTTGACCCCGAGCGCCCGTAGGGAGCGCAGCCCGGTCATCGCCGAATTCGATGCTTCCATGAGGATCTGTTCGGTCACTTCGACTTGAAGGTCACCGGGAGGCACGTTGTTGGTCTTGAGCTGGTCGACGACCGCCTGGCGAAAATCGACGTCGGCTAGGTGCCGGGCTGTGACGTTGACGGCGACTCCGCCGAACTTGGCCCCGAGCCGACTACGCCACGCCCCGGCTTGCTTTACCGCGTCTGCGAGCACGACCTCGTCGATCGGGATCAACAACCCGGTCTCCTCGGCCACACCGATGAACGAATCAGGAAGCCGCAGGCCGTCACCCGTATCACGTATCCGGACGAGGGCTTCGGCACCGACGGGGTAGCCGCTCCTAATGTCCACCATCGGCTGGTACTCCACCACGATGCGGGACTCGTCTAGGGCACGCCGCAACATGCGCTCTGTGACCATGCGTTCGACGGCGGTGGTCCGAAGCTCCTCGTCGAACACGGCCACCCGGTCGCGGCCCTTGTCCTTCGCCCGGTACAGAGCCAAGTCGGCCTCGGAAAGCAGTTCGACGCCGGTTCGCTGGCCGTCGGCAGTGCAGGCGACCCCGATGCTCATGGTGCAGCTGAACTCGTCACCGTCGAGGCGGAACGGCTTGCGCCCATCTTCGATGATCCGGTTGGCCAGCGTAATGGCGGCGGCTTCGTCGGTGACCCCTTCGGCCACGAGGACGAACTCGTCGCCGCCCAGGCGGGCCAACGTGTCAGCCGGGCGGAGGTGGTGCGTCAGGCGCTCCGCTATCTTCAGCAGCACATCGTCGCCGATGCGGTGACCGAGCGAGTCGTTGATGACCTTGAAGTGGTCGAGGTCGAGGTAAAGCACCGCCAGCATCCCTTGGTTGCGACCGAGGCGGCGGATGCCCTGGTGCAACCGGTCCATCAGCACGGTCCGGTTCGCCACCCCCGTCAATGGGTCAGTGGTCGCCTGGAGCTCAAGTGCGGCGGTCTGCTTTTGGCGCTCGGTAATGTCACGCACCGTGTTCACCACGACTTCAGCGTCACCGAGTGCCGCGCGCCTGGATGTCGCTTCGACCCAGCGGTAGGAGCTGTCTTTGCAGCGGAAGCGGTAGCTGACGGTGACGGGCTTAAGCAGCGCCCGCGCCGAGCGGCTCGCCCGGAGCGTCGTCACATCGTCGGGGTGCACGAGGTCGTCCTCGCTCATGCCTATTAGCTCGTCCGGCTGCCAGCCGAACATCTCCTGAGATGCGGCGGAGCAGTACAGGTACTGCCCGGCCAAGTCCACCACGGTGCTCAGGTCACCTGACGTGGCCACAAGGTCCGGGTAGTCCAGCCCGCCCGCCTTACGCTTGCTCTTAGTCTCATCGTCTTGTTGCTGGCCCACCGTGCACCGTCACCTTCGGCGAATGTCTCGTCAAGATCCGGCGGCGCAAAGTCTGGACCGCAGCTAGTCCTAGTGTCCTAATACTGACTAGACACTGTACCACGTCAGCACGGAGAGCATTGGTCCACCTACAAAATGACCGCATTGCGTCGGTCCGAACAGGAAAACCGAGAAACCGGGACGCTCCAGCAGCCGCTAGCAGATGAGGATGGGAGGCCGCGCATCGCCTTGAACAGGAGAACTACTGAGCGGCCCGTTGGGCGACCGCCAACAGCTCTTCGGTTACCCGCTGACGAGTCAGGTCGACCATGTCCCAGGTCCCAGCTCGGCCCGTGGAGTTGCCGCCGGCGCCTCGCCACATGTCACCTTCGTCGACCTGTACCTTGAGCGCCTCGACATCGGCCTCCAATTGGAGGTACGGATAGCGGTCCAGGTGCGGTTCCCCCACGATCTCGCCCTTGAGCGACATCCACAGCGCTAAGCGAGGGTTCCGGAAACGCGCTTCACCACCCGGGTGCTCTTCGATCAGGCCTCCCCCGCCAAGCTGGCAAAGGCGCTCGAGGACGGCTGTCATCGCCGGCTTGACCTCCATCTCGCAGGCCAGCGGCAAAGTCCTCCAGGAACTTCTGTGCGGCCTCCCGGCGGTCCGTGGTCAGCTCGGAGGCCCGGCGGTCGCTCTCTGCCACTGCCGCCACGATCGGCCCGAGGGCAGCCAGCAAGTCATCACCCACAACTACCTCTACTTCGCCCACGACGACGGGAGCTGCAGCGGGCCCCGCTCCGTCTACTGGACGAGAACTCGTCGGCAATGAAGATGAGACTGCCATGGGGACCCTTCGATCCGGCACCTTGCCGCCAGACCGAGTGTGGGACGCGCGCGGGAAGCCTAATTGGATCGTACCGGCACATCATCGGGTAACAAGCTCGGCACGAGCAGTGAGACCAGCTCACGAGGCCCCTGGGGCGGGGTATGCTTCGTTTGCCTCGGTCTGGTCCCTGCAGAGGACGTTTTCCCGTCCTTTTTAGCCTTGGAGACGCGATCAACCGCTGGAGCTCATTTTCTGAATTTCGCCGCCCGATCGGCGCCCGCCATCAAGCCAACCGGCAGCCGGTAAACGCCGCCGGGGGGGCACCGGGGCGACGGGGCCCGGTTACGCCGCCGCCCCCCGTGCAACGGTGGCGGTACTGGGTGATGGGGCTAACCGTGGTCATCGCGGCCCTGGTGCTGTTCCGTGTGGACAGTGGAGGGGCCGCGACCCAACACTTCAGCTATACGAGCTTCGTCAACGAGGTGACCACTAACAAGGTCGCGACGGCGACGATCGGCACGACCGGTTCCGTGAGCGGCAAGCTCAGCAGTGGGGGCGCCTACACCTCGCAGATCCCCATCGCCCTAGACGACACCACCCTTACGCCGCTACTACTAGCGCACAAGGTCCAGGTGACCGGCACCAGCGCAAGCACGACGTCGGTGACAGGCTTTGTCGAGACCCTCGTCCTGATCGGCCTGATGGTGGCTGCGTTCATTTGGTTTGCTCGCCGCGCCCGCAAGCAAATGGGCGGCGGGCTCGGCGGGATCATGGGCATTGGCCGCTCAAAGGCCAAGCTCTACGACGAAGAGAAACCGACGACACGTTTTTCGGACATCGCCGGCTACGAGGGCTCCAAGGCGGAGGTCATGGAGGTCGTGGACTTTCTCAAGCACCCTCAACGCTACGCCGCCGCTGGTGCAGTCGGGCCCAAGGGCGTGCTCATGGTAGGCCCTCCTGGGACCGGCAAGACCCTCATGGCTCGAGCGGTCGCTGGTGAGGCGGGCGTCCCGTTCTTCGCTCTGTCGGGTTCGAGTTTCGTCGAGATGTTCGTCGGCGTCGGCGCCTCGAGAGTGCGGGACCTTTTCGCCGACGCTCGAAAGCGCTCCCCGGCCATAATCTTCATCGACGAGATCGACGCCATCGGGGGCCGGCGTGGTCCGGGCGGGTTCGGGTCCAACGACGAACGTGAGCAAACGCTAAACCAGCTCCTGTCCGACATGGACGGTTTCGAGCCAGGCGCCAGCGTGGTCGTCATGGCGGCCACAAACCGGGCCGAGATCCTCGACACGGCGCTCCTTCGCCCTGGCCGCTTCGACCGCACCGTCGAGATCCCCCTGCCCAACAAGTCCGAACGGACCGCCATCCTGTCGATCCACGGTCGAGGGAAGAGGTTCGGCCCTGACGTCGACCTGGATGTCGTGTCCCGGGGCACGCCTGGGTTCTCCGGCGCCGATCTCGCCAACCTCGTCAACGAAGCGGCAATCAATGCCGTGAGAGATCGACGCGAGATCCTTAGTGCAGACGACTTCTCTGCGGCTCGGGACCGGCTACTGATCGGCCGGCGAGACAACTCGAACGCGCTGTTGCCTGAAGAGAAAAACGCTGTCGCTGTCCATGAGGCCGGCCACGCCCTTGTAGCGGTCCTCTCCGAACACGCTGACCCCGTTGCAAAGGTCACGATCCTGCCGCGAGGGGCGGCGCTCGGGGTAACTGAGCAGCTGCCGCTATCCGAACGCCACCTATACCCCAAGAGCTATTTGACGGCGTCCCTCACAGTCCGTCTGGGGGGGCGAGCGGCCGAAATGCTCGTCCTGGGAGAGCCTTCCACCGGCGCTTCGAACGACCTCGCGGGCGCCACCGATCTCGCCACGCGAATGGTCAGGGAGTGGGGACTTTCCGCTGAGGTCGGCCCCATCGGTTATGGGCCAGAAGGGCCGAACCGCGACAACCCTTTTGCCGGCCGTCCCTACGCCGAACAGACTCAGCACTCCATAGACCAAGCGGTGGCAGGCCTCCTGCGAGAGGCTGAGGTCGCAGCTACGAAGCTCCTGCGGGAACACCGAACTGACCTTGACCGGGTGATCGACCTCCTACTGGAGCGCGAGACCATCGACGGGTCGGAGCTCGACTTCATCCCTGGGGCGCCGAAGCATTCAGGGCAACGAGAACTGGTCCTGTTGCACCGCAGCGTCGGGCTGACATCCGCAGCGGACAGGGGCGACGCAGCTGGCCCGGTCTAAATGGCCGCGCTTATCTTGCGGGGCTACATCAAACGGGGTATGATGGGGTTCGGCACAACTAAAACCCAAAGTGCCGGGCCAGCCCTCACTGGCCGGGACGGTACTCCAGACCCTGGTGGCGTGAAATTTGTATTGCCAGAGTTAGGAGAACGCCATGGCACGTGCCGGGTCTTCCTTCTTCACCGTCACTGATCGACCCCCACCCCCCGGAGTTGGGCCTGAGACAGGTCCCACCATTATCTGGCTTCGCGGCGAGCACGACATCGCAACGGATGCCGACCTGCGCCGCACTTTGGCGCGCGCCATCTCGCTCAACAACGCCGCCATTGTGGTCGACCTGAGCAAGGTGGAGCTCATGAGCGCGTCGACGCTCGGGGTGATCGTCGCAGCTTGGAACGACCTCCGGCAGCAATCACGCTCGTTGACCATGCGGGCCCCTCACCCCACGTCCGGCGCGTCATCAGCATTTGCGGCCTACACAACCTTCTCAGCGCGGAGGAACGCGACCGAATGGCGGGAGTACCGAGAAAGGGCCTCGGATCGTGGGTGACAGTAGCCGAGGGCGAGCGCGGAAGCGGGCAACTCGGCCCGTCCACGGCCTCGGCAAAGCGCGACCCGGTGTGTGTCGGCCAGTCCCCGGCCTGGCGAGAGCCCGGCCCGGACAAAATGCCAACGTGATTTCCACACAAGGTGTTCTTACCCACATATGGCTTGATTTAGCCACGAAATAATTGTGGGCGTCGCGGTGCAACACTCGTAGAGCGGAAGTGTGCCAACCGGAGCGATTGGGTACAGGAAACCTCTGAGACCTGCGACCTAGTTGGTTGCGAGCCAAAAAGGGCCTCGCCAGCGAAATGGGGAACGCGAATGTCTAGAGGAACTGGGACGGGTCTGATCGGCTTCGGGATCGTACTTGTCGTCATCGGCGCCGTCCTCAAGTTCGCGGTTACCGTTACGACCACCGGTTTCAACATAAATGCCGCCGGCGTGATCCTTTTGGTAGTAGGGATCATCTCGGTTGTCATCGGGGGGGCTCTTTTCGGTGCCGGTGCTAATCGGCACACGACAACCCGGGAGAGCGTCCACAACACGCCCAGCGGCAGCGAGCGCGTGGTCGAACAACACGACGTGATGCCCTGATTTAGGGCCGACCGTGTCGCGTAGCGAGGGCTAACGTCCCAGGGAGAGCGGGGCTACAGGCGGTTCACGGTGAACTGATGGAAGAAGGATGTCCTCGCAGGGAGGGCAAAGCGCCCAATCGGTCTGGAAGTAAAGGTTGGGGTCGCCGTCGAACTCGCACTGGCAGCGGCCACAACGCCGTTTTGGTAACGACGGTACTTCTTCGCCGTTCACCGGGGTGGTCCTGAGACTGCAGGTTGGGCTCGCACGGGGCCCTCGATCCTCCCCGTCTGACAGGGGCTACTTTTGCCCAATATTTAGGCCTATTTGCAGCCTACCATCCTCACGGCTTTTCGGCTCAGGGACCACACGTGAGCTCGAAGACAATGGTCTCCTCGAACCTGTCCCCCGGGAGCAGAACGGTCGAGGGGAACTCCGGCCAATGCGGCGAACCCGGGAAGTGCTGCGCCTCGAGCGCGAACCCGTCGCTCTGGCGATAGGTGTTCCCGCCCTTGCCCGTAAACGCACCGTTGAGGAAGTTGCCCGAGTAAAACTGAAGCCCTGGTTGCGTTGTATGAACTGTCAGAGCCCGCCCCGACTTGGGGTCGACGACTGTCGCTGCGTGCACGAGGGAGCGTGCAACGGGCTTGTTCAAAACCCAGTTGTGGTCGTACCCCTGAGCGATGACCAGCTGGGGGTGTGCGTCCCTGATCCTTTCGCCGATGGCTCTTGGCTCACGGAAGTCAAGAGGGGTCCCGGAAACGGTGAGGATCTCGCCCGTCGGCGCCAGCGCATCGTCCACGGGCGTATAGCTAT
Organism: uncultured Acidimicrobiaceae bacterium; assembly: GCA_963794745.1. Taxonomy (GTDB): domain Bacteria; phylum Actinomycetota; class Acidimicrobiia; order Acidimicrobiales; family Palsa-688; genus Fen-671. The sequence goes on from CAWCEZ010000010.1 coordinate 423,689, forward strand.
CTGCGTTCAGGTACAACACCTGGTCGTAGACCGTTCCGGACGACTCGCCCGCCAGGTTCCAGTAGGTGTGGTTGGTCAGGTTTAGGAACGTCGGTGCATCCGTCTCCGCCTGTAGCTTCAGCTCCAGCCGGTTGTCGTTTCCCAAGGTATAAGTAGCGACCGTGCGCAGCCTCCCTGGGAACCCCATTTCCCCTGACGGGCTCACGTACTCCAGCCGCACCCCCGCCGCACCATCAGCTCGCACGACCGTTGAGGCCCACACTTTTTGGTCAAATCCCACGTCCCCACCATGGAGCGCGTTGGTCCCGTCGTTAGTCGGTACCGAGTAGAGCTGCCCCTCGATCTCCAAGCGCCCACCCGCGATGCGGTTCGCATAGCGGCCTATCAATGCCCCGAAATACGGCCCGAGCCCTTCGGGGTTGGCGGCCGTGCGAGGCGAGTTGTACCGGACGTAGTCCTCCAGGGCCCTGAAACCCAGCACAATGTTACGGCGTTCACCAGCTCGGTCCGGGAACAGCAACGACTCGATTATCCCGCCGTAGGTGAGGACCGCTACTTCTGTCCCGAAGCTGTTTACGAGGAAGTAACGACGGACTTGCTCTCCTCGCACCTCACCAGCCGCCTCGGACCTCACCTCGGGCGAAGACATTGTTGCGGGATCCATGCTCAATGATGCCCGATATATCTTGGCCGCCAGAGGATCTCGCCTTACGACGCGGCCACCGCCCGAAGCCGCGCTTGGGCCAGCCGTCCCTTGACCGCCACGCTGACGGCCACCGAAGCAAACACGATGACGGTGGCGGCGGCGAAGGTCGTCCGAGTGCCGAAATGCTGGAGCACAACGCCACCGACCGCGGATCCTCCGGCTATTCCTATCTGGGTGCCCCCGGAGAGCCAGCCGAACGCTTCGACCGCTCCGGCCGCCGGGGCCAGTTTCCCTGCCAAGTTGTAAATGGCCGCGAGAGACGGCACAAGCCCGAGCCCTGCAACGAACAACAATGGGTAGAGAAGGGCGATATCAGGGACCGCTATGACCAATAGCAGCCCGGACCCCGAGGCTCCGAGCGCCCCCATAAGGCCGTTCTCGCCCGCTGCATTTATGCGGGTGCCGGCGCAGAGGCCACCGGTGATAGCTCCGAGGCTCCACACGGCCAGCAAAAGCCCCGACTGACCCGGGACCTTATGCGCCGTGGCAAAGCCCACAACTCCGATCTGGACCATTGCACAGCCAAAAATAAGCAACAAGCTGACCAACACGAGCCAGAAAAGAGCTGGGCTAGCGGCCGCGAGCGGCACCGGCCCGACGGCGCTGCGGGGCACTGACCGCCGAGTGCAGGGCGACGGCCAGCGTGCCGACCAAGCTGAAGATGGCACTTGCGACCAAGGGTAGCGCCGTGCCACCGAGGGTGCCCAGTACGGCCACCAACGCCGGGCCGGCCACAAAGGTCAATTCCTGCAGCGTGGAGTCGATCGCATAAAGGGCGTCGCTGTTGCCGCCCTCCACCAAGCGGGGCCACAAAGAGCGGACAGCCGCGCTGACCGGGGGGGCGCCTGCTCCAGCTACAAAGGCGACACCGGCCATCTCCCATGTGTCGTGGACGGGCACGGCGCTGAGCGCCAGGAGGCCAACCGCGCTGGCCACCGCCGTTACCACAAGGATGTTACGGCGCCCGAAGCGGTCCGCCAAACGTCCCCATACAGGGCTGCCGATGGCACAAGCGACCACGTAGCAAGCGGTTATTGCACCGGCTTCGCTAAAGGACCCGCTCGCATGCGATATACGCAGCACGATGGCCAGCCCGGCCATAGCCAAGGGCAGGCGCGCCACCAAGGAGGTGGTGATCAGCCAGAGGACACCCGGGGCCCGCAGGACAGTCGAGTAAACGGTGACCGCCTATTGCGGCTCGGACCAGGTCGGGAAGGACGTTCCCTGATCTGGCGGGGCGGCCGCGTGCTCAGAGGCCCACGCCTCGGCGACCGCGGCAGCAACCTGCTCATGGACCTTGGGCTGGAACATCGAAGGCACGATGACCCCGAGGCCAAGCTCCTCGTCGCTAACGCAAGCGGCGATCGCACGCGTGGCAGCCTGCTTCATTGCGGGCGTCACGTAGGAGGCCCGGACGCTCAAGGCTCCTCTGAAGAATCCCGGGAAACAAAGTGAGTTGTTTATCTGGTTCGGGAAGTCGCTCCGGCCGGTCGCGATGACGGTGTCCGGCGCGAGCTCCTCGGCGAAGACCTCAGGATCGGGGTTGGCCAGCGCGAACACGACCGGCCTTTTGGCCATGTCGGCCAACCAGGCGGGGTCGACGGAGCCGCGCAGCGCCGTCCCGATGAACAGGTCCGCGCCGCTCAGCGCGGCACGCAGCGTCGTGATCCCACGCGGGTTGGAGCGCGCCGCTATCCGGGCGTGGTGCGGAAGTGAACCGGGGCCGTCGGTCAGGGCCCCGTCCCGGTCGAACACGACCAGGTCGGGCACCCCGGCGTCAAGCAGGGCCTCGGCTATTGCGGTGCCAGCCGCCCCGCAGCCGACCAGCACGACGTGCAGATCGTGGATGTCGCGCCCGGTGAGGCGGCAGGCGTTCAACACTGCCGCCATCACGACGATCGCCGTGCCGTGCTGGTCGTCGTGGAAAACCGGGATATCCAGCCGTCGCTGCAGCTCCATCTCCACTTCAAAGCAGGCGGGCGCGGCAATGTCCTCGAGGTTGATCCCGCCGAAACCGGGGGCGACCGCGGCTACGGCATCGATGAGCGCCTCAGTCGAGTGGGTGTCAAGGCAGATCGGGTACGCGTTCACGCCGGCAAAATGCTTGAAGATCAGCGCCTTGCCCTCCATCACCGGGAGCGCTGCGAGGGGCCCGAGATTGCCCAGGCCGAGGACGGCGCTGCCGTCTGTGGCGATCGCCACGGACGTGCCCTTCGCCGTTAGGGCCCACGCGTCAGCCGGCCGGCGGGCGATCGCACTGGCTACCCGCCCCACACCGGGGGTATAGGCGAGCGACAGATCCTGGCGTGTGCGGACCGCCACTCGCGGGGTCACTTCGATCTTGCCGCCGAGGTGGTAGAGAAAAATTCGGTCAGAGACATGGCGGACGCGCGACTGGCCCCGAGAGCCTTCGTGACGGCCGCAACATGCTCCTCGCTGGCTGCCTGCAGGGTCAGGTCGACCGTGGTCCCGGCGGCGGCCACCTCCACCAGGTCCATACCGACGACGACCCCTCCGGCGGATGTCACCGCCTGGGCCAGGCGCGACAGCAGGGCCGGGTGGGGTGGCGCCAAAACTCGGACGGTTACCGTGTAGCTAGCGCCGGGCGGCGGAGAGCCGACCGCTGGTGAGTTCGCCATATCGCTCAGTCTGGTGCTGTACCTGGGCCTTGCGCAATCAACTCGTGGCTTGGCCCGTCGCAAGGACGCCCCTCAGCGTCCCACCAAGGACCAGGCGGAGGTCATCTGGGGTAAAAAACGGGCAATGGGCCCGGACAGCTTCGAGCGACTGGCGGTAGGTGGTGTAGGGCTTGGAGGCGGCAAAGTCCGAGCCCCAACAAAGCCGCCCAGGCCCGTAGGCGTCAAAGATCCGCGCCAACAATTCGACGGCGTCCGGCCAGGGATAGTCCCAACCACGAGCGGACACGTAGTGGAACCCGGCGACCTTGATGTAAATGCTCGGGACCGCTGCGCAAGCGAGCACCTCGGCCAGCCCTGACGGCCCCGTCCCGTCCCCGGCGTGAACGCCCCCCAGGGTATGGCAAAGCACCGGGACGCTCGGGTTCCTGCCGGCGAGGGCGCGAAGGTCGGCGTACCAGGCGGGGCGAACGGCGAGGCTGACGAGGAGCCGTGCCTCTGCTGCGACCCTGAACAGGCCGTCAGCCTCGTCGCTCAGGAGCCAACCGTCATTTTTCTCCCCGAGGTAGTGCGTGAAACCGGCCAGGTGATAGCGCTCGGCGGCCGCCCTGAGCCGGTCTGCGCTGCCCGGTGCGTGGTAGGTCGACTGCCATCTACAGTCGATATCAGCCAGGACGTGGAGCCTGTCGGGGTGGTGCTCGCGCGCAGACGCGACGTAGTCGACATTGTCAGCGTTGTCCCCGATCGATGCACAGACAACAGCGGCCTGCTCGACCCCGTTCAAGGCCATCTCGTAGAGGAGCTGGTCCACAGTGCCTCGGGAGCCTTCGTCAGGGACCGGTGGCGGATAGGGCCACCGGCGCCAGGCGTGACAGTGGCTATCGAGGATTGCACCGCCGGCAGCGGTAGCCATCGTGGCGATGCGACGAGACTAAACACCGCTGCGATCATCCTGTCAAGCGTGCCCGCCCTAGAGCCGGGGCGCCGCCTGGTGTAGGGTTTGTTGTTGATAACGACAAATCTGGTTGGTCACGAGAAAATATGGAGGCACTGATGAGCGACCCCTTTTTGCCAAAGCGAGAGGACCACTTCAGTTTCGGTTTGTGGACGGTCGGTTGGCAGGGCCGGGACCCCTTCGGTGACGCCACCCGTGCGCCGCTCGACCCGGTTGTAGCCGTGCACCGCCTGGCGGAGATCGGAGCGTGGGGAGTTACCTTCCACGACGACGACCTGATCCCTTTCGGGTCCGACGAAAACGCTCGGGAGGCGGCCATCAAACGGTTCAGGGCCGCTCTGGACGAGACCGGCATTGTCGTGGAGATGATGACGACCAACCTGTTCACGCACCCGCTGTTCAAAGAGGGGGCCTTCACTGCCAACGACCGCAGTGTCCGACGCTTTTCGCTCCGCAAGACGATGCGCAACATCGACCTGGCCGCTGAACTGGGGGCTCAGATCTACGTCGCCTGGGGAGGACGGGAGGGGGCGGAATCCGACGCGGCCAAAGACGTGCGCGCGGCGCTCGACCGTATGAAAGAAGCGTTCGACACGCTCTGCGAGTACGTAATCGACCGCGGTTACCCGATGCGCTTCGCGATCGAGCCCAAACCTAATGAACCTCGCGGAGACATCTTGCTCCCGACGATCGGGCATGCGCTCGCTTTCGTCAACGAGCTCGAGCACCCGGAAATGGTTGGGCTCAACCCCGAGGTCGGCCACGAGACCATGGCCGGGCTCAACGTGATGCACGGGTACGCACAGGCTCTTTGGTCAAAAAAGCTCTTCCACATCGACCTGAACGGCCAGCACGGGCTCAAGTACGACCAGGATCTTCGCTTCGGGGCAGCCGATGTGAAGAGCGCCTTCTTCCTGGTCGACCTTCTCGAAGCCGCCGGCTACGACGGTGCCAAGCACTTCGACTTCAAGCCGCTGCGAGCCGAAGACGCCGAAGGAGTGTGGGTGTCGGCCGCTGCCTGCATGCGCACCTACCTGATCCTCCAGGCCAAGGCAAAAGCGTGGCGCGCCGACCCCGAGGTGGCCGCCGCTCTGGCTGCGGCCGGCGTCCCCGACTTGTCCCGGCCGACGTTGTCCCCTGGGGAAACCCTCGCTGACCTGCTCAATGACCGGTCGTCTTTCGAGGACTTCGACACAGAAGCCGCCGGCAACCGGGCGACCAACATCGAGCGGCTCGACCAACTCGCTCTCGACCACATCCTGGGCGTGCGCTGAGACGTCCCTCCTGGCGGCGGGGCGTCGCGGCCCGGCCCTACGCTCCCGCCGCCACAAGCGCCATCGGGCTGGCAAGAAAATCGGCGAAAGCCAGCTCGGCTGCGCCGAGCAGGACGGAGTCCGCCCCGAGCCCAGCGGCGACGACCGCTGCCTCGGCGCCCGCTTGCGGCAGGACCTCGCGATGCAGCTCGCTTAGGACGACCTTCTCGGCGGCCAGGTACACATCCCCGAGCGCGCCTCCAAAGACCACAAGGTCCGGGTTGAAGATATTGATCAGGTTGGCGGCGCCGCGTCCCATCCATCGGCCCGTCTCCATCAGCGCTTGGCATGCCTTGGGGTCGCCGGCCTGGGCGTCCGACAGCACCCGGGCGACGCCGGTACGGACATCAGAAGCTCGCCGACCGGCCCGCCGCAGCATCGCGGTCGCGCCTATCTCGCTCTCCCAACACCCACGAGCCCCACAGCGGCAACGGTGACCGTCCGGGTTCATCTTCATGTGGCCAACCTCGCCTGCGTAACCGGACCGCCCGGCGAGCAGAGCACCGTCGACGACAATGCCGGCTCCGACGCCGGTATTGCCCGAGACGTAGATGACATGGCGGTGGCCGACCGCGGCGCCTCTGGCGCATTCGGCAAGTGCTCCCAAATCAGCTTCGTTGGCAACAGCCACGCCCAGCCTGCCGGGAAGGTGCTCCGACAGGAGCGCCCCGAAAGGGACGTCCCGCCAAGCGAGATTGGGTGCCAAGTGCACAAAACCCTCACCGCGCCTTACGATCCCGGGCATCGCTACCGCAGCGCCGACGAGCTGGGCGCCGTCCGGCACACGTTCCATGAGTTGTGCCACAAGGCTGCCGATGGTGGCGGCTGCGTCGGCCGGGAGCAGCCGACGGCGCGTATCGCGCGGCTGGGCGAGGCGCTCTTGGAGCTGGCCTCCCGGCCCCACCCGGGCGACGACAATAGCCTCGGCGGCGAGCTCGACTGCGAGTGCCCAGACCCGCTCGGGGCCGAGGCTGACCACGAGCGAAGGTCGCCCGGCAGCGCCGCCGGAAGGCGATGGGCTCTCCCGCACGACGCCGATCGAAGCCAGTTCGCCAACGAGGCCCGCTACCGTGCTGCGGTTGAGCCCGGTGCGGGCCGTCAGCTGCGAACGCGTGCAGTGGGCCGCTCAAGTGCAGGTTGCGAACAAGCGCAGCGAGGTTGTTACGCCGCAGGTCCTCGTTCACCGTCGCGTGGGCACGCTGCGCGTGGGTGCGCGGGGCGTGGGTGCGTGGCGCGTGAGTGTGCGTCTGTTCTGGGAGCGGGCGTGGCAAGCTGACCCGAACACTACCGGCGTCTGCCGTGGAGCACGTGGGGGAAGGACATAACATGCCGCTCGTTGCTGGAGTTGATTGTTCGACACAATCGACCAAAGTCCTCGTGGTCGACCTCGATGACGGTCGCGTCGTGGCCTCCGGGGCCGCTAGCCACGAGGTAGAGGGTGACCGGGGAGCACGCGAGACCGACCCCGTTGCCTGGGAGGTGTCCGTGGCGACTGCTCTCGACAAAACGGGGTGCGCCGGACAGGTCGCGGCCATCTCAATCGCGGGCCAGCAGCACGGGATGGTGGTCCTTGACGGGAGCGGCACCCCCCTTCGCAAGGCACCGCTGTGGAACGACACCAGAGACGCGGCGGATGCGCGAGCGCTCGTTAGAGCGTTGGGCGGCCCGCAGCAGGCGGCCATGCGTGTCGGGTCGGTGCTCACCACTTCGTTCACAGTTGCCCATTGGGCATGGCTCCGCCGGACCGAGCCCGAGGTTGCGGAGGCAACCCGCCACGTCCTGTTGCCGCACGATTACCTGAACCTCCGCCTCACCGGCCAGTCGACCACCGACCGGAGCGACGTTTCCGGGACGGGCTGGTGGAGCCCCGTAGACGAGGCTTATGCGCCCGACGTGCTCGCCCTCGACCTCGTCCAGTTGGACGCTGCCTACTTGCCCACGGTCCTTGGCCCCGAGGGCCTGGCCGGCCAGGTCTCCCATCACGCCGCCGAGAGGTTCGGCCTGCCTGCTGGGGCCCTCGTAGCTTGCGGCGCGGGCGACAACGCCGCTGGTGCCCTCGCCCTCGACATAGGCCCGGGTGAGGCGGCCCTGTCCCTCGGTACCTCGGGCACCGTATACGCCCCGACCGGGGCACCGACCGCCGACCCGACGGGGACCATGGCCGGTTTTGCCAGCGCCGACGGGCGTTACTTGCCACTCACCGCCACCCTCAACGCCACCGTGGCTATCGACCGCGTCAGCGACTGGCTCGGGGTCGGGCGAGAAGACGTGCTGGCGTCGGACGGGGTCGCGTTCCTACCTTGGCTGGGAGGGGAACGGACCCCAAACGTGCCCAATGCGTCAGGGATGATGTCCGGGTTGCACTACGGCACCGACAAGCGGTCCATCCTGCAAGCCGCCTATGAGGGCCTTGTGGCAACTCTGCTGGGAGCAATCGCCTTCCTGGACCAGTGGGCGCCGCAAAGTAGCGACGCTCCGTTGCTCCTTCTCGGCGGCGGGGCCCGAGGCGTAGCGTGGCAAGAAACCGTGCGGCGGCTTTCCGGCCGCCCGGTGCTCGTCGTCGAAATGGGCGAACTTGTCGCATATGGAGCGGCCGTGCAGGCCTGTGCTTCGATTACCGGCGAGCCTCTGGGAACTGTCGCCAAGCGGTGGGACGCAAGACGGGGGCTGCTGCTGGAGCCTGTCGAGCGCGATGACGCCGTGCTGGAAAGAGTCGCCGGTTGGCGCCGTTTTGTCTTGGCCCTGCTCGAAGGAGGCCCACCGGCTTAGGGCAGGCCGCCTAGGCTAACGCCTCAGCCATGCGGACCATGAAGATCGCCTGCACCGTGCTGCTTGTGAGCGCGGCCGCGTTTGCCACGGGAGCGGAAGTGGTAGCCGCCCCGGTGCCGGTGCATTTCGAGCCCGCATCTGTGAGCTTTATCTCAGCTTCACAGGGTTTCGCCCTGGGTACTTCCCCCTGCAGCACCGCGCCGTGTAACGCCGAGCTCGTGACGACCGGCAACGGTGGCAAGACCTGGGCTGCGAGCGCAGCGCCGCTTGCACCGTTTGCGTCGGCCTCGTCGCCCTCGTCGGCCTCCGTCAACCAGGTCCTGTTTGCAAATTCCAGCGACGGGTGGGTTTACGGCCCCACACTGTGGGCCACCTCCGACGGCTCCGAGAGCTGGGCAAAGGTCAGCCTCGGGGGCCCGGTTTATTTGCTCGCCACTTCAGCGCACGAGGCTTACGCGGTTGTCGGCAACTGCTCCCCCAGCGCCCGAAACTGCCGGGCCCCGACGCTCCGGCTGGAGCGGGCCACAGTCGGTTCGTCGGCCTGGCAAACAGTCCCGGGCATCTCGGGCTACGGGACGGCAGCCGTGCTTACCGCGAACGGTCCCAACGCGTGGCTGTCCTTTTCGGCGAAAAGCCCCGGGGCCGTCATGATCTGGAGGACCTCTAACTCCGGCAGCACATGGCAACGGCTCCCGGATCCCTGCTACGACCCTTCCCAAGCCACCGACCTCGCAGGCATGGCCTCACCAGGCGGTGGCCAACTGTTCGAATTGTGCGCCGGCAACCCGGGCGCTGGTCAAGAAGGAAAATCCCTTTGGGCGTCTAGCAATGGCGGCAGGAGCGGGCACGTCGTGAGCCAGCTGCCTCTTGGCGGGCTTGCCGTGAGCGTTGCCGCCCCGACCGCCAAGGTGGTCCTTGTAACGGCCGTCTCCGGAGCCGGCTTCGTTTACCGCTCGACCAATGGCGGAGGCACGTGGGCGACGCGCACTTTCGCTGACGGGGGGGCCGGGTTCTACGATTTCGCTTTTGCGACGCCGTCTTTTGGCACCACGGTAGACGGGGCCCCGTCGACGGGCCAAATGACGACAGGCTGCTCGAGACCTCAGACGGCGGCGCTACCTGGTCGCCGGTCCACATCTGAGCACCGGTCGTCACCGCTCGGCGCTCGTGGCCAGCCGCACTAAAGCCTTCTTGCAGCGAACCACGCCGACAAGAGCCGCGACGCTTGCTCCCGGAGCACCCCGCGTGTGACAGCCAACTCGTGGTTGAGCCGGGGGTCACTGCAGAGGTTGTAGAGCGACCCGCACGCGCCGGCCTTGGGGTCCGGGGCAGCGAACACCAGCCGGCTCACCCGGGCAGCGACCAATGCGCCGGCGCACATCGGGCACGGTTCGAGGGTGACATACAGGGTGGTCCCCAAAAGACGCCATGACCCCGTCGCTTTTGCCGCGTTGTGCAGCGCCACGACTTCGGCGTGAGCGGTAGGGTCCTGGGCCGCCTCCCGGCCATTGGCTCCCTCCGCTACTACTTGGCCCCCGTTCACGACGACTGCCCCAACGGGGACCTCGCCGGCGTCGGCCGCCTTTGCCGCCAACCCAAGCGCCAAGCTCATAAAGTGCTCGTCCGCCACAGGCTCAGAAGAGCTCACGGGCCGCTGGGCCGGTTTCCCGACAACGCGGCGACCACATCGTCGTGGACCAGGCCGTTGCTCGACAGAGCAGTCCCGCCGTCGAGACGCCTTGCCCCCGCGAAATCAGTGAACTTTCCGCCCGCTTCTTCGACTATCACCTGGAGCGGCGCGATGTCCCAAACCGACACGACCGGGTCGAGGCCGACCTCGCAGGACCCTTCGGCTACCAACATGTGCGACCAGAAGTCGCCAAAACCCCGGTCCCGCTTCACTTTCTGAGCCAGTTCGACGAGGCGGGCGGGCGCCGGGAAATCGGCAATGCTGGCCGACGAGATACCCGAACTGGACAGTTCAGCAACGCCGGAGACGACAATGCGTTCGGCTTGCTGGCGCGCAGAAGCTGCAAACGCCCCCTCCCCCCGCTGCGCCCACCAGCGACGCCCGAGCGCTGGGGCCGAGACGGCTCCGATCTGCATCGAACCGTCCACCTCCAAGCCGAGCAGGGTCGCCCAGACGGGGATCCCGCGCACGAAGTTGACCGTACCGTCGATCGGGTCGATGAACCAACGGCGAGCGCCGCTGCCGCTGCTCCCCATTTCTTCGCCGAGGACGGCATCTCCTGGCCGTTCACGGGCAATCAGCTCACGGATCGCGAGCTCGGTCCCTCGGTCGGCTTCGGTGACTGGGCTCGAGTCAGCTTTGGTCTCGACGAGCAAGGACGGGCGCCGGAAGGCCTGGAGGGTGATGCTGTCGGCCAGATCGATCGCCTGCAGGGCGAGTTCTAAGTCGGCGCTCATAGGTCCGCGACGTTATGCGACGGGCGTGAGCCGCGCCCTCGCCGCCTGCTCCGCCTGCCGGGCAACTTCGCTCACGGGTAGCCCGAGGCGGGCGGCAGCCCGAGCGCAATCGTCGTGTTCGGCCTTGAGCTGGTAAGGCCCTGCCTTGACGCGCACCCGCTCACCGCCGACCTCCACCTCGAGCATCTGTCGGACCAGCGCGGAGCGGGTAACGAGGTGCTCCCTGAACCCAAGCGTCCCAGTCTCTTGGGTGAGGACCGTCGCCAGCCTGGCAACCGCCGCGGGCTCGGCGAGCACGCTGACAATATGGGCCGGGCGCCCTTTCTTGGCAACCACCGGGGCGAGCCAAGCGTCGAGTGCCCCCGCCCGCATGAGCGCGCCTACGGTGTGAGCCAGCACTTCTCCGGTGACGTCGTCCACGTTGGCTTCCAGCACCACGAGGTCATGAATGGCCGGGACATGCTCAGGCGCCCTGTCGAGCTCGCCGATGACCACCTGGAGCACGTTCGCCATCCCCTCGAGGTCACGGCTGCCCGCGCCATAACCGCTGCTCCCTATTTTCATTTGCGGCAACGGCCCGAACGATCCCGCCAAGGCCGCAAGCAAGGCGGCGCCGGTCGGGGTGGTCAGCTCCTCTTCCCGAGAGGCACCCCGTACCGGTGCTCCTAAGAGCAGCTCGACGACGGCTGGGGCCGGGTTGGGCAAGAGCCCGTGGGATGTCCGGACCGTTCCTGTGCCGAGCGCGACCGGGCCGGACCGGACCGTCGCCACAGCGAGGGACTCGAGCGCCAGGCAGGTCCCCACGACATCGACGATCGCGTCGAGCCCACCCACCTCATGGAAATGGACATCCTCGGGGGGGAGCCCATGCAGCCTCCCCTCGGCGACCGCCAGCCGGGCGAAGACTTCCTGGGCGCGCGCCCTGGCGCGCTCGGGCAGGCCCGCGGCTTCGTCGATGATCGCCCTGATGGTCCCCCAGTTACGTTCGGTTCGGTCCGACGCCGGGTCGACGTCCACTCGCAGCTGCGTCGCCGAGAGGCCCGCCCTCGTCGTCTTGGATACCTCGATATGCCAACCGGTGACGGGGAGCCGCTGCAAGCCGGCGACGACTTCGTCAAAATCAGCACCCGCGTCGACAAGGCTTGCGAGCGCCATGTCGCCGGCGATCCCGGCACCGCAGTTCCACCATGCAACCGTCGTCAATGGGCCACCAGGGCACCGTCGTCGTCGGTGACGGCCTTGCCAGTGGCGGCCTTGCCAGTGGCGGCGTTGCCATTGGCGGCCTCATCATTGGCGGCGTCGCGAGCACCGCCGTCCAGGCCCTGGCTGTGCTTGCCGAGGATCCTGGCCACGGCCCATGCGGCACCGAAGCCGTTGTCGATCCCCACTACGCACACGCCCGGGGCGCAGCTCGCCAACATCGCGAGCAGGGCCGTCACCCCCTCCAGCGACGCGCCGTAGCCGGCACTGGTAGGCACGGCCACAACCGGTGCCGGTGTGAGGCCGCCCACCAGGCTGGCTAGGGCCCCTCCATCCCGGCGATCACCACTACCGCGTCGGCTGATCCCAGGAGGTCGACATGCTCGAGCAGCCGGTGCACGCCGGCCACACCGCAGTCGGCGACGAGAGTCGGCCGCAGGCCCAGCGCACCCAGCGTGGCCATGCACTCCTCCGCGACGACGAGGTCGGCAGTACCCGCCGCAAAAACGGCTACAAGTTCGGAGCGGGCTGTGGCTGCGCGCCATACAACCGTGGAGCCTTGGCGCACGCCGTGCGCGTGGGCCTCAAGTGATGCGGACGCCTGCTCGTCATTCGCGCGTGACAGGACAACGGGGCCCCGCCCGTCTCGGCGAGAAGCTCGCCGACTATCGCGACACATTGCGCCACCGATTTGCCCGGCGCGTAGACCGCCTCCGGCAGCCCTTGGCGCAAAGCCCTGTGGTGGTCCACTCGAGCGAAACCTAGGTCGGCATACGGCAGGCGGCGCATCCTGCGGACGACTTCGTCCGGAGTGACGGCACCTGCCTTGAGGTCCTCGAGAAGGCGGTAGAGAGAGGCTTCGTCCATCGCTGCCCATGCTGCCATGGATTGGGCGGCTCGCTGGTGGTGGGCCGGGCTCGCCTGGGCTAAGACGAGGGGCTACGACGACCGGGCAGGTGACCGGAGGCCGTCACAGATGACCCCGACCAGGCGCGCCGTGCACTCAGGCTGACCCTGCTGGCCGGCAGCCATGCACGTGCCCATCAACAGCGTGGTGAGGTCGACGATGTTGACGTCTTGCCTTACGGCGCCGACGGCCTGAGCACGCTGCAGCAACACCTCGACCCCGGCCGTCAGCCGCTCCTTGATCGCCGCCCCCAACTGCTCGCTGGACATCCCGGCGCGAGCAAGTTCATCGTGTATGTCCTTTTTTTCGACCGCGAGCGTGACCAGGTCGGACACGAAAGTGAACAGCGCCGCGCACGCATCGCTGGCAGTGCTCAGGTAGTCCGCCCGCTCGATGAGACCTTCGAGACGGGCAACCACGATTGCCTCAAAAAGCGCTTCCTTGGTGGGGAAATGACGATAGACCGTACCGACGCCAACTCCCGCCCGCCGGGCAACTTCGTCTATAGGCACCGCCAGGCCCTCGGCCGCGAAAACTTCCTCCGCCGCCTCCAGGATCTTGGCTAAGTTGCGGACCGCGTCGGCTCGCGGCACGCGCGCGCTCTGGAGTCGCCGGCAGGCGCATCCCCGGACGACATCGGGCCCGGCTCCGGCGTACCGGACCTCTCATCGGCCGTAGCGGCCGTTGTCACATCAGACGACACTGAGTTGTCATATCGGACGGCAATTCGAAATCCTTGACAAACGGAACCATAGTTCCGTATAGTAGTAAACGGAAGCCCCGTTCCGCATCATACCAACTAAGGATACGAAAGCAAAGTGGCCACAGGGTGACCGGTTTGCTCCGTCAGTATTACCAGCAGTAACTACCGAGCCACTCAAGCACGAAGGAACATCTCAATGGCAACAGCAACCACGGAACCTGCGACCCTCACATCCCCTGGTGCCGGCACGCTCGACCCGAAGCGCTTCCGCGTCCTCGGCATCATCGCGATCGCCCAGCTCATGATCGTGCTCGACGCCTCAGTCGTGACCATCGCTCTCCCCTCGGCCCAGCGTGCACTGCACATATCCGTTGCCAACCGCCAATGGGCCCTAACTGCATACACCCTGGCTTTCGGCGGCTTGCTGCTCATCGGGGGCCGTTTGGCCGACTACTTGGGCCGCAAGCGTATGTTCGTGATCAGCCTGCTCGGTTTCGCCGCTGCCTCAGCACTAGGTGGGGCCGCCCAGGACCAGGCGATGCTCTTCGGGGCACGCGCGCTGCAAGGGGCATTTGCAGCAGTGATGGCCCCCGCCTCCCTCTCATTGCTCACCGTTACCTTTACCGAGGCGAAGGAGCGAGCGAGGGCGTTCGGCGTCTACGGGGCCATATCAGGAGGGGGGGCTGCGATCGGGCTGGTGATCGGTGGCGCCCTCACGACGTACGCTTCCTGGCGCTGGACGCTGCTCATCAACGTGCCGATCGCCATCATCACAGCAGCAGTCGCTACTCGGGAACTGCACGAAAGCCGGGTGACGGGTGAGCACCACTACGACGTCCCAGGTGCCGTAGCTGTGACCGCAGGCCTGCTTTCGCTCGTCTACGGCTTCACCCGGGCCCAGCTGGATGGGTGGGGTTCGACGACCACGGTCGCGTTCCTAGCGGTTGCGGTCGTGCTTCTCGGCGCATTTGTCCTGTGGGAACGCCGTACCGCCAATCCCCTGCTCCCGCTGAGGGTCGTCATGGACCGTAACCGGGGCGGCTCCTTCCTGGCGGCACTGCTGGTCGGGATCGCACTGTTCGGCACCTTCCTGTTCCTCACGTACTACCTGCAGGGCACCCTGCACTACTCGGCGCTGAAGAGCGGCTTCGCTTTCCTGCCGTTCTCTGGCGGGATCATCGTCTCCGCCACTTTGGCTAGCCAGTTCTTGCCACGGTTCGGCCCAAGGGCCCTCATGACAGGCGGGCTCCTCATGGGGGCGATCGGCCTCGTCTGGTTCACGCAGATCGGCTTGCATACCAGCTACCTGACCCACGTGCTGCCTGCGGAGCTCATCGTGAGCATGGGCCTCGGGTTCGCTTTTGTCCCCTTCAGCAGCACTGCTCTCATCGGCGTCGCCCCCCATGACGCTGGTGTCGCAAGTGCCCTGGTAAACGCGACCCAGCAAGTGGGCGGGTCGCTCGGCACAGCACTGCTCAACACAGTTGCTGCGTCGGCGACGGCGACCTACATCGCCGCCCATCACGCGAGTTCGACGTTCACATCCCTCGGCAACGTGCACGGTTACACGACCGGCTTCACAGTCAGCGCAATCGTCCTGTTCATCGCAGCCATCGCCGCTGTCACACTGGTCCGGGCGTCACGTCACGACCTGCCCCCGAGCGACCCGTTCGCGGCGCTGGAACTGGAAATGGCCTAAGGGCCCGCCTGGGCACCCGCCGTATGCTTACGGGATGCAGGTAACGCCCGCCACGACAGTCGCCTACCTCGGGCCGGCCGGCACCTTCACGGAAGAGGCGCTGCTGAGCCAGCCCGACCTGGCGGCGGCGCAGCGCCTCTCGCTTGGGAGCTTCTGGGACATCCTTGGTGCAGTCGACCGGGGCCGTGCTGATATTGGGCTCGTCCCGATCGAGAACTCGATTGAGGGTACCGTCAACGTGGCCCTCGACCAGCTCATATTCGCCCACGACCTGTGGATCGTGCGAGAGTTCCACCTCTCTGTGACGCAGTGCCTCGTCGGCCTCACTGGGGCTCGCCTCGACATGGTCAAGACGGTCATCTCGATACCCGTGGCCACAGCACAATGCCGGACGTGGCTCTCGGAGCACCTCGCCGATGTCGAAGAGGACTCCAGCCCTTCGACCGCTGACGCTGTGCGGCGTGTCGCCGAAGCACAAGACCCGCAAGTCGCTGCTATCGGCACCAAGCACGCCGCAGAGCTCTACGGCCTCGAGACGCTCGCAACGGGTATCGAGGACCATGACGGCAACACGACGCGCTTTATCGTTGTCGCCCGGCCGCAGTGGGGCATCCCCGCACCGACCGGCCACGACAAGACGAGCATTGTCTGTTTCCAGTCCTCAGACCACCCCGGCAACCTGCACATGATCCTCGGGCAGTTCGCCGCTCGCAATCTCAACCTGACCAAGCTTGAGTCGCGACCAACCAAAAAGGCCCTCGGCGAGTACTGCTTTGTCATCGACATCGAAGGGCACCTGGCCGATGAGGTCCTCGCTGACTGCCTGCGAGACCTTCATGCGACGCTGCCGGGAGTGAAGTTCCTGGGGTCCTACCCCGCCGGTGGGGCTGATGGCCAGCAAAGGCGTGAAGCGGCGAGCGAGGCCTGGCTGGCGGCGGACAACTGGATCCAGGGGCTGAGGGGCCACTTCGGGCGCTGAGAACCGGTGTGCCGGCTCCGCATCTGGCCGCCTGAAGTGCAGCGATAAGATCGGTGTTCAGCCCCTGGGAGGGATGGCAGAGCGGCCGAATGCGAAGCTCTTGAAAAGCTTTGGGATGTTGAGTCCCCGTGGGTTCAAATCCCACTCCCTCCGCTGAGCGCCTCCGAGCCCGGCCGTCCTGCGGAGCGCGTGCGGTTCATCGGGCTTCAGCCTTCGGTCAGGCGGGCTCCCAGAGCTCGACCCGGTTGCCCTCAGGGTCGGTAACCCAGGCGAACCGACCGACACCCTCCATCTCCTGTGCCTCCGGGGCCGTTTCTGCTCCCTTGCTGCGCAATTGGGCGAGCATTGCATCGAGGTCGCGAACCCGGAAAGTTGACCATGCTTTGTTGGGCGCTAGGCCCGAAGTAGTCGGTCCCGACCTCGAACGTGGCGAACACTGTGGGGCCAGGCCCCTGGGCCCACAGGCCGTTCTCATCGGCGTCCAGGCCGAGGCAATCTCGGTACCACGCGCCGAGCGCAGCCGGGTCGGAGGCCCGCATGAAATACCCGCCTATCCCAATCACACGTTCCACACCACAATCTTGCCACTATGGGGCTTCCCTCGCTGAATGCCGACGGGCGGCGAACGCCCTGGTAAAGGGCCGTGCAAGGCCATTGCCACTGGCTCGGGCCGCGAGTAGCGTCATCCCGGCACTGGCTATTTCAGCCGGCAACTACAAGGGAGGGGAGCAATGTCAGACCACCCGAACGTGGAACTGGTCCGCCGCGGCTACGAGGCCTTCAGCAAGGGGGACCTGGAGACGGTCGATGCACTGTTCGCTGACGACATCGTTTGGCACGAGAGCGGGTCGGGGCCCCTCGGAGGGGAGCGGAGGTCGAAGAAGGAAGTGTTCGAGCTCTTTGGGGAGCTGGCCGAGAAGAGCAACGGTACCTTCGCCATCGAAATCCACGATGTGGTGGGAGGCGACGAACATGTGGTGGCCCTCAACACCACTCATGCCACTCGCAACGGCAAGTCTCTTAATTCAAAAGGCGCCGACGTGTGGCACGTGCACGACGGCAGGGCCGTCGAGTTCTGGCACCTCGCCACCGATACCGCAGCCACAGACGAGTTTTGGTCGTAGCGGCGCTACGACCCTGAGGCCGGGCTGGCGGCCAGGACGACGCCGGGGCCGCCAGGCGTCTCGCCGTGCTCATAAACCTCCGATGCAGGGCCAACTATCAGGGGGTCGGGGGGGCCGACGGCGTCCCGGGCCTGGTTCGGGTAATCGAACATCCCGAGCACATAACGCATCGCCCCGATCCGTGCCCGCTTTTTATCGTTGCTCTTGATCACTGTCCACGGTGCCCACGGTGTGTCGGTGCGGACGAACATGGCCTCTTTCGCCGCCGTGTAGTCGTCCCACCGGTCAAGCGATGCCAGGTCAGTGGCCGACAGTTTCCATTGCCGGACCGGGTCGATGCGCCGTATAAGAAAACGCGTGCGTTGCTCCGAGCGCGAAACCGAGAACCACAGTTTGATAAGGGAAACTCCAGCCTCGGTGAGAAGCCGCTCGAGCTCGGGAGCCTGGTGCACGAACAGTTCGTACTCGGCATCAGTACAAAACCCCATCACTCGCTCGACGCCGGCGCGGTTGTACCACGACCTGTCGAACAGGACGATCTCCCCTGCAGAGGGCAAGTGGGCCACGTACCGCTGGAAATACCACTCGCCATGCTCGCGCTCGCTCGGCTTTTCGAGCGCCACCACCGTCGACCCGCGGGGGTTCAGGTGCTCCGTGAAGCGTTTGATGGTCCCCCCCTTGCCTGCCGCGTCCCGTCCCTCGAACAGGATCACGATCCGCGTCCCCGATTCCTTCACCCAGTTCTGCAACTTCAGCAGCTCGATCTGGAGAAGGCGCTTTTCCACCTCGTAGGCGGGCCGGGGCAGGCGCTCGTCGTAGGGATAGCCCTCGCGCCACGTGTCGACCATGCGCCCGTCCGCCCAGCGCAGGACTGGTTCATCGTCATCATCGGTCTCGTCGAGCGTCAGCTCATCGAGATGGCGGGAAAGATCTACGTTGATATCGACCGGGACCGACCGCCCGTGGGAGCCACTCACCCCCCAAGAATAGCTACGCCGTGCCTAGGGATACCCTCTCAGGTGGGTTTGTGCCCGGGCGCGGCTCCACCCGCTCCGGCCAACCAAAGCTTGAGTCCTTCGGCATTGCTATGTAGACCGTTCAGGGTCTCCATGCGGCGGCGCTGATCGGGCTCGATCGCATCGAGCTCGGCACCAAAGCGTTCCCGGAGAGCATCCTCGACATCTCGGCCCGACCGCCATGCGGCCTCGGCAACACCCGCCCATTCGCGCAGGACATCCCCGGCATCTTCCAGCGCCGCGACCGCATCGCCCGGCAACAGGCCGTAATGCGCGAGGGCGAGCGTGCTGGGGCGGCGACCAGCGAAGCGGCTAAGGCTGTCGAGCGCCTGGTCGAGGTCGAAGTCGGCAGGCGGGGTCGCCGGGCGCAGGACCCCTGCGTCGGGCAGTCGCACGCCCACCGCATCGCCGACGAAAAGGGCTCCCGTAGCGCTGTCATGCAGGGCCAGGTGGTGTTTGGCGTGCCCCGGTGAGTGGACCGTAGTAAGAGTGCGACCACCGCCGATATCGATCTCCTCGCCGTCGTCCAAAGCTCTCACGCGCGCCGGGTCGGTCGGCTCCAACCGGCCGTACAGCGAGTCGAGCGCGGCGCCGTACACAGTCGCGGCTGAGGCAACGAGGCGGCCCGGGTCGGCGAGATGGCGCGCACCTCTTGGGTGGACCAAGACGCTTGCTTTGGGGAACGCTCTGGCGATATCGCCGACACCGCCGGCGTGGTCCAAGTGGATGTGGGTGACGACGATCGCGGCGAGGTCATTAGGGCCTAGGCCATGGTCTGTGAGAGCTTTCAGCACTACAGGGACCGAGCTTTGGCTACCGGTTTCGACCAGCACCGGGGAAGGCCCTTCGACGAGGTAGCCCGCCGTTACCCGGTCCCAGCCACCAAGCAGGGTGTCGATCTCCAGCAACCCGGGCATCACATAGCTGCTCATGCCGGAACGATATCGCCCGCCGCAACGTTGCACAGCGAGAGAGCCCGGGGCGGAGAGCCGCCCGCGGGGAGGTTGGCAGGTTGTTACCTAGGATCAAAAACGTAAGAGTGCGCCCGGTTGAGACGGTCCACAGCGAAGTCTCGGCGTTGGTGGGACGCGTAACGACTCGGGTCGGCGGCCCCGCCCGCCTGCGTGTCGTGCTACTGCTCGCCGGGGTGCTCAGCCTGCAAAGTGCCGACATCGGCACGATCGGGGCGCTCGCTGAGGAGCTGGAAAAGGCGCTCCGGGCCAACAACACCCAACTCGGCTTGCTCACCACAGCCGCTTCGCTCGTCGGGGCGGTCGCCGCCTTGCCGGTTGGCGTCCTGGCGGACCGCTCCAACCGGGTGAGGCTGCTCGTGTGGGCGACGGCGGCGTGGTCGGTTGGCATGGCGGCCTCGGGTTTCGCTGACGGGTACTTGATGCTCCTGCTCACCCGGCTGGCACTTGGCGCAGTCATCGGGGTCTCAGGGCCCGTCGTGGCATCGCTGACCGGCGACCTCTTCCCCGCCAAAGAACGGGCGCGGATCTACGGCATGGTGCTCACAGGCGAACTGCTCGGCTCGGGCCTCGGGCTCGTAATCTCGGCCGAGCTCGGGGCGGCGGCTGGTTGGCGTGCGCCATTTTTCGTACTGGCTGTCCCAAGCCTCGTGCTCGCGTTCCTGATACACCGGCTCCTGCCGGAACCGGCCCGCGGGGGCCAGAGCTGGCTCTACCCGGGAGCCGAGGAGATCAAGGCCGCCGGGGCGGTGGCTGCGGAGCCGGGCCCGTCACCGGTGTCCCCTGTCGCGGGGACCGGTCAAGACCTCGGGATCACGCCGCCGCTGGGCACCTCAGAGGTACGTCGCCAGGCACGGGAGCGAGCCGACGTCGAGCCGGACCAGCGGCTCGTGCTGCGCCAGGACCCTGCCCAGTTATCACCATGGGCGGCGGGGCGGTACGTGCTGCGGGTAAGGAGCAACCTGGTGCTAATCGCGGCATCGGTGCTCGGTAATTTCTTCCTGGCGGGGATCCAGGCCTTTGCCCTGCTTTACGTAGAGACTCATTTCGGCGTCAGCCAGGCGCTGGGGACCGGTGTCCTCGTCGTGATCGGAGCTGGCGCGATCGTTGGGACACTTCTCGGGGGCCGCTTGGCCGACCGCCTCGTCGGCAGGAAGATCGCCGACGGTCGTGTCCTGCTCGCCGGGTTCACGTTCGTGGGGGCCGCCATTGTTTTCCTCCCCGGGCTGGCCGTGAGCAGCCTGCTCGTGGCAGTCCCGTTCTTCCTTATCGCAGTTGTGTTTGTTTCTGCACCGAGCGCGCCGCTCGCGGCTGCTCGCCTCGACGTGGTCCCATCGGGGCTCTGGGGTCGCGCCGAAGCTGTACGCACTTTTGCCCGCAGTTTGCTCCAGGGTTTCGCGCCGTTGCTCTTCGGCTACGTGTCGTCACTATTGGGTGGGCCTCACGCGAACCTAGGTGCGGGGCTGAGCATCGTGCCCCACCGGGTACAGGCCGCTGCTGGGCGTGGCCTCGAGTACACCTTCATGATCATGTTGGTCCCGCTGCTGGCCGCGGGCGCATTGCTGTTGTTCAGCCGCAGGACTTACCTCGTGGACGTGCTCACAGCTGACGTTTCGGAGCGGGCCGTAGCTCGTGAGGCTCAAAACAAAGCACGCGCAAAGCCCGTTGCCGAAAACTAGGCGCTCATTTCACACCTTTGGCACTTCACACCTTTGGCACTTCACACCTTTGGCATGACGTGCCCGGCGATTAGGTCCAGCTGGTCCATGTCCTGTAGGTCGTTCAACTGCAAGTAAAACCGCGAGACGCCCATTGCCTCGTAGACCTTGAGCCGTTCCACAACCTCGGCGACCGTCCCGACAAGCCCGCTCCCGGTGCGCAGCGTGTCCCAATCAGCCCCGCTCACGGCGGCTCGCCGGCGGGCCTCGGCTTCGTCCGCCCCGACGCCGAGGACGGCGGCGACGGAACAGACCATGGATGACGGGTCTCGACCGGCCTTGGTGCAAGCGGCACGCACCCGTTCGAACTGCTCTCGCGCTTTTTCGACCGACATGAAGGGGGTATTGAACTCGTCGGC
This sequence comes from uncultured Acidimicrobiaceae bacterium, assembly GCA_963794745.1. Taxonomy (GTDB): domain Bacteria; phylum Actinomycetota; class Acidimicrobiia; order Acidimicrobiales; family Palsa-688; genus Fen-671. The sequence goes on from CAWCEZ010000010.1 coordinate 445,171, forward strand.
ATAGGTCGCTGCCAGCTCGGGGGTCCGCCTTGGCCCGCTGCCGCCGATGATCACGGGTGGGTGCGGGTGCTGGGCCGGGCGAGGTAATGCCGGGCAGTCCTTCAGCTGATAATGGCGTCCCTCGTACGAAAAGTGGTCGCCTTCGGGAGTGCGCCAGATCCCCGTGACGATCGCCAATTGCTCCTCGAACCGGTCGAAGCGCTCCTCGGTCCCCGGGAAGGGCACACCGTATGCCTCATGCTCGGGTTTGAACCAGCCGGCACCGAAACCGAGCTCGACGCGCCCTCCGCTCATAACGTCCACCTCGGCCACCTGTACCGCAAGCACGCCGGGCAGGCGGAACGTAGCCGAGGTCATCAGCGTGCCGAGGCGGATGCGGCTCGTCTCACGGGCCAAACCGGCGAGGGTGACCCACGAGTCCGTTGGACCGGGGCCGGGGTCGCCCCCGCCCATCCGCAACAAGTGGTCGGAGCGGATGAAGGCGCCAAAGCCGAGCTTCTCGGCGTGTTTGGCCACCCGTAACTGGTCGTCGTAGGTTGCGCCTTGCTGGGGTTCGACCATGATGCGAAGTTCCATCCGAGCATTCTGCCCGCTACCGCCTACTATCGCCGCAATGCACCAGGAGGCACGCTAGACGTGGTCCCCGGCAGCTTCATTGCGTACTTTGCGGCAGTAACCGGAGCGGCCGGAGCGCTTATCGGGCTGCTGTTCGTGTCGGTCACCCTGCGCCCTGACACCGTGTTCGGCGACAGTGCACCAGAACGAGGCCGGACTTTGGCGGCGGCGGCGTTCACCGGCCTTGTGAACACATTTTTCTTGGCAATGACCGCGCTTGTGCCGAGCGTCAACCTCGGCTACCCCGCCGTGGTCCTCGCCATCACGAGCCTGGTGAGCACAGCACGCCTTTACGGCAGGATTTCCCGCTCCGCCAGCCAGTTGGCGTACCTTTTCCTGAGCACGGCCGCGTTCGGTTTCCAACTCGTGGAAGGCGTGTACCTAATCGTGCAGCCGACCGGCAACAGCGGGGTCGAAACGCTCGCCTACGTCATGATCGGCTCGATGGCCATTGCGCTCGGCAGAGCGTGGGCGCTCCTCCAGGGCAAGCACATGGACGAGCCGAAGAAGACGCCGGCCGGCAAGGGAGCAAGCCAATGACGAAGGTAATAACAGGGCTGTCGACATCGCTTGACGGCTTCATCGCCTGAGCTGACGACAGCCCCGCGCGACCACTAGGGACCGGCGGCGAAAGGACCTTCGACTGGTTCAGGGACGGTGGCACGCCTAGCCGTTTCTACGGGTGGATGAGAATGTCCGCGCCCTCGGCGGAGTTCTTCGACAACCACGCCGGCAGCGTGGGCGCGATCATCGCGGGGGCGCACCTACGACATTTCCGGGGCGTGGGGAGGCCAGGGGCCGCTGCCCGGGGTACCTCTGTTCGCAATGACCCATCACGTCCCTGAGACTGTCCCGGCAGGCGAGCCGCCGTAAACGTTCGTCACGGGCGGCATCGAGGAGGCGGTTTCGCAGGCCCGGGAGGCTGCCAAGGGCAAGGATGCGAGCTATGGGGACCACGATCGTCCAACAGTGCCCTCGGGCGGGCCTCCTCGACGGGCTGACGATCTCCCTGGTGCCAGTCGTGCTCGGGCGCGGCGTGCGCCTAATAGACGGGACCGGGGCTGGGAGCGTGGACCTGGAACTTGCCGGTGTCGTCGACGCGCCTGGCGTCACCCATTTGACCTACCGGGTCGTCAAGTAGCTGGGACGCGCTCCCGATCGGGGTCAAGGGTGAACTTCCGGCACCGGGCTAGTCTGGCTGTTGACGCCCGCTGAGGGAGGTGAGGACCGGGATGTGGAGGCACAAGGCACAGAACGCTGCCCCCGAACTTGTACATTGCTCTTTCTGCGGGAAATCGCAAAACGAGGTAAAGAAGATCCTTGCCGGCCCTGGCGCCTTCATCTGCGATGAATGCATAGGGCTCGCGGTGGACGCCCTCGAGGAAGAAGGCCTCCCGTTGGGTTCGGCCGACCCCGACAGGCATGTCTATGTCCAGATCCCGGTGCCGGCGCAGAGGTCGGCCGTGCCGACGGACGCCCGGATAGGCGAGCTCTTGTACCTGGTCGGGGTCGACTCGGAGGGAAGGACGGACACGGTGCCGGTCCGCCTGCTGAGGCGCGAACCTGCCGACGACGAGGGGTGGGTCCTTCTCCAGCTCCGCTGTATCAAAGAATCGGCCGTCGTCATCGCCTCGCTGATAGCTAGTACCCGGCCCTTCACGATCCTTCGGGTATTGGGCCAGCCGGGCTCCGAGGGCCTGTTCGCTCGGGTCACCGAGCCCCCCTCGCTGCCCGGGCCCACTGAGCTCTCCCGGCCCAAAGAAGCGTGGTCCAGTGAGCCTTGGCCCGAAGACCCGTTCGCGGCAGGCGCGTCGCCTGAAGAGGCCCGGCCCAAAGGAGCGGTCCCTCAAAGAGCTGTGGCGAAAGCGGATAGGCCCCAGCAGGATAAGCCCGCTGCCGGAACGGCAGATGGCCCGGCGCAGGACGACACGCCTCCGCACGGGACCGCGCGGGTCGAGATTTCCCCTAAGTGGAGCTCTGCCTAAAGGAGGCGGCGCGGCCGGCTGTCAGCCTTCGCCGCCCTCACGGCGTTCCTCGCCGTCCGAAGATGGGATTGCCGCCACCGTGGCCGCGATAAGCAGCAGCAATAGGCCGATCAACACGAGCCTGATCTTGTGCGGCAGCGACGAAGGCCGGGGCGGCGGGGGCACTGTGTTCAGCGGGGTCGTCTCGCGTTTGGCAGGCCCATGCGCGGTCTGCGTCGTGCTCCCGTTCGGCATCGTGAGCTCAAGAGGTGACAGCGTCAACGGCAGTTCGACCTTGCTCGTAACCGGTTTCGCCCCATTGAGGCTGATGCTGGCTACTGCGTTGACGTCGACTGTGAGCGTCCCGGTATAAACCTCGGTGGACTGGGACACCTGGGCCGCGACAGCTTGGATCCGGGCCAGGTCCAGTGTGGTGGCCAGGTCGACGCGGCCATCCTTCAACGGGGTGGGCCCAACCAGAGGAAGACTGATCTGCCAGCCGTTCTCCCCCGATACAACGGCGCCCAACCGGACGGTGCCGCGAACCGAAGACGCGGGAGCATCAGTTGAATAAAAGTAGGAAATACCCAGCCGGTTGACCAGTTTGAGGAAGACCGGGTCGCCCGTTGCGATCCTGCCACTCGGGTATGTGGCGCTCGCGGGGGTACGGGCGTCGTAAGCGAGCACGCCGGTCTGGGTGAACACCGGGGCCGTAGGCGCGGGCGGCGGCGACCCGATCAGGAACGACAAGCCAAGTGCGATACCGACGATCACTGCTAGCCCGGCGAAGATCTCCCAAGGAGCGGGCGGGCGGCGGCTTGCGGGCGCAGAGCCCGTGGCAGGCGCTACGGGTGCCGCTCCGGGTCGCGCTTGCTGGCCAACGGTCGCCCGGGCAAGCGCCGGGCCCGCCGACGAGCGCAGCAGGGGGCTGACCGACCCACCCCAGGGGCCGACTGCCGAGGCGGGTACCTTGGCCCGCGCAGCGCCAGCAGCTGTAGTTACACCAGCCCATGGGCCTGCGCCCGACGGTCGCAGCAGCGGGCTGACGACCGTTCTCCCAACTCCGGGGCTGAGTAGGGCCGCTACCGGGGCCGCTGACGTGCCACGAGGCTCGACGGCCGGCCTGCGACGAGGCTCGGTGGCTGGCCTGCGACGGGGCTCAACCACGAGGCTGACCAAGACAACGACCATTATCAGTGCGAGCAGGGCCCGCAGCTCGGGCGACGTCATCAGGGCCCCGACCTTGGGGATGTGAAGGACCGCGTGCCCGATGACCTGGCTAGCTGTCGGGTGGAGAGGGTCGACCGAGTGGTTGTTGTCGCCCTTCATGACAAACCCTGAGGAGGCGTTACCGCCGACGATGCGGTGTAGCACGACCGTATGGCCACCGAGGTCGCCGTGGTACGCAACGATCTCGCCGACGTGGTAGGAACTGGCCGGCTCGATCACCACGAGGTCGCCGGTGTGGTACAGGGGCTCCATGCTGATCCCGCTGGTGACGACGTAGCCCACCCGGCCCGTAAGAACGCCGCCCGCGCCAAGCAGTACGAGCAGCACCGCAGTGACACCGAACAGGCGTCGCCACTGCTTGGAGCGGGTCGAGGGTCGTTTCATACCGTTGCGTTAAATCGACGTGTGATGCCGTGCCATTGAGCCGTTTCAGCTATCCCGGTAAAGCCCAGTGGCCCGTCCCAACGGGACGGGCCACTGGATGGGCCTAGCTACCGGGACCAGCTGGTCCGGACGGCTAACAGCACCGGTCCTAGATACCCGGCTGGACCGGCGGGACGGTGACCGTGATGCTCGTCACGTCAAGGGCGTAGCCCTGTCCGCTGTAGAGGGCACTGGGGTTAGCGACGGTGCAGGTCGATGCGCTTGAGGCGATCGCAGTGCATGTCCAGTCGGCCGCGAGGTACTCATAAGCGGCGTCGGAGCCACCGTCAGTACCGGTGAACGAAATGACCGGGACCAGACCGACAGCGTTGTTGTCGGCAAAGGTCAGGGTCACACCCTCTACCTCGGTGTCGCTGGACGCGCCCGCCGCGGGGGTCGGGTTGGCATAGGTGTAGGCGATCTCGTTCAAGGTCGTGCCGGCGTCGTTCTGGATTACGGTACCGCCGACAAACTGCAGCGTGCCCGCCGAGTCAGTAAGGCCAGCTCCGGTGAATGCGACACCTCCGGCCATGACGACACCCAAAAGGGCAGAAACGCCGGCCACTACCTTGACGCGCTTGGATAGGTACATTGGGGAAACCTCCTCTGATGTAGAAGACCGGCAACACGACGGCCCGTTTGTCACTTGCGAGGACACTGATCGTCGCCTCTTAGCGCCCTCTTAGGTAATGGCTCGCGGCCCCGGAGGATTAGGCCCGAAAACGGTTCTTAAAGGAAATTCGCGAAATTGCGAGCTCAGCGCGCCGAAATACCGGAACTGCGTCATTGGCTCTGTTACTAAGCACGACGCGCTTTGCTAAAGCACTCCCGCTCGAGGCCCGCTCGGCGCACGGTCCACCACGCCGGCCCACCCCCCGGGGCCGGGTAGCTCTTCCGGGCGCTCCTGACCCCCTGGGCCGTTGGATCTAGTATTCCGCGGATCACCAGGAAGCCCGAGGAACCAACAAGAGGAGGAGCGATGAGGAGTTATCAGCGTGACGTGGCTGGGAAGCACCGGCGCAGCGCCTGGCTTCGGCCTGCCGCGATGCTGTCAGCGGTCGCCATGACAGCCACTTTGAGCATTGTTTCAGGCGCCACGAGCGTCGGAGCGAGCACCGTGAAAGCGGACGCGAGCACCGGCTTCCTGGCCTGCGAAGTCACCGATACCGGCGGCATCAATGACCGTTCCTTCAACGCATCCGCTTACGCGGGCCTGAAGATCGCTGCAGCGGCAATCCCGGGGCTGACTTACAAGTACCTGGGGTCGACGTCGACCAGCGATTACACGCCAAACATCAACACGTTCATAGGCGAGAACTGCGGGATCATCGTCACTGTCGGCTTCGACATGGCAAGCGCCACGCAGACTGCGGCCCAGAAGCACCCGACCCAAAAGTTCACGATCGTCGACTACACCTACTCGCCCAAGATGAGCAACGTCCTGGGCCTCTACTACGACGACCAACCAGGACGCGTTCCAAGGCGGGTACCTCGCTGCGGCGATGTCGAAGTCCGGCATCGTGGGTACCTTCGGCGGCCAGAACATCCCGCCCGTCACCATCTACATGGACGGATGGGTCGCCGGCGTGCGTTACTACGACAAGCTCAACCACAAGCGTGTCTCGGTGTTGGGCTGGACCCCCACGCCCGGCCGGCCGGCCAACAGCCTGGCCGGGAACGGCTTGTTCACCAACGACTTCACCAACACTGCGCTAGGCAAGACCGACACGCAAACCCTTCTTGGCCAGGGTGCCGACGTCATCTTCCCAGTGGCCGGTTCCGTGGGCCTGGGTGCCGCGGCAGCAGTCAAGGAAGCCGGCGCTGGCAACTACATGGAGTGGGTCGATACTGATGGCTGTGTCTCGGCACCGCAGTATTGCAACCTGTTCATCACCAGCGTGACCAAAGGCATCGCAGCCTCGGTTTCGGCGGCGGTCGAACAAGCAGCCAAGGGGACGTTCAAGGGCGGCAACTACACCGGGGACCTCGCCGACAACGGGGTCGGGATCTCCCCGTTCCACGACTTCGCCAGCCGGGTCCCAATGGGCGTGCAGAACGAGCTCAACAAGATCAAGGCCGGGATCATCGCCGGCAAGATCTCGGTCAACCCCAACTCGTACCCCGTCGCCTAGTTGACCGTCTGCATTTCCTGACGCGCTCGCAGCCATGAACCCCTAAGCCATGAGGCTCGAGCTAGCCGGGATAACCAAGGCCTTCGGCCCTCTGGTGGCCAACGACCACGTGGACCTCGCCCTCGTCGAGGGCGAGGTCCACTGTCTTCTGGGAGAGAACGGCGCCGGCAAGACGACGCTCATGAACATCCTGTTCGGCCTGCTGCACGCGGACTCCGGGGAAATTCGCATCGACGGCGAGCCGGTGCGCTTCGCCGATCCCGGGGAAGCCGTCCGCCGTGGCATCGGGATGGTGCACCAGCACTTCATGCTCGTCCCCGTGTTCACGGTCGCGGAGAACATCGTTCTCGGCTTTGAGCCGACTCGGCGTTTGGGGTTCCTCGACCGCCGCAAGGCTCGCACCGACATCCTCCGGCTCTCGCGAGAGTTCGGCCTCGAAGTCGACCCGGACGCCCTCGTGGAGAACATCCCCGTTGGCGCCCAGCAGCGAGTCGAGATCGTCAAGGCTCTGATGCGCGACGCCCAAGTGCTGATCCTGGACGAACCCACTGCGGTGCTCACCCCACAGGAATCGGAAGGCCTCTTCAGGGTCATCCGCTCGCTTGCTGAGTCGGGCCGCTCGGTCCTGTTCATCACCCACAAGCTGAAAGAAGTCTTTGCCGTAGCCGACCGCATCACTGTCATGCGCCTCGGCAAGGTTGTTGGACAGACTACGCCCGGCGAGACCAGCGAGGCTGAGCTTGCCACGATGATGGTCGGCCGCTCAGTGGAACTGGTCGTGAACAAACGTGAAGCCAACCCCGGCCAGGCCGTGCTCGAGTTGGAGGACCTTACCCTCACCGACGCTCGCGGCGTGACGGTGGTCGACCATGTCTCGCTCACGGTGCGCTCTGGCGAGGTGGTCGCCGTGGCCGGCGTCCAGGGCAACGGTCAAACCGAGCTGACGGAGGCGATCACGGGGTTGCACCACGGGAGCGTCACTCAAGGCTCTATCCGGCTCGGGGGCCAGGACCTTACCCACACCTCTCCTCGCCAGGCGCTACGGTCCGGCATCGCCAACATCCCCGAAGACCGCCAGGTCGACGGGCTCGTGCTCTCCATGTCAATCGCGGACAACCTTGTGCTCGACGTTTTCAACCAGGAGCCGAACGCCCGGTTCGGGCGCCGCGACCTCACCCGGGTGAGGGGCGACGGGGAACGAAAGCTGAAGGAGTTCGACATCCGGGCCGCCTCGGCCGAGGTGGCCGTAGGTACCTTGTCGGGTGGCAACCAACAAAAGGTCGTGGTGGCCCGCGAATTGTCCAGGCCGGTGACTTTGCTGGTCGCTTCCCAGCCGACACGCGGGCTCGACGTAGGTTCGATCGAGTACGTCCACCGGCGCATTATCGACGAGCGGGACCGAGGGGCGGGCGTACTGCTCGTGTCGTCCGAGCTGGACGAGGTGATAGCGCTGGCAGACCAGATCGCTGTCATGTGCCGAGGGAGGATCGTCGGCGTCGTGCCACCCAGCACATCGCGCGAACAGATCGGGCTCCTGATGGCCGGCGTGGAGCAGGACGCCGTTGCGGGGCAGGGGGGGCCTTGACGAACCCGGAAGTACCCCCCGGAGACCCGGTAGCTCCTTCGCCCTCTCCAGCCGGCGTCCCGCCGTCGCAGTCGTCCTCGCCATCGCCATCGCCACCGTGGCGGCGCGCGTTCGGGTGGCTGGCAGAAGGCAACCTGGCCCTGGTCACGTTCCTGGCCGTGGTGGTCGGCCTTTTCGTGGGCGCCATCCTGATCATCGTCACCACGACCGCCACCTTGCATGCCTGGGGCCACGTGTTCTCCGCCCCTGGCCACGCCTTCGGCGTCACCTTCTCCACCCTCGGCCACGCCTACGGGGCGCTCTTCACCGGCTCCATCTTCAGCCCTTCCGCTGTCGGCCACTCCATCTCAACGGGATCGGGCTGGACCACGGTCTTCACCCCGCTATCGGAAACCCTCGTGTCAGCGACGCCGCTCATCCTGACCGGGACAGGCGTCGCGCTCGGGTTTTCGACCGGCGTGTTCAACATCGGCGGGCAAGGCCAGTACATCTGCGGCGCTGTGGCGGCCACCTACGTAGGTTTCGCGGTCCACCTGCCTCTACTGCTCCACCTCCCGTTGGTAGTGCTCGCCGGGGCCGCCGGCGGGGCTGTCGCCGGCTTTATCCCCGGCATATTGAAAGCGACGACCGGCGCGCACGAGGTGATCGTGACGATCATGCTCAACTACGTCTTCCTCTACTTGCTGGACTACCTGCTAACTACCCCTCCTCTCCAGCAACCCGGGCAGAGCAACGCCATCTCGCGCACCATCCCGCAATCGGCCCAACTGCCGCACCTGCTGGGCAGCGGTCTCCGGGTCAACCTCGGCCTTATCATCGCCCTCGCCGTAGCCGCAGGAATGTCCTGGTTCATGCGCAGGAGCACGCTTGGCTTCCAGTTCAAGGTGATCGGCTCCAACCCCGCGGCGGGACGGACGGCGGGGATGGACGCCCGGTTGGCGACCGTGCTCGTGCTCACCATGTCGGGCGCACTGGTCGGCTTGGCCGGGATGACCACGCTGGCCGGCACAGACTTTTTCGTCTCGAGCGGCTATGGCGGCTACAACGGTTTCAACGGGATCACGGTCGCCCTTCTCGGCCGGAACCGGCCGCTCGGCGTCGTGCTCGGGTCGCTCCTGTTTGCCGCTCTCAGCACCGGCGGACGCTACATGCAGGCGACCACCGGCATCCCAATCGACCTGACCACGGTCATCCAGGCTGTGATCGTGTTCATGGTGGCGACCCCGGCGCTGGTGCGTGAGATCTTCCACCTTCGCCAGGGCCGGACGGGCAAGATCCTGCTCTTTACCAAGGGGTGGGCCGGGTGAGCGTCCTAGCCCTCAGCCCGGAGGCGGCCGAACTGGCCAAACCCGATGGCAGGATCGTGTCGCCCGCCCGGGTGCGCGGCATGGGGATCTTCCTGCTCCTGCTCGCCCTGGTGATGGTCGGCCCTCTTGGCTTGAGCGTCCACGATCATGTCGAGGCCACCTTCTTGCTCAACGCTCAGCCGGCTTTCCACCTGGCGCCACTTGTCATGCCGGTGCGTTGGACCGCGGTCGTGCTCGCGATCGTTTGTGCCGGTCTCGGTACGACGCTGTGCATCAGGACGCGTGGGCGAGGTAGCTACGTCCTGCTGAGCGTGGGTGTACTGGTGTTCCTCTGGACGTTCCTGACCTGGGTGGCGCGCGGCGCCGACCTGAACCTTGTCGACCTACTGGCTGAATCGCTCGCGTACTCGACGCCGCTTCTCTACGGGTCGATGTCGGGCATGATGTGCGAGCGGTCCGGAGTCGTGAACATCGCCATAGAGGGCCAGTTCCTTTCGGGCGCCTTCCTGGCCGAAATGGTGAGCAGCGCGACCAACAACCTGTGGCTCGGCGTGGCAGCCGGTGCCATTGCGGGAGCCCTGTTCGGTTGGCTGCTGGCGTTCCTGGCGCTCCGCTACGGTGCCGACCAGATCATCGTCGGCGTGGTGATCGTCGCGTTCTGCACCGGCCTGACCAATTTCTTGACCGAGCAGGTGCTGAGCCCGGACCAAAACCTGAATGCCGGCGGCGGTTTTTCGTCGTTCGGGATCCCATTGCTGGACAAGATCCCCGTGATCGGGCCAGCGCTTTTCAACCAGAACGACTTCTTCTACGGGGCCATCATCCTTCTCGTGCTGATGCATATCGGGTTGTTCAAGACGCGCTGGGGCCTGCGCTCGAGGGCTGTCGGCGAGCACCCGAGGGCCGCCGAAACAGTCGGTATCCACGTACTTTCAGTGCGCTACCGCAACGTGATATTGGGCGGGGTGATCGCCGGGATCGGCGGAGCCTGGTTCACGGTCGGTAGCGGGGAGGAGTTCTCGGCCGGCATGACTGCCGGGCTCGGCTACGTTGCCCTGGCGGTGATGATCTTCGGCCGCTGGCGTCCGTACCGGGCGCTCTCCGCGGCGCTGCTTTTCGGGTTTTCCCAGGCGCTCCCTGGCTACCTGGAAGTGCTGAACGTGAGCATCCCGGCCCCGTTCTTGTCGATGGCGCCATACCTGATCACAATCGCCGTCGTCGCGGGCCTCGTGGGACGGGTGCGCCCTCCGGCCGCGGACGGCGTCCCGTACAGCCGCGAGTAGCCCCTCAGTCCCACGAGCGCGCGCCAGGCTCGGCCACCACGCGGGCGGCGGCTGCGAGGCCAGCCCTGAGTGCCTGATCGGCCCCGTCACCACTGAGCCGCCGAGCCAGGAACGTCCCGGTGAAGGCGTCGCCTGCACCCGTCGTATCGGCCACCTCCACCTCGTCCGCCGAGCAATGAAGACGATCGTCACCCGGGCCGGACCACAGCGCCCCGTCGGCCCCGAGAGTCACGACCACCTCGCGGTAATGGGCGCGCAGCGCTGCCAAGACATCGTCGGGATGCGTAGCGCCTGTCAGCGCCCTGCCCTCGTCGAGGTTGGCGCAGCACCACTCGATGCCTTGTGTCCACGAAACGAACGCGTCGGCGCCGACGGCAGCCAGCGGCCCCGCCGAGCAGGGGTCGACCGAGCGGGTCATCCCAGCGGCTGCCGCAAGCTGGAGGGCCGCCAGCCCGACAGGGCGGGTCGCCTCGTCGAGCAGTTCGTAGCCCGACAGGTGTAGGTGCCTCCCGGCTACGAACAAAACGGGGTCGAGGGCGTCGGTACCGAGCTGGAGGTTGGCGCCGCGGTCGGTGAGCATCGACCGTTCCCCGGAAGCGTCGACGAGGGCGACGACCACCCCGGTGCGCTGCCCTCGCTGCACCTGGAGGTGCAGCTGGGCCCCCGTGGTAGCGAGCGCGGCTGCGGCTGCGCGACCGGGCTCATCATCGCCGACGGCGGCCACCAGATGGACCTCGGCGCCCGCGGCGGCGAGCGCCACGGCCTGGTTTGCAGCCGACCCACCAGGAGAAACGACGACCTTGGAAGGTGTATCGCTACCCCGGTTGAAGGGCCCAAGAGGCAGCACCACTACGTCGACCATTATGTCGCCGACCACGACGACCACTGGTCGTTGCACCGGGGACGCCACCGCGAGGCAGCGTAGTCACCGCCGGCTATGTGTAGTGTCACCAACGTGCCAGCGCCCCTCGACACGACACCCACCGGTAGCCCCAGCCAGGTTCCCGACTGGGACATGCTCCGGCGGGCCGCCGATGCGGCAGCGGCCCATGCCTACGCGCCTTACTCCGGCCTCCGAGTCGGCGCAGCCGGGCTCAGCCAAGACGGCACCCTCGTCACCGGGTGCAACATCGAGAACGCCTCCTTTGGCCTCACGCTCTGCGCGGAATGTGGGCTCGTCTCAGCCCTGGTCGGCGGCGGGCACGGGCGGCTGGTGGCCATGAGCGTGACAGCAGGGGACGGGTTCCCGCTCGCGCCCTGCGGCCGATGCCGGCAACTCCTGATGGAGCACGGCGGACCTGGCCTGCTCGTGGACGGCGGGCCCACGGCGCCGCCTCAACGCCTCGCTGAACTGCTCCCCGGCGCTTTCGGCGCCGCCGACATCGAGGCCCGGGGTAGCCATGTCGCCGGGTAGCCATGTCGCCGGGTAACGCGCCGCCGGGTAGCGCGCCGGCCCTCTTCGACGCGGTCGACCTCGTGCGCACCAAGCGCGACGGCGGCGAGCTCACCGATGACGAGATCCGCTGGCTGATCGACGCCTACGTCGCCGGCACAGTCCCTGACGAGCAGGTCGCGGCATTGTTGATGGCTATCTACCTGCGCGGGATGTCACCGAGGGAGAGGGGCACCCTAACGCTCGCCATAGTCGCTTCAGGCGAGGTGGTGGACCTGTCGGGGCTTTCCCGCCCAAGCGTTGACAAGCACTCCACGGGGGGTGTCGGGGACAAGGTCTCATTGGTGCTGGCGCCGCTGGTGGCGTCGCTCGGGGCGGCCGTCCCCCAGCTGTCGGGGCGGGGGCTCGGGCATACCGGAGGGACCCTCGACAAGCTCGAGGCTATCCCGGGATGGCGCTCTCAGCTCACGACGGCAGAGGTCCTCGACCAGCTCGAGTCTGTGGGCTGCGTGATATCCGCGGCCGGCGCTTCCCTGGCGCCGGCTGACCGCAAGCTCTACGCCCTGCGTGATGTCACCGGCACGGTCGAGTCCATCCCTTTGATCGCCTCGTCGATCATGTCCAAGAAGATCGCCGAGGGGACCTCCTCCCTGGTGCTCGACGTGAAGGTGGGATCGGGCGCGTTCATGACCGGTCGCGGGCGAGCAGCTGAGCTCGCCACGGCCATGGTGGAGATCGGTAGGAGCGCCAACCTGAAGGTGGCTGCGCTGCTCACCGCGATGGACGTCCCGCTCGGCCGCGCCGTCGGCAACGCTGTCGAGGTAACTGAGGCGGTCGAGACGCTGGAGGGCCATGGCCCGGACGACCTGGTCGCCGTTACGGTAGCCCTCGCGGAGGTGATGCTCGAGCTGGCCGGTCTGGCCGGGGACCCGCGCCGGGCCCTCGAAGACGGCTCAGCCCTGAGCGTCTGGCGGGCGATGGTGCGAGCTCAGGGGGGCGACCCCGATGCGCCGCTCCCCGTGGCCAGTGTGGTCGAACCGGTCCTTGCCGAACGCGACGGGTTCCTCGCCCGCCTCGAAGCCCGCTCGGTCGGCGTCGCCGCCTGGCGACTTGGGGCGGGCAGAGCCAAAAAAGAAGACCCGGTCTTGGCCAGTGCCGGGATCGTCTGCCTGGTCAAGCCTGGAGAGCCGGTGAGCAAGGGCCAGCCGGTCCTCGAGCTGCACACCGACGACCCGTCCCGCTTGGAGCGCGCCAGGGAAGCGCTGCGCGGCGCCATGGAAGTCACTCCTGAGGCACCCGTCGTTGCCTCTAGCCCGCTCGTGATCGAGCGAATTGGCTGAGCCCGGGACTGGGGCGGTTGGTAGCGTACGCAGGGTATGCCGGAGACCCAGCCAACGCTCGAACAGATCCGCCGGGCGCCCAAGGTGCTCCTCCACGATCACCTCGACGGCGGCCTCAGACCGGCAACGGTCGTGGAGCTGGCGGAGTCCATCGGGTATGAGGATCTCCCCGCCAAGGACCCTGAAGAGCTGAGCCGGTGGTTCGTAACCGAGACGCCGCGCCGGAACCTCGTTCGCTACCTCGAAGGTTTCAAGCACACGGTCGCCGTCATGCAGACGACAGAGGCACTCGAGCGTGTCGCCCGCGAATGTGTGGAGGACCTGGCCGACGACGGCGTGGTTTATGCCGAGGTCCGTTTCGCTCCTGAGCTCCACACCGAAGGTGGTCTCCGGTTGGAGGCGGTCGCCGAAGCGGTGCTGGCCGGCTTCGCTGCCGGGATGGACCGCGCCCGCGACGCTCGGGCCCCCATAGTGGTACGGGCACTGTTCACGGCCATGCGCACAGCCGCCCGCTCTCTCGAGATCGCCGAACTGGCAGTGCACTACCGCGACGTCGGGGTCGCCGGCTTCGATGTGGCCGGCCCCGAGGTGGGGTACCCGCCCACGCTGCACCTCGAGGCGTTCACGCTTGTCCAACGCGAGAGCTTTCATGCGACGGTGCACGCCGGCGAGGCCTTCGGGCTCCCGTCTATCTGGCAGGCCCTGCAGTGGTGCGGCGCCGAGCGGTTGGGCCACGGGGTCCGCCTCGTTGACGACATCACGGTCCACGACGACGGCACGATAACTCTTGGCAGGCTGGCGAGTTACGTCCGGGACTGCCGGGTGGCCCTCGAGCTTTGCCCGACATCCAACGTCCATACCGGTGCCGTCGTCGGCCTGGCCGAGCACCCCATCGGTATGTTCCGCCGGCTTGGCTTCCGGGCCACCATCAATACCGACAACCGGCTCATGAGCGGGGTGAGCCTGTCGTCGGAGATGGCCCGCTGCTCAGAGGTCTTCGGCTGGGGCTGGCCCGACCTGCGCTGGCTTTCGATCAACGCCATGAAGAGCTCGTTCTTCGAATTCGACGAGCGACTGGCGTTGATCAACGGTGTCATCAAGCCGGGTTACGATGCACTGGCCGCCGAGTCCGCCTTCCGGGTTTCCTCACCAGGCATTGCCGGCACAGTGCCACGCCAAGCCAGCTGACAGGGCCGAGATGGGCGCTGAGCGCCACTGGGACGCCGGTTGCAGCGGCAGTAGCATGTCGAAGTGGACCATCCTGAGTTGCTCGAGCGGCACCGCAAGGTCCTGCCGTCCTGGCTAACGCTCTACTACGACGAACCGATCGAGTTGGTCTCTGGCAAGGGTTGCGTTGTAACCGACGCCGAGGGCAGGGACTACCTCGACTTCTTCGGCGGGATCCTTACGACAATGACCGGCCACTCGGTGCCAGAGGTCGTCGAGGCAATACGGGAACAGGCCGGCCGGCTACTGCATTCTTCGACCCTGTACCTGATCCGCCCCATGGTCGAACTGGCTGAGAAGATCGCCGCTCTGTCCACGGTCCCGGACGCCAAGGTGTTTTTTGTCAACTCCGGGACTGAGGCCAACGAGGCCGCTCTGTTGTTTTGTTGTACGGCAAGGCGCTCCAACCAGGTGCTGGCGCTGCGCAATAGCTACCACGGCCGTTCGTTCACTGCGATGTCGGTGACCGGCAACCGCTCCTGGTCCGCTTCCAGCTTGAGCCCTCTCCAGGTGAGCTACCTCCACAACGGCGACCGCCGGCGCAGCCCGTTCGCCCACCTTGGCGACGAGGAGTTCAACGCCGCCTGCGCGCAGGACTTGCGCCAGGTCATCGAGACCACGACCGCAGGCGACGTCGCCTGCATGATCGCGGAGCCTATCCAGGGAGTGGGCGGGTTTATCATCCCGCCCGATGGGTTCTTCGCCTCTTTGAAGCAGGTGCTCGACGAATTTGGCATCCCGTTTATTTCCGACGAGGTGCAAACGGGTTGGGGCCGCACCGGTTCGCACTTCTGGGGGTTCCAGGCCCACGGGATAACTCCCGATCTTCTGACCTTCGCCAAGGGCGTAGGCAATGGCATGGCTATCGCCGGGGTGGTGGGCCGCGGCGAGCTAGTGGACTCGCTCCAGGCGGCTTCGATCTCGACCTTCGGGGGCAACCCTTTGGCGACGACCGCCGCATTGGCCAACCTCGATTATCTTGTTTCCCACGACCTCCAGGCCAACGCCAAATTGGTCGGGGACTTCTTGTTGGAGGGCCTGCTCCGATTGGCCGAAAGCTCCGACATTGTCGGCGAAGTCCGCGGCAAGGGGCTCATGATCGGCGTCGAGCTTGTCGCGCCCGGCAGCGCAACACCGTCGGCGCCAGCCGCCGGCCGTGTCCTCGAAGAGACCCGGGCGCGAGGCGTGCTCATCGGCAAAGGCGGTCTCTACGGCAACGTGCTGCGTATCGCACCACCCCTGTCGGTGAGCATGCAGCAGGCTGAAGAAGCGCTGGCGGTACTGGGTGACGCCCTTCGCGCCGCCGAGATCTGAACTTCAGAGAGGAGCACAACGCATGTCCGAGATCGTGCGAGCGGCGCTTGTCCAAAGCAGTTGGACCGGCGACAAGCAGTCGATGATCGAAGCCAACGTGGAGCTAGCGCGGGAGGCTGCCGCACAAGGCGCCCAGGCGCTCTGCTTCCAGGAACTGTTCTACGGTCCCTATTTCTGCCAGGTCCAGGACTCCAAGTACTTCTCTTTCACCGAGGCGGTCCCTGGCGGCCCGACCACCGAGCTGATGTGCTCGCTCGCCCGCGAGCTCCACATGGTGCTCGTGGTCCCCGTGTTCGAAGAGGAGCAGCCGGGCGTGTACTACAACACGGCTGCGGTCATCGACGCCGACGGCACATACCTCGGCAAGTACCGCAAGACCCACATCCCGCAGGTCCAAGGATTTTTCGAAAAGTACTATTTCCGCCCGGGCAACCTCGGGTACCCCGTGTTCCAGACCGCCGTCGGCCCGGTCGGGGTCTATATCTGTTACGACCGCCACTTCCCCGAGGGGTGGCGCGCGCTCGGCCTTGCCGGGGCGCGCATCGTGTTCAACCCTTCAGCCACGAGCCGAAGCCTCTCCCAGTACCTATGGCGCCTCGAGCAGCCCGCCTCCGCTGTCGCGAACGAGTACTTCGTCGGCGCCATCAACCGGGTTGGTGTAGAACCGCTCGGCGATGATGACTTTTACGGGAGCTCGTACTTCGTAAATCCTCGTGGCCAGCTCGTAGGCGACGCCGCGCCCGACGACAAGAGCGCAGTCATAGTTCGTGACTTGGACATGGACCTTCTCGCCGAGGTCCGTCAAACCTGGGCTTTTTACCGTGACCGCAACCCCGGCGCTTATGGTCCCCTCGTCCAACCGTGACCGCGCCAGCGATGCCCAGCTAGCCGAAAGGAGCCGTTCATGCGAATTCTGATCTCGGGTGGGACAGTTGTCAGCTCAACCGGTACACAGCCTGCAGATGTACTCGTGGACGGCGAACGCATCGTGGCGCTGGCGGCGCCGGGGTCGGAGCTCTCCACCAGCTTCGCCGAGGGTGCTCGCCATGTTGACGCGTCGGGGCGTCTTGTCATCCCGGGCGCAGTCGACGTGCACACCCACATGGAAATGCCCTTTGGTGGGACCAGTTCTGCGGATACCTTCGCTACCGGCACCCGGGCGGCGGCCTGGGGGGGCACAACTACCATCGTGGACTTCGCCATCCAGAGCAAAGGTGGGACGCTGCGCTCAGGGCTCGACGCGTGGCACCAAAAAGCCGAAGGGCACTGCTCCATCGACTACGGGTTCCACATGATCGTGTCGGACGTTAATGAGCAATCATGCAAGGAAATGGACCAGCTCGTCGGCGAGGGAGTAACGAGCTTCAAGCTCTTCATGGCGTACCCGGGTGTCTTCTATTCGACAGACGGGGAAATTCTCAAGGCGATGCAACAAGCCAGAGATTCGGCGGCCACCATAATGATGCACGCCGAAAATGGGATTGCCATTGACGTTCTCGTTTCCCAGGCGCTCTCGCGTGGCGAGAGCGCTCCTCGCTTCCACGGCCTTACCCGCCCCGACCGGCTTGAAGCAGAGGCAACGGGCCGGGCGATCGCCCTGGCCAAGGTGGCGGGTGCCCCGGTGTACATCGTGCACCTGTCGACGACCGGCGCCCTGGAGGCAGTGGCCGAAGCTCGCGACCAAGGTCAGAACGCCTTCGCCGAAACCTGCCCGCAGTACTTGTTCCTTTCGGCGGACGACCTTGCCCGCGAGGGCTTCGAAGGTGCGAAATACGTCTGCTCGCCCCCGCTGCGCGCCCGGGAGCACCAGGCAAACCTATGGCGAGGGCTGCGAACTGACGACCTGTCGGTGGTGTCCACTGACCATTGCCCGTTTTGCTTCAAGGAGCAGAAGGAGCTTGGCATGGGCGACTTCTCGAAAATCCCCAATGGCATCCCGGGCGTCGAGCACCGTGTGGACCTCACTTTCCAAGGCGTGCTGGCAGGAGAGATCACGATGGCCCGCTGGGTCGAGGTCAACTCCACTACCCCCGCCCGGATGTTCGGCCTCTATCCCCGCAAAGGCGTACTGGCACCGGGGTCGGACGCCGACATCGTCGTGTACGACCCGTCCGCTACGCAAAAGATCTCGGCGGCGTCTCACCATATGAACGTCGACTACTCGGCCTACGAGGGCAAGGAAGTCACGGGCCGGGTCAGCACGGTGCTCTCACGTGGCCAATTCGTGATCGACGCAGGCCAGTACGTGGGGAGCGAAGGGCATGGCAAGTTCCTGACCCGAGGGGTTAACGGCTACCTGGTCTAAGGCGCAGAATTACCCGCACGACAAACCGTAATGGCGGGCCGGGGAGGCCTGTCCGAACAGAAGGGCGAGCGATTTGAAATTCGGCGTGGTCCTGCAGACCGATCCCCCTGCCCGACGCGTGGTAGAGCTTGCCCAGCTCTCGGAGTCGCTCGGCTTCGAATACGTCTGGACGTTCGACTCGCCGGTGCTCTGGCAGGAACCGTTCGTCATCTATTCGCAGATCCTCGCCACGACGAAGTCGGTCATCGTGGGGCCGATGGTGACCAACCCGTTGTCGCGCGACTGGGCGGTGACAGCCTCGCTGTTCGCCACCTTGAACGAGATGTACGGCAACCGGACTATCTGCGGGATCGGCCGGGGCGACTCTGCGGTGCGCTTCATCGGGCGTGCGCCGGCCAGTTTGGCCACGCTCGGCCAGGCGATAACGGCCATCAGGGATATGGCCGAAGGCCGCTCGGCCCAGTTGGGCGACTCCGCCGTCGCGATCCCCTGGGTGCAAAACGGCCATCTCGAGGTGTTGATGGCCGCCTACGGCCCCCGCGCCCTGGAGCTGGCGGGCCAGTGCGCCGATGGTGTGATCCTTCAGATCGCTGACCCGTTCGTAGTCGGGTGGGCGGCTGGCGTGGCCCGTGCTGCTGCAGCCGCAGTCGGGCGCGACCCCGCCACGTTCAAGGTATGCGTCGCCGCGCCGGCCTACGTCGGTGACAACCTGCAAGCACAACGTGACCAGCTGCGCTGGTTCGGGGGCATGGTCGGCAACCACGTCGCAGACATCGTGGAGCGCTACGGCGCCGCGTCCGGGGCCGTACCTGAGGCGTTGACCGATTACATCGCCGGGCGCAAAGGGTACGACTACAACCACCATGGCAAGGCCGGGAACCCGTCAGCCGACTTCGTCCCGGACGAGATCGTCGACCGTTTCTGCGTCCTCGGGCCGCTCGCCGCCCACGTCGCGCGGATGCAAGAGCTCGCGGCCCTTGGCGTCGACCAGTTTGCGATCTACCTGATGCACGACCAGAAGGAAGCGACGTTGCGCGCCTACGCGAACGAGCTCCTGCCGGCCTTCGCCCGATAGATCGCGGCCCGTCATGCTGCTCGGTGACTTGGTGGCCCGGGCTGAAGCCTGGATGGCGCAGGACCCAGACCCGCAGACGCGAGCCGAGTTGGCGGATCTCTTGGAGCGATCGGACGAGGCCGGCTTGCGGGACCGCTTCAGCCATCCGCTGGAGTTCGGCACGGCGGGCATGCGCGGCCCCCTCGGGGCTGGCCCGGCCCGCATGAACCGGGCCGTCGTACGAAGGACGAGCGCCGGCTTGGCGCGGTACCTGCTGGACCGGCACCTCGCCGCTAGCGACATGGCCTACGGATCCGGCCCCTCCTCCCGGACCGGGATAGGAGCCGTCGTCGGCCACGACGCCCGGCACCGCTCCGCCGACTTCGCGGACGACACCGCCCGGGTGCTGGCCGCCGCGGGCCTGGAGGTATTGCGTTTCGAGCGCGCCCTGCCCACACCCATTACTGCATTCGCGGTGCTCCACTTCGCAGCTGCGTCCGGGGTCGTCGTTACCGCCAGCCACAACCCGGCTCCCGACAACGGCTACAAGGTCTATCTCGGCGACGGCGCGCAAGCGTTGCCGGACGAGGCCGCGGCGATCACGGCTGCGGCCGCGGCGAGCAGCGCCCCGGGTGACGTCGCAATTTCCGGTGAGCCCGGAGGGCGGCTCGCCGACATCGACGAGCCAGAGCTGCTTGCGGCCTACCGAGGTGCTGTCTTGTCCGCGCTGGGCCCCGGTGGCCCGCGCCGGCTGCGCACCGTCTACACCCCCCTTCACGGGGTCGGCGGTGCGGTGCTGCCGGGCCTTTTCGAAGAGGCCGGCTTCGACCCGCCGGACTTCGTGCCAGCCCAGGCTCAACCTGACCCGGACTTCCCTACCACCCCGTTCCCTAACCCTGAGGAGCCCGGGGTGCTCGACCTGGCGCTGGCGCACGCCGAGCAGGTGGGGGCCGAGCTGGTCCTCGCGAACGACCCGGACGCCGACCGCCTGGCCGTCGCCGTACCGGTCCCAGGCGGCCCCGGGTTCCGTGTGCTGACGGGCGACGAGCTGGGGGCCCTCATTGCCGTTCACCTGATGGCGACCACCACGGGCGCCGACCGGCTCGTGGCGACCACGGTCGTGTCATCCTCCATGCTGTCGGCCCTGGCCCGGTCGTACGGGGTCAGCTATGCCGAGACGCTCACTGGTTTCAAATGGATCGCCCGTGCGGCTCGGCTGCAGCCAGGCCATCGCCTGCTCTTCGGCTACGAGGAGGCGCTCGGGTACGCGGTAAGCACCGCGGTAGCTGACAAGGACGGCCTCTCGGCTGCCTTAGTCGTCGCCGACATGGCGGCGCGAGCCAAGCAGGAGGGAGGTTCATTGCCGGAACGGCTGGACGCGCTCGAATCGCTCGTCGGCGTGCACTCGACCGCGCAGTGGTCGTTGCGCCTGCCGGGCAATGACGCCATGGAGGTCATGGCCTCGCTGATGGGACGTTGGCGCTTGGCACCGCCGAGCCATCTGGCGGGCCTGGCGGTAAGCGAGGTTCGCGACTTGGCCCATGGGGGCGGAGACCTCCCGGCCGCCGATGTCCTGGTCCTTCAACTGAGCGGGCTCGGCCGCGTCGTCCTGCGGCCAAGCGGCACTGAGCCCAAGCTCAAGGTTTACCTGGAGGCGACGTCAGGGCCATGCTCCTTGCAGGATCTCCCCGAGGCCCGGAGGGCGGCGCGCTCCAGGCTCGAGGAGCTCCGCCGCGAGGTCGCCCGCTACATTGAGGCCCGATGACTACCCCTAGCGCCGTCGAGGGGCCCGGCCGGCGAAGTTCCGAGGTCGCCAAAGCGCAGCGTGACGGCAAGCCCGTCGTTGCCTTGGAGTCCACGATCATCTCGCACGGCCTCCCCCGGCCCCGCAACCTCGAGGTTGCCCGGGAGCTCGAGGCCACCGTACGCGAGCAAGGGGCGTGCCCGGCCACGATCGCCGTCCTCGACGGCACCGCCTACATCGGCCTCGAAAGCGACCAGCTCGTCCGGGTGGCCGGGAGCACTGAGCTCCGCAAACTTGGCCGGCGCGACCTGCCGGTAGCGATGGCTCTTGGCGCAAGCGGGGCAACGACGGTCTCGGCCACGGCTTGGCTCGCTGCGCAAGCCGGCATCCGGGTCTTCGCTACAGGCGGTCTCGGCGGCGTGCACAGGGGCTTCGTCGAGTCCTTCGACGAGTCGGCCGACCTAGACGTGCTGAGCCGCACAGCCATCACAGTCGTCTCGGCAGGGGTCAAGTCGATCCTGGATGTCCCGGCCACTCTCGAGCGCCTGGAGACCTTGAGCGTGTCGGTGGTCGGGTTCGCGACGGGCTCGTTCCCGGGGTTCTACCTTCACACTTCAGGCCGACCGCTGGACTGGACCGTCAACAGCGCGGAGCAGGTCGCAGAGATCATGCGCCGTCAGGACTCGCTTGGGATCGCCTCCGCCGTCCTGGTCGCCAACCCCGTCGCCGAGGCGGAGCAGCTCGACCCGGCGCTGCACGACCGTGCCCTGGCGCACGCCTTAGAGGCTGCCGACGCCGACGGTGTCAGCGGCCAGCGCCTGACGCCCTACCTGCTGGCCGCGCTGGTGGCCGCTACCGAAGGCGCCTCGCTCGAGGCCAACCTGGCCGCCGTCAGGGGCAACGTGCGCCTCGGCGCGGAGATCGCCGTCGCGTTTTCTTCGGGGATCTAAGCCGCCCTATCCCGAGCTGCCGCGTTAAGGACCGCTAGAAAAAGTCCGGGTTTGCAGTCCCCAGGTGCAGCCGGGCCGCCAGCTGGTACACCGGGTGCCGTTTGACGTTGTTCGGGGCCGGAGCACTTTAGCGAGGTTCAGACGCCCAGCGGGTGCCAGACGGTCTTGATCTCGACGAAAAAGAGCATCCGGTCCGGCCCCGGCTCCGATAGCCAGTCCGGGGACGGTCGCTCCCGGGGCAGCACGCGCTTCACATTGTCTGCGGCTGCCTCCTCGAGCTGGGCGTCGAGGCCTTCGGGTGCTCCCGCGAGGTCGATCGCCTCGACGTCGCGATGTGCCGCCAGCACCGGCGCCAGCTCCGCGCTGCGGCCGCTCAGTATGTTGACGGTTCCTCCGGGCAGGTCGGAGGTCGCAAGCACTTCGGCCAGGTCGAGGGCCGGCAAGGGGTAGGCCTCGCTCGCTAGGACCACAGCGGCGTTGCCACTCGTGATGACCGGGGCGACCACGCTTATCAGACCGAGGAGAGAGGAGCTCTGAGGAGCGAGGACGCCGACCACACCGGTGGGCTCGGGGATGGAGAAATTGAAGTACGGACCGGCGACCGGGTTTGCTGAGCCAGCCACCTGGGCGAGCTTGTCTGCCCACCCCGCGTACCAGACAAGGCGGTCGACCGAGGCGTCCACTGAAGACGAGGCCGCCTCGGTGGTCAGGCCCTCTCCCGCTACGAGGGACTCGACGAACTGGGCGCGACGGCCTTCGAGCATCTCGGCTACGCGATAGAGCACCTGGCCCCGCAGGTAAGCCGTGGCCGCAGCCCAGCCGGGCTGTGCCTTGCGCGCTGCTACGACGGCGTCACGCACGTCCTTTCTCGATGCGAGGGCGGCATTGGCAAGGCGACGGCCGTCGGCGCCGGAGACCACGTACGAGCGCCCGGACTCCGAGCGGGGGAAGGCGCCCCCGACGTAGAGCTTGTAGGTCTTACGGACGGCGAGCCGGCTCTCAGGCATGACCGGCCCCGTTCGCACCCTTCAAATAGGCCGCTAGCCCGTGGCGCCCGCCTTCCCTGCCAAAGCCCGACTCGCGATATCCGCCGAACGGGCTGGACGGGTCGAACCGGTTGAAAGTGTTCGCCCAGACGACACCAGCCCGCAACCGGGAGGCCATGTAGAGGATCCGGCTGCCCTTTTCGGTCCAGACCCCGGCGGACAGCCCGTAGGTGGTGTTGTTCGCCTTTTCGATGGCTTCCTCGGGGGTACGGAACGTCAGGACGGACAGCACCGGCCCGAAGATCTCCTCGCGGGCGATCCTGTGGGCGGGGACCACGTCTGTGAACACCGTCGGGGGGAACCAGTAGCCGCGCTCGGGCAACGGGCACGTCGGGGACCAGCGCTGGGCACCTTCGGCCTCGCCCGAAGCCGCTAGCTCGCGGATCTTGTCCAGCTGCTGCATGGAGTTGATGGCACCGATGTCCGTGTTCTTGTCGAGCGGGTCCCCGAGGCGCAGCGTCTCTAGCCGTCGCTTGAGGGCTTCCACGACGCCCTCGGCAATGCTCTCTTGGACCAGCAGGCGGGACCCGGCGCAGCAGACCTGGCCCTGGTTGAAAAAGATGCCATTGACGATCCCCTCGACCGCCTGCGACAGCGGGGCGTCGTCGAAGACCACGTTTGCTGCCTTGCCGCCAAGCTCCAGGGTGAGCCGCTTACCCGTGCCGGCGAGAGTGCGCTGGATTTGCTTACCGACCTCGGTGGAACCGGTGAAGGCCACCTTGTCGACCCCCGGGTGGGCGACCAGGGCCGCGCCGGTACCGCCGGCTCCGGTGATGATGTTGACGACCCCGGGGGGCAGTTCGGCCTGCTGGAAGATTTCGGCGAGCAACAGCGCCGACAATGGGGTCGTCTCGGCTGGCTTCAGCACGCAGGTGTTACCCGTGGCCAGCGCCGGCGCCAGCTTCCACGCCGCCATGAGGAGCGGGAAGTTCCACGGTATTACCTGCCCGACAACCCCAAGAGGACGGGGGTCGGGCCCGAGGCCGGCATAGGCGAGCTTGTCCGCCCAGCCGGCATGGTAAAAGAAGTGGGCGGCAGCCAAGGGGATGTCGACGTCGCGGGACTCCCGGATCGGTTTGCCGTTGTCAAGGGTCTCGAGGACCGCCAGCTCCCGTGACCGCTCCTGGAGGATGCGGGCGACGCGGAAGAGGTACTTGGCCCTCTCCTTTCCGGGCATCGGCCCCCAGACCTGCTCTTGGGCTCGCCTCGCCGCGCGCAACCGCGCGGTCGACGTCGGCCGGGCCCGCGGAGCTGACCTCTGCGAGCACCTCCTGCGAAGACGGGTTCTCAGTCTTGAAGTGGTCGCCGTCGGAAGGCTCGACGAACTCCCCGTCGATGAACAAGCCATAGGACGGCTTCAGGTCGACGACCGCCCGTGACTCGGGCGCGGGTGCGTAGGGGAAACGGGCCACGGTCGTCCGGTCTACTCGATGCTGAAATCCTGAGAGCCGGCGTAGGCGCCGTGCTGCTGCTTGTACCGCTGCATCAAGAGGTCGTTGAGCAGGCTCGAGGCACCGATGCGGAACCGGTCTGGCTCCAACCATGCCTCGCCCAGCGACCTCGTTCACGATGACGAGGTACTTGATGGCGTCCTTGGTGGTCCGGATCCCGCCGGCCACCTTGACGCCGACGCAGCGGCCGGACGCCTCGGCGAAGTCCCGGACCGCCTCGAGCATCACAAGAGCGACCGGCAACGTGGACGCGGGGCTGACTTTGCCGGTCGAAGTCTTTACGAAGTCGGCCCCGCCGATCATCGCCGTCCAGCATGCACGCCGGACGTTGTCGTAAGTGACGAGCTCACCCGTCTCGAGGATCACCTTGAGGTGCGCCCGCCCGCAGGCGGCCTTTACCGCCCGCACTTCGTCGAGCACCAACCCGTAATGGCCGGCCAAAAACGCGCCCCGGTCGATGACCATGTCGACCTCGTCGGCCCCGGCGGCGACCGCGTCGGCGACGTCTGCGAGCTTGACAGGCAACGAGGCACGCCCTGAGGGGAAAGCCGTGGCCACCGAGGCCACCTTGACCGGGCTGCCAGCGAGAGCGACCTTGGCGCAAGGGACCAGGTCCGGGTACACGCACACTGCTGCCACCGGGGGGACGCTCGGGTCGTCGGAGCCCGGCCGCCTGGCTTTGCCGCAGAGCGCCCTGACTTTCCCCGGGGTGTCGGCTCCCTCCAGCGTGGTCAGGTCGACCATCGAAATAGCAGCGTCGATCGCCCACAGCTTGGCCCCGGCTTTTATCGAGCGGGTCGCCAGGCTTGCTGCGCGTGCGTCAGCCCCTACCTGGTCGACGCCCGGGAGGCCGTGCAGGAACCGCCGCAACGAGATCTCCGAACGAGCGAGATCGGCCAGATCGGAAGCGCCGGCCCGCTCGGGGATTCCGTCCGGGCTCGTCTGTCCGCCGCCTCTCGACGACCCTTACCTGGTCACCAGTTTGAGCGCTCATTTACACAGGCCAATCTAGGCCCCTCAGCGGCTCCCGAGCAGTTGCTCGGCCTCCTGCGGCGTAGGGAACGAGGACTGCGTGCCCCGGCGGCTGACACTGAAAGAGGCGCACCGCAGCGCGAGATCCATAGCGCCGGCAGGCCGCCATAGCCCGCTGGCAAGGCCGTAGCCGAACGCGCCCACAAAGGCATCGCCGGCTCCCGTCGTGTCTACGACGTGGCTACGTGGCGCGGGCAACCTCACCGCCTTGCCGCCCTCCACCATGAGAGCCCCGGCTTCTCCGAGCGTCACGAGCAAGCGCGGTGAGATGGCGGCGGCGAGGGCGAGCACATGCTCGTCTGTGACCGGGCCGACCTCTGTGCTCAGCAGTG
Source organism: uncultured Acidimicrobiaceae bacterium (assembly GCA_963794745.1). Classification (GTDB taxonomy): domain Bacteria; phylum Actinomycetota; class Acidimicrobiia; order Acidimicrobiales; family Palsa-688; genus Fen-671. Next base: position 470,898 of record CAWCEZ010000010.1, read on the forward strand.
ACCCCGCCAGGGACGCGAACTCGGTCTCGTTCGGGATCAGCCAGTCGGTCAGCAAGAGCAGCTCGGGTTCGATATCTGCGGCTGGGGCGGGATTGAGGATGGTGGTCGTGCCGGCACTGCGTGCTGCGCGGAAGCCAGCAACCGTCACCGGTTGCGGGACCTCGAGCTGGCCGATCACGACCTGGGAAGGCTGGGCCAGGACGGTCTCTGCCACCTGGTCGGGATCCGAGTCATCGTTGGCCCCCGGGATGACAGCGATCCGGTTTGTGCCGTCGGCCTCGACCCAGATCGGTGCCACACCCGTGGCTGAGTGCGAACGGGTGACGGACTGAGCATCGATACCCTGCGCCACGAGGTTTTCTACCGCTTGGTCGCCAAACGCGTCAGTGCCGACGCAGGCGACCATGCGCACCGAAGCCCCCAATCGTCGCGCCATGACCGCCTGGTTGGCGCCCTTGCCCCCGAACCCGATCTCAAATCGGCCACCAATGAGCGTTTCGCCAGGCTTAGGAAGGCGCGGCACGTAGCTGATCATGTCGATCATGATGCTGCCCACGACAGTGATCGTCGGCTGAGCGGGCACCGGCCAAACGCTATCGCGTCGGTTGCCCGCGCCTACCGGCCGTCTGAGCGCCTAAGGCCCTCAGCGAGGGATCTGGGTGAACTTGTACTCGTTCAGTTCAGGGAAACCGTCTACCAGGTCCATTACGCGGTCAATAGTCGACTCGGCGACCTTGGCATCGCCCTCAGGCCGGTGCATCAGCCTGACAAACACCGCCCTCTCGCCGGTAATGAAAGTCGGGACGCCGAAGACCTCCCAACGCTGTACGGCCTCTTCGTGCTCGGCCCGGGCCCGCTCTGCCGGCCAGCCGCTGAGGGCCTCCTCGACCACGGCAGCGCCGTCGACGCCAACGCCGTCCAGGACATCAACGATCACCTGCCTGTCACGCAGGTCGAGGCTTTGGTCGTGACGTGCCCTGAACAGGGCCACGTGAGCGTCCAGGAAGCGGTCGGGCTGCTGCTCCCTAAGGACAATGCCCGCCAACCCGGCGAGAACGCCCGAGTGGGCAGCCGGCGAGCTCCAAACCTCACCATCGGTCTGATGGGCCTGGCTGAGCGAGAAAAAGCGGAAACGTACGTCCCAGTCGGCCCCGGCCTGCAGCCCGACGACAAGGTGCTCGTGGGCGTTGCGGGCGAAGGGGCACAGGTAATCCCAAGTGACATCGAACGGGCTGCTCATGGTCTTTACAACCGAAGCGGTCGGCTCGTTGTTCCGCCGGCTCACCAAGGCCTGACTTTGCCGAGCCGGCTCACGCCAAAAAGGATGGCGAAAGCCACGCCGATTTGCACGAGCGCCAAGACCATCGCTTGCTCGTGCGGCCCATAGAAGACGGCGTTGTAAAGCGCTATCGGCATAGTGGTCGCCAACGGCACCGACCCCGCAACGATCATGGTCGCCCCGAAGTCACCTAAGGCACGGCCGAAAGCCATCGTGACACCCGCGACAAGCCCGCGGCGGGCCAGCGGCAGTGTCACCAGCAGCGCTGTCCGCGACCGCGAGAGCCCCATCGCACGGGCGACCTGCTCGTAGCGCGGGTCTACCCCGGCGATGGCTGCTCGTGAGAAACGCAGGCAGTACGGGAACGACTCGATGACCTGTGCGATAACGATCCCGTTGAAAGTAAAAGTGAGCGGGTGGCCGAAAAGGCGGACCTCCGCATTTCGCACAGGCCCGGGACCTCCCATTTGGGTAAGGAGGTACCACCCGACCACAGTGGGCGGCAGCGCCATGGGCAAGCTGAACAAGATCTCGATGGCGTCGCGCCCAGGGAAACTGCCTTTCGCCAGGAGGAACCCCAGCGCGCTCCCGACGACGGCGACGACGATCGTCGCCTCGAAGGCGGCATGCAGGGAGACCGACAGGGGGCTCCACACCCAGGACGGGATCCCGAGAGCGTTCAGCCACGAATGCGGGACCAACCCGATCACATTGGCCCGGCACTCTGCGGTGCCTCCTGCGGGTGCTCTCCGCCCATAGGCCGCTCGACGGCGCGCGTCCCGGTCACCCGCCCCTTGTCGTAAGCGATGATGACGTCACCGAGCTCTTCGGCTTCCTCCTCATCGTGGGTCACCAGCACCGCCGGCACACCCGACGCGACGATCACACCTCGGATCAACTTTCGCATTTCACGGCGCACCACCGAGTCGAGGGCCGAGAGAGGCTCGTCGAGCAAGACGAGTGCCGGCTCCCCGGCGAGACCGCGTGCCAAGGCCACCCGCTGGCGCTGACCGCCCGAGAGCGAGCCCGGTCTTCGCTCGGCAAAACCCTCCGCCCCGACCCGTTCGAGCCAGGTGCGGGCGACGGCGCGCCTGGCCCCTCGCCCACTGGCCTGACGGACGGCGAGTGCCACGTTGTCGAGAACAGAGCGGTGCGGCAAGAGCAGGCCGTCCTGGAATACCATGCCGACACGGCGTTCCTGGGTGGTGACATAGGTGCGGCGGGCACAGTCCGTTACGGCTCGCCCGTTGATCACGATCGTGCCGGCGTCGGGTCGGGTAAGGCCTGCGATGAGGGCGAGGGTCAACGACTTCCCGGCCCCTGACGGGCCGAACAGCACCGACATCCCCGACTGGACGGTGAACGCCACATCCAGCTCGAACTCGCCGATCTGGCGAGAGACGGCAAGCTCGAGCGCAGTGCTCATGTCCGGCTCCGGCCGAGCAGGCCGACACCGGTCATCGCGACCACGGCCATCAGGACCAGGATCAGCAGCATCGTGTCACGCTCGGGCGTCGTGAACGAGTCCAGGACCGCCAGCGACAAAGTCCGGGTCTTGCCGTTGATGTCCCCACCAACCATGAGCGTGGCTCCGTACTCACCCAGCGCACGAGCGCACCCGATCGTGAGCCCCGCCGCGATCCCGCGTCGCGCAAGTGGGAGCGTGACCTGCAGCGCAACTCGCCAGTTGGGCAGGCCCATCGTCCGCGCAGCCTGCTCGAGCAGCGGGTCGACCCCTTCTATTGCGGTTCGGGACGCCCGCAAACAGAAAGGGTATGCGGCCACGGCGGCTGCAATTACGCACCCCCATGCGTTATAGACAAACACATGGCCGGTCACGCGGGTCAAGAACCCCCCGGCGCGGGTGCCCGGGGAGAGCACCTCGAGCAAGTAGTAACCGACGACGGTCGGTGGGAGGATTATTGGCAGGCTCCCTACCGTCTCAAGTAAGTCCCTGCCCGGGAAGCGGCCCTTGGCAAGCACATACCCGGAGGCGACCCCCGCGGTCCCAGCGATCACGCCCGCTGCAAACGTGACGCGCAACGAGAGGAGGAATGGGCCAGAAACGATGTCCCAGTAAGCGATGTACCCCGACAAGAGGTGGGCGGCGCCGAAACCGAGGCCAAGGCCCAACACGACGACTAGCGAGGTTCTGGCAGCCTTTTGCTTGTTGTCGAGGCCCTGGCGGGCCCTGTGCTGCCGCTTCACTAGCGGAGGTTGTACTTCAGCTAACTGACCGGGTCATATCCGAAAGCAGCTAAGACGGCCTGTCCCTTTGCGGAAAGCAAGTACTGGACAAAAGCAAGGGCAGATTTACCGTCCGCGCTGGCGAGGTCGGTCGCGGCGCTTTGGCCTTGGTCGTCGTTCTCTACGACCACCCATTGCCTGATCGGCTGGTAATACCCATGCTCACCTACGAGGGTCTTAGGGCTATCGATGCCATTTTTGCCGAAGTTCCCCGAGCTGATGCTCGTCGCCACGTTGTCATGCATGCCCGAGACATAATCCCTGTCGGTACAAGGCTCGGCAGTGGCCATATGGGTCGTCCAGCCGTTCCCTACAGTCGCGCTCGAGAGGTCGGCGACACCGCATTCGGGCACCTCCGCCCAAAAATCGGTGTCGTCACCTGCGGGAGAGACCTCGAACGACTTCGGCAGGAGCGCGATCTGCGAAGTACCGGCAACGACACTGTCCTGAGTGAACCCGACGTTATCGCCGAAGATGACCGGCAGCGAAGGGTCGGAATAGTTCCCGTTGCCGTTCTGGCCGCCCGACGATGGGCTCGTCGTGTTGTAATTGTCCAAGCTTGACCCCGCGCCTGTCATCCGGTCGATCTCGGCGCACGCTTGGTCGGAGGCCTTCACGCCGAGGGACTTGTCAGGGTTGAGGTGGTAGTACTCGGTGGCGGCGACGTAAAGAGCCTCCATGCCGGCGAGCCCGTACGGTGCGTTCGGGGCGACCTTTGACGGCCCACAACCAGTGCTCGCAAAAACCCAGCCGTTCTTCGGGTCGGCAATTGCGAGGTAACCGCCGACGTTGTGAGGGGCCGTGCCACCGTAAGACTTTTTTGTATGGGCGAGCAGCTCGCCCCAAACCTGGGCCATGGTGTAGGGAGCTTCATTTGTACCAGTCTTGCCAAAGTAGCCACTAACTGGCTCCGCGCACGTTGGGGCGTCCTGTGCCGGCGCCAACGTTTTGCCGCCCTTCCTGCACGAGACGATCACGAGGCGTCCCGTAGTGTACTGCGCACGGGTCGAGCCGACACCAGGGCAGGACGTGCCATTGTTATTGCCGCCATTTGCCGGAGAATACGTGGCTGAATGTGCGTCAATGCATCGGCCGTCTGTGTATTTCGGCACCGCCCCCGCGTTGGTCGCGGCCGGGCTACCCGCAGGAATTGTGTTGTCGACGTTGGCCTCGTCGGCCGATGCGAACAATGCGTCGCCGGAAGGCGAATTGCCCGAGCCGTCGGACGCGAAGTCCACTCCCCCGTCGGCAACACCGGCGAGGTGGCCTGACCCAGCGAAACTGAACGTGACACTGTTGCCGCCATTGGCCGTCTGGACGAAGTCCTGCGTCATGAAGTCGAACGCCGGTTCGGTGTTGGACGCGGCAAGGAAGGTCGGGCTGGTCGATTGAGCCGAAACCGGCGCCGCCCCGGCACCTATAGCAGCAGGCAGGACCGCAATGACCATCCACGCTGCACCGATGAAGCCGGGCACTGAGAGCTTCTTGGACAACCGGGTGCCCCCTTGGGAGTGTGGCCTGAGACGGCCGCCTGAGATGAGGTTGAGCTTAGGTAGGGGCCGCTCGGTTGGTCAAGGCAGGTCGTAGCACTTCGGGGCGATCGGACCGCAAATAAGCCTCCACACCCACCTTTTGGCGGCAAAACCTGCTGCAGCCTCGGACAGTGGGTGACCGGGCCCCGGTGGTCCCAGTCGGCCCAACGCTGCAGTGGCACCCGTCCGCCAGCCGGGCCCCTCAGCCCGCCACGAGCGCTTCAGCCGGCCGGCGATTGGTACGCGGGCGAGCCGATAACTATCGTCCCGCACCCGGGCCCGGGTAGGTACACAACGGAATTGTAAACAGGCGCGAACGCGAGCAAACCCTCGTCCCGCAGCATTGCGATCGACGCGTACTTGCCGTACTTGGAACAGCTCGCCTTCTCCGCGCCCTTAATTATTGCGCTTTCAGACCCAATGGCCCGCGTCGTCCCTTTGTCAGTGGTGGCACCCGACACCACGTAGATAGCGAAACCAACGACGAACGAAAGTGCGAGCACGGCACAAAGAAGGCGGCCGAAAGAGGGTTTTTGTGGCATGAGAATGCTCCTCTCAGCGACGGCACAGCCGCTTTTCCCGTACCTTGACAGGCTCACCGCTAGGTGCCTATCATGATTGAGAGTACTCCGGACCCTGGTACGAGTTGTTTGCAGTGCCTGAGGTAGGAGCGTGCCATGGCCCTCGTCGGGTCCTTGATATTTTCTGACCGACCGACGCCCCATTGGCTTGTCGCGCCTAAGTGGTCCCAGCTGACGTCGTTGGCCGGAGCTTCGCCGCCATGGGCCTTAGAAGGACCACGTTGAGGCGATGCTCATCTGGGTTCTCGTGGCCGTGATACCGATCGCCCTTCTCGGCAGCGTCCTTGGCACGTCCAGGAGCGGGCGCCACCGGTACGACGTAACCGATGAGACGACCTGGTGGGCTTCAGAGGGCGAACATAACCCGGGCCCTGAACGTCCCCCCAGGCAAGAAGAGGCTGTAGATGGCTAGAAGGTCGACGACAACCTGACAGAAGGCCCGATGGCTAAACAAACCTTGTTCACGAGGGCTCTGGTGGAACTGGCGGACACGCTGGTGGCCGACTTTGACGTCGTCGAGCTACTGACCCGGTTGGCTGACCGCTGCGTCGAGGTGCTCGATGTCGGTGCCGCCGGCCTCATGTTGGCCGGGCCCGACGGCGAATTACGGGTGATGGCGTCTTCTAGCGAGACGATGCGGGTCCTGGAACTGTTCGAACTGCAGTCTGAGGAAGGTCCATGCCTTGATTGCTACCGCAGTGGCAAACCCGTCATGAGCAAGAACCTCGCCATAGCTAACAGCCGCTGGCCGCGCTTCGCAGCCGAGGCTCTTGCGTCCGGGTTCCGCTCTGTTCAGGCGTTGCCCATGCACCTCCGGGGCACGGTGCTTGGCGCCCTCAACCTGTTCCACGTCGAGGCGGGCGAGATGCAAAGTGCTGACGTAGAGGCTGCCCAGGCATTGGCTGACGTCGCGACCATCGCCATCCTCCAGCATCGCGCCACCCTGGAGGCCCAAGTCGTCAACCAACAACTCCAGAACGCGCTCAACAGCCGGGTCGTGATCGAGCAAGCCAAAGGAATGGTTGCCGAGCGACAAAACTTCAACATGGAGCAGTCGTTCTCGGCGTTGCGCAATCACGCCCGGAACCACAACCTCCGGCTTGCAGAAGTGGCGCAGGCGATCATCGCGGGCTCACTACCTGCATCGGCCTTGGACCGGCTAAACCAACCGGGACCGGTCCGCCCCCGGAGGTCGGCGACCTAGCGGGCGCCGCCAGGTCGATTTTCTGATGTACGATGAGCGAGACACGGCAATAGCCCCGTACGTGTTGGGCCAGTTGGCTGGCTGGGGGCGGTACTCCGGACTTCGGTAGCGACATCGCAATGCCTGAGGTAGGAGGAGCCCACGCCCCGTGGTTTCTCGTTTTTCGCCATCCCCGGTCCTAATGAACCTCGTCTTGGCGCGGGCATTTCTTGGCGCGGGCATTTCTTGGCTCGCGCCCGTCCGGTGCTCTAGGTCCTCCGCCCCATTTCTGGGCGCTCCTTTCTAATGCAAGCCGCGGCGCTCGCGCCGGTTTGAGCAAATCGATCAATTATCAAATACCGACCAAAGGAAAAGATGACATTTAAACGGCAACGCTGGCACGCTGCGCGTGGCACCGCCACATTGGCAACACTCGCCATTGTCGGCGGCTTCGTGGCCTCCAGCATTTCACCGGCCCTTGCGGCCACCACAACCACGACGGCAGCCACGACGACGGTACCGGTGACGACCACTACCGCTGTGCCGGGTTCCAATTGCGCTGCCACACTAAGCGGCACCGCTCTCGGCCACACGGGTTGGGTGGCAAGCACAAATGCCCCTTCGAGCAGCGCCGACACTCCGGCCAACTCTCTCGACGGCAACTACTCGACTCGCTTCAGCACCAACGAAGACCAGGCTTTCGGCGTCTACCTCGAAGTGAGCCTCGGCCACGTGGAGAGCTTCTACGGGCTGAGGATAAGTGTGCCCAACTCGCCCACCGACTACGCCCGGACATTTAACGTCGATGTCTCCAATAACGGCACCTCCTGGGCGACCGTCGCTCGCTGCACGGGCACAAGCACCCCTGAAACGGTCAACTTCGTGCCGCAAACAGCGACTTACGTAAAGGTTGTCCTGACCTCGGCCGCGAAAGACTGGTGGTCGGTCGACGAGCTGAACCTCTACGGCCAAACCCCAGCAACTACGACTACGACGGCACCTGCCATAGCGCACACCACGGCGTCATTGGTGTCCTCGGCGAACCCGGGAGCGGTCGGCGAGGCCATCACCTACACAGCCAAAGTGCTCCCTGCGACAAGTGACGGCACTGTCAACTTCCTCGACAACGGGGCGCCCGTCGCCGGCTGCGACAAGGTGGCGCTCAGCTCCTCGGGTGAAGCAACCTGCGCGACCACCTATTTCTCCGGCGGCCACGAGAGCATTCAGGCCGTCTACTCCGGTGGGGCCCTTTCGGGGCCTTCCAGCTCGGCCATTTACGCCGAAGCCATTGACCTACCCGGGGCCGGCTACTGGCTTGCCACGGGCAACGGCCAGGTGTTCGGCACCGGCGCCGCCCAGTCGCTCGGAGGAGTGGCGACCTCGGCCACATCTGGCGCGGTCGTGGGCATCGCCGCAAGCCCGAGCGCCAAGGGTTACTGGGTCGTGACCGCCAATGGCGGCGTTAGCGCCATGGGCGACGCCAAGTTCTACGGCGACTTGCCCGACCTCGGTAAGCACGTCTCAGACGTAGTGGCCATCGCTCCTACAAGCGACGGGCTTGGCTACTACCTCGTGGGCGCGGACGGCGGGTTTTTCACCTTCGGTGACGCGAAGTTCCACGGGTCGCTCCCCGGCATCCACGTCCATGTCAAAGACGTGGTCGGGATGGTTGCCTCCCCGGGCGGCGGCGGGTACCTGCTAGTGGGCTCGGACGGTGGCGTCTTCACCTTCGGGGCGACCCATTTCTACGGGTCGTTGCCTGGCCTGGGCAAGCACGTGCACGACATCCGCGCGATCCTGCCCTCGTCGACCGGGCGGGGCTACATCCTCGTAGGCGCTGACGGCGGCGCCTTCAGTTTCGGCTCCGGGGCCAGGTTCCATGGCTCTCTGCCGGGAGAAGGGATCAGGGTCGCTGACATCGTCGGGCTAGCCCTCACCCCTGACAACGGCGGCTACCTGATGGCCGGTTCCGATGGCAAGGTCTATGGCTTTGGCGATGCCCAAGTGAGCGCAATGCCAGCCGGAGTGGCTTCCAACCTCCCGGTAGCCGCAATCGCCGGCACGTAGTCCGATCTCCCGCTCAGCGCTCGAGGCTGAGCGGGCCAGGTCATCGGCGAAGGCCCTGGAGCGGAACTACGCGCTCCCCCAGGGCTTTCGCCCTTTGAAGTTTCATTGCGCCACCAAGGGCAATGTTTTACATGAGGTTGACACGAGACGAGGAGGCTGCAATGTCGGAAGCCAATGACCAGGCCAAGTGGAATGCCGCACAGTGGCACGGAAAAACTCTCATCGACCGCGACGGCGCCAAGATCGGCAAGCTCGAAGAGGTGTACGTCGACGTTGAGACCGACGAGCCCCAGTTCGGGACGGTCAAGGAAGGTCTCATCGGCCGCCATTTGACCTTTGTCCCGCTCGCCGGCATCCACGTCGGTCCCGACGACCTACAGGTCACGGTGACCAAGGAACAGGTCCGCGACGCCCCCGACCTCGAGATGCACGGCGAGGAGCTTTCCCAAGACGACGAGTCGGCGCTCTACCACCACTTCGAGATGAACTACACGCCACCCGGCACCCCGAGCGGGCGCCGCCTCGCCCGACGATAACCTCTAGTCAGGCGGTCCGCGGCCTCGCTGGCTGCGGTCCAGCGCTGAAATTGTCATGGTGCACCCGCCCACGCACAGGGTGTACCTTCAGAAGAGGCACGACAAGATCCCCGGAAGTGCCAGGCCGGCTTAAGTTGGCCCGGGGGCGGTACTCCAGACCTTGGTAACGCGATTTCGCACTGCCTGAGGCAGGAGAGTGCCATGAACCTTCCCGGATCATCTTTCTTCGCCGCCGACGACCGGGCGGCCGGCGCCCCAGGCGAGCGGCCGGTCGGCGCTGTCGTCGTATGGCTACAGGGCGAGCACGACCTTTCCACGGACGAACCCCTTTCCAGGGCACTGGCAGGCGCCATCGCCCTCGACAGTGCCGAGCTCGTCCTCGACCTGGGAGAGGTCACCTTCCTTGCCCTGTCCACCCTCAGGGTGATCGTACGGGCACGGCAGCTGCTGCGCCACCAGTCACGGTCATTGACCGTGCGCTCCGCATCGGCATCTGCTCGACGAGCGATGCATGCCTGCGGCTTGGACGATCTCGCCGGCCCGAGCCCGGAAGAGCTCAATGCGGGACCACTCGACGATAGGGCGGGCCGCGGGCACGGCGGCGGGGCGGACGCGCCGTCGCCTGGGGCGGCGATTGAGGCAAAACGACCGAGCAAGTTGCCCGATGGCGAGGGGCGGTTAGCGAGAAGTGGCAGGTGAACGGCGAGAGCGCATCCTCGGCCTACTTGTAGGTGGCGCGGACGGCTTCGGCACCAAGCGGCTTTGCCAAGTGTGCGCCGAGGTCACCTCCATGAGCGGCGCGGGCATCATGCTGATGGCGGCGGACGTCCCGCAAGGTTCGTTGTGTACGAGCAACGACATGAGCGACCTCATCGAGCAGCTCCAGTACACCCTCGGGGAAGGGCCGTGCGTGGACGCCTACAACGACGATTGGCCAGTACTCGAACCCGACCTGGTCCATCCCGACAAGCCCCGCTGGCTAGCCTTTGCCCCGGCTGCCGTCGCGGGTGGCGTTCGGGCCGTCTTTGGCTTCCCGCTCCAGGTAGGGTCGGCGCGGCTCGGAGCTCTCAATCTTTGCCGCGACCAGGCCGGGCCCCTCAGCGACGACCAGCACGCCGATGCCCTCGTCATGGCCGAGATCGCCGCCCAGGCTGTCCTTGTCATGCAGAGCAACGAGCCGAGCGGCGAGCTCGCCTCCGAACTTGGGGCCGGCGCCGACTTCCACTACGTCGTTCACCAGGCCTCCGGGATGGTGGCCGCACAGCTTCAGGCAAGCGTGCGCGAGGCCCTGGTCACGTTACGCGCTTACGCCTTCGGCAACGACCGCTCTCTAACGGATGTTGCGAAAGACGTAGTCGACAGGAAGCTCCGCTTCGACGGTCCCGGCCATGAGGGTGTCCACCATGAGGGTGGCAGCAATGAAGTTGACCGGCGTGAAGTTGACCGGCGCGAAGCTGACCGGCGCGAAGCTGACCGGCGTGAGGTTGACCGGCGTGAAGGTGACCGCGAGGTGTGAGCTTCACTGGGCCCGCAGGAGCTGTTGTGGCTTGGACCGTCTTGCAGCGAACGCCGGTGCCATGGCCAGCAGGTTGGCCACCAGGAGGATGCACAGCACGATTGCTGCCAGGAGCAAGGGCTGCACTACCGGGACCGGGACGACTCCAAGGTTGTTAGCGAACGCGCTCCAAACTTGACGTCCAAGCACGATCCCTAGGGGTACACCGACGACGATCCCGACGGCCACTAACGCTGTCGCCTGCCACGCGACGGAGGCGACAATTTGGCGATTAACGAACCCGAGCGCCTTCAACAAGCCCACTTCCCGGCGCCGCCGCGACACGCTCACTACCAACAAATGGACGAGGGTCGCGGCCCCCGATAGGGCCAACATCCCCCCGAAGATCAGCGGGAAGTTGACCGCTTCGCCGAAGTTGACGAGCGATGTCGGGGTGACAGGCAGGGCCGTGATCGATTGGTAGGAGCGGAGGTAGTAGTGGACTGCCGCTTGCCCCGACCGACCTGCCACGACGCTGGCCAGGAGGCCGCCCCCGCCAGACCCCACCAGAAACGCCCGTAGACAAGCCGGGCGGTGGGGGCCGGCAGGGCAGACTGCAGCTTGATAGCCGGCGATTGTGAAGGCTGCGCCCCTGCCGAGGCCCACGACGCCACCGAGCACCGGGAACGAGATCTGGGAAACGACCCGGAACGGGACGGTTCGTTCGGTTCCCGAAGGCGAGGTGACCGTCACTTCGACGGTGCTACCCAGGTGTGCGCCCAGCTGGCGCATCGTGGTCGCCCCGAGGCCGATCTGCCCATCGCCGCTCGGGACAGGCCCGCTAGCGGAGGAAAGGAGGAGCGCGCCTCGGATGGGGCTTCCGGCGATGGCGCCCACGGCAATCTTGTCGATGGAAACCTCGACGGCGTAGCCCCGGGTGATCCCAGAAATGGCCGGGTTGTGTTCAAGGCTCTTGAGGAGGGTGGCGTCGGGCCCGGCACCAGCCAGGTCGGTGAAGTTCAGCTGAAAAGTGTCCCCGTACAGCCTCGGAGTCGCCGTCAGATGCGAAAGGCTGGCACCGAAGACCGCCGTCCCGCACAAAGCGATTACCGCGAATACGGTGCCGAGGAGAGCGGAACCCACCGGGACGTTGCCGCCGCCACCCCTGCGCTCAAAGGCGTTACGCACACCGATGACAGCGCTCGGCGGCGCTCCCATCGCCACCAGTCGGCCGACAATGACCGATGGGCGAAGCATTTCTCTCCCGTTGTCTGAAGGCAGGGCGCGTGCAGCCCGAAGGGCCGGCCATATGCCAATGAGGAACACGAGCACCACCGTGGCCAGCGCGCCGGGAAGCAGGACCGGCCCCGCAAAGCTCACGCCGGTGTAGGTCTCGGCGACGCGCGCTTCTCCGAGCGGGGCGAGCGGCGATAGCGCGGTGGCGACGATCAAGGCGCCGGCCGCGCCCCCGAGCCCGACCACAAAATTGCGCGCGAGACCGAGGGCGAGCAACTGTCGCCGGTCGGCGCCGAGCGCGGCCATAGTTGGGTAGTCCTCGCTCTCGATGATGCCCTGGCGGACAAGTGCCTGGCCCAGGACCGCCAACCCGACGATCGCAGCGAGCGCCGCCAGGATCCACCAGCCGATGGCCTGCGGGTGGATCGATGACTCGACCGACGCCATGACCGTGTCTTCATTGCTTGCTTCGGCCCCCAGTGCCCCGACCTGGGTGTCGAACCGCGCTAAGTCTGCGGCCCCACGACGGAGCTTGACTGCGTACACGTAACCAAAAGCCGTCCGTCGCAGGAGGGTGTGCGCGAAGGCCGGTGTGGTGTACAGATCGTACGAAGGAGCCGTCCCCGAGGGGAACTCGTACTCCGTCGCCTCGAACCCGACTACACGAAAAGCGACCATCGGGCCCTCGGGTTTGGGCAGTGCGCCCGTCGCATTGTTGTACTCCGATAGCTGGCTGGGCGAGTAGAAGGGCACATCGATCACGGTCCCTAGGTGCACCCCATCATCGTGTTGAAGGGTGAACGACGCGAGCACCTCGTCGGGGTCCGACGGGTCGGGCAAGCGCCCGGAGACGAGCTTCTCCAGCGTGTGGCGAGCAGGCAGTTCGAAGATCACACCGAAGTCCGTTGGGTTGATGGGGTGAGCGCAGTTGCAGGTCGGCTGACCGCTGTCGGGGCCGATGAGCTCCGTGACCGACGTCACCTCTGGCAACTTGAGACTGCTCGGCCAGGGCTTGTTGGTGTACACGGCGGCATCGAACCCATGGGCGGACAGAAAGCTTGGCACAGCAGAGTCGGTGCGCCTACCGGCGGCAAGGGCGCCCAGCACTAATCCGCCGACGAGCGCGACCAGCAGGCCTAGGGCGAGCCAGGCTCGCCAACGGCGGCGCGACTCCGCGCGCATCACTAAGACAAGAGCACCCAAGCTGACCTCCTGTCTCGTAGTGTTGCCGGTCCTGGGTCTCCGACAAAGGATGTCACCCGGTGTCAGCCAGTCGTGTTGGCACCCCGTCCGCCGCAGCGTGGGGACGCTCGCAAGGCCTCCTGCAATGGGTTCGTCCCGATCAGGACGTTCGACGACGCGGGCACCGCCCGGCGGCGGCCCGAGGTCGAGATAGGACCGAGGCAAAGCGCCGGCTGAGGGCCTATGCGCTCCGCTTGGCGCGCCCGTAAGTCACACGGACAGCGTCCCTACTGGTCTCGATGGCAACAGCTACCTCGTAGAGGCGATCGAGCGCCCGTTGATAAATACCCATCGATGGCATTGGAGAAACTCGAGGCCGGACCTCGCCCACAGATGGCAAAACCTCAGTGCCCACAAGCCAAACTGCCTTGACATTTCAAACCTGTCTCGGTACCCTAAAAAACCAGTACGACGATTGCCCAGGACCCCGGCACGCCGCAATAGGCACAGCGGAGGGTCCCTAATTGACGCATCCCAGTTGGGATTTAGCAAGTCGTCGGCTGCGTTGACAGTCACCCGGAAGTCCGTTACTCATTCCCGAGAGGCTGAGTTTGAGCTCAAAACCGGTCCTAGGGGCTTGCAATGGTCATGGTCGGTAGGGATGTACGACATGTTGGGAGTGCCACGTACTTCTCGGCCTGGCCCCGAAGTACTTATGCGCGCAAAGCACCCAGATGATCGACGACCAACAATGGGCAACCTTTCCCAAGCCCTCAAGCAAAGAAAGTCGTTCTGTTACCAGAGCCGCCTAGTACGCCACGACGGCTCTGTGCGGAGAGTGGAAACGTCAGGTTCGGTAGCGCTGTCCAATGACGGCTCGCCGATCGCGGTAATTGGGTCCGTGAGCGTCGTGTCGGACTGGGCTCTCCCATCCAAAGACGAGCTGTTCGACGGGATGTTCACAGACGGGGACATGGAGGTTGCTTTGCGGGCGCGCATAGAGGACGTCTATGCCTACGCGTATGTTCAGTACGCCCCGCTCATTAGACGCGCCGCCGCCGGTCTTATCCGGGACCGAACACAGATTGAGGACGTCGTCCAATCGGTTTTTGAAAGCCTTTGGCGGCACCCAGAGCGTTTCAACTCGACCCGCGGGTCACTGCTCGCTTATCTGCGCCTGCAAGTCCGGGGGCGCAGCGTCGATCTTTTGAGGTCGGAGTCTTCTCGCGCCGCGCGGGTACGCCGTGCTGCCGGCACCCATGTTGCCTCGAACAACGACGAATACGAGCTCCTCGAGGAGATCGCAAGGCTGGAGGTCCGAAGGGCTCTCGACCTTCTTCCGACAGGCGAGCGCGAAGTCATTGAGCTTGCATACTTCGGTGGCATGTCCTATCGCGGCGTCGCTGAGCGTCTGGGCCTAGCCGAAGGCACCGTGAAATGGCGCATCCACTCAGGGCTAGTCCGCCTCCGAGAGCTTGAATGCATTAAAGCTGTCGGCGACGGGACGCTCCGAGAGGACCGCTAGACGTGGCTATGCGTATGTGAGCCGTCGTGAGAGTGCGGCCCAATGACGACTTGGCCCGTGGTCAAGTCCGCCCCACAGTCCCCGCCGTGGAACTCACTGACCTGGCCTCCCACTATCGTGACTTCGCCGATCGGCCCGCTGCCCGATAGGCCCCAGACGGTGTAGGTACCTTCAGCTAGTTCAGGGAAGAGGCCTGCGATAACGTCCCCGTTTGCCGCGCGGCGCCGGCGCACCATCGTGTGTACCAGGTGGCTTTGAGGCGACCCAGCTGGGGTCAGATCTATCTCTGACCCCAGGCATGCTTCGTCTGCGTAGATGATCAAGGCTCCCACACCGTCGCCTATGTCCAAAACAAGGGCGTCGGGGGGACCGCAGCGAGGGCCGGAGTCTTCAAAAGGCTCTTCTTCCCAGGCTTTCAGCCCCGTCCTTGCGGGTAGCGGTTGAGCCGTCATCTTGACCCCTGCTTACTTGGAGTCGGGGTTCGCTGTGGGGGTCGTGGACGGGTTGTCGTAGCCGTCGTGCGGATCGGCAAGGTAAGGGAAGGTCGCCTGATAGCAGCTAGGCTCCGACGCAGCTCCGTCACCCACGGCACTAACGACCGCGTCCACCTTGTAGCTCGGGTCTACGAGCGGGATGGTCGCCCCGGCCATAGCGCGCAAAGCGATCGTCACGACGTCGTCTTGAGGCCTACGCCCATTGGGGAAGCCTCCTATGTCTCCCCCGATGACGCCAAGGGGGCTATAGCCCTTGCTGCCAACGGTCGTGGGCGCCACCGCAACATTCAACCGGAGCATTTCAGCGATTGCCTTGCCGCCAACATTGGTGGGGGCGCTCGGCAGGATGCTGGCCGGTATCCCTGTCACGAAGATCGCCTCGATATCAGTGCGCTTCTTGCCGGCAGCCTGATAGGCCGCGAGGTTGGGGAAGGCACCCGGGTAGAGCTTCGGGATTAGCGCCGCAAGCTCCGGTTCGACAACTGCGGCAGCGAACTGAACGTCTTTTACGGGAGGCTCGCTGTTGAAGTAGTCCTTGAGGCTAACCGGTACGACAACTTCGTTGACCAAGGGGTTGCCGAGCCGGGAGACTTGGACCCACGGGCCACTTTCGGCCGTAACACCTTTCCCGGCTATTCTCCTGACGGTCTGGCGATTGGCAGTCGTCCATATCCCGAGAACGGCGGCCGAGTCAGTTACGCTGCCCGGCTTCTTCTTACTTCTCGTGAGCTTGCTGATCGGCACCTGGATGGCGATGGTGTGGACGTTCTTGGAGGCCAACGAGTTAACTCCGCTCGCGTTTGCAAGCGGGATGAGGTGGTGGCTGTTGAGGGGCCGCAAGCCAGCCAGGTCAAAAATTGAGCCAAGGTCGACAAAAAACCCTTCGGCCCGTTGGCCTGCGAACACGAGCTCCCCCGACGGTAATGTCCGGTGGGCGGCCGCCGCCAGGGATGGGTAGTTCGGGGTCGAGCGCGGCCCGATATTGCACGGCGGGCATGGGAGGTCGCCCCCCAGGATTTTTGAGTGCCCTTCGGAGTCAATCAACGACACGTAGTAGAACTGGGGCCGGTTGAAATTGGCGTAGGTTGAGCTTCCGGGCTTGGGAGCCGTAATAGTGCTGGTGTTGTACAGGAACGTGTTCGGGTCAACCGTCTCGGTGCGGAAATTGAACGTGTACGTCCAGTCCGCGACGCCGTCACCGTCGTTGTCGATGTGGATCTTGTAGACGACATCATCGCCAAACTCAAAGAAGTTAGGGCCGCCTGCGGGATCCTGCAGGGGCACGTAATTGGCCAGAATAGTGACGGTATCTGGCTTGTCCGGGCTTACGAAGGCATAAAGGTCAGTGCTGTCTATCGCCGGGTCTTTTGAGGTCCCGGGTGCCTCTCTATGTGATGACATCGGTCAGTTCTCCTCTGCTTGAGTCGGGTGTAGGAACAAAAAGGCCGAAGACCTCACTGGAGGGCTTTCAACAGGGCCTCGGTTACGGCGCGGTCCTGGAACGTGACCATCCTCGTGCCGGAATATAGAGCGATCGTGCCGGACGACTGGTCGACGATATGCGCCATAAGTTCAGGCTGTGGTCCGCGAGCTTCGCTCAAGGTGTGGTTCTTAGCGAGGGCGGCCGCGCTAACTGGGCTTGCGGACGCTCCTGAAGCGGTTGCGGTGGTGAAAATGGATGGCCCCACGGCGGCCACTGTGCCCACGGCAACCGCACCCAATGATGCGTGACGAAGAAAACGACGACGGGAAATATCTTCCATCTACTGCTCCTTTACGTTAGGGAGACGCCGGACTGCTCTAAGGCGATCCGGGGTAACGCCGTCATGAGGGGCACCATTGCTGGGTCGTCCCCCGTTTCGGGTGAGCCGCTCCAACAGTGCTCGAATGCTCAACGCCGTACTCCCGTTGTCTAATCGCATTGAACTATCCGGACCAGACGGAGGGATCGGACGTTATTGCGGCAAAAAATCCTTTGGCCAGGACAAATCTGGTTGAGGATCCTGGCCCAGAGCCCGCTGGAAGCAATGTTCAGGCCATGCTTTGGCTGTCGCCCTGGCCGGGCTCGGCGCGCCGCGGCCCGACGATTTCAGGGAAGCCCGAGTTCGCGCTCGATCCTCTCAACGCGGCGGCGCAACTCGTCCACCTCTGCCTGGAGGGAGCGGGCTTGCTCGAGCTGGCGCCGGGACCGGGACGAAGCGAGGGCCCGGTCGACGACCAAATCGAGGGGCACGATGCGCTGAGGCCCGTGGGAGCCAGCGACCATTTTGGAGGGTATGAGCCCACCGCGGTACCAGGACCGCAATGTCGAGCGTGAGACACCGGTGGAACCGGCTGCCTCCTCGAGAGTCACCCATCCTTGTTCGATCGGCTGAGCGGCGAGCTCGCCGAGCATGCGGTCCCAATCGTTGTTAGAGCTCTGCCCGTCGTCCACCCTGTCCTCACCACCGTCTCTTGCGCTCACACCGGTTCACCCTACTATCTGATAGGGACTTGACATGGTGGGTTACCATTGAAGCATGTTCGAAAGGTTCACAGACAGAGCTCGTCGTGTAATCGTCCTCGCCCAAGACACTCCGCGAGAGATGGGCCACCAACAGATCAAGCCCGAACACCTCTTGGTAGCTTTGGCTGAGGGGGAAGGTGTCGCCGCCAACGCAATGGCCGAAACCGGCGTGGACCGTGCTGCTCTGCGCGGCAAGGTCGCCCAGCGCTTCGACAGCAAGCCGTCATCGAAGAAACTGAATAAAGTCCCGTTCAGCCCACAAGCCAAGACAGTGATGGAGCAATCCCTGCGGGCTGCCCTCGGGCTCGGCCATAACTACATCGGTACAGAACACCTTTTCTTCGGGATAGAGCGCGAGGCAGAACAGCGCGAGTGAAGACCTTGACGAGTTGCTCGGCGTCAGCGCCGCAGATGTGCATGACCGGGCTCTGCAAATACTCACAGGGTCCACCTCCGCAGAGTCGCTCCGCCTTCGCTCGCCGGCACTTCAGGCCGCAATGTCCACCGCCGCCCGGCAAGCCGGTGGAGCGAAGATAACCACGGGCCATCTGCTGGCTGCAATGATCGCCGACCCAGACTGTCAGGCGGCCAAAACCCTCGCAGCCCTCGGGATCGGCGCTCAGGCCGTCACCACCACGCTCGCGCAGGTACCTTTGGCTGAGACCAGCGACGCAAGCCCCGACGCGCAAAGCATCTCCATCACTGTCGGCGGGACGACGGCGCTTATAACGGACCCAGAAGTTGTCGCTGCACTTAGGAAGCTCGACTCCCCGCAGCTCCGCGAGGTCATCAAGAAAGCTGTAGGGCCCTATGTTCCTGACCAAACCGCGAGCTAGCTGGCTCCGGGCCGCGTAACTGGCGGAGAGGGTGGTGTCTGGTTCCACAAGATACCGGACACCTGTCGCGGGACATAGCGGACACCAGAATGAAGGGGTGTGCGCATGGAGCTCGCTGGTTACGTCGTCAATGCCGTGGTGCTGGAGGGCCGTCCGGTAAGGGAAGTGGCCCGGGCCCACGGGGTGTCCAAGACCTGGCTCTACGAGTTACTGGCTCGGCACCAAGAACTGGGCGAGCAAGGGTTGGTGCCCCGCTCTAAACGTCCCCGGTCTTCCCCGAGCCGGGTGAGCACGGCGCTTGAAGATGAGATCGTCGAACTGCGCAAGTCCCTGGCCGAAGAGGGCCTCGACGCCGGGCCCCACAGCATCCAGTACCACTTGCAGTGCCGCCACCGCCGGAAGAAGTCGGTCGTGCCTTCGGTGTCGAGCATATGGAGGGTGCTAAAGCGGAGAGGATTTGTAACCCCTCAGCCGCAAAAGCGGCCGAAGTGCTCTTATGTCCGCTTCGCGGCGGAACTGCCCAATGAGTGCTGGCAGGCTGGCACGACCCACTGGTCGCTCGCCGATGGCACCGACGTCGAGGTGCTCAACTTCTTGGACGACCACTCCCGGCTGTTAGTGGCTTCGGTGGCCTTCATGACCACCAAGGCAACCGACGTAGTGGCCGTTTTCCAGGCAAGTGCCGAGCACTTTGGGCTACCGGCGTCGGTGCTCACCGACAACGGTGGGATCTTCACCGCTGAAAGCCGGGGCGGCCGCTGCGCCATGGAGACCCTGCTCGGGGCTCTCGGCGTCACCTACAAGCACGGCAGGCCCTACCACCCACAGACCCAAGGCAAAGTCGAGCGCTTTCACCAGACGCTGAAAAAGCACCTGGCCAAACAGCGCCGCCCGGGCGACCTGGCCGAGCTGCAGGCCCAGCTCGACCGCTTCAGGGCTTACTACAACCAAGTCCGTCCACACCGGGCCATCGGCCGGCGCACCCCAGCGCAGGCCTATGGCGCACGCACCAAGGCCGTCGCCAAGCCCCCGTTGTTGCCGAACGGCCACTACCGGCTGCGCCACGACCGCCTCGACAAGGCAGGAAAGGTCACGCTGCGCTACCAGGGCCGGCTACGCCACATCGGCGTCGGTCGCGCCCACGCCGGCATCAGGGTCTACCTCCTGGTGGCCGATCGCGACGTGCACGTCCTCACCGAGGACGGCGAGCTCCTAGGCCGGCTCACCATCGACCCGGACAAGGATTACCAGCCCATGGAGCGCCCGCTAGTGTCCGGGATGTCTTGAGACAGCCGTCCGGGATGTCTCGCGACACAACAACTGGCGGAGAGGGTGGGATTTGAACCCACGGTGAGTTTCCCCACACGCGATTTCCAATCAAGTCGGGGCGGTCCGAGAGGGTTCACCCTTCTGCATCAGTGCTGGTCAGAGCAAGTGCGCGATCCACGGACATACCGGACTGACCACCAAAGTGCGTCCCGTCTGCGGTCAAATTGAAAGGGCGATTTAGCAGCTCTTTTGACCTCGGCTTTTGGCACGACACGCTTGTGAGCTGCCCAATTGGAGCCAGGCCGTACCAGCCCCTGGCCGGCACGGCCACCTCGCTGTGGCACGGATGTGGCACCCCAAGCGTCAACGCCGAGGCAAGGTCTGAGCCAGGAGCCAGCCGAGCACGGGGGCCCTTAGCTGCAGCACTGCGACGGTGGGGTTAGGGTACAACACCATAAACCCGGCTCTCCGACCTGAACGACGAAGTAATCGCCCGACCGGGTCGGCCCGGGGTCGTGAAGCACTGCTGCCAATGCTTGCCAACCGTCTTTACGGGCGAACCACTCGCAAGCCCAGCTGCCGTTCTCGTCGGACTTTAGGGGTACTGGGCTCACCGACCCGGGATCGGCCCACGCCTTGGCTATTCGTTTCGCTTGGGCGCAAGCGTTAGGCGTCGGTACCATTTCCCACGACCGCACCGCGCCAGACGAGCGACCCGAAGAATCGTCGCCGTCGGCAACAAGTTCTCCGTCGACCGGTACCAAGCCGTAGGTGGTCCGCTCGCGAATAACGCCAGCCAGTGGGGTGAGCTTACCCACAGCAGCCAGCAGCGACCCTCTCGGGGTCAAACGCTCGTAGGTGACGACCACGCAGCTGCCGCCGACGACGAGAGAGGCGACAAACCCGACAGCAAGGGCTCGTATGGGGGACCGGCGCCACCAGGGCAAGGTAAGCCACACGGCACTCCCCGGGGCCATCAGCAAAAAGTACGGCACCGGCGACAAGGCCCGGAGTAGCTGCCCACACGTAGTACTGCTGAACTGGGCCGTCCAG
Source organism: uncultured Acidimicrobiaceae bacterium (assembly GCA_963794745.1). Taxonomy (GTDB): domain Bacteria; phylum Actinomycetota; class Acidimicrobiia; order Acidimicrobiales; family Palsa-688; genus Fen-671. The sequence continues at coordinate 491,919 of CAWCEZ010000010.1, forward strand.
AGGCAAGGCGATCGACGCTAGCGAGTAGCCGAGGAACAGGAGCCCGCCGAGGCCGATCAGTCCGATGCCAGCAAGGGCGGCCACAAGTTGCCCGGGCCGTAGTCTTCTCCAACCCGAACAACGAGCGTGCTCTATGGTCACGGCATCCTCATGCTGCGGGAGTCCCCACGGGACCGTCGTTTGTCTGAACCTGATACTCGGTCGGGAGGTAAAAGGTTGCTTTGGCTAACGCTCACGTCCGAGCATGCGTGCCACCGGTGCACAGTTATTCCGGCGCCACGCAGTTCTACGGCGCGCCCGTCCGGCTCCATTATCAGCGCCTGGCAGACTGCTCTAGAGAGCACGAACTTCGTGGTCGCGCCACGTCTCTTCGGTGAACCCCTCAGGGACGATGACCAAGGTCTCGCCGCAGTCAATGCATACCAAATGGACTGTGGTGACCTGGTGGAGGTCACAGTGGCGTCGCTCCGAGCAAACCGAGCCCTTCAGTCGCCCAGAAGTTAGCGCCGGTTGGGGGTCAGCCTTGGCCCAGGAGACGCCGTCCCAGGCCCATATCTCGTCGCCGCGCCTTACCCAGACGAACTGAGGGAGCCGGGTGCCTGGTGGGAACGGGACGACGTCGACCCAGGCTGCATGGGGCCACCAGCCGGTGCGCCTGAAGTCCGCCAACGCCTCCCGCCAGCGCTGCATCCTGGGGTCGGCGTCTCCAACCTCGGTGATACCAGGGCCGAACATTTCCTGGGGACCAGGTTCGCTCCCGGCTAAGAAACCGGCCATCCAGGCTTCGGCCTCGGGCGAAAGTTCGGCAATGTCGTTCTTGTTGATGGAAAGGAACCTGCCAAGCTGCGGGAACCACGCACCCATGTGACCGAGGTGGGTGTGCGGGTTATAGGTGAGATAGGCACGCTCGCCGGCCCGGCCGGGGAACGCGGTCCCTTTCGCTCCCGAAAGGGTCACCCAAAGCCTCGGGTCTACTTCGTCGGGCAGGTCAGTGCTCACTGACGACTATCATGCCCCGCCTCGTGGACGGATCCGCTAGAAGTAGTGGAACCCGTCGGGGCGTCATCCGGGTACTGCGTACATGCGTCCGCGCCTAAACTCCGCCGCCTTCCTTCGGCTAAGCGCGGTCTCGCTTGTTTCGGCATTGGCGATCATTTCTGGTATCACCCCGACCAGCGCGGGCGGAGAGCTGGACCGCACGGGTGCCGGCCTTGGGGGGTGTCGTTGACCCGGGATGCAATGGGGGCACCCGCACGGAGATCGCCCTGCCCCCGTCCTGGCTGACCTACGGGCCTCTCCGTCGCCGCGACGATGCTCCCGGACGGGGTGACCCTGGTCGTGGTTTCCAACTACCCAGGCTGCGTCCTACGCCCTGGTACGGGCCTTCACGAGCAAGTGCGCCCCTGACCTATCCTTCGGCGATAAGGGTGCCGAACACTTAGCCCTTGGTAGCCGAAACTTCAGGATTGAAGCGGCCTTCCCGGCGCGCGGGGGTGGTGCGATCCTTGCTGGGAGCTCCGCGGGCGGCTGGGTGGTTGCCCAAATGGAGGCAAGCGGGCGCCTCGATCCGGCGTTCGGGAAGAGAGGGTGGACAGTCTTGCCCTCGAGTGGTAGCGCCTCGCCCGTGACTCAAGCGCCTTCAGGTGACATCGTCGTCGGCGGCGGGCTCGTCCCTGGCAACGGCCCGATGGGGATAGCTGAGCTGAACGCGCGCGGGACCCTGTCAAGACGGTTCGGGCGACAGGGCCAAGTGGTGATCCCCGAGATGATGGACGACTCAGAGTTGACGCGGGTCGCTGTCGAAGGCAACGGCGACATCCTGGGGCTCATTGTGGGAGGCAACATGGGCAACTGGAGAGTCACCGTCAACGCATTTAGCCCCGACGGCTCTCCCGTCCCTTCCTTCCAACGGCAGTTCGCCGCAGCGCTGGAATATGCCGCGCCGGTAGTCTTGTCGCCGACCTCGTCACCCGGCCTGGCGGGTTCCTCCTCGTTGGCACTCGCCAGGCCGTCCCGGTAATCGAGCCGAGCCCGTCGGCCACGGGCCAAGCCGTCGCATTCAAGACCAATGGATCCCTCGACACGAGCTTCGCCCGGCACGGCGTGGCCCGGTTCAGCTCGCCTCTGGAGGATCCCGTTTGGGCGCTACCCGTGCAAAACGGTGGGGTCATGATGGTCGGACAGACGCCTTACAGCGAGGCCAATGCAAAGGCACACGCGCGGTTGGAACTATTCGGCTTATCGGCGCAGGGAAGCCCCGAGAGCAGGTACATCCACGGTGCCGAGCACCTCCAGCTGCCTTTCCTCGACGAGTCCTTCCCAGCGTCGGCTATTCCCGTAACCGTCGCGACGGACGGCAGGATGACCGTCGTCGTCAGCAGCACTGCCGACGGTAAGGCGCTCCAGCTCGTGCAATTGCTAGGTTGACGCCTCATTCTTGGCGCCGTCATTTATTACACTCGTGGCAGTCTCCGCTCAGTAAGGGGCTGGATTGGCCTATGACGGCAAGAGTCAGTTTGGCGGTCAAACCCGTCCGAGGGGGACTCAGACACCGCTGACGGCGTCCCGCCAACCCACCCCTGACCGGCCCGTAACTGGCGGAGAGGGTGGGATTTGAACCCACGGTGAGTTTCCCCACACACGATTTCCAATCGTGCCGATTCGGCCGCTCTCGCACCCCTCCAGCGTCCAGACAGGCTAGCCTGAAGAGACCGCGTACGCTTGGGCTGGGCCGCAGTAGAGCTTGGTGCCGGGCGCGGCGGTCGGGTCCTGCGCAACGGGGCGCCGCAAACCGGGTCAGGGCCTGACGGCAGCAGCCCTCAGCGGACCGCGCTGTGTGCCGTAGGAAACCTGACCGTCGCGCCGGGCACCAACGCTCTCGGGTACGCCCGGAGCAGACGGCGGCTCCACGTTCTGGTGGCCTGGCTCGTCCTAGTCACGGCCTAGGCTGTACGCCCGTGGCTGAAGACGTCCTCCCTCCCATCGACAGCCAGCCCTACCAGGCTCTTTACCGGCGCTACCGGCCCCGGCGCTTCGCCGACGTCCGCGGCCAAGAGGCGGTCAGCCGTGCCCTGCTCAATGCCGTACGCGATGACCGGGTGGCTCACGCTTACTTGTTCAGCGGGCCTCGTGGTACCGGGAAAACATCGACGGCGCGCATCTTGGCCATGGCGCTCAACTGCGAAGCGCCCGTAGATGGCGAGCCGGACGGTACCTGCGCCTCCTGCACCGCCATTCGGGCCGGGTCGTCGATGGACGTCTTCGAACTGGACGCCGCCTCCAATCGCAAACTCGACGAGATGCGCGACCTGCTGTCACGTGTCGCCCTCGGGACCCCTGGGCGCTGGAAGGTCTACATCATCGACGAGGTCCACCAGCTCACTTCGGACGCGGCCAGCGCTCTGCTGAAGACCCTCGAAGAGCCACCGAGCCGCGTCGTATTTGTGCTGGCCACCACGGACCCGCAAAAGGTGCTCGCGACGATCTTGTCGCGGACGCAGCATTTTGAGTTCCGTCTTCTGGACGGTGACCTGCTCACAGACCTTCTGAGCAAAATCAACCAGGATGCTGAGCTCGGCTTGTCCCCAGAAGCGGTCGAGCTCGCCGTCCGAAGGGGTCGCGGTTCGGCTCGCGACGCTGAGTCCGCGCTCGAACAACTGGCGGCGGCGGGTGGCGGCGAAGACGACGCCAGCCCGCTCGTCGAGCTGGCAGACGCCCTCGCCGAGCGGGACGTGTCGCGGACGCTCCAAGCCGTCGCAAGCGCCATCGCAGCTGGAAGAGAGCCCCGCAGATTGGGGAGCGACCTCGTCGAGCAATTGCGCAACGCCTTCTTAGCAGTCCAAGCGCCTTCTCTTGTGCTCTTGCCCGCCGCTCTCACGGCCAAGCTTGCCGAGACCGCAAACCAGATGGGCCTACCGTTCCTCGTGCGGTCGATGGAAGTGGTGGGCCAGGCCATGGTCGATATGCGCGACTCCGTGGACCCCAGGGTCACGCTTGAGGTTGCCCTCATCCGCCTAGCGTCCCCTGCGGCCAGCACGAGCCTGACAGAGCTGCTGGAGCGAGTGGAGCGGCTCGAAAGGGCCACGGCCCAAGATGCAGTGGCCTCGCCGGCAGCTGGACCGGGGACACCGGCGCCCCCGGCTACCCGACCTGGCGTCGGGGCACTCCCGCCGCCCCCAGCTACCCGGCCCAGCCCGACCGAGCTCGCTCCGGTGCCGGCTTCGCCCGCTAGCCAGCCGGCACGGGCTCAGCCACCGGCGCCGCCTCAACAAGGGCCTGGCCCGGCGCAGGCCAGGGTCGCGCTCGGGGCGTACCTACGGGCCGGCGCTGCGCCAGAGAGCACACCTGCACCGGGCCCGGGGCCGGCGAGCCAGGCCCACCCCGGCGGGCTGCCGAGCCGGGACGAACTGACCAAGGTTTGGGGCGACGCTATCCTCGACAAGATCTCGCGCCCCGCAAAGGTGTACATGGCTAGTGGCCGTTTCGTCGAGGTCAAGGATGGTGCGGCTGTCTTTGCTCTCCCCGACGCCGGGCTGCTGGCCAGAGCCAACAACTACCTGAGCGAGACCGAGGGCGCCCTCACCGCCTACTTCGGGCGCCGGGTCCCACTACGCCTGGTGTTAGACAGCGGGGCAACAGCCGCCGAGCCACCCCGAGGGGCTACCCCTACCGACGAAGAGAGCTACGACCTCGACGATGTAGCCGACATCGCCGACGCCCCCAACGTGCCCGTCATCCCTGTCGAGCAACGCATACTCGAGGCGTTCCCAGGCGCCGTACTGGACGTCTGAAGCAATGTACGCAGCCCCCGTCCAGGACCTGATCGATGAACTTGGCCGCCTCCCGGGTGTCGGCCCAAAGTCGGCCCAGCGCATCGCCTTTTACATCCTTAAGTCCCCCGCCGAAGATGCTGCCCGCCTCGCCGCATCGATAAATTCCGCCAAGACGAAAGTGACCTGGTGCCGGCGTTGCTTCAACGTCGCGGAGGGCGCAGAGGGCGTCGAATGCGGGATCTGCACAGACCCCCGGCGCGACTCGTCGGTACTTTGCGTGGTGGAGGAACCCCGCGACCTGGTTGCCGTCGAAAAAACTGCCGAGTTCCGGGGCCGCTACCACGTGCTCCAGGGAGCCATCAGCCCCATCGACGGGGTCGGCCCTGAGCAACTGCGCGTACGCGAGTTCCTGGCCCGGATCGACGTCGAGGACGTGCAGGAAGTGATCCTGTGCACGAACCCCAACATCGAGGGTGACGCGACGGCACTGTACCTTGCGAGCCTCCTCAAGCACCTCCCGGTCAAAGTAACGAGGATCGCGAGCGGGCTCCCGGTCGGCGGCGACCTCGAGTACGCGGACGAGCTGACGTTGGGGAGAGCCCTCGAGGGCCGGCGCGAGCTCAGCTAGGCCCATGAAGGCCCACGTTGTAGACGGTACGTACGAGCTGTTCCGCCACTATCACGGGGCACCTCCCCACGAGAACGCAGCCGGGGAAGAAGTGGGCGCCACCAGGGCAGTTCTCGGTTCGCTCCTCGGGATGCTCGAGGGCGGCGCGACCCACATAGGCGTCGCCACCGACCACATCATCGAGTCGTGGCGCAACGACGCGTGGCCGACTTATAAGAGCTCGGCCGGGGTGCCAGCGAACCTGCTCAGCCAGTTCTCGCTGTTCGAAGAGGCGCTGGAGCTTATGGGCGTCGTCGTGTGGCCCATGACCGACCTGGAAGCCGACGACGCGTTGGCGAGCGCGGCTGCGGTGCTGGACGAGGACCCTCGGGTTTCGCAGGTCCTCATATGCACGCCTGACAAGGACCTGGGCCAGTGCGTGCGCGGGGACAGGGTCGTCTGCCTGGACCGGCGCAAAGGGGCGATCGTCGATGAGGCCGCCGTGCGGGAGCGCTTCGGCGTCGGGCCAGAGTCGGTGCCGGATTGGCTAGCTCTCGTGGGAGATAGCGCTGACGGCTTCCCGGGATTGGCCGGTTGGGGCGCTAAAGCCGCTAGCGCTGTACTGGGCCGTTATGGCTCGATCGAGGCCGTCCCACGAGGCGCGTCGGCCTGGAAGGTGGACCTGTCCGCAACCCGTGCGGCCACGCTGGCCACGACGCTCGAAAAGGACTACGAGCTGGCAATGCTCTTCAAGAAACTGGCAACCTGTGTCGTAAAACCGGACATCCTCCCGCCAGGGGGTGAAGCACTCGACAGCCTGGCCTGGCACGGGCCGGTGGCCGGGTTCGCCCAAATGTGCGACCGCCTGGAAGTGCCCAACCTGGTGCAGCGGGCCAAAGAACTAGTCGGGCGGAGCTCTTAGCCCGTCCCGAGCGACAGCTGAGGAAGGTCGACCACCTCGCTGAGAAGGTCGTGGTATCGCGCCCGGCTGACCGGGACCGCGCCCAGGCTAGCGAGGTGCGGGGTGAGCCACTGCACGTCGAGAAGCTGGCCACCTCCCGCTCGCATGGCCGCGACCAGGGCGACGAGGGCGACCTTGGAGGCGTCGCGCTGGCGGTGGAACATCGACTCACCCGCGAATAGGCCGCCGATAGTCACCCCGTAGAGCCCTCCAGCCAGCTCACCGTCGGGCCCCCAGGCCTCGACGCTCTGAGCCCAGCCGAGCTCGTGTAGCCGGAGGTATGCGTTCCTCATTCGGCGGTTGATCCACCCACCGGGCCGGGTTGGGTCGGCACAACCAGCCACCACGTCGTCAAAGGCTGTGCTGAAGCGGATCTCGAAACGTCGCAAAGACTTGCCGAGAGACGTACGCACGACGAGGCCGTCCAGCGGTATCACGCCCCGCGGGTCAGGCGACCACCACGCCACCTTGTTGGCCACCGGCATCGGGAACAACCCACATCGGTAAGCGGCCAGCAAGGTGCCCGGCTGCAGGTCAGCGCCGACTCCCACCACTTCGCCAGTACCCGCAATGCCTGCCTGCGCCTCGGCGCTGCAAGGGAACTGCCAGTTCGACGGGGGGGGCTGGACCGGACGCTGCACGACAGCAGTCTGCCAAGCGCGGCCAAGCGGGCGCCCCCCGGCGGAGCCGAACGTTAGGCGGACTTGAGAGCTACCGGCCCCGGCGCAGGAGCCTCCGGTGCACTCGCTTTCGCCCGGGGCGCTCCAGACGGTGCAACGCGGACGCTTGCCAGAGTTGGGCCGACGTACTCAGGGAGCATGTCGCGAAGGGCGCGCAGTGCCCGCGCCGCCGAGCTCTTCACGGTCCCGGGGGCGCAGCCGAGGCGCGTGGCGATCTCGGCCTCGGAGAGGTCTTCGAAGTAACGCAGCAACAGGACTTCGCGCTCGGCGCGATGGCAGGCGGTCCAGTGCTTGGCGAACCAGCTCCCTGTCGTCGACCGCGTCCGTCGCGGGCTGTTGGACCAGCTCGGGCATGTCCCCAACCGAAACCCTTGCGCCCCATTTCCGCCATCCAGAGCGGCAAGTATTGACGACGATCTGGCGGACGTAGGCCTGCTGGCGCCAACGCTCCTGCCCGGCTACCCGCTGCCAGGCTCCCATCGCTTTTACCAACGAAGACTGGACGGCGTCTTCGGCGTCCTCTCGACGCCCCGTCACTGCGTAGGCAGCCCGTACTAGAGCTGGTCTCGCCGACTGAGCGAGCTCTTCAAAACCAATGGCCTCCTGGATCGCAGCCGCCTCAAATGTTCCGGCCTCGCCGGGCCCGGTTGTACGCACTTAGTCTCCTCACCTCAGGTTTTCCCCACCCAGGCCTATCACTACGTTGTCCCGGCAATGGTGCAACGTCCATGGGGAGGGCTTGCCATGCAGTCGCGACTACTAGCCTTTGTCCCGTGGTCGACCAATCGATGAAGGAGCGCCTGGACGAGCTCGAACGGCGCCGCGACGCAGCGTTGCACGCGGGTAGCCCGGCTGCGGTCGAACGTCAGCACTCGCGGGGAAAGATGACCGCCCGGGAACGTACCGACTACCTCCTCGACGCTGGGTCCTTCCAGGAGCTAGACATGCTTGCGAAAAGCCGCTCCCAGTGGACGCCCGAGGACAAGCGGGCCTACACCGACGGGGTGATAACCGGCTTCGGCACTGTCGACGGCAGAAAAGTATGCGTCTTTTCACAGGATTTCACCGTAAACGGGGGCACGCTCGGTGAGGTGTCCGGGGAAAAGATCCATAAGATAATTGACCTTGCCACTTCTCTCGGCATACCGCTCATAGGGATCAACGACGGAGGCGGCGCTCGCGTCCAAGAAGGTGTCGTCGCGCTTCATTATTACGGTGGGATATTCAGGCGGAACGTCGCCGCTTCAGGCGTGGTGCCTCAGATCAGCGTCATCATGGGGAGCTGTGCCGGCGGTGCCGTCTACAGCCCTGCAATAACTGATTTCGTGTTCATGGTCCAGGGGACTTCGCAAATGTTCATCACAGGGCCGGACGTGGTGAAGACTGTAACGGGCGAAGATGTCACCCAGGAGGAGCTCGGCGGTGCGCTCACGCACGCCACCAAATCGGGAGTTGCCAGCTTCGTGGCACCTGACGAGAAGGCGTGCCTCGACCAAGTGCGCGAGCTCCTCGGCTACCTCCCCTCCAACAACCTGGGCCAACCTCCGATGTCCGCGCTCGACGATGGAGATGGGGACTTCCTGAGCGAGCTCGGCGACCTGGTACCGGCTTCGTCTCACCAGCCATACGACGTAAAGCAATTGCTCGGGGCGGTCCTCGACGGCGGGGAGCTGCTCGAGTACCACGCCCTGTGGGCGCTCAACCTTGTCTGCGGTTTTGGCCGCATCGGGGGCCAAGTCGTCGGGGTCGTCGCAAACCAGCCCCAGGTGCTGGCGGGGGTCCTCGACATCGACGCCTCGGAGAAGGGTGCCCGCTTCGTGCGGACTTGCGACTGCTTCAACATCCCCATAGTGACCTTCGTCGATGTCCCAGGTTTCATGCCGGGCACCGACCAGGAGCACGGGGGCCTCGCTAGGCGTGCGGCCAAGTTGCTCTATGCCTATTGCGAGGCGAGCGTGCCAAAAATCCAGCTAATAGTTCGCAAGGCGTACGGGGCCGGGTATGTCATCATGTGCTCCAAATCGCTCGGTGCCGACCTCGCGTACGCCTGGCCCGGTGCCGAACTGGCCGTGATGGGCCCTGAAAGCGCTGTAGACCTTTTGTTTGCGCCCGAACTTGCCGGTGCCACTGCCGAACGTCGGGCCGAGCTGGTCCAGCTCTACCGGGACAGCAACACGAGCCCGTACCTGGCGGCTGAGCGCGGTTACCTCGACGACGTGATCGACCCGGCCTCAACCCGCCTGGTGCTCCGCCAGGGCCTCGAGATGCTCTCCGGCAAACGCCAAGAGGTCCCGGCCCGCAAGCATGGCAACATACCCCTGTGAGCGGGCGCCCCGGGCTCCGGCTAGAGGTGAGGCTGACCGACCTTGCCCGCCCTCCCTCGCCCTCGGAGATGGAGGCCATGGCTCTCGCCATCCAAAGCGCGCTCGGGACAACCGCCCGCCTGGAGGTGGCTAGCCCACCCAGCGATTGGCGGTTTTCAGGGCGATGGTGGCGTCAACACCCCGGGAGGTCGCCAGGCTGCGCTGAGTGGTTCGCAAAAGCACTCGAATAGGCGGAAAAGCTAGGTTTTCCCCCGCTGTGGATGAACTGTGGAAAAGCTAGGGCCCGCTTGGGGACTATCTGAACGAGCCCTGACATTTACCTGAACGCCAGCGCGATGAGCGTATGGGCGGCGGCTCCAGGTGTTCAGTCGGGCGCCGTTTGCAGTACGCACCGGCCCGAGCCGGGCACCAACTTTCCTACAACCGTCGCACTAAAACCGAGGTCGGCGGCTATCGAGACAGCTTCTGGCCCGGCCTCGGGTGGCACCGTGACGACCATGCCCAGGCCCAGGTTGAACGTCCGTTCCATCTCGGCAGTGCTGAGGCCCGCCGCTGTTTGTACTTGGCCGAAGATCGTGGGCACTGGCCAACTGCCTATTTGGAGCACGGCATCGAGGTCGGGCGGGAGCGCTCGGGGCACGTTGCCGGGAAGACCGCCACCGGTTATGTGGGCCACTGCGCGGACCGGGACCTTGCCCAAAAGGGCAAGCACGGCAGGGGTGTAGACGATCGAGGGACGCAGGAGCTCGTCGACCAGCGAATGCCTGGCGCCCGGCCAGGCCTCGTCGTCCAAACTGCGCCCGGCGCGCTCGAGCAGGGCGGCCCGGACCAGCGAATAGCCGTTGCTACGTAAACCATCAGAATGCAGCCCGACGAGGAGGTCGCCGGCTTGGGGCGGGTTGTACCCGCGTGGGCCGAGGAGGTGGTCACGTTCGACGATGCCCACCGCAAACCCCGCCAGGTCCATCTCACCGTCGGGTAGCTGGCCGGGGTGCTCAGCTAGTTCGCCACCGAGGATCGCGCAACCGGCCTGGCGGCAGCCATCTGCGATCCCCCCCATGATGGTCGCCACCGCTGCCGGGTCAAGGTGCCCCCAGAGCTGGTAGTCGAGAAGGAAGAGCGGTTCAGCACCCTGGCAGACGAGGTCGTCGACGCACATCGCCACCAGGTCCACGCCGATCGTGCCGAGCCTGCGCGCCTGGACAGCGACAGCAAGCTTCGTGCCTACCCCGTCGGTGGAGGCGACAAGGACAGGCTGGCGGTAACCCGTGGGCATCGCAAAGAGCCCCCCGAAACTGCCGATGCCACCTATTACCTCCGGCCGGGCGGTGCTTTCGACGGCAGCCCGCATGAGGCGGACGGCTTCCTCGCCGGCGTCGATGTCCACCCCCGCCGCCGCGTAAGTAAGTGGGCCACCCTGGCCCGTCGGCGCGGCCCCCTCAGAGGGCATGCGTGGGCAGCTCGAGGACCGTCTTGGAAAGCCTGTCCGGCACGGGCACCGGGTAGTCGCCGGTCAGGCATGCGTCGCAGAACCCGGCACCGGGTACACCGGTCGCCTTCTTGAGAGCGTCGAGGCTCAGATAAGCCAGGCTGTCGGCACCCAGGTAGTCGCAGATCTCGCCGACCTCCAGGTCGGCCGCCACCAGTTCGCTACGCATGCCTGTGTCCAAGCCATAGAAACATGGCCAGCGGTAGGGGGGCGACGAAATGCGCAGGTGGACTTCCTTGGCCCCCACTTCTCGCAACATCGCGAGCATGCCCTTGGTCGTGGTGCCGCGCACGATCGAGTCGTCGACGACGACCAAGCGCTTGCCGGCGATGGCGTCACGAAGCGGGTTCAACTTGCGGCGCACGCCCGAGGCGCGCTGGCCGGGGTCCGGGTTGATGAAGGTCCGCCCTATATAGCGGTTCTTTACCAGGCCATGGCCAAAAGGGATGCCGCTCCTGCGGGCGTACCCCTCGGCGGCGGGCACACCCGAATCGGGCACCCCGACGACCATGTCAGCGCCCACTGGCGCCTGCTCGGCAAGCAGTTCGCCCATTCGGACACGCGCACCGTGCAGCTCTTGGCCGTAGAGGCGGCTATCGGGACGTGCCAGGTAGACGAACTCGAAGAGGCAGAGCTTGGGTTGGATCCGCTCAGCAGGCCAGGGATGGAAGCTCTCGCAGCCGTCGGCGCTTATCACGAGCACCTCGCCAGGCTCCACTTCTCTCACAAAGTGGGCACCCGCGATGTCGAGCGCCGGCGTCTCGGAGGCCAGGATCCACCCGTCGTCGAGTTTCCCGAGGCACAGCGGCCGGAAACCGTTGGGGTCGCGCACTGCGACAAGGTGCGCCCGGTCGGCGAGCACGAGCGAGAACGCCCCCTGCATCTGGGGCAATACCGCTATCAGCGCGCTCGCCAGCGAAGCGGTCCCGTTGGGGCTGGATGGCGCAGCGCGGTCCATCTCGCGTGCGATCAGCTCGGCCATCAGGTCCGAGTCGCTTGTGGCCATCCCGGGCAGCATCGCGATGGAGGCTGCCAGCTCCTCCGTATTGGTGAGGTTGCCGTTGTGGCCGATCGCGAACTCGGTCCCGCCCGCCTGGCGGTACATCGGCTGCGCGTTGTGCCACGACGACGACCCCGTAGTCGAGTAGCGGGTGTGGCCAATGGCCAGGTGGCCCTCGAGGCTGGCGATCTTGTAATCGTTGAAGACCTGGGTAACGAGGCCCATGTCCTTCATCACCATCATCGTCGACCCGTCGCTCACGGCCATCCCGGCCGACTCCTGCCCGCGGTGCTGGAGGGCATAGAGGCCGTCGAAAACCACTGGGGCGACTTTGCGGCCGGGTGCCCAGATGCCGAAGACGCCGCACGCTTCCCTCGGACCGGTCACTAAGCCATTCTCTCACGCGGCCCACCACCACCGGCGAGATGGCCCGCGGAAGTCGTGGACTTCCGAGCTACCGTGGCCTGGTGATCGACCTCCATACTCATTCGACGGTCTCTGACGGCAGCGACACGCCCGAGGAGGTCGTCATGCTCGCAGCGAACGCCGGCCTGTCGGCGCTCGCCCTAACAGACCACGACCGCCAGGACGGCATCGCCGCTGCCCGCAAGAAGGCGACCGAAGTGGGCATCGAGCTCATCGCGGGAACGGAGATCTCCTGTAACCACAGCGGGACCATGCACATGCTGGTCTATTTCTTGGAACCGGGCGAGGCCCCCTTCAGGACGAGCTGTTGCGCCTGCAGGTTGCCCGGGACAACCGCAACGACGAGCTCATCGCCCGACTGGCAGATCTTGGGCTGCCCGTGACCATGGAGGAGCTCGAGGCGGAGGCCGGTGGGAGCGGGGCAGGGCGGCCTCACGTAGCGGCGGTCCTCGTGCGAAAGGGCGTTGCCACCTCGGTGCAGGACGCTTTCGACCGTTGGCTCGCCAAGGGCCGTCCCGCCTACGTCGAAAAGGAACGCTTGGACCCTCTTCCCGCCATCGCGCTCGCTCTCCAGTCAGGTGGGCTGCCGGTCCTGGCACACCCATTGTCGCTCGGGCTTTCGCCGGACGAGCTCGAACGGGCCGTCGCCGAACTGGCCGACGCGGGGCTCGTAGGCCTCGAATCGATCTACGGGCGCTACAGCCGGGAAGAACGGGCATCACTGGCGGTGATGGCGGCCCAAGCCGGGCTCGCCATCACGGGAGGCTCGGACCACCACGGGACGTACAAGCCGGACCTCTCCGTCGGTACGGGCCGGGGGGATCTCCACGTGCCAGATGGTGCGCTGGAGGCGCTTCGCAACAGGCTCGCCACCTAAGGCCCCAAAGTGCCGGCGGCGCGCCTGCGAAAACAGCTGAGCTGGTTGGGGCCGCCCGGCGCTCCAGGCCGCCAAGACCGCTCTCGCGGCCGGCGCCTCCTGGTTCATTGCGGCCGACGTCATGGGCAACACGATCCCGGTGTTCGCACCTCTTGCAGCGCTCCTAACTGTCCAGGTGACTGTGTGGGACTCGCTGGCGCGCGGGCTGCAGCGGGTGCTCGGTGTAGTGGTGGGAGTTCTCGTCGCTTACGGTTTTGCACGGCTCGCCGGGATAAATGCCTGGTCGATCGGGCTCGTGGTTTTTGTGTCCCTCCTCGTCGGACGTGCCCTACGGCTCGGCCAGCAGGGCTCGATCCAGGTCCCGGTCAGTGCGCTGCTCGTCCTGGTGCTCGGGGCAACTACGGGTGGCTACGCGCTCGACCGGGTCCTCGACACGATGGTCGGAGCCGCTATCGGCATCCTCGTCAACGTCGTCGTGGTACCCCCGACTCGGCTCAAGGACGCTCGGCAAGAGGTGAACGCTTTCGCCACGGCCATCGCGTCACTTCTTGGCGGTGTCGCCGAGAGCTTTGTGCTGCCCGGTGCAGACCGGGCTGCACACCTGGCGCAGGCTCGCCGGCTGAGCGACGACACAAAAGCGGCGTCGCTCGCAGTCGAGCGCTCCGACGCCGCGACCCGCTTGAACCCGACCGGCCGGCGCGACCGGCCGGCTGTCCAAAACCTGCAGGCAGCCGTGAAAACCCTGACCCTCGTCGAGCGAGCGGTGCGCGGGACAACGCGTGCGCTCGCTGACGCCCCGGAGGGTTGGCTCCCGCCGGACGACCTGGCCAAGCTCCTCAGTGAGCTGCTCGCGAGGGTGGCCGGCGAGCTGGAGGCGTGGGGAGCCCGGGTAACTTCGGAGACTGGACCGGGCGTGCTGCCTGGGCCTGCCGGCTCCCCCGCCACGATGGTCGCCGCTGGTCCCTCGGTCGACGAGCTCTACCACCGCATCCTCGTTGCCGCCCGCGCACGGGAGGTAGACCCGGAGACGGGGGCAATCGTGTCAGCCATCGCGCTCGACGCACACCGCATCAACCAAGAGCTGGCGGCCGCGCTCGATAAACCCACGGCCGCGCTCCCGAGTTGGCGGAGCTTGTTCGCGACTTAGCGACCTGGCGTGCCCGACTTTTGAAGGGCGGCTACTGGTCGACCGGCGTGTACACGGCTGCGCCCGAACGCACGAACTCGTCGGACTTTGCACGCATCCCTTCCTCGGCCTCCTGCTCCAGGTCCATCGCCTTCTTGGTGGCACGGAGGTCGTGGCTGATGCTCATCGAGCAGAACTTCGGCCCACACATCGAACAAAAATGGGCCTTCTTGGCCGGTGCGGCCGGGAGCGTCTCGTCGTGGTACGAACGCGCCGTCTCGGGGTCGAGCGAGAGGTTGAACTGGTCCTCCCAGCGGAAATCGAAGCGCGCCGCCGATAGGGCGTCGTCCCATGCCTGCGCACCGGGGTGGCCCTTGGCAAGGTCGGCTGCATGCGCAGCGATCTTGTAGGAGATAACGCCCATCTTCACATCTTCGCGATCAGGGAGGCCGAGGTGCTCCTTGGGTGTGACGTAGCAAAGCATCGCAGTTCCGAACATCCCTATCATCGCAGCCCCGATCGCTGAGGTTATGTGGTCATAACCTGGCGCGATATCTGTCGTGAGGGGGCCGAGGGTGTAAAAGGGCGCTTCCTTGCACCATTCCATCTGCAGGTCGACGTTCTCTTTGATCTTGTGCATCGGGACATGGCCGGGGCCTTCGACCATAACCTGGACGTCGTGTGCCCACGCCCTCTGGGTCAGTTCGCCGAGGGTGCGTAGTTCGGACAACTGGGCCTCGTCGTTCGCGTCAGCAACCGAGCCCGGCCGCAGCCCGTCGCCGAGCGAAAAGGCGACGTCGTAGGCGGCAAAGATCTCGCAGAGCTCGTCGAAGTTGGTGTAAAGGAAGTTCTCTTCGTGATGGGCCAGGCACCAAGCAGCCATCACCGAGCCGCCCCGGCTCACGATGCCAGTGACCCTTTCTATGGTCAGCGGGACGTAGCGCAGCAGCACGCCGGCGTGGACGGTCATGTAGTCGACACCCTGTTCGCACTGTTCGATAATTGTGTCCCTGTAGATCTCCCAGGAAAGCTCGACGGCGCGCCCGTCCACCTTTTCGAGGGCCTGGTAGATCGGCACAGTGCCGATGGGTACCGGCGAGTTGCGGATTATCCACTCGCGCGTCGTATGAATGTCCGCCCCGGTCGACAGGTCCATCACCGTGTCGGCACCCCAACGGGTCGCCCAGCGCATCTTGTCGACCTCTTCTTCGATCGAAGATGTCACCGAGGAGTTGCCGATGTTGGCGTTCACTTTCACGAGAAAATTACGACCGATAAGCATCGGCTCGCTCTCGGGGTGGTTGATGTTGGAGGGCAGGATGGCCCGCCCTCGGGCCAGTTCCTCTCGGACGAGCTCGGGCTCGAGGTTTTCCCTCACGGCCGCGAAGTGCATCTCCGGAGTTATGAGCCCGCGGCGGGCATAGTGCATCTGCGTCACAGTCTTACCGGGCAGGGCGCGCCGTGGCGGCCGGGTAGCCGGCAGCGCCGGGGGCTCCGCCAGCAGTTGGCGACGGAGCGCCGCCCGCCCGTCATCTCTTGGCTGTCGGGCGCGGCCTTCGACCTCGCTGGTATCGCCGCGCTCGTCTACCCAACGCGAGCGCAGCGCAGGTAAACCGGTCGGCGGGCCATCGGGTACGGGGCCACTTGTGTCGTAGAGGTAAACGGCTCCTGCCCCTCCGTCTATGGCGACCTCCTGGAAAGGCACCTCCACACCGTCCGGGCCGCGCCTTGAAACCTTGCGGCGGGCCGTACCGAGCGAAATCGTTGTCATTTCTCGTCTTCCTTCCATCCAAAATGGTCGAGAGGCCCGCCCCGGCGCCGAGGCGCCAACCGGCACTGCCCTTAATTGCTTCGTGAGCAAAGGCGTTCGCGTGTTCGATCGCGTCTTTTACAGAAAGATGGCGCGCCAGGCCAGCCGCGATCGCAGCCGAAAAAGTACAGCCCGCGCCATGCGTGTTCTTCGTTTCTATCCTCGGCTGGGTTATTTCCCAGCTGGCCTGGCCGTCCCACACGACGTCAACAGAAACGCCCGGGTCGTTGCCGTGGCCGCCTTTCACCACTACAACAGGTGCAAGGTCGCCCAGGCGGCGGGCGGCCGCGCGGGCGTCGTCCAAGGTCTCGAGCTTCTCTCCGAGCAGGACGCTTGCTTCGAGAAGGTTCGGGGTGGCAACGGCAGCCGCAGGCAAGAGCACTTCGCGGTAGGCGCGAACAGCACCGTCGTCGGTAAGGCGCCGGCCGGTGGAGGCCACAAGGACCGGGTCGACCACCAGCGCCGGGAGGCTGGGAGCGAGCGCAGCCACCTCCCTGACAATTTCTTCGCTGTAAAGGACGCCAGTTTTCGCCCCTGAAACTGTCATGTCCTCGATGACGGCTTCTATTTGCGCTCGTACGAAGGCCGCCGGCAAGACGTGGACGGCGCTCACACGTGCCGTGTTTTGAGCCGTGACGCACGTTATTGCCGTAGTGCCGAATACGCCCAGGGCAGCAAAGGTCCTCAGGTCTGCCTGGATCCCGGCCCCACCGCCCGAGTCCGAGCCTGCGATGGAAAGTGCCACGGGTGGTGTCATCGCTGCACCTCGTCTAGTCGGTCCTGGATCCTCGCGAAGGCCGACGCCGGGTCATGGGAGGCGAGGACCGCTCCCATCACCGCGACACCCGCGGCGCCAAACTCGAGGCATTTGGCCGCGTTCTCGGCATCGACGCCGCCGAGCGCCCACGTCGGCAGGGGGGCCCCGGCGAGAGCAGCGGGCCCGAGCGGTGGGCCGTAGCCGGGCTTCGACCGCGAGGGGTAGATCGGCGAGAGGGTGGCCCACTGGCAACCTTCGTCGCTGGCTCTCGACAACTCGCTGGGGCTGTGACAGCTACGCCCAACTGGGGCGACGGTGGCCCGGTCCGGCCAGAGGTCGCCGGCTCCGAGGTGGACACCGTCGCCCGTACCGCTCCCCGGCCCCGGGCTCTCGATGAGCACGCCACCGGCCGCATGGAGCATTTCGGCCAGGTGCTCAGCCAATTGCCTCCGGTCGCTGGCGGCAGACTGCTTGTCCCGCAGCCACACCGCTCGCGCCCCACCGGCCACGGCCTCGCGCACCACATCCAGCAACGGGCGGCCTGCTGTAAAGTCGCTGTCGGCAACGACAAGCAGCACTGGGAGCACTTGCGCAGGGCTCAGGGCATGGGTGGAAGTCACGGGCGAGCTCAAAGCTCTGGCATCCCGTCTGAGGTGGTACTCGCCTGCGCGTAAAGACGCCGTGGGATACGGCCCGCCAGGTAGGCGAGGCGCCCAGCCTTCACGGCGTGGGCCATTGCCTTGGCCATGACCGCCGGCTCGCGGGCACGAGTTACCGCGGAGGCGACCAGGACGGCATCGCAGCCCAGTTCCATAGCTATCGCGGCGTCTGAGGCGGTCCCGACACCCGCGTCGAGCACGACGGGCACCGCCAACGTGGAGCGGATGAGGGCGATGTTGTACGGGTTGCGGATCCCCATCCCGCTACCGATCGGTGACCCGAGCGGCATCACTGCTGCACAACCGGCCCCGGCAAGGCGCTGCGCGACGACGGGGTCGTCGTTGGTATAGGCGAGCACGGCAAAACCGCCACGGACGAGCTTCTCGGCGGCGTCCAGAGTTTCGATCGGGTCGGGCAGCAGCGTGGCGTCGTCAGCGATCACCTCGAGCTTCACCCAGTTGGTCTCAAACGCCTCGCGGGCAGCCTCGGCCGTGCGCACTGCATCGCGGGAGGTAAAACAACCCGCCGTGTTGGGCAAGATGCGCACCCCGGCCCGTTCGCAAACCTCGAACACTGAGCCTTCTCCGCCCGGGACGATGCGGCGCAGGGCTACCGTCACGAGCGCGGCGCCCGATGCCCTGATGGCCTCCTCGAGCTCTGACATGCTCGCCGCACCGCCGGTGCCCAAGATGAGGCGGGGGCCGATCTCCTCGCCTGCTATGACAAGCGGGTCGTCCCGTTCACCACGGGGCCCGAGGTCCCCTGGTCATCCAGCTGGTCAACGCTCATGGTCAACCTCCCGCAACGGCATGGAGAACTTCCACGCTGTCTCCTTCGGCCAGCTCTGCAGTTGGCCACTCGTGCCTGCGGACCAGTTCGGAGTTGACCGCCACGGCGATCCCGCGTGGCCCGCAGCCAAGGGTGCCGACGACATCGGCCACCGTGGCCCCCTCGGCAAGCTCGAGCGGCTCGCCGTTCAGGTGCAACTTCAAGGTACCGCTCATACCCGTTGCTCAAAGGCTGGCTCGCTGGCACTGAACCTCTGAGGCAAAAAGGCTGCCGCGGGGCCGGTGATCGACCGCCCGGAGAGCGCCTCGAGGAGCGCGTCAGCGGTTAGCGGCGCCAGCAGGATCCCGTTGCGGTAATGCCCCGTGGCGAGGAAGAGCCCCGGCGTTGCTGCCGGCCCGAGCACCGGCCCGTTGTCGGGCGAACCCGGGCGCAGGCCCGCAATGGCTTCGCTCAGCCCAAGCTCGGCGACTTCGGGGACCACGGCGACGGCGGCGCGGAGCAGGTCGTAGACGGCGCCCGCGGTGACGGTCGTATCGGCTCCCCGTTCCTCCATTGTGGCGCCGACGACTATCTCGCCACTGGCCCGGGGTACCAGGTAGACAGGGCGTCCCTGCGCCATGGCCCGAACAGCCCTGCCGATAACCGGCACGGAGGGATCCGAGCTGAGACGGAGGATTCTGGCCCTTGACTGGACGTACCGGTGCGACATCGCCAAGCGCCAGGCCACCGAGGTGACCCGAGCGCCATCCTGCGGCGACCACAACGCTGCCTGCCGCCAGGTCCGTCCCGTCGTCGAGCACGGCCCCGGCCACCCGCTCTCCTAGCGTGCGCCGGACTTGACGCACCGCGGAGCGAAACAGCTCCACCCCGCGCAGAGCAACCGCTTGTGTGAGCGCCGCCAGCAATGCCCTGTTGTCGACCTGATGATCGCCGGCGCTCAGCACCCCGCCGGCTATGCGCGGGTTGAGGGACGGCTCCAGCCGCCGGCAGTCCTGCCCGGTAAGCAGCTCGACATCGCAACCCAGTTCGCGCTGGCACCGCAAAGGACTCCTCCAGCGCCCGGTAGTCATCGGCGTCAAGGGCCACGCTGAGCGTGCCGTCCCTTCGCAGCCCTACGGGCAAGCCGCTGTCCTCTTCCAGGGCAGCGGCATAAGCCGGCCACGCAGCGGCCGAAGCTTGGGAAAACGCCTGCAAAGCGCCCTCACCCCAGCGCCCCTCGGTCGTCGGCGCGAGCATGCCCGCAGCCGCCCAGGACGCCCCCCGTGCCGGCTCCGGGTCGCAAATGGCGACGCTAAGGCCTTCACGAGCTGCCCGCCACGCGACGCAGAGGCCTATAACGCCGGCCCCCACAACGACGACGTCTACGGTACGCGAGTTGTGCCCGGGACGCGAGTTGTGCCCGGGACGCGAGGTTGTGCGGGACGCGGGTATGCGGGGCGCGAGGTCACGCGCGGCTCCCCGACATTGCCCCGGTCCCCGGCTTGCCGGCTAGCGGGGGCGGGAGGTTCGCCACCAATTCGCGAGCAGCCGCGGCGGGGTCACGCGCAAATGCGATCGCGCCGATCACCGCTATGCCGTAGGCGCCCGCCGCGAGCAGTTCGGGGATCCGCTCGACGGTGACGCCGCCGATCGCAAGTACCGGCAAAGAGACAACTCTGGCGACCGCCGCGAGCCCGGCAGCACCGATCGGAGCTGGGAGGTCGTCCTTGGTCGATGTCGGGTAGCACGGCCCCACGCCCAGGTAGCTCGCCTTAGCGGCGAGAGCCTCACGCCCCACCGCTGCCGTGCGCGCCGATGCGCCGAGCACGGGCCCGTCGCCTAGTAGCCGCCTTGCTGCAGCGACGGTTAGATCCTCTGGCCCGACGTGGACACCGTCAGCACCTACCGCCAAGGCGATATCGACGCGGTCGTCGATGATGCAGGTGGCCCCGGCGTCGTGACAAAGCTGCACGGCCTTCTCGGCGATCTCGAAACGCTGGCGGTCCGAGCACTCTTTGGCGCGAACCTGCACGCATGGCACCCCGGCGTCGAGCGCGAGCGAGATGAGTGCGAGCGCGCGGGCAGGCTTTTCCATGCCCTTGTAACTTGCGATGTAGTGAAGACGGCCAAGCAAGTGTGCTCCCTTCGCCGGTATGACCCGGATCAGGTTCAACGGTCGAGGGCTCCAAGCCCTCCTCTCAGCCCGTTCCGACCGGGCTCCCGTGTTGCCTCTTGCCTACCCCTGCCAGCGAGCCGTGTCAAGTCAAAAACGATCGCGCCGTTATCGTGTAGACGTGAAGACCGTGGTGATCGGCCCTCCCCCTCCTGAACTGCAGCGGCTTGTCGAACAGCGACGATCGCTCGGGCTCGACCGCTTCGACGAAGTTTGGGAGGGCAGCCAGCACCTGGCGCCCGTACCCGGGTTCGGGCACGCCTACATCGAGCGCGAGGTCGCCAGGGTGCTCCGTCCCTTCGCCGATGCAGCAGGACTGATCGAGACCGGCCCGTTCAACCTGGGCCGTGCGACCGACTACCGGGTGCCCGATGGCGGCTACCACCGCTCGGTCCCCGAGCGTGACGCCGTGTACGTGACCACGGCTGCCGTTGTCGTCGAGGTGCTCTCGAGCGACGACGAAACGCACGAGAAACTCCCCTTCTACGCCGGGCACGGCGTCGAAGAGGTCATCGTGGTCGAACCAGCGTCGAGGACCGTCAGGATCCTCACGTTCGGCGACGGCTACCAGGACGTTGCCATCAGCGGTGCCCTTGGCATCAGCGCGGAGGGGCTCGCTAGCGCTGTCCGCTGGCCGTCGTCAGAAGGCCTAGCCGTCTAGGGCGCCGCAAAAAGGGCCGGCAATGCGCCCCTCCAGGCGTTAACGGCCTCCTCCACGCTGAACTCGCCAAGACCCTCGATAACGACCCGGTCACCCCCGGCCATGCCGAGGTCGGCAACCGGAGTACCCGCCGCACGAGCACGTTCGGCCACCAAAGCCACCTTCTCGGGTGGCACGCTCAGGACGACCCTGGAAGGACCTTCACCGAAAAGCTCCCGGTGACTGCTGATCCCGCTTACCCGGCACCCGGTCCCGCTTTTCACCGCCATTTCCGCCAATGCCAGACCGATCCCACCGTCGGAAACGTCGTGGATGCCGTCGACCAGGCGCTCGCGCACGAGTTCTGCCACCAAGGCCAGCAGGCTCGAATGCGACTCGAGGTCAAGGGGCGCCAGGACACCTCCCGAGTGGCCGCGGCGCTCGAGGGCCCAGCGCGACCCGGCGAGCGAAGTAGCCCCGGCGCCGTTCGGCCCCAACAGGAGCACCCGGCTCCCTTCGCTGAACGAGGGCGTGGGGATCCCAGCTTCAAGTCTGTCGATCAGGCCAAGGGTGCCCACAACGGGGGTCGGGTCGATGTCGGTGCCCATGGACTCGTTGTAGAGGCTGACGTTGCCGCCGACCACGGGGATGCCGAGCGCCCGGCATGCCTCGGACATCCCGTCGATCGCCTCCGAGAGCTGCCACATCACGGCAGGGTGCTCGGGGTTCCCGAAATTCAAGCAGTTGACGAGTGCGACCGCTCGTGCCCCCGTACAGGCGACGTTGAGGGCAGACTCCGCAACTACGAGGCGAGCGCCGGCACGCGGGTCGAGCGCACACCAGCGGGAGTTGCCGTCGGTCGAGAGCGCGATGGCCCGGGCCGCGGCCCCGGCGGGTGCCCGCACGCCTGGTGCGGAGAGCCGGAGCACTGCGGCGTCCGCTCCGGGCGCAACGACCGTGTTACGGAACAGTTGGTGGTCGTACTGGCGGAACGCCCAGGACGGGTCGACAAGCATCGCCAGTAGATCCTCGACCAGCTCTTTTGAAGAAGCCGGGCCTGGCAGGCTCGCCGGGTCATTGGCGGCGAGCTCGTCCTGCGAGTCGGGCCGCCGCATCGGCCGGTCGTAAATGGGCGCGTCTTCATGGAGGCTCGATGCCGGGACATCGGCAAGGACCTCCCCGTCCCAACCCTGCAGGACCCGGAGCCGCCCCGAACCGGTGACCCTGCCTATGACGGTCGCGCGCACTTCCCACCGTCCGCAGACTTCCATTACGGCGCCCAACACTTCGGGCGTGACGATCGCCAGCATCCGCTCCTGGCTCTCGCTCGTCATCACCTCGAACGGGGCCAGGCCCGCCTCGCGCAGCGGTACCGCTTCGACGTTGACGTCCATGCCGACCCCGCCCCGGGATGCCGTCTCGCTCGTAGCGCAGGTGATCCCCGCGCCGCCGAGGTCCTGGATCCCGAGCACCAGGTGCTTGTCGAGCAGCTCGAGGGTCGCCTCGATGAGGCGCTTCTCCTCGAACGGGTCACCGACCTGGACGTTCGGGCGCTTGGCTGCTTCAGCTTCGGGGTCATCGGTGAAAGCCGCTGATGCCAGGACGCTCACCCCGCCTATCCCGTCGCGCCCGGTGCTCGAACCAAGAAGCACCGCCAGGCTCCCCTCGCCACCCGCACGGCCCAATACGAGGCGGTCCTTCGGCAGCAGCCCGCAGCACAGGACGTTGACGAGCGGGTTGCCTGCGTAACACTGCGCGAACTCGAGCTCACCCCCTACAGTTGGGACCCCGACTGCGTTGCCGTAGCCCGAAATACCGCTCACCACGCCGCTCGCGACCCACCGGTTGCGGGCGTCGTCGGGGAGCCCAAAGCGCAGCGGGTCCATCAGTGCGATCGGGCGGGCTCCCATGGTGAAGATGTCTCGTATGATCCCACCGACCCCGGTCGCGGCACCCTGGTAGGGCTCGATCGCCGAGGGGTGGTTGTGGCTCTCGATCCGTATCGCCACAGCGATGCCGTCGCCGGCGTCGATCACGCCCGCGTTCTCGCCGGGGCCGACCAGCACGGCCGGCCCAACCGTCGGGAGCCGCCGGAGATGAAGCCTGGAGGACTTGTAGGAGCAGTGTTCGCTCCACATCACCGCGTACATGGCCAGCTCGAGGTGATTCGGCACACGGCCCAGGATCCGCTCGATAGAAGCGGCTTCTTCATCGGTCAGGCCGAGCTCGCGGTGCAATGTTGCCTCCATCCCATTCAAACTAGGCTCCAAAGGCAGTGCCTAACTGCCTCGTGATACAGCACCTCGCTCCTGAGGGGCCCTACCTCATTGCAGAAGCGCTCGGCAATGCCGGCATTGCAGTCGAGCTCTGCCAGGTGTTCGCCGGTGACCAGCCCCCGGCCGGTCTCGAGGGCTACGACGGCCTCGTGGTTATGGGCGGCCCGATGTCGGCAAGCTCGGACGACGGCTTCCTGACCAGGACTGCCGAGATTGACCTGCTCGAAGAGGCCCTGGAGCGGGAGGTGCCCGCTCTTGGCGTATGCCTCGGGGCACAACTGCTCGCAATAGCCGCCGGTGGCAAGGTATACCCCGGGTCAGAAGGCCCGGAGATCGGCTGGGCGCCGGTGTCGCTGATAACTGGGGAGACAGAGCAGGACGTGCTCTTCAGGGACCTCCCCCGGGAGCTGACGGTGCTCCATTGGCACGGGGACACCTTCGACCTACCGCCGGGCGCAACGCACCTGGCCACGAGCAAGACCTATTCCGCCCAGGCTTTCCGGGCCGGCCCGCGGGCATGGGGGCTCCAGTTCCACCTGGAAGTCGACAGCTCGGCGATCGACGCGTTCCTCTCGGCTTTCGGCGATGAAGCTGCCTCTTGTGGCGTGCCCCCCGAGGGCATCGCTGCACAGGCAGGCTCCGCGATCGCCGAGCTCGCTCCTGCCCGTGGCAGGCTGCTTGACCGCTTCGCTGCCCTCGTGGCCGAGCGCTGAACTTTACGCCCTCTTTTCCGACCTATTAACGGTCTGTTAAGTGGGCAACAAGTAGTTGTCTCTGAGACAACCACCTCTTAGATTGACGGGCGATGGCCCCCGCCCAGTTCGTCAGCGAGCAAGCCCTCTCCTCGATCGGAGAACGCCTCAAGGCGGCCCGTGAGCAGGCGGGCTACACGCTCGACGAGCTCGCAACGTTGACTGGCCTCTCAAAGGCGCACCTTTCTCGTCTCGAATCTGCCGAGCGGCAGCCGTCGATCGCAGCGCTGCTCACCTTCGCGGCTGCCCTTCGCGTACCCGTTGGCCGCCTCCTCGGGGAGGAGGACAACCAGGACAGCACGCCGTTGAGCGTCTATTCGGCCGGAGAGCCGTCACACGAGGTCGCGGGGTTACACGTGGTGGCCTGTAGCGGCTACCCGGGCTCGGGGGCCCTCGAGGCCCTTCGCATGACTATTTCACCTGACCGGGTACCCGGGCCTGCCGCCCGCCACCATGGAGAAGAGTGGGTCTACGTCGTAACCGGCACCCTGGTGCTCGACTACGACGGGCAGCGTTACCGGACAACCGCTGGGAGCTGCGCGCATTTCGATGCCGAGCACCCTCACCGCCTCGGGGCGGAGGGCATGCCCACGGAGGTCCTTGTCGTCGCGGCGCAAGGGCCGAGGGGACTTTGGAGCGCTCACCGATGAACAAACCCACTCCAATAACACAAAGAAATGGAGCCCTGGCATGACAACAACGACTTCAGCGCAGATAGAAGGCACCGGCGAGAAGTACGACCTCAACAAGTTGCTCGACATGCGGCTACGTACGCGCCACGCGGTCTACAAGATCGCGGCCGGGATCAGCGTCGGCATGGTCGAAGAGGATGCCCGGGCCATGGCCCGCGATGTGCTCCAGAGCATGGGCATGCGGCGTGGCTGGCACCACGTGATAACGCGTCTCGGGCCGAACACCACCAAGGACTTCATGGCGCAGTCCGAGCCAGGGGTCGTGCTACAACCAAACGACATTTTCTTCATCGATATCGGCCCAATTTACGGTGACACCGAGGGTGACGCTGGTGAGACGTTCGTCGTTGGCGACAACCCGCAGCACCACAAAGCCAAGGTTGACGTGAGGGCTATTTGGGAGGATGTGCGCGCCCTGTGGTCCTCGAAGGGGTCAACAGGCCAAGAACTCTACGAGTTCGCGCAAAAGGCAGCGAAAGAGCGGGGGTGGGTGCTCAACATGGACCTCTCCGGGCACAGGCTTTCGGATTTCCCTCATTCGGCTCACTACGATGGTTCCCTGGCTGACATCAGTTTCAGGCCCAACCCCAACCTCTGGGTCCTGGAGATCGCTATCGCCCATCCTGAAATGACTTTTGGGGCCTTCTACGAAGATCTCCTACTCACAGACCAGTCCTTCCCGGGCTGGGCACTCAACGCTGACAGCGTCCGCCTCGACTGAACGGGCGCCGCCCACAAGTTCACGTTAACGTAACGGTGGCGTAATAGCTCGGTATTGGTAGTGCCCTACGTTTAGGCGTAGGAATTTATGAGGTAGTCGCGGCCTCGACAGCCCGGTCACCGATAGGTGCTCGGAGAAACCTGGAACGGGTAGTCGAGCGAGAAGCCGGCGACCCGCTCTCATAAAGGAGGCTAATTGCGATGGCTCTTACTCGAACGCGCCCGCCCGGGGCCAGTACCGGGACAACTCCAGCCGTAACCGCCCCAAACCATGCTTTGCGTGCCAACGCCCTAGGATTTCCCACGATCTTGGCCGAGTCGATCGGGCTCATCTCGCCGACGATGACAGCGGTCCTCATCATCCCTATAGCGTTCAGTTACGCCGGCCAAGGCACCTGGGTCACCTATGCCTTCGGGACGGTGATGTTGATGTTCGTCGTCCTTTGCCTCAACCAGTTCGCTAAGCGCACTAATGGTGCAGGCTCGATGTACGCATATACGGCGCGCGGGCTCGGGCCGACCACTGGCGTTTTCTCCGGCTGGTCCCTCATCTGGTCCTACCTTTTCATCGGCATTGCCGGCCTGACTGGTTTTGCCATATTTGCCCAGCAGTTCCTCAATGCCATCGGAGCCGGTTTTACAGCTCCACCAATACTGCTGTTCCTCATCAGCGCCGTCGGGTGCTGGCTCGTCGCCTACCGGGACATCCATGTGTCGTCCGCCCTGACCCTCGTGATCGAGGCCTTGTCGGTTGCCTGCATCGCCGTCCTGGCCTTCATAATCCTCTTCAAGCACGGCCTTGCAGTCGACACCGACCAGTTGAAGCTGAAAGGCCTCGATTTTCACGGCCTCAGCCTCGGGATCGTCATCTCTATTTTCAGCCTTGTCGGCTTCGAAAGCGCGACGGCACTGGGTGGCGAGGCCAGGAACCCTTTGAAGAACGTCCCGAAAGCAGTTATATGGAGCCTGGCTTTCGCAGGGGTTTGGTTCGTTTTCATGAGCTACGTCGAGGTGGCCGGGACGCACGACTACGGGACCTCCTGGCAGAACGCGCCTCTGATCGAACTGGCAAGGGCCTACGGCGTGAGCGCCTTCAGGATCCCGATCTCGCTCGGGGCAATGGTGAGCTTCTTCGGCCTCACTCTCACGTGCCTCAACGCCGGGTCCCGGATCATCTACCGGATGGCGGGGCACGACCTGCTCCACTCGCACCTCGGCAGGGCACACCCTCAAAACCGGACCCCGCACGTCTCGATCACCGTTTACATGGCGATGATCGTAACGCTGCCGATCATCCTCGAGCATTTCACCAACCCCAACACAATGTTCGGCGATGCTGGGACTCTTGCTGCGTTCGGCTTCCTCACGGCGTACTTCCTCATATCGATCGCGGCGCCAGCGTTCCTCAAGAAGCGTGGAGAACTGAGGCCCCGCGATGTTGCCGTCGCAGTTGCGGCGTTCCTTTGCTTGCTCGTACCGACGATCGGGAGCTTCTACCCGGTCCCGGCATGGCCCGTCTACACATACCCGTACATCTTCCTCGGTTACATGCTGCTCGGTGGAGCCTGGTTGTACGTCGCGAACAAGCGGCGAGCCGGCGTCCTGGGCGACATTGCCCTCGATCTCGCACACGACACTGTGACCCTGGTCTCGGGCACCGCCACCCACCCGAGCCCGGTGCCTTCGAGCGGCCGCGGCACCTCGATCGACCTTACGACCGCCTGAGGCCAACCAGATCCCAGCCCGGCACGCGACGCGACCGCGGGCCGGGCCTGGGCATAATGCATGTCGTGGCTCCTGTCCCCTCTCTCCCAGCATTGTTCGACCTGTCCGGGCGCGCCGCTATCATCACCGGCGGTAGCGGGGCATTGGGCCAGGCGATCGCGCTCGGCCTGCGCAGAGCTGGTGCCAACGTGGCCCTGCTGGCGAGGCACCCCGGGGCCGTCGACGAGGCGGTAGGGGCCCTGGCGGCCAACCCGCCCGGTGGGCCCGAGATGCCCGGCGAGGTCGTCCCTCTTGTCGCCGACGTGCTCGATGTCGAGTCGCTCGAGGATGCCCGCGGCGCGGTAATGCAGCGATGGGGCCGTATTGACGTGCTCGTCAACGCCGCCGGCGGGAACCTGCCCGACGCCACGGTCCCGGTTGGTGGTTCGTTCTTCGACCTCGACCCAGACGGCGTAAGAGCGGTCACCGAACTGAACTTCATGGGGACGTTCCTGGCCACCCAGGTATTTGCCAGGACCATGGCTGGGGCCGGGACGGGCAGCGTCGTCAACATCTCCTCGGTAGCCGGCTCGAGGGCCCTTTCACGAGTCGTGGGCTACAACGCGGCCAAGGCTGGGGTCGAGAACCTCACCCGCTGGCTGGCCGACCACATTGCCCGCCAAGTGAGCCCCGGTATCCGGGTAAATGCCATTGCCCCCGGCTTTTTTCTCGGCGCGCAGAACCGGGCCCTGCTCACCGAAGCCGACGGTTCGCTCAGCGAGCGGGGCCGCCTCGTAGTGAGCCGCACCCCGATGGGCCGGCTGGGCAGCCCCGAAGACTTCGTCGGCACCGCCCTCTGGCTCGCATCAGACGCCAGCGCTTTCGTTACAGGGACGGTCGTGGCGGTAGACGGGGGCTTCTCGGCGACCTCTGGGATATAAGCCAGGTGCCTGCAGCGTTTTTGGTTTAGTTACGCGCGCGGTGCCGTCAGTGAGGTCGAGCCTGCCGTTGCCAGCAAGGCACCGAGGAGCACGAGGCCGTCGGATGAACCGAGGAGGTCGCTGGTCGCCCGTTCGGGGTGAGGCATCAGCCCGACGACGTTGCCACTTTCGTTGCAAACAGCGGCAATGTCGTGTACCGAACCATTGGGGTTACCGACATAACGCAGCACAACCCGGCCCTCGGCCTCAAGAGCGCGTAGTGCCTCCGGGCTGGCCGTGTAGTTGCCCTCGAAGTGGTTGATGGGCACTCGTAACCGCCGGCCCAGCTCCACACCGGTTGTCAGCGCGGAGCGGTCGCTCACGACCTCGAGCTCCGTCATCTGGCACAAGAAGGTAAGGCCCTTGTTCTTCTGCAGGGCGCCGGGGAGCAGGTGCGCCTCCGTCAGGACCTGAAAACCGTTGCAAATCCCGACGACCGGCCCGCCTCCCTCAGCAAACTCGCTCACCGCGCGCATGACGGGGGAAAACCGGGCGATCGCTCCCGGGCGCAAGTAGTCACCATGCGCGAAGCCACCAGGCAGCACAACGGCATCGAGCGAACCGAGCGAGGTGGCCGCATGCCAAACGAGCTCGGCCTCACCACCAAGGCCTTCGAGGGCCTCGACGACATCGTGCTCGCAGTTCGTCCCGGGGAAAACGACCACACCGACTCGAGGCGCCACGGCTCCACCGTACCAAGTGGCCCCCGGCGACTAGGAGATGACCGAAACTGTGGCGTCCTCGATGACTGGGTTGGCCAGCAGCCGGGCGCAGAGCTCGTTGACCACCCGGCGCGCCTCGCCCTCATCGGGAGCGTCCACGTGCAAGCGGAACGCCTTGCCTGCGCGGATCCCACTGATACCGGCAAAGCCGAGCGCCGGCAGGGCACGCTCGATCGTCGCTCCCTGGGGGTCGGAAATACCCGGCCTCAGCTGCACCTCGACAAGAACATCAAAATTCGCCATCTTTCGCCAGGCCCGTCAGCCGTCGGCCCCGGGCCAGTCAGCAAAGCTGAGCCCGCTGAGCCGCTCGTAGGCCTCCACGTAGCGGTCCCGTGTCGCGGCAATGACATCGGGCGGGAGCGGCGGTGGCGGGGGCGCTTTGTCCCATCCCGTCGCCTCGAGCCAGTCCCGCAGCGGCTGCTTGTCGAACGACGGCGGCGTTGCGCCAGGCTGCCACTGGTCGGCCGGCCAGAAACGTGACGAGTCCGGGGTGAGGATCTCGTCGCAGATGGCAAGCTCACCATCGATGAGGCCGAGCTCAAACTTCGTGTCCGCGATTATGATCCCGCGCTGAGCGGCCCGAGCGGCCCCGCTGCGGTATGCCTCGAGGCAAATTTCCCGGGCAGCTGAGGCCAATTTGTCACCGACGAGGTTGGCAGCCTGATCGAAGGAGATGTTTTCGTCATGGCCTTGAGCCGCCTTCGTCGAAGGAGTGAAGACCGGTTCTGGCAACTGTTGGGACTGGGACAGCCCGGCCGGCAGCGCCTGGCCGTGCATCGTCCCGGAGCGCTTGTACTCGGCCCATGCCGAGCCTGAGAGGTAGCCGCGCACGATGCACTCGATGGGGAGCATCTCGGCCCGGCGGACCACCATCGAGCGGCCCTCGGCGAACTCGGGGCTGACCCCCACCGAACCGAGGTCCAGGTCTTCTGGGACACCCACGGAGATCAAGTGCGTAGGGGCTACTTCTGAGAGCTGAGCGGTCCAGTACGCCGTCAGCGCCGTGAGCACCCTGCCCTTGCTCGGGATCGGCTCGGCCATTATGACATCGAATGCCGACATCCGGTCGGAGGTGACGAACAGGAGCCGTTCCTCGTCGATCTCGTAGACGTCGCGGACTTTCCCTGAGTACATGTGCTTCAACACGGCCGTCAGCCTAATGGGCACCGCCCGGGGCGCGCCTGCCTAGGTGCACAGGTCGAGGAACTGCCACCCGCCGTGGTCCCGGTAGATTTCGGGCGTGATCGTGTGCATCCTCGGACCGACGGAGGTCAAGGACGAAGAGCAAGTAGCAATTGGAGGGCGCCAGGCCCGGCGCTTGCTTGCTCGGCTCGCTTTGGGTGCACCCCGGTCGGTGCCGCTGGCCTCTCTCGAGCTGGCGGCGTGGCCCGGTGCTCCGCCACGCACCGCCCGTCACACCATCGCCACCCACGTGCTCCGCCTGCGCCAAGCCGGGCTCGCCATCAGGACCACTGCGGACGGGTACTGCCTCGAATCGCCAACCGACGCGGCCGAGCTCGAGCGCCTCGTCGCCGCCAGCCGCGATGCTGGCTCGGGCGACCCCCAGCGGGCTTGCTTGCTGCTTGGTGCCGCCGTAGCGCTATGGCGCTCCCGCCCTTTCCCCGAGCTCGACCATGTCGAGGAGGCAGCCATCGAGGCGAGGCGGCTCGAAGACGTGGCCGAGGGCGCCAAGGAAGCGCTCCTGGCCGCTCAGCTCGAAACGGGCGTGTCTCAGGACCTTGTAAGCACGGCCCGCCGGCTGGCCGCCGAGCAGCCCTACCGCGAACACCGCTGGGAGCTGCTCATGCTCGCTCTGTACCGCTCCGGCTCCCAGGCCGAGGCCCTCGACGCTTATGCGGAAGCCCGCCGACGGCTCATCGACGACCTCGGGCTTGAGCCGGGGCCCGCCTTACGCCGCATGGAACACTCCGTCCTGTCTCAGGATCCTGCGCTGGAGCGCCCCAGCCAGGGGGACGGACCTACGCCTAGGTCGAGTGTGCCGGGCGCCTCCACCAGGTTGATCGGGAGGTCGCGCGAGCGTGGTGAACTGGACGAGGCCTGGACGCGGGCTCGCCTGGTCACCCTTGTCGGCCCGCCCGGCGCGGGCAAGACCCGAATGGCGCTGGAGGCGGCCCGCAGCGCTGGGACCGCCCTCTGGTGGGTTTCGGTCGAGCAGTTGCCCGCCGAGCAGTCGGTGGCCGCCGCCGTACTTGACGTTGTCGCCCCGTCGTCGCGCGCTGTCGATGCTCGCCAAGGGGTTGCGGACGCGCTGTCGGGCTCCGACGGCCTTGTAGTGCTCGATGCCTGCGAGAGCCGCGGCGGGGAGGTGGCGGCCGAGGTGGAGGCCTTGCTCATGACCTGCCCCGCGCTCAAGGTGTTAGCGACCAGCCGAGAACGGCTGGGGTTGCTCGACGAGGCGCTGGTCCCCGTCGGCCCGCTGCCCGAAGAGGACGCCCTGGCTCTGCTCGTTGACCGCGCCCGCCTTGTCGACCCCGCGTTCGTCGTGGCGCCCGGAGAGGTTGCGACTGCCGACCGGCTGTGCGCCCTGGTCGACCGGCTCCCCCTCGGCCTCGAGCTGGTGGCGCGCCACCTGCGCTTGCTCGGGGTGAGCGAAGTGGCCGAGAGGGTCGAAACGGACCTCAGCCGATGGGTAGGCGAGGGAGCCGGTGGCCGTCGGGGCCTTTGGGCTGCGGTCGCGACCAGCGTGGCCCGGCTGAGGCCCGAGGACCAGATGGTCCTGGTCGCCCTGGCAGTCATGGTGGCCGACGCCGACATCCAGCTCGTAGCGGCCATCACGGTAGCGCCCAGCAACGAGCCGGAAGTCTTCGAGTCTGTGGCCCGGCTCGTTGACGCCAGCCTCGTGCAGGCCCGCCGGGGCGACGGTACCGCGCGCTACGACCTGCTGCGCACGGTGATCGCCTACGTTCTGCAAACGGCCGACCCGGCGGTAGTGGGGACCGTTCGCGAGCGCTATGTCGACGCTGTCCTGGCCCGGGGACGGGAGCTGGCGACGCGGATCGTATCCGCCGACCGGAGCGCCACACTGCGCTTGTTGGACCGGGAGATGCCCCACGTGCGGGCCGTCCTGGGCGAGGTCTGTGCCGGGCGGGTGACCGCCGACCAAGCAACTGCGGCACTGGGGACCGCTGTGGCTTTGAGCGACTACTGGCTGGGCCGCCACCCCGCAGAAGGGCTCGAGTGGCTGGGCCGCCTGATCGACGCGGCCGCACCCGCGCCGGCACTGCGGGCCGAAGCCCAGCTGCGGCGCGGGCATCTCGCTTATTGGCTCACGCAGTTCGAACAGGGGACGTCGATCCTGAACGAAGCCCAGGACTTGTTCGCCCAACTCGGGGACCCCCTTGGCCAGGGCCGAGCGTTGCGCCGGCTCGGCGCTATTGCCGCGGCTACTGACGACCTGACTGCCGCCCGGGGCTTCCTGGAAGGCTCGCTGGCCTTGCTGGACGAAGCCGACGTCGAGACCGAAATAGGGACCACGCTGCTTCACCTGGGTTCCCTGCTGGCCGACATGGGAGCGGTCGAGGCGGCCCTTGCGACCCTGGAACGTGCCCTCACGATCTCTGCCGCCGGTGGCGACCCTCTGGCCCGAGCCCATGCTCTCGCTGCGATGACCCTGGCCCACTGGAAGGGCGGAGACCTAGCCGCGGCCTTGGCCACTGGTGGTGAGGCACTCAATTTGTTCCGCGACCTGGGCCACCGTCCGACCGAAGGGACCGTCGCCTACCGTCTTGCAGCCGTAGCCAGGGGTTTGGGGCGCCGACGGGCGGCTCGTCGCTACGCCCTTATGGCAATGGAAGCCGGAGAACAATCGAGCACCCGGACGACCATCGCGCTGGCGCACGTGAACCTGGCTCGCCTCGACATTGACGCAAGCAGCTGGTCGGCGGCGGCTGACCACCTGGCCCGCGCCCTTGAGCTCATCGATCCCGAGGCTGACCGATGGGTGCTCGTCGAAGCCCTCGAAGCACTGGCCCGCTTGCTGGTTGCAGTCGGCCGCCCCGGTGCGGGCGCTCTACTTGACTTTTCCAGTGCCGTCCGCGCATCCATCCACCAACCGGAGGCGCCGACCGAGCAGGGCGACCTCGACACCACCCGCGCCGGCGCGAGCACGGCCGGCGGCGATCCGGCCGGTCCGTTGCTAAGCCCGCCGCAGGCTCGCACACGCGCCTTGTCGCTGTCTCGCGAAGTTGCCGATCAACCGCCGCCGCCGAGCGAGAGGCGGCTCACGGGGGAGTAGCGGCCGACTAAGCGTGCCCGAACACCTCAGCGCAAAAGACCCCTTCTTTCTTGGCAAGTTCAGCCTCCATGCTCGGAGCCACCCGGGCAGGCGAGCTCGAAGGCAAGCCAACCTCATTGCTGTTGTCAATGTTGAGGTCCACGCTGCAAAACAGGCCGCCGAGTTGAGCGTAGACGGCTGGGGCTTGCGGGAACGAACGAAGATAGACGAAAAACGCTCGAGACCCAACGTGGTCCAACGGCGTATAAACATTGGCGGAGATGTGCTTGGCGTTTGACGCGTACTGAGCGTTTGCCCCGTAGGAAATGAGGTCAACGACCGCCCCGGACTTAGCAAACTCCAGGGCCGTCCCGCTCAGGTGGGCAGAAGGCCCGACCCCATAGACGCAGCGGTCGTTCCCTGAGTAAGGGCTCGTGAAGAACGGCTTGCTCAACTTGGCGGTGAACAATGCTCTCAGCGACTCTGAGGAGATCCGTGTGCACAAGCTGGAGGTATGGGCAGCCGTCGGCGTGTACGATGCCCAAGCCGCTGCTGGTTCTGATGCGAGGAGGCAAAGAGATGCTGACAAAACGAGGGCGCCCCGCTTAGCTCGCACCCTCCAGGCCCGCCGCGCCCTGCCTGACAGTGCGACGGGAAATACTGATCGGTACATTTGGCCTCCAGCGGTGGAATTGAACGGATATAAGGGACAATAGGGACAGGCGATCGAAAGCCTGTCGGGCTGAGGTGTTGGGTTGAGCCGCCAGGTGCGGTCAATACGCAGAGAGAGCTCCATTGCATTTCCATGAGCCGGTAAATGCGCCCGACACCGTAATCGACGACTTGAACGTGCCTGAAAGCAACCCGTGGCTCTGGAGATGGATAATCGAGTCCGCTACGACCAATCGTCCCCCGAAGCTTGCGCTCAGCGAAGCGAACGTTGCCGACTCGGCGAATATGGAGAGATTGGGTTTTCCTGCGTTTGCCCCACCGGTGCTGACTGCTATGCCGAGGTCGAGCGAGAAGTATTGGCCGTTACCCGCTACGCAGTGGCCGTTGTTGAAGTTATAGGTCTTTCCGCCCACCCGGAGCGAGGCAGTGGCAGGGCCACACTCTATTACCGCCCGATGTCCGTTGATCTTGGTGAACTTGGCTGAACACGGAGGCTTTCCGGGGGCGGCGTCCAGACGGCTAGGAACTGTTGCCGCGCCGATTGCTGTAACAGGACCGGTTGCTGTAGCCGACGTGGCCAAGCCAACGGCAAGGGCCAGCAGCATATGTTTCATCTGTCTCTCCTGTAGGTGGGCAGCCCCGCCAATGAACCGGGCGGGCACGACGATTGTCCCGCTCGACGATCGCATCCCGATCGCAAGCAGGAACGGAGCCCCAGCTGTGCCCAGACGCCACGAGGTCGTGCCGAACGCTAGGTGCGCTCGCTACATTCCGAAGTTATTGATGGCGAGCTTGACAGCAGCCTGCAGGTTGCTCTTGGGCACCACCTTCTCGAGGACCACGCTGCACGCCTTGGCTCCGTGCCATGCCGCCATGAACTCGGCGGTAATCGACGCCGTGCCCTCCTTGAAGGTCTCCTTGCCAATTATGGAGTCCAGACCGTCGACGGTACCGAACGAGTAACTGACCTTGGCACCGTGCCCCGCCCCTTGGGACAGCCCGCTCTTAAACAGGGCTACGGCCTGTTTATTGGAGACTGATTTGGTAAAGGCCTCGTAGACCACGATGACGTCGTTCTTGACCGCGGCAGCGGACGTCATGGCGGCGTAAGTACAGACCGAGCTCGTGCCCGAAATTGACCCGTTCTGTTCGTGCTGGGTTGACGACATGGGTGCCGGCAGGCTCTTGTAACCAAGCGCGGAAGCCAATGAACTGCCGCTCACGCCCGTGCAGGGTCTGGAAACTGCGGCGTGGACCGCCATAGGGATGCGCGTAGGCGCTGGCGAGGCCTGGGCCACCCCCGGACCGGGAACGGCCGCCGCGATAAGGCACGCTGACGCTGATAAGGCGGACAGTCCCACCCTCGTCCCTGCCGAAGTCAACGACGGCTTGACGACAAGCCGCCTCCGTCGGATGAAGCTTTCCATGTTTTCTTCTCCCTTTCGGCCTCTCAGGGGGCGGGGCAGGCCTTGAAGTCGAGCACCGCCTTGAGCGTGAGCCGCCGTTGGCCGTCGCCGAAAGTGACGGTCCCGACGAGCCTGTAGGAGGCACCCGGCCGTAGGCGGGCACCGTTGAGGACGCTGCCCTGGCTCTTGCCCGACAACTTGAGCGTCTTGCTCAACACCTCCCAATGGGCAGCGCTGGAGGCGCCGACTGTCACAGGAGTAGTCACGACCGGTAGGCACGAGACTGGCCCGCTAACACGGACCACTCCCGCCGCCGAGCTCGTGGCAGTAGTGCTCGTCAGCGCAGGCAGCAGCACCGGGACGGCCATCAGCTGGTCGTAACCGGTCTCGTTCTGTAGGGCATAGACCACCCAGCCCCGCCCGCTCGGCAACGTTGCCAGCTCGGGGTTACTACCAGCAATCGTACCCTTAGCCGGGAAACGAAAGATCGAGGCGCGTGACGCGGTGGGCATGTTGTCGACGGTGATCATCCCGCACTCGTTGGTCACGTCGGTGAGGCGCCCGCTCGCGTCGGTGGCGGTTTGGGCGCTGTTGGGAGCACAGTTGTTGGTGTCACCGATGGGCGAGGCCGCGGAAAACCCGTGGCCCGTCCAGCGAGAAACCACGGGATTATACGACGCGTCGGCGGTAGCAGTAACCAAGCGCAGCCCGGCCCCCGTCTGCGTCAGCCCGGGGGCGTAGCCAACGCTCCAGGTCCCTGACAGCGGGCGCAAAGCCGTCCAGCCTGCCCCCGTATCCCATGCATACTCGACCGGAGTAGCCAGGCTGCCCGCCTTCTGTACGACGATCACGGCCGTCCCAGCGGCGAAGGCCAGTTGGGCAAAGCCGACGGCCCAAGGCACGGCCGGGCCGGCCACGACGACACCGTCCTTGGCCAGGCGCAATTGGGTGCCGTCCCCGTTCGCGGTGAGCGTCCAGACGTGGCCGCCAGGCCCCGTCCTGGCGTCCATGAGGGCGCCGGCCGTTACCGCCTTCTCCAAAGTATGGCTCGGGGACGGCACCCCTCCCGCGGTCGCCGTCGCCTCCTGAACGGTGGCGCCTCCGTCGCTGTCATCGAACCAGAGCACCCGTACCGAGCGGTGCCCGGCAAGCAAGTGGATGTCAGTCCCGGGGGCAGGCGACGCCTCTGTCGAGGCGGAAACCTGGGTTCCGTTCAGGCAATTGGAGGAACCTGTCCGAAGTGTGCAAACGAAAACGCCGCCTTTTTTCGCAGAGTTGGTCCAGCTCACAAAGGTGTCACCCTGGTCATCAGATACCGCCGCGAACCCCCCGCCCGAGAACCTGTCCTGCTGGGCGAACTGGACAAGGTCGATGCCCGGCCCCGCAGGGCCCGGCGCGGGGCTGCCGATGGTCGTCCCCCCCGGAGCCGTGGTCGTTGTCGTTGTCGGAGCGCTGCTCGGTGCCGGGAGGGAGCCGCTGCTGTCGGGCAGGCCCTTGGCGCTGGGGCCTCCGATCGTGGCCTGGACATGGGCATCGGCCGCAGCCAAGCAGACGCCGCGACCATTGGTGAGACCCACGTCGTAAGTGCACTCGTTGAGCAGGTAGGGGTTGGTGATCCCGGCTGCTTTGCAGTCCTTTTCCGCCGCGACGGCCGTTTCGGGCGCCATCGACCGCACCGTGAGCGCCTTGCTCGGGGCTTTGAGGTCGGTGAAGGTGGCCGTGCTCGTCCCCTTCGCGTAGTAAAACAGCGAGGACTGCTGGCTGACCCTCCAACTCGGGGCGAACTGGTGATAAAGCACGTCAAAGTTGTGGGCGCTGGCCCACGGCTCGGTCAGCACGTTCATGTTGTACTTGGCACCATTTCCCCCCAGGAGCTCGTCCGGTGGCGCTCCCGGGTCCCCGAGCAGGCCCTCTAGGTGGCCGGAACGAGCTGGCGGTACCGCGACGGTCAGGTCGATGGCGTTTCCGGTGTTGCAGGTCACCCTCCCGGCGGCAGCAAAGGTCCTCATGGAGAACACCGACACCGCCGTCCCGTCGGGCCAGGTCACCGTGGCCCCGCCGGGGCCAACGGAGATCTTCCCGCCGCCGGCTAGTGAGCGGCCCGCATAGGCCACCGGCTGGCGGTTGACCCACATCTGCAGGTTGTCGGACGCGTTTGCAGCAAGTTCCACGACGGTGCCGTCGACACGCATAGCCGTAGCCGTGTCGAGAGCGATGTTGCCGGCACCCGGGAAGGGCTCCTGGCGGACCTGGACATCGAGGTCGTCCGTGGTCGATTTGACGAGGGTGAACTCACCGGCGGCTTGGAAGTCGTACTCGGCCCTCGAGAAGGTCATCTGGTGGGGGTCGCCGTAGGAGCCGGCACTGGCGCCCTGACCACCACCTTCCCCACCTCCCTCACCGGCTTCGCCGCCGACACTGAGAGCGTCACCGGCCTCGATGAAGGTGGAGGCGGCGAAAGCGTAGCCGAAAGCTTCACCCAGCGGTTCGGTCGTCCCCTCCGCCGCGCCCGCGGCCGCCTCACTCCCAAATTGCTTGGCCAGCGCGGAGACGCCGTCGAGAGCAGTTTCCAGTTGGTCAAGGGCCTCGTTGGCTTGGTGCTGCCCTTCACTATCGAGGACGAAGCCCGCTGCTGCGAGCTCGGGCCGCTCGGTCGCGGCGGCGGACGACACCACGGGGACCGGGTGCAAGATGCTGTTGGCATAACCCCTCAGTTCGCTCGCCAAACGCACCTCTGAGGTCGTGATGGAGCTCGAGGCGAGCGCCGCCGGCAGTACCAGGGCCCTGGACGGCAGGTGTGCCAACTCGGCTTGCAAGGTCGGGGTGCCGCCGAGGATGGCGGCCCTTAGCGCGGCCGCCTCGGGGGCACTGGAGTGCTGGTAGGGTGCCGCTGCCACCTGGAGCATTTGCGTGAAGGCCGCCGGCGCGCCGTTCAGGAGCTTCGCTTTGGCCGCCTCCACCTGAGAAGGAGTGAGGGTCAGGCTCATCTTGTCGGCGACGAACGCCCCGGCCATGGTCGTCTGTAAGGCGGGGAACCTCGAGACCAGGGCGGCCGCGAACCCGGCGTACTCGGCACTGGCGTTCGTCTGGCGCAGGTACCACAGCTGTGCGCCTGCGGCGTTGGCCGCTTGGGCCCGCTGGAGCGAGACGCTCATCCCGATGAGGTCCTCGCTGAAGCGCGTCTGGGCGCTAAGTAGGGCGTTGAGAGCGGCAAAGGCGGCGGTCTGTTTGACCGAGGGTGCCTTTACCTGCGCCGGCAAGGCAGTCATTGGTGTGAATGTCGATTCGTAAGCAGGCTTGGCTGCCGCTGCCACCTCGGCGCGGTTCGAGCGCAGGAGCGTCCCGGCAGCCTCGCCAGTCGCGCTGTGGAGGCCGGAGGCGACCATGGCCGCCACCAATGCCAGGGCGGCTTTCAAAGCACGACTGCCCATAGGTCTCTCCGGCGTAGTGGTATTAGCGCTCACGTGCTGGACCCTACGAACCGGCGATCGCAGCATGATCGCAGCCGGGCGCTCCCCAGGAACGGCACCTCGACCCCCATTAGGATCTGCTGGTTGTGCCGCCCAACTACGAAGCGCTGCGAGCCACCCCGACTGCCCTCGCCCCCCACCAGCGCCGCTGGGCGTGGGTGCTGGCGGCAGCCGTCGGCGTCTCCGGGCTGGGAGTAGGAGTATGGGCGGCCACGGCGGTGGGCTCAAAAGGCTCGTGCGTCACGGTCGTGCTCGCGGGCCCGATCGGGGGCGAGGATCTCCAGCACTGCGGCGCAGACGCCCGAAAATGGTGCGCGGCAGAAGCCGCAATGCCTTCGGGGGACAATATTGCCGCGCTGGCGCGCGCCGCCTGCAGGCGGTCAGGGTTACTCCCCCACTGAGGACGCTCGACCAGGGCTACTGGTACCCGGTCAGCGCTTAGCGAACCCGGCGCGGTAGGCGTCGAGGCGCTGCGCTACTGCCGGGTCGTGGACGGCGAAGATCTCAGCTGCGAGCAGGGCTGCGTTGGCCGCACCATCGATGGCCACCGTGGCGACGGGGAACCCCTTGGGCATCTGGACCGTCGCGTAGAGCGAGTCCACACCGGACAGCGCGCTCCCCGATAGAGGCACCCCGATCACAGGCAGCGTCGTGCGGGCGGCAACTGCGCCGGCCAGGTGAGCAGCCATACCGGCGCCACAAATTATCGCCCCGTAGCCCAAGCCCCGCGCCGCAGAGGCAAAGCCCGACACAACCTCGGGCGTCCGGTGCGCTGACATGACTTCTTCGATCGCTTCGATCCCCAACTGCTCGAGCATCTCGACAGCGGGAGCCATCTTGGCTTTGTCGCTGGCAGAACCCATTAGGACGGCTACTTTCATTAGAGGCCCCCAGCAGTCTCGGCGATGTCGGAACGGCGTACCATGCCAGGCCAAGAAACCATGTCTGCGGCCGCGTAAGCAAGTCGGCGGGCGCTCTTCAGGTCATCACCGAGGCCCACGACGTTGAGCACCCGGCCACCTGAGGTCACGAGGTCGGTACCACCCGGCTCTTGGCCGACCCCGGCAGCGTAGACCTGCACCCCCGGGACCGCCCGGGCATCGTCCAGGCCCTCGATCCTTGCCCCGGTCTCGGGGCCTTCAGGGTAACCGGGGGCCGCGAGCACGACGCAAACCGCTGAGCTCTTGGAGAACACAGGCGCGTGGTGGTCAGAGAGCGCGCCCGATGCCGCAGCGGCAAGGGTGGCCGTGACGTCGCCGCTCCAGCGAGGGAACACGACTTCGGTCTCGGGGTCACCAAAGCGTACGTTGAACTCGAGCACCTTCGGGCCGTCTTCGCTCAGGATGATACCTGCGTAAAGACAGCCCCTGTAGCTGATGCCACGCTTGAAAAGAGCGTGCAGGGTGGGCAATATTGCCCGCTCCATGACATCGCCGACAAGGTCGTCCCCGGCGAACGGGACCGGCGAGTAGGCGCCCATGCCGCCAGTGTTGGGCCCGGTGCCGCCATCGCCCACCCGCTTGAAGTCCTGTGCCGGGGCGAGCGGGTAAGCGCTGCGGCCGTCGCAGACCGCCATGACCGACAGCTCCTCGCCTGCGAGCGCCTCCTCTATCACGATGCGTCGTCCAGCGTCACCGAAGGCTTTGCCGGCCAGCTTGGACTCGACGTCATTGATGGCCTCGCGGAGGTCGTCGGTGACAAGGACCCCTTTGCCGGCTGCCAGGCCATCGGTTTTTATCGCCCACGGCCCTGGGACCGCTCGGAGATATTGGAGAGCCGGCCCAGCTTCATCGAAGGCTCGGTACCCCGCCGTGGGGACTCGCGCAGCAACGAGCACCTCTTTCATCCAGGCTTTTGAGCCTTCGAGACGAGCACCGTCAGCCCCAGGGCCAAAACAGAGCCCGCCGCGCGCCCTCACACGGTCGGCGATGCCGTCTACCAGGGGCGCCTCAGGCCCGATGACCCAGAGGTCCGCCTCCAGCCTCTCGGGCGGCGCATCTATCCGCTCGATGCCGACCATGCCCGGGTTGCCCGGGACAACCACCACCTGTGCGGTCTCCGACATTGCCACCGCGAGGGCGTGCTCGCGGGCACCGCTGCCGACTATGCAGACCTTCATGGGAGCCTGACGATCTCGTCGCGCCCGGGGCCAACTCCCACGTACGTTATTGGCACACCGCACTGGGCCGCCAGGAACTCTATGTAATCGAGCGCTGCTTTGGGGAGATCCTCCTTGCAGGCGGACCCGGATGTCTCGGTCTGCCAGCCGGGGAGCTCCTCGTATATGGGTGTCACCTCGTGGAGCACCGACTGGTGCCAGGGCAGCTTTTCGTAGCGCGTGCCGGCCGACTCGTAGGCCACACAGACCTTCACGGTCTCGAACGTGTCGAGCACGTCGAGCTTGGTGATCGCCAGTTCGTCAAGCGAGTTCAGACGGGCCGCATGGCGCATCATCACGGCGTCGAACCAACCTGGACGGCGCCTGCGCCCCGTGTTGGTGCCAAATTCGTGACCTCTTTCGACCATGGCGTCGCCCACCTCGCCGAAAACCTCCGTCGGGAACGGCCCAGCGCCAACACGCGTGATGTACGCCTTGGCGATGCCTAGGACGCGGTCGATATAACGGGGGCCGATCCCGGCACCAGTGCATGCCCCCCCGGCGACCGGGTTGGAAGAGGTTACGAAAGGGTAAGTCCCGTGGTCCAAATCGAGGAACGTCGCTTGGGCACCTTCGAGCAGAACGCCGCCACCCGATGCGAGGGTGTCGTGGACAAGCCCCACGGTGTCGCCGATGTGGGGCGCCAAGCGGGGCGCGTAGTCGTCAAGGTAGGAGCGGGCGATGTCGTCGAACGAAAGAGCCAGGCGGTTGTAGATCTTTGCAAGGACCTGGTTTTTCTCCTTCAGGACGACGTCGAGCTTCTGGCGGAAGATCTTCGGGTCGAGAAGGTCTTGGGCACGCAACCCGATACGGGCTGCCTTGTCCGAATAGGCCGGCCCGATACCGCGTTTGGTCGTGCCAAGACGGTTCTTGCCGAGGTAGCGCTCCGTAAGAGCATCGAGCTCTTGGTGGTAGGGCATGACGAGATGAGCGCTGCCCGATATGACAAGGCGCGAACAACTAACGCCGCGGCGCTCCAAGGCGTCCATCTCGTCGATCAGGAACTTGGGCTCGATCACGACGCCGTTGCCGATGACCGGGGTGATGTAGGGGTAGAGGACCCCGCTCGGCACGAGCTGAAGGGCGAACCTCTCACCATCGACCACTACGGTGTGGCCGGCGTTGTGGCCGCCCTGGTAGCGCACAACCACCTGCATCTCTTTAGCGAGCAGGTCGGTCAGTTTCGCTTTACCCTCGTCACCCCATTGGGTGCCTACTATGACAGTCGCCGGCACGCGAGTGCTCCTCCTAAGAAAGGGGCGGCACGCGCGAGCATACAGGGTTAGCGCAGGACCAGGCCGCCCCCGGGAGATCCCTCTTCGCCAACGGCTCCTCGGCCGACGCCCACGATCGCCTGGCTCGCGATGCCGGGGCCTTGAGCCCCCTCGCTGGTGACGTCAACGGTGACGGTGTCGCCGTCGGCGTACTTGCCCTCCAGCAGTGCCAGCGCCAGTTGGTCCCCGATAGCCCGCTGTATCAGCCGCTTGAGCGGGCGCGCCCCATAGGCCGGGTCGTAGCCGGCCCGCGCTAGCCAGTCCTTGGCAGCATCAGTGACGACGAGGCTGAGGCGACGGGACGTCAGCCGCCGCTCCAGGTCATGCAGCTGTATGTCCACGATCTGGGCAATGTCGGCTCGGGTCAGCTCGTTGAAGTTGACGATCTCGTCCACACGGTTCAAGAACTCCGGTTTGAACGCCTCGCGCAGGTCGCCCCGGTAATTCGAGGTCATTATCAACACCGTGTTGGTGAAATTGACGGTACGCCCCTGGCCGTCGGTCAAACGGCCGTCGTCAAGGACCTGGAGGAGGACATTGAACACGTCCGGGTGAGCCTTCTCGATCTCGTCGAGCAGCACGACGGAGTACGGGCGCCGCCGGACAGCCTCCGTGAGCTGGCCCCCTTCGTCGTAGCCCACATAACCGGGCGGGGCCCCGACGAGGCGGGAAACGGAATGCTTTTCCATGTACTCAGACATGTCGATACGGACCATGGCCTTCTCGTCGTCAAAGAGGAAATCGGCGAGCGCCCTCGCCAGTTCCGTCTTGCCGACACCGGTGGGGCCAAGGAAAAGGAAGCTGCCGATGGGCCGGTCCGGGTCGGACAGGCCGCTGCGAGAACGTCGGATGGCATTGGCGACAGCCCTCACCGCGGGGTCCTGGCCCACCACCTTCTCATGGAGGACGTCCTCCATTTTCACGAGCTTGGCGACTTCACCTTCCAGCAGCCGGCTGACCGGGACGCCGGTCCATTTGCCGACCACCTCGGCAACATCTTCCTCGTCCACCTCTTGTTTGAGCATTTTCTGGCCGGCCTGCAGCTCTTCGAGGCGCTTGGTCGCATCGTCGATACGCCTGGAGAGGTCCGGGAGCGAGCCGTAGCGGATCTCGGAAGCCTTGGCCAACTCGCCGTTGCGCTCGTAGCGCTCGGCTTCGCCACGCAAGGCCTCCATCTCCTCTTTGAGGCTGTTGATCGCAGTTATAGCGTCCTTTTCGGCCTGCCAATGGCCTTTCATGCCGTCGGAGGTCTCGTGCAGGTTGGCCAGTTCCTCGTCCAGCCTGGCGAGGCGTTCCTTGGACGCGTCGTCGGTCTCTTTTGCCAGAGCCACGCGCTCTATCTCGAGCTGGCGGATCCTCCGCTCGACCACATCGATCTCGGTCGGCATCGAGTCGATCTCGATCCGCAGACGGCTGGCTGCTTCGTCGACGAGGTCGATCGCCTTATCGGGCAAGAAACGCCCAGTTATGTACCGGTCCGACAGGACCGCCGCCGCCACCAGGGCGGAGTCCATTATGCGGACGCCGTGGTGCACCTCGTAGCGCTCTTTCAGGCCACGCAGGATAGCGATCGTGTCCTCGACCGAGGGCTCGCCGACATAAACAGTCTGAAAACGCCGTTCGAGAGCGGCGTCTTTTTCGATGTACTTGCGGTACTCGTCGAGGGTGGTCGCCCCGATCAGGCGCAATTCCCCGCGTGCCAGCATCGGCTTTATCATGTTGCCGGCGTCCATAGCGCCCTCGGCTGCACCAGCACCGACGATTGTATGCAGCTCGTCGATAAAGGTGATGACCTCTCCGCCAGCGTCGGAAATCTCCTTCAGGACCGCCTTGAGGCGTTCTTCGAACTCGCCCCGGTACTTCGCGCCGGCGACCATTGCGCCGAGGTCGAGGGCGAGGACGCGCTTGCCGCGCAAGCTTTCCGGCACGTCTCCTTCGACGATCCGGCGCGCGAGGCCCTCCACAATGGCCGTCTTGCCGACGCCAGGCTCACCGATAAGGACAGGGTTGTTCTTGGTCCGGCGCGAGAGCACCTGGATGACGCGCCGGATCTCCTCATCCCGGCCGATGACAGGGTCGAGCCTGCCCCGGCGGGCTTCCTCGGTGAGGTCCCGCCCGTACTTTTCCAATGCCTGATAACTCGCTTCGGGGTTTTGGCTCGTCACCCGGTGGCTACCACGCACCTCGCGCAACGCCTCGAGCAGGTCGTCGTGCGAGGCACCAACACGCGGCGCTGAGGCCAACAGGATG
The DNA here is from genome assembly GCA_963794745.1 of uncultured Acidimicrobiaceae bacterium. Classification (GTDB taxonomy): domain Bacteria; phylum Actinomycetota; class Acidimicrobiia; order Acidimicrobiales; family Palsa-688; genus Fen-671. The sequence continues at coordinate 536,299 of CAWCEZ010000010.1, forward strand.
TGCTCGACCGAGAGGTACTCGTCGCCTAGGGAACTGCGTTCGCGGCCGGCTTGTTCGAGGAGCTCGCGTGACTCGCGCGACAGCCCCGGGCCGTCGCCCCCATAGCTGTGAGGCAATTTCGACACTGCGTCTTCGAGCCGGTTCCGCAACGGGAGCACGGCGACACCGACGCGCTCCAGGACGGGTAGCACGGCTGAACCTTCCTGGCTGAGCAGGGCCAGCAAGAAATGATCAGGTGTTACTTCAGGGTTGTTGCGCCCGCGGGCATCAGCTACGGCAGCGCTGAAAGCTTCCTGGGTCTTTTGTGTCCAACGATTGGCGTCAATCGCCAATTGGCTCGCCTCCTTTCGACGGCTCTCGCGTTAGCGTTGCGGGGCCCAGCGGACCGGGCTCATGTCGAGCGGCACGAGGTCCCGCCTGTAGTGGCGGTGCACCTGGTCCACTGCGGCGCGTGCCTCCGCCCGCGCCTGCGCTACCTCTTGGCGCAAGCGCGCCACCTCGGCTTCGAGCTCGATCACACGCTTTACCCCCTCGAGGTTGAGGCCCCCGGAGGTCAGGTCTCCTATGCGGCGCAACAGTTCTATGTCCTGGTCGCTGTAACGTCGGCTCCCGCCGAGGGTACGAGCGGGGCCGAGAAGTCCCCTGCGCTCGTAGATCCGCAGCGTTTGAGGGTGGACCCCCGCCAGCTCGGCTGCAACGGAGATGACATAGACCGCCATGGCCTGGTCCCGTGCGCCGCCACGTCGAGGCACTTCTCCCCGAGGTGCGCCGCTGCCTGCCGGGCCGATGTCCTGTCCGTCAGAAGTCATTCGCTCTCAGCTCCTAGTTTCTCACGCAATTTGTGACCTGAACCCTCCGATGCGCGAGCAAAGGCCTCGAGGGCCTTGCGTTCGTCAGCGGAAAGCTTGGCGGGGACGTCGACCTCAAAAGTCACGAGGAGGTCGCCAGGTTTGCCCGCTTTGGGGACGCCATGCCCGGCGACCCTGAAGACTCGCCCCGAACGGGTGCCCGCGGGCACCTTTACGTTGACCGGCTTGGAGTTCAGGGTCGGCACCGGCACCGTGGTGCCAAGCGCCGCTTCGGCGAACGTGATCGGCACTTTCACGGTAAGGTCCTTGCCTTTCTGGCCGAACACCGGGTGGGCGGCGATGTGCACGACGACGAAAAGGTCGCCGGCCGGGCCACCGTAGCGGCCGGCACCTCCCCGGCCCGGGACCCGGATCCGTTGCCCATCTTCCACGCCGGGAGGGATCCGCACTTTTACCTGCCGGGCGCGCCGCTCCGTCCCGCGACCACCGCAGGTCGGGCAGGGCACCTCGATCTGCATGCCCGTGCCACCACAGGCTGTACAGGGGTGACTGAAGGAGAACATCCCTTGGTTTTCGTTGACTACACCGCTTCCCCCGCAAACCTGGCAAACCCGCGGCGCCGTACCGGGGGCCGCCCCGCTACCTCCGCAGGTCGAGCAGGCCGCCTCGGAGATCACGTTGACCGTCGTAGTCGCCCCTTTCACGGCCTCTTCAAAAGACAGGTGCAGCTCCGCGTCGACGTCTTCGCCGCGCTGGGCCCGACGGCACCCGAGCTCGCCCGCCCGCGGCGGCCGGCTCTACCGAAAATATTGCCGAGGAGATCTCCGAGGTCGTCCACCCGGAAGTTCGAGAACCCGGCTCCATCGCCGGCGGGAGCACCGCCACCTGCGAACGGGTTGCCCGCGAAGCCTTGTTGGCTCATCGTGCGGACCTCGTCGTACTCCTTGCGCTTAGCTTGGTCCCCGATCACCTCGTAAGCAGCGTTGACCTCCTTGAAGCGCTCCTCGGAGCCTGGGTGGGCGTCGGGGTGGTACTGCTTGGCGAGCTTGCGATAGGCGCGCGCGATCTCCTTGTCCGAAGCGGTCTTCGGCAACCCCAAGATCTGGTAGTAATCCTTTTCGAGCCACTCGCGCTGGACGGCCACCCGCTCAGCCCCTCACTTTCACCATGGCCGGGCGGAGAGCGCGGCCCTTCCAGATGTAACCGGCCCGCAATACCTCGCTGACTTCGGGCTTATCGGGCCCTTCTGCTCCGTCTGCCGGCTCGTGCGCTACCGCCTCGTGGTGCTCAGGGTCGAACTGCTCACCTTCAGGGTCGATGCGTTGAAGCCCTTCCTTGGAAAGGATCTCGAACAGCGCACTTGCAACTTGCTTCACGTCCGCACCACCGCCATGAGCGAGCGCGAGGTCGGCCGTGTCCAGGACAGGGAGCAGCTTTTTCACGAGCCCGGCATTGGCATTTTCGATTAATTCTCTCTGCTGGCGGTCGACACGTTTGCGGTAGTTGTCGAACTCGGCTTGGAGGCGGAGCAGGGACTCGAGGTACTCGTCGCGCTGGCGCGCCAGCTCCACGGGAGCGAGCAGCGAGTAGTCGCCAACGACATCCGAGCTAAATGGCTCGTCCGTGGCGTTGAAAACGTCCTCGCCGCCTTCAGCCGTCATGCTTGACCGCCATCGTCGACGATCTCCGCGTCCACTACCTCTTCGTCGCTGGCCCCGTTGTCGGTGGCCGCGCCCGCAAAGCCGCCATCAGGCCCGGGACCACCCGCGCCGCCAGCGCCAGACGCAGCGCTGGCAGAAGCGGCCTCGTACATCCGCTTACCGAGCTCCTGCACGCCAACTGCCAGATGCTCAGTAGCGCTCTTGATCGCGTCCAGGTCGCTCCCAGCGATCGCATCTTTCAGCGTTTTCAGGTCGGCCTCCACGCGCTCTTTCTCCGAGCCACTAACCTCGCCCGCCTGGTCGCGCAGCATCTTCTCGGTTTGGTACACCAAGGAGTCGGCATTGTTGCGGACCTCGGCCTCTTCCTTGCGGCGCCGGTCGTCGGCGGCGTGAGCCTCCGCGTCGCGGACCATACGGTCGATCTCGTCCCTGTTGAGCGAAGACTGACCGGTAATGGTCATCGACTGCTCCTTGCCAGTGGCGCGATCACGGGCGGAGACGTGCACGATCCCGTTGGCGTCGATGTCGAAGGTGACCTCGATCTGAGGGATACCGCGAGGCGCCGGGGGCAGGTCGACGAGCTCGAACTTGCCGAGGGTCTTGTTGTACATGGCCATCTCACGCTCGCCCTGGAGCACGTGGACCTGCACAGAAGGCTGCATGTCCTCTGCGGTAGTGAAGACCTCGCTCTTCTTGGTCGGGATCGTCGTGTTGCGCTCGATCAATTTGGTCATGACCCCGCCTTTGGTCTCGATGCCGAGCGAAAGCGGTGTCACGTCGAGCAGCAAGATGTCCTTCACCTCGCCTTTCAGCACACCGGCCTGCACGGCAGCGCCGACGGCGACGACCTCGTCAGGGTTGACGCCCTTGTGAGGGTCCTTGCCGGTCATGGTGCGCACGAGCTCTTGGATCGCGGGCATGCGCGTTGCACCGCCGACGAGCACGACGTGGTCGATTTTGTCCTTGCTGAGGCCGGCATCTTTGATCGCCTGCTCGAACGGGCCACGACAGGCCTCGGTGAGATCTGCCGTCATTTCCTGGAGCTTCGAGCGCGTCAGCTTTACGTCAAGGTGCTTGGGCCCGTCGCTGGTCGCGGTGATGAACGGGAGGTTTATCGTGGTCTCCTGCACCGCCGAGAGCTCGATCTTGGCCTTTTCAGCGGCTTCCTTCAACCTCTGCAGCGCCATCTTGTCGTTTGACAGGTCGACACCCTCGGTGTCCTTGAAGGTCTTGATGAGCCAGTCCATTACCCGCTGGTCCCAATCATCGCCCCCCAGATGGGTGTTGCCGCTGGTCGCCTTCACCTGGAAAATACCCTCGCTGATCTCGAGCACGGACACGTCGAAAGTGCCGCCACCGAGGTCGAACACGAGGATCGTCTGCTCCTGCTCCTCTTTGTCCAAGCCATAGGCCAGGGCTGCAGCAGTGGGCTCATTAATGATCCGGAGCACCTCGAGGCCGGCGATCTGGCCAGCCTCCTTGGTCGCGGTGCGCTGGGCGTCGTCGAAGTAAGCCGGGACGGTGATGACCGCCTGGGTGACAGCCGTGCCGAGGTAGCTCTCTGCGTCCCTCTTCAGCTTTTGCAGGATACGCGCAGAGATCTCCTGCGGGTTATAGGCCTTGCCGTCAATGTCGATGTGCCATGAGTTGTCGCCCATGTGGCGCTTGACGGACCTGATCGTGCGCTCCGGGTTCGTGATGGCCTGGCGTTTGGCGACCTCGCCTACCAGGACCTCACCCGACTTAGAGAAGCCGACTACCGAGGGGGTCGTGCGGGCCCCTTCGGCGTTGGCGATCACGGTCGGCTCACCGCCCTCCAGGACGGCGACTACCGAGTTGGTAGTACCGAGGTCGATACCGACAGCCTTTGCCATGACAAGCCTCCTTGAACGGGCCGGGCCCACTTGCCCGGTCCTTACGTTGTGGTCTACATCTACTGAGCGCCTTGGCGTGCGCCCTGGGTTACATGGTAGCAAACTTGAGTCCTTACCTGTCAAGAAATCTGGCATAGACAGACGCCGGTTCGAGCGCTCCAGGCCTGGCCGATAGGCTTAAGGCCATGCCGGCACTTGTACTCGTCCGTCACGGCCAGAGCCTCTGGAACCTCGAGAACCGCTTCACAGGGTGGTGGGACGTCGACCTCTCACCTACGGGTGAGGATGAAGCCCGCCAAGCTGGGCGCCTCCTCGCACAAGAAGGCCTGCTGGCCGACGTAGCCCACACTTCTCTGCTTACCCGCGCCATCAGGACGCTCAACATCCTGCAAGAGCAGACTGGTCGGCTCTGGATCCCCGTGCACCGGCACTGGCGCCTCAACGAGCGCCACTACGGCGGTTTGACCGGCCTCGACAAGGCGGAAACGCGCGATAAGTACGGCGAGGAGCAGTTCCTGCTGTGGCGGCGCAGTTACGACGTACCCCCTCCGGCCATGGAGGCGGGTGGGAGCTTCGACGTCTCGGCTGACCCTCGCTACGTGCCGGGGGTGGTGCCGGCCACCGAGTGCCTCGCCGATGTCGTCGTGCGCATGCTCCCGTACTGGTTCGACGCCATCGCGCCGCAACTGCTAGGTGGCAAGGTCGTGCTCGTGGCGGCCCACGGCAACAGCATCCGGGCGCTCATCAAGCACCTCGACCAAATGAGCGGCGCCGACATCGCCAAACTGGAGATCCCAACGGGTGTGCCGATCGTCTACGAACTGGACAAGGCCCTCAGGCCCGTCCAACCGGGCGGTCGCTGGCTCGGTGACCCCGAAGCCATCGCGGCAGCAGCCGAGGCCGTCCGCCGGCAAGGCCAGCGAGCCTGAAAGCGCAGCCCCCGGGCGGCGTGGCCCCAGATAAGCCGGGCCGGCCGCTAACTTCGATGGAAATGAGATGGCAGCCTGGCGGACGCCGGGTGGCTGCTGTTTTCGCTGCGTCGGCCGCCCTGGCTGCCTTGGCCAGCGCTTGCGGCCACTCCAAGCATGCCGCCCTTCCCCCACCGAGCACGGTGCCCAGTACCACCACCAGCTCCACGACCACTACCACGCCGCGCCATGCCCATCACAAGCCGGTTTGCCCTCTCACGGGTGCGGCGCCCCCCTCTGGCAAGGTGCCGCAGCGGCCCGCCCTGGCCGTCAAGGTGGAGAACCTGCCCGCAGCCAGGCCCCAATGGGGCCTGGACAAGGCAGACATCGTCTTCGAGGAGCCGGTCGAAGGCGGGATCACCCGTTTCATCGCCGTCTACCAGTGCCAGGCTGCCGACAGGATCGAACCTGTACGGTCGGGCCGCTTCGTGGACGTGCAGATATTGCAACCACTGGGCAAGGTCCTGTTCGCTTACTCGGGCGCGATCCAGCCTGTTATCAACGCCATCGACGCGCCGGGTTCGCTCCTCGAGGATGTCGGGGCGGACAAGGCCGGCGGCGCCTATACAAGGGACAGCACCCGCCTCGAACCGCACAACCTGGAAACTTCGACAGCCGCCCTCTACTCGGCGGCGGCTACCTTCGGCTATTCCCTCACCCAACCTCCACCGCCCCTTTTTGCATACGGCCGGGCGCCGCTCGGCGGCACGCCGGCGGCTGCAGTCCACATCTGGTTCTCCAACCTGGACGAGACCACGTGGACCTGGGGGCCCAAATCGCGGCGGTGGGCCCGCTCTTACTCCGACACAGGCCCGGCGATCCAGGGCGACAGCGTGCAGGTCTCTGCAGCCAACGTTGTCGTGCTCCGGGTAAACGAGTACCCCACCCCTTACGTCGAAGACGAGACGGGCGCCCACGAGAACGAGCTCACCTTGACCGGGAGCGGCCCGGCCTACGTGTTCCGCGACGGCTTCGAACTGAAGGGGAAGTGGGAACGGCCGACCCTCTCCCAACCTGCGACCTTCGTGATGCCGGGTGGGGCGAAGATGAAGCTCACGCCGGGGAACACCTGGGAGGAGCTACTGCCTACGACGGCGTCCTACAGCCCGGCAACGTTCTCCGTCGCCGGCTAGCGCTCGCGCCCTACTTCTTAGGCGTGGGAGGGACGTAGCTCATGTCCCAGGCGAGGTGACGTCGCCACAGCACCAGCGTGAAGAACCCCCACCCGGCCGTGATGACCAGCCAGATCACAGCGAAGGCAGTGTGGCCGTCGAGGGTGAACGTTATGGCGAGGCCCAAGGCCACCATCGTGAAAACGGCCAGGATCCGCCAGCCCCAGGACGACATCACTGCTATCCCGAGCTGCGGCGGCTCCGCCGGGCCGCCGACAGTGCTCGAGAGGGGCACAACGGGCAACGTTGCGCTGGTCCCTAGTTGGCGGGGACCAGCCCCCCCGCTAACTACAGCAGGGGGGCTGTCGGTCCCACGTTTTGTTGCGTACTTCCTACGAGCCATTGACTGCCAAGTCTAGATGGCCCCAGGCCCGGTCTCGCCGGTGCGGATCCGGGTCACGCTGTCGACAGACGTCACCCAGATCTTGCCGTCGCCGATCTTGCCGGTCCGGGCAGCCTTGGAAATCGCCTCGACGACATCGTCTGCCATCTCCGCGGCAGTGATGACTTCCAACTTGACCTTGGGGACGTACTCGACTTTGTACTCGGCGCCCCGGTAGACCTCGGTATGGCCTCGTTGGCGGCCGAAGCCCTTGACTTCGGTGATGGTCATGCCGGCAATGCCGACAAAGGACAGGGCCTCACGGACAGCGTCGAGTGCATGTGGCTTGATAACAGCGGTTACGAGGATCATCAGGAAACACCTCCGGCAGGCACGGGGTCGCGCTCCACCATACCCCGGGACGACCCTGTGAGCACCTTCAGGGTCGGGGTAACCTTCCTCGTCGTGGGCGGCTAGGTCACCGATCTCGCAGTCCGCATCGGACATCTTGAGCGAATGGGAGGGCATTAATGCCTTGATCACCTGCAAGATTATGAAGGTCACCGTCCCGTCCCAGAGGATGACCGTGATCGCCGCCAGGAACTGGATCTCCAATTGCTTCGGGTGGTGCCCGTACAGCAGGCCTGAGACAGCGATCTGCGATCCACCGACGCTTTGGTAAACCACGACACTTGGGTCGGCAAAGACGCCGACCATTAATCCTCCGAAGAACCCTGCGATGCCGTGGGTGTAAATAATGCCCATGGCGTCGTCGACTTTCTTCATGAAGCTGGCGCGAGACAGGTACGTCCAGGCGAACCAGACGATCGTGGAGTCGATAGCGCCGATTAGCAAGGCGCCGGCACCGTTGACGTAACCTGCGCTAGGGCGTTATGGCCACCAGGCCGACGACCATGCCGTTGATCGCCCCCAGGAACGTCGGCTTTTTGGCCGCGCTCGCGTAGGTGTCCCAGAGGACCCAGGTGAGCAGGGCCGCGGCCGTTGCCATGTTGGTGTTGATGACAGCTGCGGCCGCGTCGGCACTGGCGAAGTACGGGTCGCCACCGTTGAAGCCGTTCCAGCCGAGCCACACGATGCCGCCTCCTATTGCGACCAGGGGCAAGCTGTGCGGTAGGGCCTTTTCTCTGTCGGCCTTGATGCGAGGACCGATGACTGCGGCGGCGACAAAGCCGCTGACGCCGGCGGCCAGATGGATTACGTAACCTCCCGAGAAGTCGGCGGCACCCTGCTGGGCCCAATAGCCGCCGCCCCAAAGGAGCATGCAGTTGACGGCGTAGACGCACGAAGTCCACAGCGGTACGAAAACGATCCATACCTTGAACTTGATGCGGCTCAGCACGCTGCCAAGGAACAGCAGCGGCGTGATGGCCGCGAAGACGAACTGGAAGTAGATAACGCTGGCGCTGGGCAACCCGAAGGACGGCATCCCTGGGTTGACAAGGGGTATGGAGGCCTGACTTTCGAGGCCCGTCGCGCTGAGCGTGGTCCCCGGGTGGCCGACGAAGTTGGCAAAGAAGTTGGATATCGGGTCGCTGCTCGCCTTCCAGTTGGCCCCGTGGAGGATGGGCGCGCCAAAACCCATCTTGAACGCCCACAAGACCCAAACGATGAGAACGGAGGCAAAGCCGGCGAACGTCATCAACATTGTGTTGACAACCCACTTCTTTTGGACCAAGCCGCCGAAGAGGACCGCCAGGCCCGGGACGCTCATCAGGGCGACAAAGGTGGCGGCTGTTAGCTGCCAGGCATTGTCGCCCGTGTTCAGCCAGGCCTGGTCTGAACAACTTACGGCGCCCTGAGTACAGATGTTCGCTGCTGCTATTAAACTCAAAAGCCCTCCTCAGTAGTAGGTAAGCCTCGCCTCGCGACCAGGCGGCCGTAGGCTCCACCAGACCGTAGAGGGCAGTTGTTTCCGGGCCGCAACCGTTATGTTTCGGCTGTGTTACAAGTGCCGCTCGGAGCCAGTGCCCTCAAGCGCGTCCTCGATGGCCGCGCGAAGGCGGCCCGCCGCTTCGTTCCCCTTCAACTTACGGCCGCCTGAGCGCACGTAGAAGGTGTCGACCACGGCGTTGCCGAGAGTGGTCACCCTTGCCGAACCGATGTCGAGGCCCTGGGCTGCGATGGCGGAGGTCACCTTGTGGAGCACACCCACAGCATCTGGGGCGCGCACCTCTACGAGGGTCGCGCTGGTCGCAGCGTCGTTGTCGATGATCACCCGTACCTCGGGGCTCGGTAGCGCAAGCGCGCGCCGCGCCCGGCTGGGAGGCCGCCGTGCGAGGGCTTCGCTGACGCTGAAACGCTTATCGAGCGCACCTTTGATGTCGTTGACGACTCGCTCCCAGCGCGGGTCGGCGTGCTCGGGGAGGTCCAAGGTGAAGACCTCCAGGGCTTGCCCCCGCTCACTGTGGATGCGCGCCTCGAGCACCCCGATCCCGTAAAGCGCGAGGACCCCTGTGACGTCGCTGAAGAGCCCGGGCCGGTCGGGGGCCACGACAACCAGCCCGCGCTGGTCCACCAGGATCTGAACCCCGCCGGAAGCCATCAAATGGCGCTGCTCCTCCGAAGGGAACGGTCGGCCCGCCGGCACCGGGCGTCCTGCCAGGACCGCGCTCGCCCGCTCAACCAGCTGGTCGACAAGCCCGGCTTTCCATGGCGTCCAGGCTGCCGGGCCGGTAGCTTCACCGTCCGCTGCGGAAATACCCTTCAGGAGCTCCAGAGTTGTCTCGTTGCCGACCGTCTCGGCCACGACGTTGACGGTGGCGGGGTCGTCGAGGTCGCGCCGCGTGGCGATCTCTGGCAGCAGGAGGTGGAGCCGGACCAGCCGCTGCAGGATCCACCTGTCGTCGGTGGACAGCCCCAGTCGCTCGCCGATCCCGGCCGTAATAGCCTCGCCGGCCTGTGAATGGTCGACGGGCGTCCCTTTGCCGATGTCATGCAGCAGGGCGCCCAAGAGCAGGAGATCCGGCCGGTGCACGTCCCTTTGGTGAGCGGCGGCGTTGGCCGCGGTCTCGAGCAGGTGCCGGTCGACCGTCCATCGGTGGTACGGGTTGAACTGCGGCATGTTGCGGACCCGGGCCCATTCAGGCAGGTAGCGCTCCCAGACCTCGAGCTGGTCAAGCGTCTCGATGGCGTGGGTGGCGGCGTGGCCAAGCGAAAGCAGCCCGAGGAACGCCCGGGTGACCTCCTCTGGCCACGGGCTCGGTGGGACCTGGGCCTCCTCCGACAGGCGCACCATCGTGGCCCTGGAAAGAGGCATCGCTAGCTCGGCAGATGCGGATGCCGCCCTGAGGGCGATCGTCGGGTCGTCGCCGATCCGGACAGTCAAAGGCACGGCGACTTCGTTGTCCCGCAACACCAGGCCCGGGCCGAGCGCCTTGTCCGCCGACCCTCCCCGGCCGCGCGGCCCGGCCAACCATGACAGCGCTCGGCGCCAGGCGTCCTCGGTAAGCCAGGCGACAGCACGACCGGCTCGCGCGACACCGCGGGCGACCTCCTCGCGGCCGGCCAGGCCCAGTGCGGCAGCAACCCTGTCCTGGTCCTCGAGCGTCAATCGCTCGGTGCGGCGACCGGTCGGGCGTTGCAGCTCCACCCGGACCGCGTGCAGGAAATCACCCGCGCGTGCCAACCGCTCGTCGGCTGCCACAGCTCCGAGCACCGGGGTCACCGCCGCCATGAGGCCGAGCAACTGCACGTCGCGCAGGCCGCCGCGGCCCTCCTGCAGTTGCGGCTCAAGCAAGAAAGCGACGTCTCCTTGGTCCTCTTGGACGCGTGCCCGCGCCTCGATCACCTCGGGCAGCCACTTGCCCACCCGCTTCTCCCACAGACGCCTGCCCAGTTCGACTGCCCTCGTACCAAGCTCGGCATCTCCCGCCAGTGGCCGGGCGTCCAGCAGCCCTTGGGCCACACGGAGGTCGGACTCAGCCGCCTGGCTCATCTGAGACAGTGTCCGCACACTGTGGTCGAGCGGCATCGGGTCGTCCCAGATCGGGTACCAGAGCCTGTCGGCCACCTCGACCACGTCCGAGCGGCCATCGTGCACAAGCAGCAGGTCGAGGTCGCTACCGGGGGCCAAGTCGCCCCGCCCGAGGCTCCCGACCGCCAAAAGCGCAAGGCCCTTGGCGGGCTCTTCATCACTTACGCGTGGCCGGCGGCCAAGAAGAGGCGCTCGCTGACCTTCGCGACGCCCGCGGCCGGTACCGGCCGACGGAGCAGCAAGCGCCCATTCGAATACCTGGACCAGCCAGCTGTCGGTGGCGTCGCCGGCTGCCTTGCTCCAGTCACGGCCGCGCAGAGATGTGTCCTCGCGAAGGCGTGCCCATGCGTCGCTCAACCTGGGCAGCTCGCTCGGCCGGGTGACCTTAGCGGGGTTTGCCATTTCACGCACCGTAGCCGGGCCAGAGCCGAGCTGTCAGCCCCGAGGCGCGAGCGATCGGACGGCTCACAGCGGCCCTCAGCGATTCCTCCGTGCCCACAAGGACAACATTGCGTCGAGCGCGCGTTACCGCCGTGTAGAGGAGCTCCCGTGTGAGGATTCGCGAGGCGGCCGACGGGAGCAGTACCACGACCTCGTCGAACTCCGATCCTTGCGCTCTGTGCGCGGTCATGGCGAAGGCGGTCTCGACTGCCGCCAACCTTGCCGGGCTGACCGTCACGATTTCGGCCCCCCGGCGGAACGCAACCGTAAGGCCCCCGTCGGGCCGGGCGATGACCACGCCGGTGTCCCCGTTGAACAGGCCAAGGCTGTAGTCGTTCTGGGTCACGATCACGGGCCTGCCTACGTACCATCCGCCCCCCGCGCCGCCAGGGCCGTCCGCCAACCAACGCTCGACATGGGCGTTCCAGGTGCTGGCACCCGCTGGCCCCGCACGGTGAGCACAGAGCAGACGGAACTGGCCTAGGACGTTGAGAGCAGCGGGGCCGTCGCCCCTCACCCCAGCCTCGGCAAGCAACCGGCCAAAGGCACAGACCGCCGAGCGGACCGGCTCGAGGGCAGCGTCGTCGGTGCTCGCCAGGTCGATAGCGAGCCAACGGGTACTGGACGGCGGCTCGAGGGCCGCAGTACTTGTGGCGCCGCCGGACGTGCCCGCGCCCAAAGCCGCCAGCGCCGCGTCGCCGTCGCCGGCCCGCACTGCATTTGCCAGCTCTGCGAGCCGGCCCCGGAAGCGGTGATTGGTCCGTAGCACGGTGATGCGCTCGCCGACCGCGCTGGCACCCAGGCTTGCGGGCAGGCCTGCGGCCGCAGGGCCGACGATGTCGCCCAGGACGGCGCCAGCCTCCACGGACGCCAACTGCTCTTGGTCACCCAGCAGGACGAGGCGCGCATCTTCGCGGACAGCCTCCAGTAGCCGGGCCATGAGAGGCAGTGACATCATCGAGGTCTCGTCAACGATCACAACGTCGTGTGGCAACCGGTTGTCACGGTTGTGGCGGAAGCGGTTGGCGCTCGCAGGATGGCGGCCCAAAAGCCGGTGCACCGTGGACGCGCCCAAGCCCAGCAGGCGTGCGCGGACCTCCTCGCCCACGGCGAGGTTGCGGCCCTCCGCGTGCACGGCTTCGGCCATGCGGGCTGCCGCTTTGCCAGTCGGGGCTGCGAGCGCCACCAGCAACGCGGGCCCTCCACTGACCGCGGCTTGCTCCTCGAGGAGTGCCAGCAGGCGTGCGACCGTAGTCGTCTTGCCCGTACCAGGCCCGCCGGCGATGACGCTGAAGCGGCGGCGGACGGCCATCTCTGCAGCCCTGCTCTGCAGGCCCCCCATATCGTCGTGGAATAAGCGGGCCAGCCCGTCCGCCAGTACCGCCTCTTGGGCGCTCAGCGCCTCAGCGCTGGAACGCGAGATCAGGTCGCTGGCGACCGCCACTTCGTCGCGCCAGTAGCGGTCGAGGTAGAGGCCGGTCCCGACAAGGCGAAGAGGACGGTCGTCCGGCCCGTCGTCGCCGACAGACACCTCCGGGCTGGAGGAGACGTGTTCCGCCCACAGGGCGAGGGAAGGCCAAGGCAGCCCTGAGAGGTCGGCCTCATCTTCTGCGGCGGCAATCGCGGTTTCCCGGACCGTAGCCAGGTCGGCCAGCACGTGGCCTACGCGGGGTGCCCGCACCGCGAGAGCGGCGGCAAGTGCCACCAGCTCATCGCCGTCGCGTCCCAGGCGGGCAAGGGTCGCGGCTACGTGGATATCTGCAGCCACGAGCACGCCGGCCCGGTTGAACTGCGCCAGCAGGCCGTCGGCGGCAAGACCGAGGACCGATTGGGCGTCGAGCTGGTCAAGGACCATCGGGAGTGCCCCCGGGGAGCGTGCCGGCGAGGAGGTCGGACAGTTCGACCACGAGCTGGGAGGGCGGCCTCCACGAAAAGACGCCGCAGGCCCGCCCGTCGACGCTTGGCGCCCGGGCCCGGCCATCCCTCTCACGAAGAGGTAAAGGGCTCCCCCTAGGTGCTTTTCCGGGTGATATCCCGGCAAGCGCCAGCGAAGGTACCGGTGGAGCGCCACCATGTACAAGATGGCCTGGAGAGGGTAATGGGCGCGGCGCATCTCGGCCTCGAGGGCGGTCGGCCGGTAATGCCACGCCGTTAGGTCTTCCCCGTAAGGAGCGAGCCAATTGGTCTTGTAGTCCGCGACAAAATAGCGCTGCGCCCCGTCGCCTCCCAACCTGAAAACGAGGTCCAAGCTCCCAGTCAGGTACCCGCGCAGGTTGGCGACAAGCTCTGGGCCGTCCAGGGTGGACGGGTACCCCGCCAGAGGCGCTCCCGGTGGCAGGTGCCGGTCCATCACTCGCGCCACTTCCGACAGCAGCACCTCGCCGGTAGGGTCATCTCCGCCTGCAACGGGGAGCTCGAAACCGAGCTCGTCGAGCCGGTCGGCGCGCGAGAGATCGCGAAGGCGGGCTCCGTCAGCCCAGCCATCGAGCGGTGTCAGTACAGCCGCTTCTAGACCCTCGGCTAGGAGCTCAGCGTCCAATGGGCCTCCCAGGTAGCCAGCCTGCTGGTCACGGACTGCACCCAGGAGCGCTGAACGCAGGTCGTCGGCCGAAAAGTCGGCATTTTCGAGGACGGCGTGCACGAACGTGCCGAACTCGGCCCCCGCGGGCGCTCTGGCGAGCACAGGGACGACCGAACGCAACCGCTCCTCCTCGGCGTCGCGGGCCGATGGCGCGATATCGCCGGCAATTGCGGCCAGGGGCTCGTCAGTGGTGCCCGGCGCTTCAGGTTCGCTACTGACGACGTCACCGCCGCTCTGATCGCTGCCGTCAAGGCCGCCGGCTTCGCCGCCGCGAGCGGTCCAGCCGGTGTGGGCAAGCGCAGTGATGCTCGTGTAGGAGCTGCGGCGCCATTCGAGGTCGAGGTGCCGGTCGAACGAAGCGGCGGAGAGGTCGGGCGGCAAGCCAGTGGAACTTCCCCGGCCGAGACGTGCCGGGACCACAGCCGAACAATGCTCGACACTTATCAGGCCCGGCGCGCGCGCGGCCAAACGACGCAGTTCCGCTTCTACTTCCTCGTCTTTCGGCTCGCTCGGCCGTCCGCTCGCCTTTACGTCCCCATTGGGCTCCCTCACAAGCAGCAGCCGTCCAAGCGCCGAATGCTGGCAGTCGCGCACGCCGGCCCACCAGATCACAGCTTGGTGCTTGGCCCTTGTTAGCGCCACGTAGAGATGGCGTAGATCCTCGCCGCGCCGTTCCACCTTGCAGGCGTTGTAGTGCATCTCGTAGGCCAAATCCCGGGTATCGCCGCCTACGTCCAACTTGCGCCGGTCCCCATCGGCCGGGTCATGGAAGACAACTGGCTCGCCAAGGCGGTCGCGGGAGCCTGCGTCCCACAGGTACGGGCAATAGACAATCGGGAACTCGAGGCCCTTGGCCCTGTGCACCGTCAGCACTTGCACTGCGGCGGCGTCGGAATCGAGCCGGCGGCTACGCTGCTCGGCTTCGGCGCCTTCGCTACTAACCTCGTCGGTCCGACGAGCGAGCCATGCGCGTAGCGCGGCGAGGCCAAGCTGGCCTTGACCCGCCTCGGCGTGCAAGAGCTCGGCAATATGGCCGAGATCGGTGAGCTGGCGCTCGCCGTCCACTACGCAAAGCAGCCGCGACGGCAGGCCTTCTGTTGCTGAAATGTGCGAAAACAGGGTTGCCACGCCGTTTTGCCGTAGCAGAGCTGACCAGTTGTGAAGCCGAAAATGCAGCTCTTCCCAAGTTTTCTCGTCTGATAATGCAAGTTCTTCGGCGGTCATCCCCACAAAAGGGGTCAAACCGGCCGCTGCGGCGAACGAGCGCGAGGTCGGCTGTTCGAGCGCGCTCAATAGCCTGAGCCAGTGATGGGCCGCGGGCGTCGAAAGGACGCTCTGCACCCCGGCTAGCACCACAGGGACGCCGACCGCGCGCAGCGACGACTGCACGACGGTCGCCTGGCGGTTAGTGCGTACCAGGACCCCTATGTCTCCCGCCCCGACGGGCCGCCTTTCGCGCTCCGGGCCATGCCCACCGGTTACCAGCAGCGCCCCAGACTCGAGCAGCCTCACCACGTCCGCAGCAAGGTCGTCAGCCACGAACCTCACGGCGGAGTCTTTTTGGATAAGTCCCCTGCCAATGCGTTCGAGCCCGACCTCCCTGCGGGGCACGAAGCGGGCGCGAAGTGGCGCAGCGACCGGCGCGCCCTCCAAGCCTGGCTGCTGATGGGCTTGCGTGGCGTGTGCCGTCCTGTACTCGATGTCGCGATGGCCGAGGTGGAGCGGGTGGAACAGGGCGTCGTAAGCCGCCAGGAGAGCAGCGTCGGAGCGCCAGTTCTCTTCAAGTGTGAAGCGCTGCCCGGGCTCGGCATCCCTGGCCGCCTCGAGGTAGGCATAAACGTCAGCACCACGGAACGAATAAACGGCTTGCTTCGGGTCCCCGATCAGGACCAGGCGCGTTACGCCGTCAGCGAACGCCTTTTTGACCACCTTCCATTGGACAGAGTCGGTGTCCTGGAACTCGTCCACGAGCACGACCCGGTAACGCTCGCGCAGCCGGAGGCAAGCCATCTCTCCTCTTTTTTCGTCCGCTAGCGCCGCAAGGAGGCGGTCGAGGAGGC
This sequence comes from uncultured Acidimicrobiaceae bacterium, assembly GCA_963794745.1. Lineage (GTDB taxonomy): Bacteria > Actinomycetota > Acidimicrobiia > Acidimicrobiales > Palsa-688 > Fen-671. Next base: position 552,181 of record CAWCEZ010000010.1, read on the forward strand.
CGTCGTAGGTCAACAGGTTGGCGTCCAGCAGGCGCTCCTTTAGGTCCCTGCGCACGCCCTCCGCCAAACGCCTGCGAAGGCCCGAGGCACTGGAGTCCTGCATGTCCGCCTCAGGGTCAAGCGGCGTCCCGGGGTTGTCAACAGCTCGAAAGGCAAGGTCTAGGGCCTCCTTGCGCCGGAACGGCGGTACCGCAGACCTGAGGGCGTACCGGATGAACAGGTCGTCCACCACGTCCTCGACCAGGTCCGTCTGGTCCTCGAGGAGCGTGGCGCCGTCTGCCACCTCGCCCCAGACGCCGAGCGCCGCAAGGACCATATGGCAAAAGCCGTGCGTCGTCGTGATCGTTGCGGTATCGAAGCTGCCGAGGGCATCGCCCAACAACCGCCGTCGCTCAGACGTAGCCACCGGGCCGCCTTCGGCCAGGAGTTGCACGACGGCATCATCGATAGGGAGCGCGGCCCCCCCGTCGAGGTACCTCCCGAGGCTCGCTTCGGCCGACACGAGCCGCTCTCGCACCCGGTCTCTCAGCTCGCCTGTTGCCATCCGCGTGAAAGTGACAACCAGGATGTCCGACAGCGGGACGCCGTCGGCTACCAAGCGGGCCACTAAGGCTGCGACGGTGAAAGTCTTGCCGGTGCCGGCGCTGGCCTCGAGAATGGTGACACCAGGTCCAGGGAGCGGCCCGCAAACATCGAAATGCCTCGGTCCTGTTGCGGTTGGCGCGCTCATTGCCCTGGAAGGCTTTCATGCTCCAGCAAAGGGCCCCACAACCTCATCGCCAGGCGGCCGAACCTCGTCGGCTCGCCCATTGCCCAGCCCTGCCCCTCCTCGTCCGGCCGTGGGGGCCTCTGGACAACCTTCTCGAAAGGGAATTCTGGCCCCAGTACGGCGACGTGCTCGGGGTCGGCGTCCTCTCCCGGGAACTCGTCCCAGTTGGATGCCCATCGTCCTCTCGCCGCTTCACGCGGGCTCTGCACCTGGTTTGAGCCAGGGACGGCCGCCGCAGCCCAGGCGGCCGAGGACGCACAATAAATGGGGAGCGGTTCGCGCATGCCCCGCCGGTACAGGTCCACCAGCTCCTGGAGGCACTGAGTGGCCCGGGCCCTGATATCGCCTTCACTCGAGCGCAGCGGGTTGAGCGTGCTCACGCTCGCTCGAGGCCTGGAGGTCATGCTCCCCTCGGCCTGGCCGATCGTGACCGCCGTCGGGAAGAGCTCGGGGTGCGCGGCGCTCAGGGCGAGGAACTGTGCCCAAGCCCTCAGGCGGTGCTTTGGCCGTAACTTCGAATAAGTGCAACGAAGGACCGTGCCCCCGTGCACGCCGGGCACCGACCCGACCAGCGAGATGCCGTCAGGCAGGGCAATGTTCACCTCAATGGTCGCCGCTGGCGTCTGGGCGCTCGGCAAGGCCTCGAACGCCGCCACCAACGTCTCGACTACGGCGTCAACCTCGCCAAGCGCGGCGTCCCCGAGCGGTCCCGGCGGCAACAAGCCTCTTCCCCGCTCAGCGCAGAGCGCCCTCTCCGAGCTGGCCCCGGCCAACCTTGTCTCCAGTAACCGGTCCCCGAGCGCCCACCTCTCGAGGGGGTCAAGCTCGACTGGCAAGGCATCGCTGAGCTGCTCGGCGAAATCGGCAGCATAGAAGCCCAGGCGCTCTCGCAGGAACGCTTTCACGGGGTGCTCGAGGAACCGGACGAGCGATGCAAGTTGGACGGTCGTGCCTTCTATTTGAGGGAGCAGCTGCGGCAGGAAATCGGCGCGGGCGCGGCGGTCCGACGTCACGGCCCTTGCCCCGGCCAGTTCGGCCTCGTCGAAGCGCCACGGGCCCGCGGCACCGAGACCGCCTGGCGTGAAATTAGTCGGGTCGAAAGCCTGGAGAGGGTGCTGGACGACGACCGCTTCGCGGGCGGGCCGCGACCCGTCGCCGAGGCGGACGGTCCTGTCGACAACGTCCAAGAGCTCGGATACGGGCACTGCAGGCGGGCGCCGTTGGTTGAGGTGTTGGTCGCGCCCCTCAAAGGTGATGACCAGGTGTTCAGTAGCTGCCAACAGGGCGTCGAGGAGGAGCTGGCGGTCCTCCCGTGGGAGGTCCCGGTCCCCGATATGCGGGCTCGCGATCAATAGGTCGTCACCGTCCTGGTGGCCGGGACGGGGGAACTGGCCATCGTCGAGGCCCAGCAGGCACACCACTCGGTGGGGCACCGAGCGCATCGGGACCAACGTGCAGATGGTCATGTCGCCAGTACGAAAATTGGCCCTTGTCGGGCGGCCCCTGAGGCGGTCCGCGAGAAGAGCACCCGCTTCGGGTAGGTCGAGCTCGATCTTAGAAGCGGGCCCCGCTGCGAGCGCCTCCTCGGCCACGCCGTCGAGGGCGCGCCCTAGCTGTTCGGTCTGCCAAGCGTCAGCGGGCGCTGCCAAAGCCAGCCTGGCCGTCCCTTCCGCCAGCGCGTCCGCCCAGTGCCGGGCGGTCTGGGGCCCCTTCAACTGGCCGAGGGTTACCCTCAGCCGTTCGACGAGCTCCGCAAAACGCCCTGCCAGGTCGATCTCGCCACTTGATATATCGCCAAACGGGAGCGTGCCCCCGAACAGCCGCTCACCGTCCTCGCTCATGGCTACCCCCAACAAGAGGCGGTCGGTCCCGGCTCGCCATGTACCCACCTCCCCCGCGCGGCCCAGCTTCCACAAAGCACGGTGGTCCTGGTCGAGCCCCCAATGGGTCCCTGTGCCGGCGAGCCATCGTTCGACTTGGGAAAGCTCGTCGCCATCGAAGCCGAAGCGGCGGCTGACCGGCCCACGTGACGCAAAGTCGAGCACCTGCGCGGCAGTCACCTTGCTCCCCGCTAGCTCCAGCAGGTGAGCCGACACAGCGAGCAATGGGTTTGTCTGGCGGAGGGAGCGGTCAGCCAGGCGGGCCCGAAGCTCGGGGCCGCCCGCGAGGCTCGCAGCACCGAAGCTCGCTTGGACGAGTGGTGCGAAAAGCTCGATGTCGGGGCACATGATGATCACGTCGCGCGGTTCGAGGGTCGTGTCCGCCGCCAATAGGTGCAGCACGGCTTCCCGCACCACCTCCACCTGTCGTGCACGGCCATGGCAGGAATGAGCACGCAAGCTGTCGTCGCCTTCGGCGAGAAGGGGCCGCACGTCGCCGCCCACGCCTGCTGGCCCGGCCGGCCCGGGAGGCGCCCTGTCGGCTCGGATATCCGCCTGGACCAGGCCGAGCAACGTGGACGGCCGGTCCTCGACGGCCCGGTGCTCGCCGCCTGTCACACCCTGGGCCGCCAGCACGAGCTGCATCTCTCTTGCGTCTCGCCCCCAGGAGCGCAGCAACGGGTTGGACGGCAGGCGCACGGTGGTGTCTTGCGACCTGACCGGGCCGAGCGCCGGTGCGCCCGAAAGCTTTGCGGCCATTTTCTCCCAAAAGGCCCCCGAGGGATGAAGCAAGAACAGGTGCACGTCCCTGTGCGCCGATATCGCCTTCAGGACCCGGAGGTGGCTGGCTGGCAATCGGGTAAGACCGAAGATCGAGACCCGGCTCGGGAGGTCGAGCAGGCCGGGGTCTTCCTCGATGAGGGCAGGGGCTGCCGCGAAACGCTCAGCCGGGCTCGGGTGCCCAAGCCTTTGGCGTAGGTGCCTCCAAAGCTCTGCCTGCCAGGCGATGTCAGCTGGCCGCGATGAGCCAGGGCCCTCGTCAGTGCCCTCCTTCCAAGCCAGGAGCATCTCTGGGCGGTGCACTGCGTAGCTGTCGAAGAGCTCGGCGATATGGCGGACCGCCGCGAAGCGTCGCGGGCCTTTACCTGGGACATCTGGGGAAGAAGCGCGCAGATGGGCAGCCAGCGGCCACATGAGCTCGTCGTCAAGGTGCTCGTCAACCAGTTCCAGCAGGGGCCATACCGCTCGCTCGGGGGCCCAGGGATCTCGGTCGTAGCGAGGCAGCCCGGCCCCGAAGGCTTCTCCCATTGCCGTGCCCACCAGGGCGCCCGGGAACGGGAAGTCGATGTTGGCGCATACGCCGTCGTCGTCGCCGTCGCCGGCCCCCAGGCGGTGTGAAAGGCGCTGGGACAACCAGCGCTCTACTCCCCTCGTAGGCACGGCGACGACCTCGCGGGCCATTGGGTCGGCCAAAGGCTCGAGGAGCAGGTCTCCGAGAGCGTCGACGAGGTGGTCCGACCGTTCAGACCGGTGCAGGTAAAGCACACGCCAAGGCTACGAGGCAGCTGGGACGGTCGCGGGGCCAATGGAGCGAGGCTACGCCCCGTGCCCAGGCGGATTTCTCGGTCATTACATTTGCAGCTCGCGTCCGAGGATTTCTGTAGCCGTTTATTCCGGAAGCGCTCGAGATATTTATTTGACGTTCTGCAACGTAATTCGGTCGGTGCATTAGCCCGGAAAATGTCCCTGCGCTATTAGGGCCGAAAGTCCCATCGGGCAGTGACATGACCTTTAGGTCCTCTTTAGAGGTCAAGGTGTAAGAAATGGCTACAGAACCGCAGGTCAGAGGCCTCGTGTCTTGCCTTGCCGGTAATACAAAAACCCGTTCGATTGCTGCTTTCGAAGTGCCAAAACCAGAAATTCGGACGGCATCCGAAGGTTCCGCTCCGCCCATTCCGATGCTTTGTAATAGGCACCAACAAATTAGAGGAGCAGTGCAATGGGTATTTTCGGAAAGAACCGTAAAAGCGGAAATTGGAAAGCACCGATAGCCCTCGGCCTTCTCCTTTGCACCGGGGCGATGGCCCTGTCAGCCTCACCTGCTCAGGCGCAGGCTCATACCTCTGCCCTGGCCAACCCCGCCCTCAACGTGCCCCGTACCGCTGCCATGGACCAGGCCTGTGCCCAGGGGACGGAGACGACCTGCCAATCGGCTATCGTCCGGGGCATCGACCAAGCTCGTGCCTCCGAAGGCGTCGGGCCCTTGGACCTGCCCTCTAACTATGACCACCTGAGCGTGGCCGCGCAGCTGTTGGTGCTCACGGACCTGGAAAGGGTCAGCCGGGGGCTCCCTGGCTTCACCGGGCTGTCCATCCAGCTTGACCACCTTGCCGACAAAGGCGCTACCGCCAACGCCGACCCGAACGGGCCGGCTAACCGGACTTGGGGTTCCAACTGGGCCGGCGGCGAAGCCTCGGCTTTGATGGCCGACTATGACTGGATGTACAACGACGGCCTTGGGTCGCCGAACCTGGATTGCACTAGGGCCACGCCCAAGGGTTGCTGGGACCACCGCTTGAATATCCTCAGCAATTACGGGCACCACCCCTCCATGGGGGCGGCATGGACAAAGGTTGGCGGCGTCACATCGCTCACCGAACTGCTCGCCTCGGCACCGCCCAAGTAAAGCGGGCCCGAAAATACGCAAATTGTAGAAGGATTTTCGACCACCTTCATGAAGGCGGGGCCAAAAAGAGTTACCCAATCCCTTCGCTAAAAAGGGTCGCATTGAGAGCGAGCGACGGGAATCGAACCCGCGTTCTCAGCTTGGGAAGCTGATGTACTGCCTCTGTACGACGCTCGCGTAACAAACTACGTCCGGGCCACAATGTTAGCCGGGCCTTGGCCTCGGTGCGACCGGAGCCCAAAGCGAACCGATCCCCCGGCGACCACGTGCAGAGTAAAGTCACTTGGCCACTTGGCAAGTGCCGGGCGAACGTGTACTCTCTTTGCCGGAGCGGGAACCCGCCGCCTGCTCCGCAGAGCGGATCCGAGATCCGCCGCTCGATCTGCTCCGCCAATGGCGCCCTTCGGGGCGCCATTGGTGTCTTCGAGAACCGGTACCTTCGCAATTCCCGCGAGCACAAAATGGCACCGCCAATGAGCATGTACTGCACCGGCGCGATAGTCGTCCGTGGCCGGCAGTTATCGATGCTCATCTTCTGCAGCTATTGTGACGCCCTCCGGCCGAGCCAATTAGGTAAAGACGAAGCCGCGGCTTGTTAATGCCGTGGCCGGGCCGTTGCCGTTAATCCCCCCCGGTGCCCCCGATCGGCCCTCGCTTCGACAGGTCGCGAGCCCTGCCGCCTTTGCGTCACCACTGCTAGTGGGAGTGCGCGTTGGCTATAGTCGAGAGGTCGGAAACCGTTTGGGGGGTGACTACGCACACCGTTGGCCAGACAGCGTCCTCCCACATCGCCTCTAGCAATGGGCCAGCCCCGGAGCGGAGCACCATCGGCACAAAATGACGTTGCCGCCAGGCTTGCCCTGGCCGAGCTCGCCATATCCGACCTGACGGCCGAGCGCGACCGCCTCGAGATGCTGGTGGTCCGCCTGGGCGAACTGGCGGCCCATCTCGACGCAGAGAGCCTTGTCCAGGGCGTCACAGAAGCGGCACGCGACCTGACAGGCGCCCAATTCGCCATGTTCGTGCCCGCGGAACCGGCCGTTCTTACCGGGCCGACGGTCGTATGCGACCCCGACGTCATGAGCGAAACGCCGGAGCCGGCCCGAGTCCCTTTACTTGCCGGTGCTTTGTGGCGCATCACGCCGGTGCGCGTCGACGACGCAGACGAATGGAAGGACGGTAGCCCCGGTTACGGGCGGCTTTCGGACGGGAGCGTATTTCGTAGCTGGGTCGGGGCACCCGTTAGAGCGCGCTACGGTGACGCCCTTGGAGGGCTTTACCTAGCCCACCACCGCCCTCACGCTTTTGGGAAGCGAGAGGAGGATTCTAGCTCAGAGCCTCGCCGCCCACCTCGGGGCGAGCCTCGACAATCTAACCGTTTTCCAAGAGCGATCTCGTGTGGCGCAGGCCTTGCAACAAACCCTTTTGCCCCCGGTGCTGCCACAGGTCGAGGGCCTGGACGTGGCCGTCCGGTACCGCCCGGCAAAGTCAACTTCCTTGGTAGGAGGCGACTTCTACGACATGTTCGAAGCTCGTTCGGACGTGTGGGGCCTGATGATCGGCGACGTAACGGGGGTCGGGCCAGAAGCCGCTGCGTTGACAGGGATCGCGCGCGTACGCGGCGCGTGCGCTCGCTGCTCAGGAACACTCGCCGGCGCGCTTGCTTGACTCAACTGAACGAAACACTTGTCGGTTTCGGCCTGCAAGACCGCTTCTGCACCGTGCTTTACGCAGAACTGCACCCCGGGCCCGACGCCCTAAGAGTAAAGATTTCCAATGGCGGCCACCCCTACCCGTACATCTTGCGCTCGAACGGCCGTATCGAGGAGGTAGCTATCACCGGTACGCTCCTCGGTCTTTTGAGCGACGTCAATTTTCAGGAGCTCGAACTGGTCCTGGGACCGGGCGACATGCTCGTGGCCTACACAGATGGCGTGACCGAAGCGCGTAACCCGACTGGTGCGTTTTTCGGGACCGACGGGCTCGTGGGGACCCTGCCCGGGTGTACTGGTCGGCCGGCCGCCTGGGTGGCGCACCGCATCGAACTGGCGGTGACCGAGCACCAGGCCGGAGTGCCCCCCGACGACATCGCCATCCTGGTAGTGCAGGGCCTTCCCGATCGCCCCACTGAGCAGGTGCGCCCCTCCCGGCACCTCCGCCGCAACCGCTAGAAGGCGGCTCGCGGGTGACGGAACGTTGGCGTGAACCGTTCGCCTCGAGCGACGCGGTCCGCCATCGCATGAGCGTCCAGCGCCGCGAGGGCACAGCGCCGGAGCTTGTCCTGCGCCGCGCGTTGCATGCTCTGGGGCTTCGTTACCGCCTGCACCGGGCACCGTTGCCAGGCCTGCGGCGCAAAGCCGACATCGTGTTCGGGCCGGCTCGTGTAGCGGTCTTCGTCGATGGTTGCTTCTGGCACGGGTGCCCGGAGCACGGTCGCCGGGCGCACCGTGTCAACGGCTGGTACTGGCCCGACAAGATCGCCCGGAACCGCCAAAGGGACGAGGAGACCGGACGGCTCCTCTCGGGAGCCGGCTGGCTAGTCGTGCGGGTCTGGGAGCACGAAGTAACGGGCGCTGACGTTCTTTTGCTGCTGAACGGGTAAGGGACATCCTCGCCGGGCGCCGCTGCGCTACTACGCGGGGGGCCCGCTCGCCAAGGTGATCGTGCTCGTGTGCGACTGGCCGGTCGCGCCAACCCAAGTGATGGTGACCTTGCTGCCCGGGGAGTGCGTGACCATCAGATGTTCTAGCTGCTCGGGTGTGGAAACGGAGTGGCCGTCGAACCTCGTAACGACATCCCCTGAGGCAATACCGGCTTCCTGTGCGGGAGAGCCGGCCACGACGTTTTCGATGTCTACCCCGGTCACAGAAGCCGACCCATCACCGAGGAACGACCTGCTCTCAGTAGGGCTCTCGAGAAGGCCAAGGAAACCAGTGGCACCGACATGCACTGTTGTGCTCCCGTGACCGCTCTCGATTTGACGGGCGATCGCAAGTGCCGCGCTGAGCGGTATCGCAAATCCCTGGTTGCCTTGCGATGAGAAAGCAAAGCTTTCTGATGCGGCGGTGTCCATGCCGATCACCTCGCCTGAGGCGTTGACGAGCGGCCCGCCAGAGTCGCCGGCCTCAACGTTGGCATTGACCTCGATCAGGCCGGACAGCTGCTCGCTGCCTCCGGTCAGTTCGTCGTTCGCGGTGATCGATTGATGAAGATCCGTGATCGAGCCGCCGGCGCTGGTGGGCGTGCCGCCGGTCCCGCCGGCATTGCCAATCGCCACCACTGCCTCGCCCATCGAGGGCCCGGAGGGAGCAAGCTTCGCTGCCGCCAAACCGATGCTCCCTGCAGCTGGACCAACGCTACGTCGTGGGTGTTGTCGTAGCCGAGGACCGTGGCCGGGTAGGTCTCCCCGTTGCCCACATCGGTCACGCTGAGCTTCGTCGCCCCGTCGATGACGTGGTTGTTGGTCAGGACAAGGCCGGTCGACGTAAGCACGATCCCAGTCCCTGCCCCCTCGGCTTGCTCATAGTTGAAGGTCGAGTTGATGTCCACGACCTCGGGGTCGACCTTGGAAGCGATGGCGGAGACATCAGAGGGACCGCCGGCTCCCTCGGTGCTCCCCGGAGTGGTCCCGCCCGAACCACCGAACGGCGAGATGCCGGCGCCTCCGTCCCCACCGGAGCTCCCGGAGGGCGGGACCGTGGTAGCCGGCGTGGATGCGCCACTAGCCAACTGGCTCGAGGGCCAGGCGACCCGGCTCACCCCGGCGCCAGCTATCCCGGCGGCGGCAATTACCAGGACGGCGGCAGCCGAACGGAGCCCCTTGGCATGCCGGGAAGGGCCGGCTGGGGCACGCTCGGGACCGCCTTGATAGGGCTGCTCCGGGCCGTACGGGGACTGACCGTACGGGGACTGGCCGTACGGGGGCTGGCCGTAAGGGGGTTGGCCGTAAGGGGGTTGGCCATAGGGGGGCTGGCCGTACGGTGCATGACCATAAACCGGCTGGCCGTAAGGGGCGTGGCCGGGTGGCTGCTGGCCGTAAGGCTGCGGACCGTGGGTCGGCGGGAAATGGGGAGGCTGGCTGGCGGGGGGCAGGTTGAAGAGCGGCTGATCGGAGGGCGGCTGGGCACTTGCCGCCGGGGGCCAAACCGGGGCGCCCGCGCCGGACAAAGGGTGAGCAGGCCCGGGAACGTCGGGCGATGGGCTCGAGGTCAGCGTGGGGGGCGCCACTAAACGGCGCGTGCGGTGCAGGCCACCGTGCGCTTTCGTTTTCATCACTAAATGGGGTCTCTTGGTCGCCCATGGCTGCCTCCGGTCACTAGCTAAGTCGTCCTTGCTGTCCTCCAGTGAAGGGCGGTTGTCTGTGAACGGCCTAAGCCAGTCCTGAAACTCTCTGCAACGCCCTCCGCTCGGCCAAAACACGGAAGCTCAGCGGAAGTTCATTCACTCTCAGTGATTGTCATCGACAGCGATTGTTACGCGCTCTTTAGGCTTACCCGAGCTTGTACCCAGAGCGTCGATCGCGGCAACCACGTCGAGGCCATTGACGACCTTGCCGAACAACGAGTACTGAGGGGGTAGGCGCACCCCGCTAGGCCCGCTGATCACGAAGAACTGGCTACCGTTCGTGTTCGGCCCGGCGTTCGCCATCGCCAGGGATCCCAGCTCATAGCGGCCAGGCCGTGGGAGCTCGTCTTCGAACTCGTACCCGGGCCCGCCTGTCCCGGTACCTTTCGGGTCCCCGCCTTGAAGCACGAAACCCGGGATCACGCGGTGGAAGAAGATGCCGTCGAAGTAGTGGTACCTGGCTAGGAACACGAAATTGTTGACGGTCTTGGGAGCCGCCGCCGGGTCCAGCGCTACCGTCATCGTCCCCTTCGACGTGACCATCTCGGCGCTATAGCGCCGGGTGACGTCGATACACATCGGGGGAGGGGCGTCGAAGTGCTGAGTTTTCGGGCTCGAACCGTCATTAGCTGGGCAGGGAGTGGCCATTCCCCATGTCTAGCGCCCGGCGGGCAGCTAGACGGGCTCGCGGCTCGAAAAGCATTCGGTCAGCTCTGGTCAGAGACTGCCGATAGGCATCTCGAGAGACGCTGTGCCCAGGGTGCCCGGCACCGGACTGCCGGACTGCCCTGGCGCAGCGTCCTAAGCGCCCTCACCGATCTCTGCCAAAGCGGTTGTCAGCGCGCGGACAAGACGACGGGCGGTCGCCGGCGAGAGGTGAGCTACCAACCCGGCACCAGGCCGGCCGACCTCTTCTACCGTGAGCTCCACCCGGAGATCGTCGCAGAGCTCGCAATCGTCGAACGCGGCCACAACCCAGGCGAGCTGAGCGCGCTCAGGGTCGTCGTCTGGATGGTCGTCGCGGCCGTAATCGGCAAGCTTCTTCACGCTCGCAACCTCAACTGGCCCGGAGCGCGGTCCACGAACGACTTACTGCCGGTAGTGTTCGACGACTTCTTCGGAGCGCACGGCCACGTCGTCCGGGTTCTGCCCGGCGGCCCGCCGAGCGCGGCGCTGCCGGAGCAGGTCCCAGCACTGGTCCAGTGTGACCTCGATCTCGCGCAACCTCTCGAGTTCTTGCTCGGAAAACTCCTCGCCCTCGTGTGAGCGCTCAAGGCTGTGCTCTTCATCGGCCAGTACCCCGATCCGGTGCACGATTTCGGCGTCGTTCATGCGCGTTCTCCTCCCGGCCCTGTCGCCCTACCAGCGACCGCAGGACCGCAAGCTTAGTGCCCCGGGGACAGCTCACTTTAGAGGGCCTGCGGGCAGTTGCGCCCAGAGGGCCCCGTGTGAAATGCTCTAGCCGAACGGGAGGCCGTCAGCACACAGAGGGGGACAACAATTGCGCTGGAACTTGCCAACTACGGAAATGCCCACCGCGTGGTTCAACGTGGTCCCGCACATGGACGAACCGCCTCAGCCACCGCTTCACCCAGGCACCCGCCAGCCGGTCGGCCCAGACGACCTCGCCCCCCTGTTCCCCATGGCCCTCATCGGCCAGGAGGTCACCACCGAACCGTACGTGGACATCCCCGGCGAAGTACTTGACGTCCTCGGCCTTTGGCGGCCAACACCCCTGGTGCGAGCCGAGCGTCTCGAAAAAGCTCTGGGGACTCCTGCCCGTATCTACTACAAGGACGAGTCGGTCTCGCCCGCCGGTTCCCACAAGCCCAACACGGCGGTCCCGCAAGCGTTCTACAACAAGGCCGAAGGTACTTCCCGCCTTGCTACCGAAACGGGAGCCGGACAATGGGGCAGCGCCTTGTGTTTCGCTTCGGCGCTGTTCGGCCTGGAGTGCAAGGTCTACATGGTGCGGGCGTCGTACGAGCAAAAACCGTACCGGCGGGCCCTCATGGAGACCTGGGGCGGCAGCGTCGTCCCCAGCCCCGTAGACGACCCCGAGCACCCCGGCTCTTTGGGTACAGCGATAAGCGATGCGGTCCGTGACGCGGGAAGCCGCGCCGACACCCATTATTCGCTCGGTTCGGTGCTGAACCACGTGCTCCTCCACCAAACGGTCATCGGCCAAGAGGCCAAATCCCAGCTTGCCCTTGCCGGGGAGGAACGGCCCGACGTTGTGATCGGGTGCTGTGGGGGCGGCTCCAACCTCGGGGGCATCAGCCTCCCGTTCGTGCCGGACAAAGGCGTCCGGCTCGTCGCCGTCGAGCCCACTTCGTGCCCAACCCTGACCGAAGGGCGCTTCGAGTACGACTTCGGTGACACGGCCGGCTTTACCCCGCTACTGCCCATGTACACGCTCGGCCACGATTTCGTCCCGCCCTCCATCCATGCAGGCGGCTTGCGGTACCACGGGGACGCGCCGATCATCTCGGCGCTCGTGCGTTCCGGGCGGATGGAGGCGATCGCGTACCCACAATCGAAGACCTTCGAGGCCGCCGTCACCTGGGCCCGCACGCAGGGCACAGTGCCGGCGCCCGAAACCGGTCATGCGGTCCGGGCGGTCATCGACGAGGCTCTCGCGGCGAAGGAAGAGGGCAAGGAAAAGGTGATCCTGTTCAACTACTCCGGGCACGGGTTGCTCGACCTTTCGGCTTACGACGCTTATCTTCACGGCCAGTTGTTGGACTGACAAGCCGGCACCCGCAAACGCTTGGGGCGATCGGCGACGGCAATTCGGCGACGGGCAAACCCGGCACGCCCGGCGTTGCAATAACGGTAAGCCTGACGCGTGCCCCGCCCTTGAGAGCAATTACCTGCTAGCGTTGCGCGTACGCCGCTTTGGGCACGTGGGGTGACGTCTGTGCTGGTAGCCGACCTGGTTCCCCGGCAATTGTTGGAACGTGTATGAGGAACGGAAGGTAGAAGTAGAAATGGCTACAGGTACTGTCAAGTGGTTCAACGGGACCAAAGGTTTCGGCTTCATCAGCCCCGACGACGGAAGTGCTGACGTCTTCGTCCACTTCTCCGCGATTGATGGCGGCGGCTACCGCGAGTTGTCCGAGGGCCAACATGTTCAATTTGAGACGACCCAAGGCCCCAAGGGCCTTCAGGCCAGCGCCGTTAGGGTCGTCTGACGTCCAAAGGCCAGCCGGGACATGACCTGCCCCGGCTGACGCCGCAGGCCCTCAGCGTTGAGGGACCGGCGGCGGAGGCCTTGACTACCGAGGCCCTCACTCCCGAGACCGTGCCGGTTGGGCCTGTTCCCACAGAAGCGGCTGTCGTAGACGACAAGGTGCTGGCCCTGCGGACGCACGGCCAGTCTTTTGCCGCGATCGCCCGCACAGTCGGGCTAGACAAGGCGGGGGACGCAAATCGGGCGTTCAACCGGGCCTTACGCCGTCGTCCCACCGATCAACAGCTGCAAATACGTCTTGCTGAGAACCGGCGGCTCGATCGAATGGCCGGGGCAGTGACCGCCAACACGGATCTTGGCCCCGAAGAGGTCGACAAGCGGATCCGTGCGATCGGCGTGCTGCGCGAACGCCTTATGAAGTAGCTCTCCCACCATTGCCGCCGTCCTGGGGAAGGCGGCAACGGCGCTGCAGAGCTCCTGCTTACAATCCTGCTACCAGCGTCGGCGAGAACGGCCCGACGGGGCGCCGCTGCGACGCGGCCCGAACTGGCTGGTTGAACGTGGCCCGGTGCTGCGGACGGATGTTTGCGCCGCGGGCTGGGCGACCGGCATCGACCGGGGTGCGGCAGGCCCCGTGATGGCGACTATGCGGTCATCGCCCGGGCCCACGACAATGGTCGGGGTTTCGACGCCCGCACGACGCGTAAGGCGGCGAGTGTCGGCAACTTGCTCCGGCGTCACCAATGTGACCACCGTGCCGATAGCACCGGCGCGAGCCGTCCGACCTGAGCGGTGGACGAACGCTTTATGGTCTTCCGGCGGGTCGACGTGGACGACCAGCGCAACGTCCTCGACGTGGATCCCCCTGGCGGCGATGTCGGTTGCAACGAGGACCTTGGACGTCCCGGCGGCGAAAGAAGCCAGGTTGCGCTGGCGGGCGTTTTGGGTCAGGTTGCCATGAAGGTCCACGGCACGGATCCCCGCTTGCGTCAGCTGGCCCGCTAGCTTGCTGGCCCCACGCTTGGTGCGGGTGAACAGCAGGCTGCGGTGCGCACCAGAGGCGAGCTGGTGAACGATGGCGGCCTTATCGGAGGCCCTGATCGCGAAGAGGTGGTGGGTCGTCTCGACATTTGTGTTGGTGTCCACGTCCACACTGCAGGTGACTGGGTCACGCAGGTAACGCTTCACCAGCACATCCACGCCTTGGTCAAGGGTCGCGGAGAAAAGCAGCCGCTGCGTGCCCGTCCGGGTCTGGTCGAGCAGTCGCCGCACGGCGGGAAGGAAGCCAAGGTCCGACATGTGGTCGGCCTCGTCCACAACTGTTACCTCTACTGCGCCAAGGCGGCAGCAACCCTGCTCGATCAGGTCCTCCAGCCGGCCTGGGCAGGCAACGAGGATGTCCGCCCCGCTCATGAGCGCCGCGACCTGGGCACGTTGGGGAAGGCCGCCGTACACCGCTGCGACCTTGAGGCGAGCCGTCCGGGCGAGAGGGACGAAGGCGGCAGCGACCTGTGCGGCGAGCTCGCGCGTCGGTACGAGGACGAGGGCTCGGGGCTGTTTGGGCTGCACCCGGTTGCCGGAAGCTGCCAACCGAGCAACCACAGGGACTGCGAACGCCAAGGTCTTACCGCTACCCGTGCGGGCGCGCCCAAGGACGTCGCGGCCTGCCAGTGCGCTGGGAAGGGCGGCTACCTGCACCGGGAAAGGCTCTGTGATGCCCATTGCCTCGATGGCGCCGATAAGAAACGGCGGCACACCAAGCTCGGCAAAGGACGACGAGGCGCGCACGGGCGCGTCTTGGATTGCTGACAAAATAATTGCTCCTGTTCGTTATGAAAATGGTGGCCGTTGATGCGGCGGCCACACACTCGACAGGAGCGGGAACCTCACGTCCCCGGGTTCAACCCGGACAACTCGCACTTCGACCGCGGGCCCCGTGGGGTACCCGCTTGTTCAACCTTACCAGGTGACCGCCCATAAACGATCTCGCCTGGTGGTCCGGGCACCACATCGCCGCTGCACAGGCGAAGCTTTGCGTGGTAACCTGCTTGCCCAGGACTGCGGACGGCACCCTCGGGTTATGACGCGGCCGTCAACGGAGGAGCACAGTGCGTAGTAGCAGGCCGTGGGACCGAGAGAAGTCGTTTGACCGCGAGTCCAGCGGCGAGGAACGAGCACCCCGGGGCAGGCAGCCCAACTCCGATGAGCAGGCCCTGACCTTGCGCGACTCCGGTCGCACCTTCGCCGCCGTGGCAAGCAGCCTCGGCCTAAAGCGCTCGTCCGACGCACGCGCCGCGTTCCTGCGTGCCCTGGCCCGCAGGCCCGAAAACGAAAGGGCGCGGCTGTCCAAGCGGGAGCTCGAGCGCCTCGACCAGCTCGAAGCACGCATTAGGGACCGCGACCGCGACGCTCCCGAGAAGATGCAAAGGCGGTTGGGGGCACTCGCAATAATGCGCGACACCCTCCCCCGTTCGTAACAGCCGGCTAGTTGCGGTCCAGGTGCCGGGACGAGGCCCGGTAAGGCTGTCGGTGTGAGACGGTCGGGCATCCGGCGCATCATCCTTCTCACGCTCGGGTGGGAGGTAGTCCCGAAGTCGGTTTCGGTGTACGGCGACACCTCGGGAGAACGGCTCCGGGAGCCGGTGCCCGGAGTGCTCCTCGAGGCCGATGGCGGCTGGGTGCTGCTCGACACCGGCATCAACCCGGCGCTTGTCCGTGACGCTGCGCTCAACCGTCGCTTCCATGGCCGTAACAAAGACATCGAAGTCGTCCTGCCCGGCCCAGGCGAACCTCTTGAGGAGGCGCTCGACGCTGCCGGCGTGGCTCTGGACGCGATCGTGACAGTGGCGGTCTCCCACCTGCACAACGACCACGCCGGTGGGGTACGCCACTTCGCCGGCCTCGGTGTGCCAGTCCATCTCCAGCGCGATGAACTCGCCTACGGGCTCTCCGAGCACCCTGGCCCGGAACAAGAGGGGATGTTCCGAGTGGACTATGACGACCCGGCGGTCCGCTGGGAACTGGCCGACGGGGAAGTCGAGATAGCACCCGGCCTAAGGGCATTGCCCTCCCCCGGCCACACGCCCGGCCACCAGAGCTTCCTGGTCGACATTGACGAGTCTGTCGGTGGCGGCGGCTACGTCTTTGCTTTTGACGCCGCCGACCTTTCCGAGAATATCGAGCGCGAGGTCGCCGTCGGCGGTTTCATCAACTGCGGGCCCGAGAAGACCGTCGAATCGCTACGCCGGCTGAAAGCTGTCGCGCGGCAGCGTGGGTACCCGCTTGTCCCCGGCCACGACCCGGTGGCATGGCCAGCGCTGAGCGCCGAGCTAGCCCGCCGTTGGGGATCCCTGCCAAAAACCGGCTAGCGGCACGCGGAGCCGGCTTGCCAGGGCCGGTGTGCCATGGGCTGTCTGCCAGAAGAGGTCAACTGTGGGGCGTGCCCAGCCGATCAATAGGTCGTAGCGCGCAGCGCCTGGGTTGCGCGAACAACTTCCCGAGGGCCCGGTTTATGAGCAAGTTCATGGTCGGTCGTCAACCCATCTTCGACGCCCAGCTACGCGTCCACGGGTACGAGCTGCTCTTTCGTGACCTGCATTCCTCGAGACCGAGCGGCGAAACGATGACCGCGGACGTCCTGGTACACGCAGGGCTCGATATGGGCCTGTCCAGCCTGGTGGGCGACAAGCTCGCTTTCATCAACACGACCCGCTCCTACTTGGTGGGCGAGCATGACATCCCTTTCCCTCCTCGCCAAACCGTGATCGACATCCTCGAAGACGTCCCGCGCGACGCGGAAGTCGTCGCGGGCTGCCGCCGGCTGGCCCAAAACGGTTACACCCTCGCGGCCGACGGCCGAGCCGTTCGCCAGGACGAGGTGGACCCGCTCCTCGAGCTCGTGTCCATGATAAAGGTCGATGTCTTTGGCCTGTCGCCCGACGAGCTACCAGAAGCGGTCCGGTACTGCTCCGCGTACGGAGTAAAACTGATCGCGAAACGGGTCGAAGAACAAGGTCAGCTCAATGCCTGCCGGAAACTTGGCTTTGACCTGTTCCAGGGTTACCTCCTATCTCGTCCCGACCTCGTAGAGGGCCACGCGCTCACACCAAGCAAGGTCACGTGCCTGCGCATCCTCGAGAAGCTCTACGACCCCAAGACATCAGCAGAAGATGTCGAGGACATCGTAAAGACCGACGCCTCCATGAGCTACCGGTTCTTACGCATCGCCGGCGCAGGTGCCGCGCGGGGCCTCCACCGGCGCGTCAGCTCGGTGCGCGAGGGGGTCGTTCTCCTCGGCCAACGCCGCCTGCGCGCCTGGGTCGCCCTCATGCTCCTAGCGGGCTCCCACGAGGGCTCCGACGAGCTTCTCAACATCGCTATGACGAGGGCCAGGATGGCGGAACTGATGGCGCAGCAGATAGACCCGCGCCTGTCCGAACCGGCCTTCACCGCGGGGATGGTCTCCGCCCTCGACCTGCTTCTCGGGGTCCCGCTATCGGAGGTGGTAGACGGCCTCTCGCTCACCAACGAGCTCGAGGACGCCCTGCTTGGGGGGGCCGGGCCGCTCGGCAACATCGTCGGTGACGTACGGGCCTGGGAAGTTGGCAACGCCGAGAAGCTGCGCTCTGGGCTCGGGGAGCTGACCATCGCCGAGGCCTACACCGAAGGGCTCGCCTGGGCGATCGAAGTCTGCGGGGCGCTCGAAACCGCTAGCTGAGCCAGTGGGTACGTCACGAGCCGGTGCGCGGGACTATGACCGAGACAGACTGCGCAGGCATGACGTAGGTGAAAGTGCGGCCGCTCGTCGCAAAAAGTGCAGGTGCGGGCTGAGGTTTTGAGACCTTACCCGTCAACCTGAAGACGCTTGCGGTGGTAGCCACCACGCCCTGCAACCGGAGGGTAGCCGTTGTCGGGCCAAGGCTCTTGTTGATAGCCACGATCACAACGTGACCGGGATCGGCCTTGTCGATGGACGCATAGACCGACGTCCCGACATGGTCCGTCGTCGTGGCATTGACCTCGGTATCCCCGAAACCAGCCCCCAGCCCGTTGTAGTTGCGGTACATCGCGAACGCGGCGTAAGCAAAAGCTTCGTCCGAGGTGAGCGCCCAAAAGGCGGCCGCGTGGACGCCATAGCGGCCGAAGATCCCAAGCACGTCGGCTGTCGCAATGGCACCGCTGATATCCTGGCCCGCTCCGTAATCCCATTCGGTGAAATCGAGGTTCATCCCCGGGTTGTTCGCCGCGATCTGCGCGTCCAGCCTCGGGATTAGGTCGACAGCGCGCCCGTCCAAAAAATCTTGAGTGATCCAGCTATCTTCGACATAGCTGGGGTCCCATAGCGAACGAGGGGCCTGCTCCCGAGCGGCCGCCTCAGCGGAGGAGGTACCGGTCCCGGTGACCCTCTGCCCACCGCCCGTCGCCTCGGGGTACCAGTGCAGGTCGAGATCGTCGATGAGCTTCGTCCCTGCGCGGGCGTCCGCCAACTTCACGTTCCTCATCCACCAATCGAGGAAGTTGCCGTACCTGGCTGAACCAGGTGCGTCCTGGAGCGATTCGTAACCCTCCCAGCCGTAACTGACCGGGCCCGTGACGGGCGCTGCCGGGTCGACCTTTTTGATGGCCGCGGCATATGCGAGGTCCTTCGATAACAGTTCGGTATAGGTCGTAGGAACTGGGTGGATCTCCGAGTGGGTCGAGCTCCAGAGGTCGGGCTCGTTGTCGAGCGAGAACATGAGGTGTGCCCCCGGGACGGCCTTGGTAAGCCAATAGACGTACTGGTCCTGGTACACGTCAGGGAGCGTTTGGTTCGGGACGGCAGTCAGAGGCCTCGGGGCAGAAGGCTCGTCGATCTTGAAGCGCGTCTTTAGATAGCCGGCGCCGGAGTCCCGGACAGGCCCGGGCGGGCCCTGTCGGCGGAAACGTAGCCGGCGATCGGGATCGTCAGCAGGACGGGGATCCCGGCTTTCTCAGCCGCCTCGACTGTGGGGAGGACGGCGGCACCTGGGGACGTCGAAGAGGAAAGGTAGTCATCGTTTTGGTACTCGTAGTCCGAACCCGCGTTGGAGTCGTTGTTCTCCCAGTTGTACGCCGTCCACCGGTTCCCTCCCATCCGGACCATGCCCGGGCGCGCCTGCGCCATGACCCCGGCGAACTCGGCCGCGCCCAAGGTCTTGTCGAGGTTCATCCCGTATATGAGCGGCGAGATCGCCCGCTCCCGTTCGGCCGCGTTGACATCGAAGGTGACGGTTGCCGATCTTGCCGACGTGAGCAGCCCGAGCTGCGAGGTGGCACTGCCCGGAGCAGTACCAATGAGCGTGGCCGCCGTGGCCACGGCACTCGTGGCCGCCAGGACAGAAAGCAGTTGCAGCCACGAGTGCCGTCGGGAACCTACCGTGCCAACAACCTACCTCGGCGCCCAATTCTTTTGTGTGACCTATTTGCAACGGTCTCAATTAATTGGCCGTGACAAATGTCACCGGGTGACGCATTTCACGGGTGACACATTTCACTTCAAGCAAGCCGCAAGTTCCCTCGACGCGAGCGATCGACGGTGGTACAAACGTGGCGTAGGACGCGATATGGCCCGTCCTCGAACGCTCTCTCCACTCAAAGGACCAACGTGAGCACGACTGATTTCGCCCCACAACCGACCGCAGTAGAGCAGCGTCGCCGTCGCGCGCGAACTCGCCCATTTAATTCGGGCCACTTGTTGTCCCTTGCTCTCGCCGTCATCGCCGCCGTGGCAGTCCTCGCGGCACTCCAGGGGCACACGGCCACCCGCTCCGTGCCGATCGCAGGCGCGGTCGGTAGCCGCCGGGGCGGAGCTCACGGTGTCGGACTTGCGGACCGTCACTATGCACGCAAACGACGCGTCCATGATCGCTGGCCTGCTCACTCCTCAAGAGGTCGTTGGCCGTACCTCCACCGTGCCGATCGTCGCCGGTGAGCCGATAACTCAAGCAGAAACTTCTATGGGCCTTCCAGCCGGTTCTGGCCTCGGCGAAATGAGCCTTGCCGTCCCGCTGAGCGACGCGGACGGCGGCGCGATACGGGCCGGAGACCGGGTCGACGTAATCGTTGCAGGACCACAAGTTGCCGCCTACGCGGCTCAAGGCGTCCTGGTCCTGTCGGCATCTTCGTCGACGTCAGCGTCCTTGCTCGGAGTGCCCGGTAGCAATTACTTCCTGACCCTTGCAGTCGGCAAGGCCACGGCTCTTCGCATCGCGACCGCATTGGCTTCGAGCGGCACGAACAGCGTGCAGGTCATCCGTTCCAATGGCGAAAAACGAATGCAGGACAGCATCTTTTCGACCAAACACGCACCCGGCCCAAGCTCTAGCGGGGAGGCGGCGAGTTGACCGCCGGCGCCGTCCTGGTTGCACTGACGGCCACCAAAGCCCCGTGGAGCACCAACTTCCGGGAGTACTGCCGGGAGCACACCACCGACCTCACGGTGGAGGTGATCGTCAACGTCCGCGCGTTGTTGCACCCGGCCCACCGCCAGTACGACGTCCTCGTGGTCGACGACATGATGCGCCTTGTGGGTGTGGGCGACGTAGCGGCAGCCCAAGACCGTCAAGTCCACGTGGTCGGATTGACCGACCCGGCCCAAGGGTTAGGGCGAAAGTTCCTCGAAGACCTCCGCGTCGACCAGATTGCACTGGCCAGTTTGGCCCCGTCAGAACTGGCCGACCTGCTCCGCTCCATCGGCCCTCAAAATGAGCGCTCAGAACCTGCCGAGCGGCACCTCGCGCCACGCCCTCGCCTGGGTGCTCCCAGCGCTCAGGGGTCGCTGAGCGCATTCACTCAGGCTTCCGGGGGGACGGGGTTGAGCGAGACCCTCGTTGCTGTCGCCGAGATCCTCGCTCGGCAGCGACAAAAAGTGCTCGTCGTCGAAGCGAACGAGGTCGCGCCTGTTCTCGCCAGCCGACTACGGCGCTCCCCCGGCACGGGGCTCGCCTCGGCACTGGCTCGCGCTCAACAGCACAGGGCCGTGTTCCCAGAAGGCTTGACCGGCGGTCGAGATGACGGGACACCGCCCTTGGGTTCGTTCGACGTGATCTGCGGAATTTCTGCGCCCGGAGGCCCTTTGCCCGTCAACCCCGTCGAGCTGACCGATCTGCTGGAGCAAGCCCTCGCCGTCTACGACAACGTCCTGGTCGACACGGGGCCGTGGCTGACAAGGACAGCTCAAACGGGGCGGGACCGACTGAACGCCCCGCGGCCAGCCCTAGCCCTCGCGCGTCAGGCGCTCGTGTTCGCACGGGCTACTCCCGACGGCGCTAGCCAGCTCGTGGAATGGCGTTCAGTAGCGCATGACAATGGCCTGCAGATCCCCGTCTTTGCCGTGCTCGGCCGCGCAGGTGGCTCATACGAGCAGTCGCACCTGGCCTACATGCTCGAGGTCAACACCAAGTGGCCCCATACCTTCGCCCGGGTACAGTTCCTGCCCGAAGACGCCCGGGTCGGCAAGGCCAGATGGAACGCGGAGCTCATCACCCAGGGCAAGTGGTGGCGCGCAGTCGAAGAGCTCGTCCGAGCGATGACCGGGCCGCTGCCGGAAAACATCGTGGCTCCCGTTGTAGGCGTCCGCACGAGCTTCGCCACACCCGCCGGTGCTGGTCTATGAGCGCGACTTCGGCCTACGACCACCTACGGTCTCGCCTCCACGCCCGGCTAGCAGCAGCTGACAACCCTGTCCTTGAACCTGTAGAAGTGCGTCAACTGGTCGAGAACGAAGTCGAGCTGTTCCAGTTGGCGGCGATGCGGCGCCAGAGCGATTTCGAGCCCTTGGCAAACCCAACGGCGACGGTGAAACGGCTCGTCCAAGACGTGAGCGGCATCGGCAACGAGCTCGAAGAGCTCCTCCAAGACCCGACAATCGAGGAGATCCGGGGCAATGACGGTGACCTCACCTACCGCACGACTGACGGCCAGGTACACCAGTTGGCCAACCCGGCCAACAAGCAAGCCGTGCTCTCGGTGTGCCAGAAGCTCCTCTCCAAGGCCGACGAACAACTCGACGCTGCCCACCCGCGGGACGCGGTACGCATTTATGTGGCGACACCTTACGGTGAGCGCCAGGCGCGGTTATCTCGCCTCCGTCCCCCCTCGGGTCGACGGTGTGATCAGCTTCACCCTCCGGATCCCCCAAAAACGCAACACTACGCTGCACGATCTCGTCGGCTTCGGGTCACTTACCGAGCCCGCCGCAACGTTCCTCGAGGTTGTAGTCCGGGCCAGCCGCTCCAAGACTCTCGTCACAGGCCCTCCTGGGGGCGGGAAAACGACCCTTATCGAGGGACTGCTGCGCGCCCTGCCTGCGCGGGTCCGCGTCATCGTGTGCGAAGAAAACCGTGAGCTCAACGCACCTCTTCTGAACGGCGATTATTGGGCAACATCAAAGGTCGAGGACCTGACTGACCTGATGCGCTCGGCCCGGGTGAACAGCCCGGAGATGATCGTCCTGGGCGAGCTCAAGGGCGCTGAAGCATGGGACCTATTGATGGGTGGCAAATTCGGTACGGCAGTGATCGCCGCCGTGCATGCCGACGACACTGCCGGAGCCTTTGAGGGCTTGGCCATGGCCGCCAATCCCGCTGTGCCGGCAATGTCGGTCAACTCTCTCGTCGACCATTTCTCTCGCCTGTTCGAAGTGGTCATCTACTGCGATGTTGCGTACGTGTCGGAGAGCGATAGCTACTTACGCCGGGTCACCGAGATCGGTGTGGTGTTACCGCAGCTTGTCAGCGGCGAAGCGGGCCGAGTAGCGGTGACCCCTGTGTTCAAGCGCGCTTGCGTCGACGGCGACCTGGAGCTAACCGGCACGGAGTTACCCGAACGTCTTGCGGAGGAATGTAACCGGGCACTTGCGACTCGGCGCCTCGAGATCGACGCCGTGCTCAAGGGCGCAGAGGTCCGCTGGTGAGCCTTCTAGCAGCGTTGCTCTCCGCTGTTGCCGCCTGGTCGGCGGCCGAGACCCTCCAGGGACGAAGGTATGGGCATTTGCACCGTGCCGGGACCGCCCGGGCCCGCGGCCGAGGCCAAATATGGCTGTCGCAAGCGGGAGCCGCCGTCACCAGCGGGCAGTTCGTCGCGGTGTCGATCGGCGCCGGGCTCGTCCTCGCGGTCATTTTGCTGGCGATCTCACGGACGGCGATCGTTGCGCTCATCGGTCTGGTGGCCGGTGCATGTACCCCATACGCTTATTGGTCCGGGCACCGTCGCCAGGTCACCACCGCCCGGGCCATGGCTTGGCCGGACGCGCTGCGCTGCGTGATCGGGGCGTTAGCGTCCGGCACCAGCACTTTGCACGCGGCTCTGGTCGACTTAGCCGGAGCGGGGCCACAGCCTCTGCGTGCGCCCATGGCCCGATATGCCCGCCGCTCCGGCCAGATCGGGTCGCTCAGCGCGCTCGAAGCGGTGCGAGCGGAACTAGCGGACCCCGTTTCGGACCAAGTGCTCCTCACCTTCGCGCAGGCCGCCCGCGAGGGCACCCAAACAGTGCTGCGAACCCTAGAACTGCTCCTCGAGCAAACGAGCGGTGACATAGCGCTCCAGGACCGGGTGCGGACCGCGGGAACACAACTGCGATTGGCTTCCTGGACCGGCTTTATGGCGCCTCTGTTGGTCCTGTTGTTGTTTTGCGCGGTTTCACCTCAGTACCGGCTGTTCTTTTCCCGCGGCGAAGGCGTCGTGCTAGTCGTCATCGGTACCACGCTGGACGCTCTCGGCCTCATGGTGACGCGTCGATTGGCGCGAACGGTACCCACTGCCCAACGCATCTTTACCGAGGCGGTACGCGCCTGATGAGCGGGTACGCCGTCCTCGCGGCCCTTGGTGCAGCCGGCGCGGTCGGCAGCCTTACCTGGCAGGTGGTCAACCCGCTACGGCCGCCCGAACGGCGGATGAAACCCTACTTCGAGGTGGCACGCTCGCGCCTCGGCGGCCGGGTTGACCCTTTGCCAGAACCGGTGCTCATCGGCGAGGCGGCCCGCCGGGTGCTCGGTCCTCTCGCTCGCAGTGCCATCGCCCGTTTGTCGCGGGTGGTGCACACCAACAGCGCCAGCGATATCGCGCTTCAGCTCCGCCAGGGGGGAGCGAATTTCGACCTTCATGCTTACCGCCGCTCCAGCCTTTTCTGGGTAGTCGTGCTCCCCATCGTTCTCGGTTTGGTCGGGGTATTCGTCGGTTCCGCGTTCCTTGCCCTGCTGTTGCTCCTGGTGGGGATCCCAGTCGGGGCCCGCCGCATGCCCGCGGACCTGAGGTCGCTGAAACGCCGCCGTGCCGAGCGACTGCGAAGCGACCTGCCCACGATCGCAGTAATGCTCGCCACGAAAGTCGCCAACACCAAGAGCCTCCTTGTAGCGCTCAGCGAGATCACCGAGATAGGCACTGGCCCGGTGGTGGACGACATCAAGCGGGCCCTGCTCCTCGTTGAAAGTGGTTACGCCCCTCGGGCCGCTTTCGAGCTAGCCAGCGTCGAAGCCATCGAACCCGCAGCCGCTCGTACCTATCGCCTGATCGGGCAAGCCACCACGGGAGGGATCAACCTGGGCGCAGCGCTCATCGACCTTGCCGGGGAGCTACGAGGGCAGCGTCGAGAAGAAGTCGAGCGGACTGCTGCCAAACGTCAGCTCGCCATGACAGGCCCGATTGTCGCGTTCACCGTTCCCGTCATCGCCTTGTTCCTCATCGCACCCACTACCTCGGTCCTTAGCGGGTAGCCGTCTTCTGATGACCAGCACCGGATCCCTAATTGCCAAGGAAGGCCTACAAAAAAGGAGAAGCGCCACCCGCTATGAAGCCAACCCTTATGAAGACGAGCCCTCTCAGAGCCGATCGGCCCCGCGCACCGGTCTCGGTCCTAGCGGCTCGTACGTGGGCAGCCGCCTGTTTGGCCCCAATGACCCTCGTTGCATTGACGCTAGCGGTGCCCGGCCTGATGGCCCGGTGCAGCCAACGGCACCAAGACGACGAACTCGGCGCAATAAGCGTCGAGCAGTTCGCGTGGATCGGCATTGCGTTGTTCTTGATTGTGGCCGCCGCAGCGGCCCTGAAGATTTATTGGGGCGACGTGTCCACATTCGTCACGTCCTCGTGGGACGGCATTTCAGGACAAGGAGGCACCTAACACGTCTCTGCTCGGGCCGCCGGGCCGGTGGGCGAGGCAGCATCTCGGTCACCGGCATCGTCGTCTTTTTTGCCTTGATCTTCCTCTTGGTCGTCGGGACGAACTGGGTCGACGACGACCTCACACTCGGCACCTTCCGCACCATCGCGTCCGATGCGGCTCAGGCTGGTGCTCTCTACGGTGCCGCCGGGGGTGCCCAGGACGCGTGCTACCAGGCTGCTGCCCGCGCTCAAACGGACCTCGTCCCGGGACGGTTCGCGAGGACCGTGACCATTACCTGCACGCTCCAACAATTGCCATCAGGCGCCAAGGTACTCGTCGCAGTCGCCGACGGGACACTCCCCAACTGGGTTGTGCCTGTCCCAGTGCACGTACATATCGTCGCACAAGTGCCAGTCCAGGCAAGCCCGGCTCAACCGTCCACTGTTGACCCATGACGGTGACGCGCGAGCAGGGGTCAATGTCCATCAGCGCACTAGTCGGGTTCACCCTCTTCGTCATCCCGTCGCTGATGCTGGTCCTGGCAATCCCGCCCTGGGAGGCGGGTACGGCGGACGCCCGGGATACGGCCCACAACGCGGTTATGGCCCTGGCGTCAACACCCGACTGGACGGTCGCGGAACTTGACGCAAATCAGGCCGTTGAGGACGCGAAGCTCGCTTACGGGGTGCCTCTCACCGCCACCTTTGGTTGCGACGGTTCCGCCGACAATTGCGACCTTGCGTGCCTACCGGGAGGGGCTACCGTTACCGCGGCGGTAAGCCTCGCGATCCCAGTCGGCAATATACCTGGGGTCTTCGAGCACTACGCTTCGGTCCGTTTTACGGCCACCTATACCGCGACAGTCGACCGGTACGCGGCGGACAACGGCTGTGACTAGACGCTTTCGGGACAACGAACGCGGGGACGCCGCCCTCATTGGGTGCGCCGGCCTTGCTGCCTTCTTTTTGCTCCTCGGCCTGGCGGTAATTGACTATTGGTCAACGCTGTCAGTGGACCGCAACCTGCTAGCCATCGCGCGAAGGTGCCGCGGGTGCAGGAGCCTCTGGCGTCGACATCAATGCCTATCGGGACGACGACGTAGTCCAGCTGGACCCGGCCATTGCGACAGCTCTCGCGATTGCTGACCTCGAGTCCCAACTCCCATCGGAATTACCGCCTGCGGTGCTCGAAGTACCGTGCCCCGCCAACGCGTTCTTCTCGGACGTCCCAGCCTGTTCCACGATCGATGTGAGCGGGGCCTCCATCACCGTGGTCCTGCACGAGGACGTGGGTTCGGTCGTCCTCGAGGTCGCCGGCCGCCACGCCCTCCCTATTACCGTGTCGGCGACCAGCACAGCAACGGCCTCGACCTACCCCTAGATCCAGGGACCACATTCGGAGGTAACATAAGTGTTTTCTATCCTGAGCAACGCCAGCAAGGTAGCCCGTGCCACCGCCAGATATTGTAAGAGGCACGTTTTGCTTTCTGTCAGCGGTGTCCTCGTGCCCGCTGCCGCATTGTCGGTCCAGCTTATGAGCATCCCTCCTGGAGCTGCTTATGGCGTGGGATCCTGCACGGTTCTCCCGAGCGGAGCAGTCGTTTGCGAGACAGGTGGGGGCGGAGGACCGAGAGTGACCACGACGACGGCCCCGAGGGTTAGGCCCCCTTCGGCACATGTCCCGGCCTACTACATTGTCGACGTGCCGTGCGAGGAGTGTGTCAGCGACGGGACAGACGAGATATGCACTGCGCAGGGGACTGTCGGCTTCGACCCCAATATCCCGCTCGGTTGGGCACCCGGGGAGCCGTTGCCAGACGGCGATACTTTCCTCCAAATTGAAGAGGAGATCAGTTCAACAACCGGCCAGGTCCTGGGCGACGTCCCTAACAGCTCGCCAAATGTTGGCCAGCCTTGCAATGGGCGCTCACCGTTGCCACTGCCACCGCCATCGCCGACCGCCTCGGAGGCATGGGCTGCGGTCGTCAAGGACCTACCCGTGCCCGAGATCCGCTCCAATCCCGCCACTTCGGGCCTGGTGCAACTCGGGACGTGGTTCTGGTTGGGCAACGACACCGAAGGTGTCCCGGTGACCGTCACTGCGGCCGCCGACGGTGGTTCGGTCACCGCGACCGTCTACCCGTTGTCCTATACGTGGAACTTCGGACCTCCCGGCGCCCTCCCAGTCACCAGTTATACGGCCGGGGCCCGGGCGACGCGTCGAGCGCATCTTCGGTCTACACGTACGCTGATAAGGGTACCTACGAGGTGTCTGTGACGGTCAAGTGGTCGGGCTCGTTCAGTTTCGACAAAAGGGCTCCCATTGCCCTCCCCGCCGTTGCCGAGGAGCAGAGCTTCCCTTACGAGGTCCGAGAGGTCCGCTCGGTGCTTGGAGGGCCGTCTTGAGCCGTGATGACGACGTTGCCGACGTCTGGCAGCTATCGGGCATGGTTGCCAGGCGCTTTTTCGATTTACCGTACGCCCGTTATGTGCTCCCGGTGCCGGGCCGACGGGCGATCGTGCGCGCAATCTCCTTTACGGCCCTGGCGTGGGGTGGTTGGCGTACAAACGGCTCCGGCACAGCAGTCTGTGGGCTGACTGGGACGAGCGGCCTCCGCCAGCGGCTGGCGGCATCGGCCGTCTGGGTACTTGCCGGTATAGCCTCTTTGGCCTGCTGGGTGGGTTGGGTCGCGCTCTGGTCGGCTATCGGGCTGATCATTGTGCCGGCGCTCACCTTCTTAGGGTTCGCCGGGCTCGCGCTGTTGTTGGGGTCGCGAGCGGCCAGTGTTGGGAAAGCGAAATCGAAGCTCGCCGATTTGGGCACTCCTGCCGCCAAAGGCGCGCGCGGCCTCGGCGACCGCCCCGCCCATCACGTCGAAGTCCACATGGTCGCAAGCGAGGAACCAGGCGCTGGGCGCGCTTTGCTCACTGCCGTTTCTGTCGAGGCGGACCGAAATGGCTGGGCGCTGTTCCTGGATGCCGCCAACGACCGCCTCGCCGGCTACTACCGAGATCTCGGGTTCCTACCGGTCGGGCCGGCGGCAGCCATGCCGTTCGGCGAACGAGTAACGAGGATGGTCCGCCAACCCTCGGCCTACCCTAACGCTGCAGGCTAAGTTCGCTCGGCGATAAAGCGAGCAAGCTCCTGCTCTGTTGGCGGGTCTGCCCCCGGCCTCGTGCAAGTCAAGGCACTGGCCGAGACGGCCTGAGCTAGCGCATCGTGCAGGTGGCCCTCGCTGAGCGTCGCCACCGCTGCAGGCTCGAGGAGACCGGTCTTCGCAAGATAAGCAAGTAGCCCCGCGCTGAAAGAGTCCCCGCGCCTATCGTGTCAGCGACCTGTATGGGCGGCGGCGCCCATTGAGCACTCGAGCCGCTCTCGTGGAACGCTGTCGCACCGAGCGCTCCCTGCGTGACCACCACCAGAGAGACGCCCTCTGAGAGCCACTTATCTGCGACCTCGGGCGCGGTCGCGCCGGGATAAAGGACTTCGACATCCTCGTCGCTTGCTTTTACGATATGAGCGCTCGAGACTACGCCGCGGACGCGCTCACGGTAAGCCGAGAGGTCGCGTATCAGGCCTGGCCGGATGTTGGGGTCGAAGGACACCAGGGCCCGGTTGCTTTGTCGGGTACCGCGCGAGCCACGCGGCCAAGATGTCGGCCCCCGGCTCGAGAGTGAGCGCAATAGAGCCCGTTTGCACCGCGCTTATGCCTAGGTCGGCGGTCGCGAGATCAGGCAACTCGCTGGCCTTCCATTGCCAGTCGGCCGTCCCGGGGCCGTAAAACGTGTACGAGGCGTGGCCTTGGTCGTCCAGGGTCACCAGGGCGAGCGTGGCGTCCTCGTCGGCCTCGACCGACAGGGCCAGGTCGACCCCATTTGCTGCGATATAACTGCGCAGCCACGGCCCGAACCCCTCTCGCGAGAAGCGACCGGCAAATGCCGTCTGCACTCCGAGCCGTGCCAAACCGACAGCGATGTTGGCCGGTCCGCCCCCCGGCATGGCGACTAGCTGACGAGCCCAGGCGCCCAGCTTGCCCGTGACGGCGGCCCCGTCGCCCGGCGCCCCGGCAGACGCCGGTGCCAAATCGACCAGGCATTCGCCAACAACCAGCGTCCCGCCGGTCCCGCCTGTCTCGCTCACCGAACGACTGTAGCAACGGCCGCTTCACGAATGCCCGGGTGCTCTGATGCGGGAAGTGCCTTAGCCCTGGACGCAACGCAAAAGCACGGGGCAGGCCGCTTGGGCCTGCCCCGTGCATGAGGGGAACTTCGGTCTCGGGAACCCCTGGTTAGACGGCAGTCGTGGTTGTGGTGGGAGCGGTCGTCGTGGTCGTAGGCGCCGTCGTCGTCGTTGTAGGTGCGGTTGTCGTGGTCGTAGGCGCCGTCGTGGTCGTCGTAGGAGCAGTCGTGGTAGTCGTAGGCGCCGTCGTGGTAGTCGTAGGCGCCGTCGTGGTCGTTGTAGGAGCAGTCGTGGTAGTCGACGAAGTCGGGTACCCACCGTGACCGTGACCGTGGCCCTTTATCTGGCAGGGGACGATCTTCCAGCCCCAACGCCACGTCCAGCCCCGGCCTCGCCCGTGGTGGTCACGCACTCGGACCTTGTAGCGGTACTTGACGATGCAGCGATGCCCACGGCCGTTGCCATTGCCAAATCCGGGGCCTGAGTAGCCCTTGGTCGTAGTTGTCGGCGGGGGTGTGGTCGTCGTGGTTGGTGCGGCGGTCGTCGTGGTTGGTGCGGCGGTCGTCGTGGTCGGTGCGGCGGTGGTCGTCGTACTGCCACTGCCACCACCACGATGGTGGTGATGCGAGCCGTAGGCCGATGCGGGCGCACCCGTGGCGACTAGTGACCCTGCCACAATTGCGAACGATGCCCCCAATGCGGCAGCACCCCCCGCCCACTTGCGTAGCCGGTTGCGTGATCTGAAAGTCATCCGTCTTCCCCCGTTCGTACCCTTATGGTCGGTATGCGTTACATGTGATCGTCTGCGGCTTCTGTGAGCGAGGGTTGGGCAACTTGTGATGGTTCTGTGAAGAGACACGCTCAGAGCGTGATCTCAAGCACATTGAGTGGCGTAGACCGTCCGGTCCCTCTCCGACGGGACTTCCCGTTTCGTACTTTTCTCCACATCAGTTAGGTGGTTAACTTGCCCGCCAGCGCCATGGCGGTCAGTTCCGAAAGGGACCGGCGCTGCTGCCCGACGCCGTCGAAGTTCGCCGGAGCTAACCAGGCGGAAAAGGCGGGCTGCAGCCGCTGCCACTCGCCGTCGGTGACGGAGAACCAAGCCGTGTCACGATTGCGCCCCTTCACGACCACCGCTTGGCGGAAAGTCCCCTCGTAAGTGAAACCAAGCCGTTTAGCGGCCTGCCGGGACGGGAGGTTGAGGGCATCGCATTTCCACTCGTAGCGCCGGTAGCCCAGGTCATTGAACACGTGGCCCATCATCAGCGCCATTGCCTCGGTGGCTGCCACCGTGCGCTGCAGCCCGGGACTGAGCGCTACGTGCCCGACTTCGACCGACCCGCTCGCGGGGTCAGCCCGCTGGTAGACGGCAAGACCGCTGGCCCGTTCGCTGGCTCCATCGACAATGGTGAGGACCACCAGCGACGGGTCGCTGATGAACCCTCTTATCAACTTCCGGTACTGCTCGGGCGTCGCGAACGGCCCGTAGGGCAAGTACGTCCACATACGGCCATCGTCAGCGGAGTAAGCCGTGAAGAGATCGTCCGCGTGGCGGTCCAGGTCGAGCGGCTCGAGCCGGCAGTAACGGCCGGGCATAGTCACGGCGACCGGAGCTCGCCTGGGCCCCCATCCCTCGACTACCCAGCCGGTCGGCTGGCCGAACTCGTTTGTCCCGGGCTCGATCTGCACCTCACGGAACCCTAATGGGACCGCGGTGGCGTCTTATGGCGCGAGGAGGTCGACACCTTGGCTAGCGCTGTAAGACACGACCAGTCGGCTGACGAGCCGGACCAGCTCATCACTGTCCGAGGCCGTCAAGCTCTCCAACATCTTCGAAACATCCGCCTCGAACCGGGCCGAGACCTGCGACACGAGCGACCGTCCCTCATCGGCGAGGCGAACGAGCACCGCCCGTCCGTCTGCCGGCGACGGGATGCGCTCCACGAGGCCGCGTCGTTCAGCCCGGTCGACGAGCCCGGTAATGCTCGACTTGTCGAGCTCGAGCAGCCTGGCCAACTGGTTCATTGTGGGTTCCCGGTCGCGCAGTACCCCCAACAGCCGTGTCTGGGCCAACGAGAGAGAATGATCCGCCGCGTGCCTGGTCAGGGCGTTTTGCACCAGGAAGGAGAGCTGGGCCAGCCCGTCCACGGCGCCCAACTCGCCCTCTGGCGGGAGAGAAGAGCGTTGCGAAGGTGCCATGTGAGCACAGCCTAGTTATTTAGTACGTGATACCAACTATATTAGTACGTGACACCAACTAAATCGGTGGCACTTTAGGTGATCACCGCTTTGGAGGAGCGGAATGGAAAAGATGAGCGCAGCCGTGGTCACGTCGTTCGGCGACCCACCCCGCTACCGAGACGTCGAGGTCCCCCGACCGGCCGCCAGCTCGGAGGTCCTAGTTGACGTGCTGGCCGTGGGCCTGCACCCGCGCGTCAGGACAGGGGCGGCCGGGGCCATTACACCAGCACTGGCAAGTTGCCGATGATCCCCGGGGTCGACGGGGTCGGCAAGCGAGCAGACGGGAAGAAGATCTACTTTGTGGCCGACGACCAGGCTCTCGGCACGATGGCGGACAAAGCCGTGGTGGACGTGCGTCGCGCGATCGAGCTACCGGACGGCGTTGATGTCATGAAAGTCGCCGCTGCGCTCAACCCGTCCATGTCGGCCTGGGTGGCACTGCGACGGCGGGTGCCGATCGAGGCGGGCCAAAGCGTGCTTGTCCTCGGCGCAACAGGTAATGCCGGGACTATGGCGGTACAAATTGCAAAGCGTCTCGGCGCGGGTCGAGTAGTCGGTGCTGGCCGGGACCTCACCCGGCTCAACGCTCTCAAATCCCTCGGCGCCGATGACATCGTCCGTCTCACCGACGACCCCGACGAAACAGCACGAGCGCTCGGAGAAGCCGCAGCCGAAGTCGACATCGTTATTGACTATCTCTGGGGCAAGCCGGCGCAGCTGGCGATCATGGCTCTCCTAACCAAACGGTCCGACCGGAGCCGCGCGCTGAACTGGGTAGAGATCGGCTCTGTGGCTGGCCCTACGATCGAACTTCCTTCAGTCGCCCTACGGTCCGCCAACTTCCGCCTCCAGGGCAACGGCCAAGGTGCGGTCTCGACAGAGGCGTACCTGGCCGAACTGCCGGCGCTGGTTGACGAAATCGACGCCGGGACTATCTATGTCAAAGCGAACCGCCGTCCGCTCGCCGATGTCGAAAAAGTCTGGTCCGAGGCAGAGGTCCCGGGCGAGCGGACTGTGCTCGTGCCCTAGGGGGCCGAGCAGAGGGCCCAGCCCGCCACTTCTGTAAGTAGTCAATGGTCACTCGATGCCGACCGAACATAGGCGGCGACCACGATCTCCCAGCCTCCGTTGTAGCCACTGGCCCGTGCCTCCCCGTCCGCCCACCGCTCCCATCCCGAGTGAGAAAGCCCAACGATGGTGGAGCCGTCGTCGGAGGCGGTAAAGGTCAGTTCGAGCCGCGTGGCGTCGTCGGCCGACCTCCCCGCGTGCCACGAAAAGACGATCCGGTGCGGCGGGCCTGATTCGAGCACGCTCCCCCACACAGAGGTCGTCCCGTCGCTCAGAGACTCCACCACCTCGCCACCCAGGGAGGTGCCGCAAGAAACGCTTCTCGCACGGTCGAGCCCGACTGAGTGCGTAGCGAGAGGCCACCAAGTAGCGATCGCGTTGGTGAACAGATCGAAGGCTTCTCCCGGCGCGAGGGGGGACGGCAACGGATTTGTGTACGGGCGCTGCCGGGACAGTTGCGTCACTCACGAGTGGGGCCCTTCGCTTGGTCCGGCTCTCCTTGCGGGGCGCCGGAGTTCCCGGCAACATCGCGCGCTTGGGCGGCGAAGCTCTCGAGAACGGTGCCCCAGAAACCATCGAGCCAGTTGCGCAGCGGGTCCAGACCAGCCGGGTCCACCCGGTAGATGTTCCTCGTACCCGACGTTTCGAATGTCACGAGACCGGCGTCTCGAAGGGCCCGGAGATGCTGCGAGATGGCCGGGCGGCTAACCGGGAGCTGTGCTGCCAGCTCGCCGACTGCGGCGGGGCTCTCCTTCAAGCATTGGATGATCTGCCGCCTGGTCCGGTCACCGAGAGCATCGAGGACAGATCCGTAAGTTGCCACTTACGGTAAGTTAGCACGAACGAATAACTGGCACGAGCCGGCGGGAGCGCGCCGGCGGGAAGGCGCCGTGATGCGTGATCAGCGACTGCTTTTCCTAGCTCGGCGGGCCACGTCCACGATCCCACGGAGGGCGAGGCCGACGAGGGCGCCCAGCGCCGCGCTAGGAAGACCAAGCTCCACGACGGCAAACGGCGCCGTCGCCGCGTGGACAACTAGCCCGATTACCAGCCCTCCCACTGCCCCAAGTGCTCCAAGGGAGATCGCCCCCTCCATGCAATAGCGCAACAGCGGCGGTAGGCCTCGTAGCCAGATCATGGCCCTGGTCAGCGCGCGACTATTCAGGCGTTTTCGAGGGGCCGTGGGTGGGCGCCCATGGGCCTACTCCTCCGATCCGTTCGACCGAGTACCGCACGATGTAGCCGGGCGCTCGCGGGGCCGGGAACTCGGTGCCGGGGGCCACATAGATCTTGGCTAGCCGGTTGAGAAGGTCCCACGCCTGATCGCTCGGCTCGACCGTGGCTCGCGCGTGCAGCACGGCATAGGGGTTCAGGAAGATGCCGGGTTTGCGTGGCGCGTCGAACGATAAGACGACGCGGGCATTGCGCTCGATGTTGCCCAGCTTGAGACGCCGGTTCAAATGGCCGCTGACGGGCTGGTCTCCGTCCAGGCCGATCCATATCACGCTCACTTGCGGGCTGCCGTCGGCGTTGATCGTGGTCAGGTGCGCCATCGGCCCAGACGTGATCAAGTCCCGAAGCTCGTCTGGCAAGTGGGTCATAGGTGCTCCTTACCTTTCGGGACCAATGGGGACGGAGGGGCCGTCGGCTCCCCAGGTGTGCCTTGACGTACGCCTTAGGGCCCAAACGGAGTGAGGGCGGCGGCTACCTGTTGCGCGCCGCCGAGGTGGACCTTGGGGATGTCGAACGCCCAGTTCGACCCGCCGGCGAACGAGATCTCGAGCACGCCCGCGATCCTGCCCTTTTCCAAAGTGGCGGACTCGACCGTCGACCGGGGCGCAGAGGCGACTACCTCATCGGTGGGCTTGGGACGGAAGGCACCTCGCTTGGCGTGGAACAGCACAAGCTCGTCCGCGGACACAGACAGATAGGCGATCTGGCCCGTGCGCAACGGAGAGGCCCCGGCGGTCCCAGCCGAGGCGGCCGAGGCGGCCGCCGAACCGACGGCGCCGAGGATCTCACGGCCGGCTACGCCGGCAACAACCGACCGGATCATGCCCCGCGGCTCGACGAACGTGGCCGCAATCGCTTGGTGACTGGGCAATGGTGCTCCTCTTCGATGGATGATGACCGAGACCGCCCACCTGGCCCGTGGTGGGCCCGGTGGTGGAGATGGGCGGTATAGGTCTTGCGGTGGAGACGATGGTGTCTGGTTCCACAAGATACCGGACACCTGTCGCGGGACATAGCGGACACCAGAATGAAGGGGTGTGCGCATGGAGCTCGCTGGTTACGTCGTCAATGCCGTGGTGCTGGAGGGCCGTCCGGTAAGGGAAGTGGCCGGGCCCACGGGGTGTCCAAGACCTGGCTCTACGAGTTACTGGCTCGGCACCAAGAACTGGGCGAGCAAGGGTTGGTGCCCCGCTCTAAACGTCCCCGGTCTTCCCCGAGCCGGGTGAGCACGGCGCTTGAAGATGAGATCGTCGAACTGCGCAAGTCCCTGGCCGAAGAGGGCCTCGACGCCGGGCCCCACAGCATCCAGTACCACTTGCAGTGCCGCCACCGCCGGAAGAAGTCGGTCGTGCCTTCGGTGTCGAGCATATGGAGGGTGCTAAAGCGGAGAGGATTTGTAACCCCTCAGCCGCAAAAGCGGCCGAAGTGCTCTTATGTCCGCTTCGCGGCGGAACTGCCCAATGAGTGCTGGCAGGCTGACACGACCCACTGGTCGCTCGCCGATGGCACCGACGTCGAGGTGCTCAACTTCTTGGACGACCACTCCCGGCTGTTAGTGGCTTCGGTGGCCTTCATGACCACCAAGGCAACCGACGTAGTGGCCGTTTTCCAGGCAAGTGCCGAGCACTTTGGGCTACCGGCGTCGGTGCTCACCGACAACGGTGGGATCTTCACCGCTGAAAGCCGGGGCGGCCGCTGCGCCATGGAGACCCTGCTCGGGGCTCTCGGCGTCACCTACAAGCACGGCAGGCCCTACCACCCACAGACCCAAGGCAAAGTCGAGCGCTTTCACCAGACGCTGAAAAAGCACCTGGCCAAACAGCGCCGCCCGGGCGACCTGGCCGAGCTGCAGGCCCAGCTCGACCGCTTCAGGGCTTACTACAACCAAGTCCGTCCACACCGGGCCATCGGCCGGCGCACCCCAGCGCAGGCCTATGGCGCACGCACCAAGGCCGTCGCCAAGCCCCCGTTGTTGCCGAACGGCCACTACCGGCTGCGCCACGACCGCCTCGACAAGGCAGGAAAGGTCACGCTGCGCTACCAGGGCCGGCTACGCCACATCGGCGTCGGTCGCGCCCACGCCGGCATCAGGGTCTACCTCCTGGTGGCCGATCGCGACGTGCACGTCCTCACCGAGGACGGCGAGCTCCTAGGCCGGCTCACCATCGACCCGGACAAGGATTACCAGCCCATGGAGCGCCCGCTAGTGTCCGGGATGTCTTGAGACAGCCGTCCGGGATGTCTCGCGACACAACAGCGGTGGAGACGATGGGACTCGAACCCACGACCCCCTGCGTGCAAAGCAGGTGCTCTTGCCACTGAGCTACGTCCCCAAGCACTACTGTCCTGCCCTTGGGTGGTGCAACGACGACGACCAGCGTAGGCGACCTCCCACTAAGAAGCGAAGGACGGACGTGGCGCCACTTCTCCCTCATCGTTCCTTAGGGCGTGAGGGAGAAGTGGCACCACGCTCCGGCCCTACTCAACGACTGGCGGGCTACTCGAAGCGACAACCGTCGTGCCGTCACCCGCGTGGCCCGGTTAGCGTAGGGCCGATGCTCAGAACAGACACGACGGCTATGCCACGATGACCGCTACCGTCACCGAGGCCCCTCAGGGGCCTCCTGCTCCTCGCTCTGGGCCGCGTGCGACGATACCAGCCAAGACACTGAGGACTGACCGGTGGTGGGCCGAGCCGGCGATCACCGCGACAGTCTTATTGAGCTTCGTCGCATACTCAACGTGGGCGGCGTTCCAGAACGCCAACTACTACGCGCGACCGTACCTCTCCCCCTTCTACTCGCCCTGCATCGCAACGATCTGCGGCCACGCCCGGGCCGGCTCGACGACGGTCCACGCGCCGATGGTAGGGGTGGTCGGACCTTGGTGGGCGATCTCGCCGGCGATCCTCGTGCTAGTTGTACCGCTCGGTTTCAGGTTCACGTGCTACTACTACCGCAAGGCCTACTACCGCTCGATCTGGCAATCGCCAGTGGCATGCGCCGTCAAGGAGCCACACAAAGCCTACCGGGGCGAGTCACGCCTCCCGCTCATCCTCCAGAACGTCCACCGCTACTTCTTCTACCTGGGCCTCATACTGAACTGCATTTTGACCTGGGATGCCATCGAGGCGTTCCATTTCGCGAACGGCTGGGGGATGGGGCTCGGGACCGTGGTACTGGTCATCAATGCAAGCTTGCTATGGACCTATTCGCTTTCCTGCCACTCGTGCCGGCACATAGTCGGCGGCCGCCTCAAGCATTTCTCCCGGCACCCCATCCGCTTCAAGCTTTGGGGTTATGTCTCCAAGTTGAACGCTAGGCATATGCAGATCGCTTGGGTGAGCCTGGTCTTCGTTGCCTTCACGGACCTCTACGTCCGCCTGGTGGCGAGCGGGTGGGTACACGACCCGAGGTTTTTCTAAATGGCCGCAGAAGAAACATTCGAACACCAGTCGTATGACGTCGTAGTGATCGGGGCCGGCGGAGCCGGGCTCCGGGCCGCCATAGCGGCCCAGGAGGCGGGCGCACGCACCGCGCTCATCTGCAGGAGCTTGCTTGGCAAGGCGCACACCGTGATGGCCGAAGGCGGTATCGCGGCGGCGCTAGGCAATGTCTGGCCCGAGGACAACTGGCAGGTCCACTTTCGCGACACGATGCGGGGCGGAAAGCTCCTCAATCATTGGCGCATGGCGGAGCTTCACGCCAAGGAGGCGCCCGAGCGGGTTTATGAGCTCGAGCAATGGGGTGCGCTTTTTGACCGGACCCAGAGCGGCAAGATCAGCCAGCGCGACTTCGGTGGCCACCGCTACGCCCGCCTAGCGCACGTCGGGGACCGGACCGGCCTGGAGATGATCCGGGCGCTCCAGCAACGAGCGGTCTCAATGGGGATCGACGTGTTCATGGAGCTCACGATCACGGATCTGTTGAAAGACGGCGGCAAGGTGGCGGGCGCGTTCGGCTACTGGCGG
Source organism: uncultured Acidimicrobiaceae bacterium (assembly GCA_963794745.1). GTDB lineage: Bacteria > Actinomycetota > Acidimicrobiia > Acidimicrobiales > Palsa-688 > Fen-671. The sequence continues at coordinate 589,862 of CAWCEZ010000010.1, forward strand.
GAGTCTGGACGCTTTGTGGTGTTCGAAGCCCCCGCTGTTGTGCTTGCTACCGGAGGGATCGGGAAATCCTGGAAGGTGACATCCAACTCTTGGGAGTGCACCGGCGACGGGCACGCCATCGCTCTTCGCGCAGGGGCCACGGTGCTCAACATGGAGTTCGTCCAGTTCCACCCGACGGGCATGGTCTGGCCCCTTTCCGTGCGAGGCTTGCTGGTCACCGAGTCGGTGCGAGGAGACGGCGGGATCCTTCTCAACTCGGAAAAGCGCCGGTTCATGTTCGACTACATCCCGGAGTTCTTCAAGGCTGAAACGGCCGACAACATTGAGGAGGCGGACCGCTGGTACACCGATAAGACGAACAACCGCCGCCCACCGGAACTTCTTCCACGCGACGAAGTTGCCCGTGCGATAAACAGCGAGATCAAGGCAGGCCGCGGTTCTCCGCATGGCGGGGTCTTCCTCGATATAGCGAGCAGGCGCACGCCCGAGTTCATCCGGCGGCGGTTGCCCTCGATGTACCACCAGTTCAAAGAACTGGCTGACGTCGACATCACGAAAGAGGCTATGGAGATCGGCCCGACGTGTCACTACATGATGGGTGGCGTCGAGGTTGACCCCGACAGCCAGGCCTCGGTGGTACCCGGTCTTTTCGCAGCCGGCGAAGTCGGCGGAGGTATGCATGGGGCGAACCGTCTAGGCGGCAATTCCCTGTCCGACCTGATCGTTTTCGGCAAGCGGGCCGGCGAGTACGCGGCCGAGTTCGTTGCTGGCCTTGGCCCGGAGCGGCCCAAGGTCGCCCAGGCCGACCTCGCCCGTTTCGCCGAAGTCGCGCTTGCGCCGTTCCAGGAAAGCCCGGTAAAAGAAAATCCTTATGCCATCCATCAGGAACTGCAGGAGACAATGCAAGACCTCGTCGGCATAATCCGCGTCGAGAGCGAGCTGAAAGAGGCACTCGACAGGATCGCCGCACTGAGCGCCCGCGCCGCCTCGGTGGCGGTCGAAGGCAACCGCCAGTACAACCCGGGCTGGCACCTCGCGCTCGACCTGCGCAACATGTTGCTCGTCTCAGAAGCCGTCGCCAGGGCAGCTCTTGAGCGCCAAGAAAGCCGCGGCGGCCACACCCGCGACGACTACCCGATGACGGACCCCTACTGGGCCGGCCAGAACGTCGTGCTCGAGGTGGGCGCCTCGACGTCAGCCCCGTCGCGCAGCGCCCTTACCGTCCGGCGCCAAGCCCTGCCCAAACCGCCGCCGGAACTCGCCGAACTGCTGGAGGAAGTCCATTGAGCTACGACTTAACACTTCGGCATCTGGCGCGGTGGGCCCAGCGGCGGAGACCTCAAGGACTACGTGGTACCGGCAGAAGAAGGCCAGGTGGTCCTCGATGCCGTCCACCGCGCCCAGGCGACTCAGGCCAACGACCTGGCGGTGAGATGGAACTGCAAGGCGGGGAAATGCGGTTCGTGTTCCGCGGAGATCAATGGGCGCCCGGGGCTCATGTGCATGACGCGGCTGTCCACTTTCGCCGAGGGCGAAGCAGTTACGATAACGCCGTTGCGGGCGTTCCCCGTGATCAGGGACCTCGTCACCGACGTCTCGTTCAACTACCAAAAAGCCCGCCAGGTGCCCGCTTTCAAGCCGAGCGCCGACCAGCCCGTGGCCCCTTTCACGATGTACCAGGACGATGTGGAGCGTTCCCAGGAGTTCCGCAAGTGCATCGAATGCTGGCTCTGCCAGAACACCTGCCACGTTGTCCGCGACCACGAAGAAAACAAACCGCATTTTGCCGGGCCACGTTTTTTCATCCGGTACGCGGAGCTCGACATGCACCCGAACGACGACCTCGACCGCAAGAAATCCCTGCAGGACTCGGAGGGCCTTGGTTACTGCAACATCACTAAGTGCTGCACAGAAGTGTGCCCCGAGCACATCAAGATCACTGACAACGGCATCATCCCGATGAAGGAGCGCGTGGTGGATGTCAAGTACGACCCCGTCGTCCGTTTCTTCGGTCGCCGGGGCCGGGGCTAGCAATCCGCTACTGTCGGCCGTAATGGCGCTACTCGAACCCTTGGCCACTCACGCCGTCGCCCTTGCGAACGATGGGCAAGGCACAGAATCGGCGGTCGCAGAGCTTGTCGCGTCTGGGGACCAGGCATCGCTACAAAGAGCCCAGTCCGAGCTGGTCCAGCGTGTTCGCGAGCGTTCCGACGACTTCGCCGCAACGGCTGCCCTGAGCCTTGTGAACAAGGCGCTGGCAAGCGTGGGATGGGCAGACCCCTTTAGCTGGAAACATCGCCGCAACCCCTGAGGAAGCCGCCCGACGTGGCCTCAGGCGGGGGTCATCGTCGCGCCCTCGAAGGTTACGAGGCGAACCCCTCGCTCCGAGAGGTCGGCGAGGACCTCGCCCGGGGCTTCGACCAACGAAGCGAGGCCGCCAGCACCTGGGCGCAACTGGCCCGACGCGGCGCGCGTTGCCATTGCGGCCGCCACGGCCCCAGCGAGAAGTGCGGGTCGCCCGACTGCGGCGACCACTACCGTCTCGGCCGCACCATTGCTAAGGCCGCGCACCTCGACCCTGACCGCTCCAACCGTGCCCTCGGGGTGAGGTGGCCGCAGCATGGGCAACCACGAGGTGAAACGGTCCCGGCGGGACGCCGCTGCTCTCGTGGTCGCAAACCGCAGGCCTGGGAACGCCCGCGCGATGAGAAGCGTGTCCGGACGGTTGATGCGGTAGCAGTCAGCTCCCGCTTGCTCAGGGAACCAGACAAGTTCGCGGCCTGAGCTGGCAACCTTGCGTTCCCAGGCGCCCTCGCGCCACTCCTCGACCGGTTCGCGAAGAGCCGAGTGATGACGCCTCGCGCAAGCAGGGCCACCTGTGCCAAGACTTGCTACGTGGACTTCGGACAGATCGTCCAGCGAAGCTGCCGCCCACGCTGTCAGCAAGCAGGACAGGCCGGGCACCATACCGGCGCCGACGGCGACCGCCACGCCCTGCCTTGTCGCCTCGCCGTCCAGGTCTAACAACGGGCGGACGGTCCCCGGGTCGTCCGATACCGACACAACAGGGACACCAGCCCTAACGCACTGCTCCGCGTGCCAGAAGCGAAGCCCTGGTGCGGCTAACAAGACCACCGAAGCCCCCCTCAGGGCCTCGGAAAACGAATCGTCGGAGAGCACCTCGGGCCGCACCACGCCCGCCCCGCCGAGGGCTGCAACCTTTACCTCAGCCCCCGCCGCGCGGTGGGAAAACACGACCAGTTCGCTGATCAAGTTGGACGACAGGAGTTGGCGAGCGCTGCGAGCACCGACTGCGCCCAAGCCCACCAGGATCGCTCGCACCTATTTCTTGTCCACTGGCTCCAGGTCAGTCGCCGAGAGCTCGCGCCAGCCTCCCCCGTGCGGGGGGGTCCCCCCGCTGCCCCGAAGCCGGATGATCACCGCAGCGAGGGCAGTGAGGCCGATCGCGAGCAGGGCACGGCTCAGCAGCTTGAGTTTCGTCTTCCCGCTGTCGCGGCCCGGGCCACTGTCCACGCGTGCACAGTACCGCCTCCTCGGGCCAGGCGCCGTAGAAGACCCGGAGGGAAGGCAGGTACGATTGCATTGCAATGCCCCCCGAGCCCGCACTTCCCTTCGAGGCCAGCCTTGCGGACCTGGGGGCACCGCAGGGCGTCCTGCCGAGCCAGCTTCTCGTAGAGGCTGTCGCTGCGGGATGGGTCGGGGCCGGTGAGCTGCGGATCCCTACGAGCAACATACAGCCGGCCAGCCTCGACCTGCGCCTCGGGGAACGCGCCTACAGGGTCCGCTGTAGCTTCCTGGCTGGTGATAAAGAGGTCGAGCACAAGGTTAAGGACTTCATTGTCGACGAGATCGACCTGCGCCGCGAGGGCGCCGTCCTCGAGACCGGCCGGCCTTACCTCGTGCCCCTCGCCGAAAGCCTTGCGCTGCCGTCGTTCGTAAAGGGCAAGGCAAATCCCAAGAGCTCTACGGGGAGGCTCGACGTCTTCACCCGGGTCATCACCGACTACAGCTACCGCTTCGACGAGATAGCGCCGGGTTACGAGGGCCCGCTCTATGTCGAAATTGTCCCGCTTTCCTTCGCAGTTCGGGTCCGCCAGGGCCTGACGCTGAACCAGCTGCGCCTGATGGCTGGGCGCTCGAGCCTGACCGACGAAGAGCTGTGGGATGCGCATCAGGACGAGCCGCTGCTCTACGTCGGAGGGCGACCCGCCGTCAGGAGCCAGTTTGCGACAGCGAACGGTCTTTTCCTGAGCCTGGACGTGCGCAGCGGGAAGCACCGCCGGGTTGGTTACCGGGCCAAGGAGCACACGCTCGTGCTCGATATGGCAAAAATCGGCGCGCACCGTGTCGAGGACTACTGGGAGGAGGTCTTCGCCGAGGAGGAGGACAGAGTTGTCCTTGGCCCGGAAAGGTTTTACCTCCTGTTGTCGGAAGAGGCAGTCGCCGTGCCTCCCGGGCTCGCCTGCGAGATGACGGCGTACGACCCGACCAGCGGAGAACTGAGGACGCACTACGCCGGCTTTTTCGACCCGGGGTTCGGCTACAACAGGGCCGGGACTTTGAACGGGTCGCGCGCGGCCCTCGAGGTCCGTGCTCACGACGTCCCGTTCATGATCGAGCACGGCCAACAGGTCTGCAAGCTGACGTACGAGCGAATGGCCGCAGAGCCGGTGAAACTGTACGGGGAAGGCATCGGGTCCAACTACCAGGGCCAGGTCGATACTTTGGGCAAGCACTTCCGTAGGGACGGATCTCCTCAGGCGGGCCAGGAAGGGGGAGCACGACCTCAGCTCGACCTGTTCGGGGCCGACGAGCCCTAGCATCGCCGTATGACAGACAGTGGGCAGTCCTCTGGCAAGACGTCGCTGTACCGCTTTGCGGTGCCCGGCGGGACCGAGATCGAGACCCGAGCGTTCGACAGTGACGATGCCGCCGAGACGTACGCTCGAGAGCTACCAAAGGCTCGCGAGACACCGATCATCATCGAGCGCCATAACCACGTCGACTGGGAATACGTAACAGAGGTGGACGAACGCCCCTGACTTGGAAATGACCGCCCGGACATGACTATGGCCCCAACTTTGCACGCGCTGCTTAGGGCGCCGCGCGCTGCGCTGGTCGACGTTGGCGCATTCGAGGGTAGCGATCACCTCCTTGTCTTGAGCGACCTCACGGGCACGAAGCAGCTTTACGAGCTCGTCCCGGGCTCATCTTTACGGGCGGTGACGGACCTGCCCGAGCCGGTTGGCGCGGCCGCCTACGTACCCGGGCAGCGTCGGGCCGTCATAACGGTCGACACAGGAGGCGACGAACGCCACCAGCTCTACCTGGTAGACCTCGACAGCGCTACCACCGGGCCCGGACAGCTGGACGCTCTGACCGACGACCCTCGCTATGTTCATGAACTGGCCGGCGTGAGCCCTGACGGCAGCGCTGTCGCGTACCTCTCCAACCGCCGTAATGGCGTCGATTTCGACCTCTGGGCCTGCGACTTGGCAACCCGTTCGCACCGTAGCCTCTACGCCGAGGGCGGCTGGTGCCAGCCTTCGTCGGGTTTCTCACCCGATGGTCGATGGGTGGCGATATCGCGGCCGGGGCCGCGCCCGCTTGACGAGGAGCTGCTAATGGTCGATGTAGGCAGCGGCGAGACCCGCGCTGTCCTGGCACACCCGGACGAAGCAGCCGAGGTCGGCCCGCCACTATGGTGGGACAGCTCGACTATCTTCGTGTCCTCCAATGTCTCCCGGGACCTTGCGGCAGTTGTCCGCTACGACCTGTCGAGCGGGGAGCATTCAGTACTCGTCGGAGGCAGCTGGGACACAGAACCTGTCACAAAGCTCTCGGACGGCCGCTTGGTGGTCGTCGAGAACCGCAACGGTTCCAGCCGGGTGGTCGACCTCGACCCCACCGGCACGCTCGGGGAACGAGAAATCCCATTGGCTGAGCCTGGCATTGTCCTGTCGAACAAGGTTCTCGGCCCCCGCGCCTCTCCCGACGGCAACCGCCTGTACTACACGCTCACAAGCCCCAGATTGGCCGGTGATGTCTGGGCCTACGACGTGCCGTCCGCTGAGGCACACCAGCTGACCAACAGCGCGACGGAGGTGGGCCCGGCAGAGCTGGTCGCCCCTGAGCAGGTAGAGGTGGAGAGCTTCGACGGGGAGCGGCTCCACGCGTTCGTGTACCGGCCAAAGGCATCGACCGGGCCCCTGCCGGTCGTGCTCGTTGTCCACGGTGGGCCGGAGTCACAATCCGTCCTCGCATTCGACCCCGTAGTCCAAGGACTTGTCGCTGCAGGTTTTGCCGTCGTAGTCCCGAACGTGCGTGGTTCTACCGGGTACGGCAAACGCTTTGCGGCCCTGGACGACACGACCCGACGTCTGAGTTCTGTCCGCGACTTGGCGGCACTGCACGACTGGCTCCCCTCTGTCGGCCTCGATCCCCAACGGGCCGCGCTCTACGGCGCCTCCTACGGCGGTTACATGGTCCTTGCTGGGCTAGCTTTCCAGCCAGAGAGGTGGGCTGCCGGAGTTGACATAGTGGGGATCTCCGACCTCGTCACGTTCCTCGAGCACACCTCCGCTTACCGGCGGGCGCATCGCGAGCATGAGTACGGCTCGCTCACCGAGGACCGCGAATTCCTGATCTCTGCGTCTCCCCTCCGCCACGCTGACGCCATACGAGCCCCGCTTTTCGTGGTCCATGGGCGTAACGACCCCCGCGTCCCGGTGAGCGAGACAGAGCAAATGGTTGCCCGGCTCAGAGAGCGAAAGATCCCGTGCGAACTTGTGATTTACGAGGACGAGGGCCACGGGCTGGCGCGTCTCGCAAACCGGCTCGATGCCTTACCTCGTGCAGTCGCGTTCCTCGCCGAAATCCTAAAACCCGGCTAAGAACATCCAGGCCCTGCCAGGTCGCCGGCGGCGGGCGGCACCTCCGTCCCCGGTCCAACCGTAACGGTAAATGCGCGCCCGCCCGATCGGCTAGGGGAGCGAAGGACGGCTGCCCGACTGCTGCACCGGCGCGGTTTGGTTGCCTGCCGGTGGGACCGCTTGAGGCAATGCCGTCGACCCGCTTGTGTTGGCAACCTGAGCCGCCTCGTTCGCGGTCACGCTGGAGTAGTTGAAGTTCGAGTCCGACGGGGACGTCGCTGCCGGCGTGCTCTGGAACGCCGACAACAAGTTCCCGAAAGTGGCGCGTCGCCATGCGCTGATGTTGGTACAGACCGGTTGCCCGCTAAAGAAAACCTGCTCCAAGAACATGAGGCATGAGGTGTGGTCCAGCGGCTCGGTATAAACATAGCCACCGGTAGTCCAGGGTGACACGATCAGGCAGGGCACCCGGAAACCAGAGCCAACGGGGAGCCCACCGCCCGGCGTACCGCCGGGGGATTCGAGCGTGACAAACTCATTGGGAGTTCCCGCAGGAGGGACGATCGGCGGTACGTGATCGAACATCCCGTCGTTCTCGTCCCAATCGATAATGAACACCGTCGAGGCCCACAGGTCCGGGTTTTGGGCGATGGCCGCGATCTTGGACGCAATGAACTCGGCCCCGGCCGCAGGCAGGAACGAGGGGTGCTCGGAACTGACCGACGGCGGGAAGATCCAGCTGATCGCAGGCAGAGTCCCGTTGAAACAGTCCTCCTCGAAGTTGGTCGTGAGGTCGAAAGGCTGCCCGGTATACGGGTTGGTGAGGCTCGTGTCCTGCCCGCCAAGTGTGTTGCCAGTGTTGCCGCTAACCGACGGCCCACCACCCCACAGGGTGCTGCCGTACGCGGCGTTCTGCCACAACCCGAAGTTGGGGTTGCTCCCACCCTCGCCCGGCGCTGCACTGAAGAACTGGTTCATGAACAGCAGCACGTTGGTCCCGTAATTGTTGAGGACCGTGTTGTACGCCTGGGCGATGGTCTGCGGCTGGTACAGAGGGGCCGAGGTGGTGCCCTGGTTGTACTTGGGGACCAGCGGGTTGGCAGTGCTCGGGTAGAGCTGTTGGTAGCACTTCCAACTGATCTCGTTGTTCTGGCAAACCTCTGCGAAGGTTTGCCACGTGTAGAGGCCACTGGTAATGTTGTTGTCCAGTGCTGGCCCGTGATTGAGACCCTCGGGGTCGACGGTGCCCGTCATCCAGTAGTAACGGTTGGGATGCGTGGGCCCCATTACCGAGCAGTGGTAATCGTCACAGATCGTGAAATTGTTAGCCAACGCAAAGTGGAAAGGAAGGTCCGCTTGTTGGTAATAGCCCATGGTGAACGGGCCCGAAGTCAGGCCGTCCGAGGCAGTGTGAGCCCGCACCCAGCCGTCCATGGCCCCGTTGTTCCAAGCGGCATGCTGGATCTGCCACTGGTGGCTGAGGTCAGGCATGGCCTGCGCGCTTGTTGTCTCGGTGTTCATGTACCACGGTAGGAGGTACCCATCAGGGTTCTCGGCCGCCGGCTGATAAAACACCGACCTGCCGTTCGGCAACAGGATGGCAGTGGGGTCGTTGAAACCACGGACGCCGGCCAGTGTGCCGAAGTAGTTGTCAAAGCTTCGGTTCTCCTGCATCAACAACACGACATGCTTTATCTGGGACACGTCGAACGGGGTCGTGGGCGCTCCTGCGGCCATTGCTTTGCGCACCGAGGCAGGGAGGTAGGCGGCCAAAGCTGCGGCAGCTGACAAAGCGGCCCCACCCTGAAGGAGACGGCGGCGGGAGATAGGGGTCTGCAGAAGGGGAGTTTCGTCAGGCATCGGGATCTCGTTTCTCTCGGTCTCTTAGGAGTGTTTTGGTCGCTCAGGCCTGCGCGGGCGAGCGCCGACGACGGATAACGAATACGGCGCTGAAAGCCAGCACGAGGGCGGCTAGCGCACCCACGGGAAGTCCGATGGTCAGTGGCGACTCAGGCAGTGGGGCGTTGGTCCCTGATCCTGGGCCAGCGATGGCCTCGCCACTAGACGCCGGAAGCCCGGACACCACACTTACCCCGTTGGCGTGTGTGTCGGCGATATAGACATCACCCGTCGTGTCGTCGACGCCCACCGCATACGGGCCTTCCAGTTTGGCTGTGGACGCCGTCGCCCCATTGCTCGGCGCGCCGCTGGCGGCAGAAGTGTTTACCAGGCTCGAGATCTGGCCATTCGGGGCGACCTCGCGGATGGAATTGTTGAACGTGTCGGCGATGAACAGGTCGCCGGCATCGTCCAATGCGACTCCCTCCGGCGCATAAAGTTGGGCGTCGACGGCCGGGCCACCGTTACCGCTGAAGGAGCCCTGGCCGTGGCTCGCGCCCTGATCGGCCGCATAGTCGCCCGCAACAGTGGTGATCTCACCTTGAGCTTGCCCACTACCGAGAGCCTCCGAGCCTTGGACCCGGCGGACCACATTGTTGGAGGAATCGGCGATGTACACATTTCCGAGAGCGTCGACAGCGACACCGCTCGGGTCGTTGAGCTCGGCCGAGGTCGCCGGCCCGCCGTCCCCGCTGTAACCAGGAGTGCCGTTACCGGCGAAGGTCTGTATGTTGCCGTTTGGCGTGACTTCGCGGACCACATTGTTGTAGGTATCCGCGATGAACACGTCGCCCGAGGAGTCGACGGCGACGGCCTGCGGGCTGTTCAGCTCCGCGGCGGTGGCGAGCCCGCCATCCCCGCTGTAGCCCGGAGTCCCGTTGCCGGCAATCAGGACGATCTCCCCGGCCAGCGCGACGTTGGTACCTCCGGGGCCGTTCGGGCCATATACCTCCCGGACCACGTTGTCCTCCGTGTCGGCAATAAAGACGTCGCCGTACTGGTCTGTGGCGAGCCCACCGGGCGAATAGAGGGTGGCGCCATGGGCCGGCCCATTATCACCGTGCTCGCCATAACCCTGATATGAGCCGGCGAAGATACTGGGAGCGAGTGGGGATCCACTGAGCTCGCCCACCATGTTGTCGTTGGTGTTCGATATAAAAACGTTGCCGTTGTAGGCGGAAATGCCTTCGGGATAGTACAAACCAAGGGTAGTCGCGGTATTTCCGGTGGAAACCTCACCCGGCATTGCGGCGACTTGGGCAGCAGTGAAACTGAAACTGAGGTTGTTTATGACCGGGGGGTTGCTCGCGTATGCCGGAAACGGGGTGGTCGCGGTGACTGCCAGAACGCTTCCGCCAAGGGTTGCCATGGCCAGCGCGATCCGCGCTTTTTTCGCCTTCACTGGGGCTCCTTTTTGGTGGAGAGGAATGACTGGGTTACCTCAGCACCGGTTTCTACCAATGCAAGTTGAACGTCGGGCAACGTTGGGGTTGTGGAGCGAAGGCAGGGCAATGAACGTTGCCGCAACGTTGGTGGGGCACCCTCCAGCTCACCGGTCGCGTGTTAGGTTGAGGACGTGGCCCGGCTCTACTTCCGTCAACTGCTCGTCGGCAGGGATATAGCGCGCGGCAACCCTGCTGCGGTACAGATGCTCAACTATGTCTACCTAATCGGTGACAGCGAAAGCGGCCAGGCGGTCGCCATCGACCCGGCCTACGCGGTCGGCGACATCCTCGACATCATCGAAGGCGACGGCCTTCGCCTCGACGCCGTCCTGGTCACTCATCATCATGCAGACCATGTGGGAGGGCCTATGCCGCGTTGGCACATCGAGGGACTGCCCGCGTTGTTCGAGCGCAACCCGGTGCCCGTCCACACCCAGCGCGACGAGGTAGACGCGCTCCGGCAGATGACCGGTTTGTCATCCGGCGACCTTGTGGGCCACGACAGCGGTGACACGTTGATGGTGGGCAACATCCCGATCACGATGTTGCACACGCCGGGCCACACGCCGGGCAGCCAGTGTTTCCTGGTCGACCAGAAACTCATATCCGGGGACACCCTTTTCTTGGCAGGGTGCGGACGGACCGACCTTCCCGGGAGCGACCCGGTCGCCATGTACCAGAGCCTGCAGCGGCTTGCCTCGCTCCCCGAGGGCACCGCGCTGTTCCCAGGGCACCGCTACTCGGTTGAACCTGACATCAGCCTGGGCGCAGTCAAGCAGATCAACTTCGCTCTCAAGCCGGCAACCCAAGCCGACTGGCTGGCGATGTTCGCCCCGGCACCGCTGTCCTTCGGAGGTCACCACGCGCACTAGTAGCGCTGCCGATCGGCCAAGTCCCAACTAGGTCGCGCGAAGTACCGAGCTTTCCTTACGCCGTACGGGACGTTGAGGAAAGTCGGCACTTTCCGCGACCTTTTGCTCCCTCGTCAAAGGGCACCAATGACCTTAAAGCTCGAGCTCTCGAAGATATGGTGCGGCCAGTTGACGCCGATGTAGTGAACGTTGTACTCGCCATTGCTCAGCTTCGCAACACGGTCGACTATGGCCCCCGGGTAGGCGGCCAGCGCAGCTTCGGTGGCCTTATTGGCCGTTGTCCCGCTGACGATCGTCCCCGACCCCGCGCTCCAGTCAGCCGGGATCTGGCCGACTTGTTTTGACGCGGTCGTCTCACCTTTGGTGAACGGGACCACCTTTGCCGTCGCTGTCGCGATGGACGGCGATTCGTAGCCCACGACGACCTGGGTGGCCGTGATGGTCGTCGAGTTGACCGTACCGAGCACGAGGACGCTTTGGCCCTTCGTAACAGCCTTGGCAGAGCTTGAGGTCGTCCCTTTTTCGTACATCGTGGAGGACTTCTCCTCAACGGCCACCTTCTGGCCCGTCGATGTCGTCATCGTGAAGCTCGATGTGGCCACAGTGACGACCGTGCCGGACGCTCCACCTTGCGCCGGCGCAGACCGGGCATTGGATGACGCGGCGCCGGTGGGGGCGGAGGCAACGAGCTGCGCTGCCGTCGCCAACGGGGACGTGGCGACGATGGCGGGAAGCCCGATCGCTGCACATATCATCGCGGTGGCGGCGATCCGTCCACTCCTTCGGTAAGCGAGAAAGCGCCGGGCCCTGCGCCGGCGAGCATATTTGGCCGCAGGCACCCAGACCGACGAGTTCAACGAAGAAGATGGGTTTAGCGAAGAAGACGGGGCGAGGGGAAAGAGACCGGCTTCGTTTAGGTTGGTGGGTTCGAAATCGTTCATATCAGGTTCCTTTACTTGGTGGCTGCCTTCACAATGCCCACCGTTGCTGGGAGATCCCTGCGATCGCGCTCAACACTGCCTGTGATGGTGTTGAGAACTTCCTGGGGATGCGTAGAAGCAATCACTCGGAGGCATCTTTCGGGCTTGGTAGGGGTATGACGCAAGCATGAGAAGCGGGCGCCGCGCGGCTGCTGCGGTCGCTGCGTCGGCAATTGCCCTGCTCGGGGCCTGCGGCGGTCACCCAAGTGCGCAACGCGCCACCAGCCCGCCTTCCGCGTTGACTACAACACCGGCCCCAGCAAGCACTACTTCGACGGGCGGCCACCACCCCCATGGAAGAAAGAGGCGGCACCACGGCGGACGGGAGCGCAAGCGTGCTCATCCGGCCCATGTGCATGCGGTAAAGGTTCCCCGAGTGGCACTTTGCCCGCTGACCGGGGAACGAGCCCCGGCAGGACATATCCCTAAGCGCGCGGCTGTGGCTGTAAAAGTTGAAAACCTGCCGGCCGCCCGTCCCCAGTTCGGACTAGACAAGGCTGACATCGTCTTTGAAGAGCCTGTTGAGGGAGGCATAACCAGGTTCATCGCAGTCTTCCAGTGCCACACGGCGGCGCGCATCGAGCCTGTGCGCTCGGCCCGCTTGGTAGATGCGCAAATCCTTGAGCCTTTGGGCCGGATCCTCTTCGCCTATTCGGGGGCTATCCAGCCGGTGATCAATGAGGTCGATGCCCGCAGGTCGCTTCTCGACGACGTGGGCGGCTACCTGGCTCCCAACGCGTACTGGCGCGACCTCGACCGCTACGAGCCCCACAACCTGGAGACCTCAACAGCGGCTCTGTACAGCGCCGCGGCGCAACTTCACTACCCCGAGAAGCCACCCGTCGCTATCTTCAGCTACGGACGGTCCTCCCCCGGCGCCACCCCGGCATCCGCCGTCAGCATTGACTACCCGATAGACGTAACGACATGGACCTGGCACCGCGATACCGGCCTTTGGTACAGGTCCTACGCGGGTACGGCCCTGCCCTCTTGGGCGACGGGAGCCAGATCGCTGCCTCCAACGTGGTCGTCATGCTCGTCCGAGAATGGCCGACGCCGTACCCCGAAGACATCACGGGTGCCCTTGAAAACGAGCTCACCTTAAAAGGCAGTGGCCCCGCCTGGGTGTTCCGTGACGGCGCCCAGTTCTACGGGAAATGGGAGCGCCCGTTACTCGACCATCCCACGGTGTTTGTCGAGACCGACGGGACCAGGATCACTCTCACCCCCGGCAACACATGGGAAGAGCTGGTGCCCGACGGCCGATCGATCTCGGTGAAACCCTGACCTCAAATTGCACGCATCGAGTTGTTACGAGCATCGTGAGTGACTTCGGCGAGGCCAAGAGCCTCTAGCAGAGGCGGGAGGTACATCCCGAAGCGCCCGCGGTAGCCCTTCCGCAACCCGTACCAGCCGGCCACCGGGTTGTCGGGGGACCGCCCCCACGCCTCGACGGTGCCTGCCGCGGCTGGCTTGTTCTCATCGGCGGCGCCGAGAGGGACCCAGGCGCCTTGGTCGACCAGCCAGACGTGCAGGTCCTCGACCGCCCGCAGCTGGTATTTGAGCGTCGTCGAACCGACTTGGCAGACCAGCACCGGCGGCTCGGCAAGCTCATCTTTGTACATGGTGTAGCTCGACGTGCCGGGCGGCGTCTTCAGCGCCCACGGGTCCTCTTTAGTACCTTTCGCCATCAGCCCTCCTATGCATTGGTGCCCCATCACTGTGCCAGGGCATACCCCAGTCCGAACGGCCCAATAGTAAGTGTAGGTTTGCCGAGCACATCGAGCGCTACCTAGCGGGCGAGCAAAGGCCCGCAAAATAGCGGGCCCCTTCAGCGAACCTCGTCACATCCTCGTCGGTGGTGGCAAAACTGGTCATCCACCTTACGACATTGTCATTTAGGTCCCAGTTCCAGAAAAACGACCAGTTCTGCAACTGATCGGCCAACATCGGGGGCAAGCGGACGAATATGCTGTTGACTTCGACGGGCCGCACGATCTCGACCTCGCTCAGCCCGACCACGCGGCTGGCGAGCCGGCCGGCCATCTCATTGGCGTTAGCAGCACCGGCTAGCCAGAGGTCATCTTGGAGCAGGGCGTCAAACTGAGCGGCGATAAACCGCATCTTCGAAGCCAGTTGGCCCGCTTGCTTCCTGACAAAGCGGGCCCGGCGGGCCAGCTCGGGACGAAGGAACACCACCGCCTCGCCGTAGAGCAAACCGTTCTTGGTGCCGCCGAAGGTGAGGACGTCGGCCCCGGCACCGTAGGTGAGCTCATGGACCGAGCAACCGAGCGCCGCCACTGCGTTGGCGATGCGGGCCCCGTCGACGTACAAGAAAAGGCCGTGATCGTGCGCCAGCTGGGCGAGCTCGTCGATCTCGGCGACGCTGTAGAGCGTGCCCAGCTCGGTGGGCTGGCTGATGGCGAGCACTCGGGGCGTGACGTGGTGCTCATCATGCGACAGGTGCAGCAGAGGGCGCACCAAGGCGGGCGTCAACTTGCCGTCAGCACACGGGACATCAATCAGCTTGGCCCCTGTGAAACGTTCGGGCGCGCCGCATTCGTCCACGTTTATGTGCGCGCTGGTGGGACATATCACGCCCTCGTGAGAGGCGAGCAGGCATTGGAGAGCGACGACGTTCGCCCCGGTCCCACCGTAGGTATAGAACACCTCGACGTCCCCCTCGAACAACGCCCGGAAACGTTCCGCTGAACGGGTTGTCCAGGGATCCTGTCCATACGGGAGGGCGGCGCCGTCATTGGCGTCACGGAGCGCCTCGATGACCCTGGGGTGGGCACCGGCGGCATTGTCGCCTGCGAAGCTCTGGGCGGGAGGCTCAGGGATCACATCTGTCACGATCGCACAGCCACGTGCCAATAGCGAGCCGACCGTTATCGTCCACCTGCGGCGGGTAACCACGTGAGCTAAAACTGCTACATGGACGCACTGACCGGGAGCGAAGCGCGGGTTGCTGACGAGCTGAGCCGTCTCGGCATGGCCAGCGAAGTCCGCGTGATGCCGGCAAGCACACGGTCCGCGGCAGACGCGGCGGCGGCGGTGGGCTGCGACGTCTCCCAAATCGTAAAGTCGGTCATCTTCCGGTCTGTCCCGGACGACGAGCCAATCTTGGTTCTTGCCTCTGGCATCAACCGCGTCGATGAAGGCCTATTGGCCGAGATAGTCGGGGGCCCGGTCGAGCGGGCTACCGCGGAGTTCGTCCGCGCTCGCACCGGCTATGCCATCGGCGGCGTGCCACCGGTCGGCCACGTCCAACAGATCCCCGCCTATCTCGACGAGGACTTGCTTGCTCACCCTGTTGTTTGGGCCGCGGCGGGCTCGCCGCGGGCCGTCTTTTCGGTCGCGCCGACGGACCTCGTCCGGGTGACCGGGGCCAAGGTTGCCGCATTAGCCGCCACGTGACCTCGCTTCTCACCCCTCTCCGGAGCCGGGCCTACCGTTGGCTCGAGTTCACGGCCGTGTTCGCCAACACCGGGGTCTGGATGGTCTCGCTCGTCGGCGGGTTCATCATGGAACGGCTCACTACATCGCCGGTCCTGGTCACCCTCGCCGCCGTCATGAGCCCGTTGGCGGGCATATGCGCCGTCGTTTTCTCCGGCGCCGCCGCCGACTCGCGGCGACAGGCGCGCCATCCTCCTACTGGCGAAAATCCTGCTCACGGCATCGGTGGCGTTCCTCGTCATTATGTCGTCGACGGGGAACCTCACCCCGACGACGCTGCTCATCGGGATAGCTGGGATGGGCGTCTCCAACGGGACGTCCTCGCCGTCGTGGTGGACGACCGTCGCCAGCCTGGTCCCTCCAGATGTGGTCCCGGTCGCCCTCAGCGTGGACAGTTTCCAATGGAACATCGGCCAGGTCGTGGGACCAGTCCTCGGAGGCGCAGTGTTGCGAGGCGCGGGCACGACGGTGTTCTTCGCGGTATGCGGCCTAATTATGTTCCCCCAGGTCGGGTTCCTGACCCTCTGGCGAGGCCGGAGCGACCTTCGCCTGTCGACGCCCGGTGGGACGGCCGCCGAAAGCCTCCTCGGCGCCGTTTCGTCCGGCTGGCGGTACTTCTCCAACACACCTGGGCTGCGGGCCGTGGCAGCCCGCACGGCCCTATACGTGACCCCGGCGGTCTCGCTGGGCGCGCTGCTCCCTCTGTTCGCTGCCCATTTCCTCCACAGCACGGCCTTCGGCTACGGGCTCATCCTGGCACTCAGCGGGGTGGGTGCCCTCGTCGCCGCCCTTGTCTTCCCACGGCTCCAGGGTCGCCTTCACCTCGACGCCATCGTCGCTGCAGCCACCCTGGCCAACGCGCTCGCGATCACAACGCTCGTGATCTGGCCGAAGCGGTGGGCTGCGATGGCCGTGCTGCCTGTTACGGGTGCATGCTGGGTGTTGGCGACGGTGTCCCTGATCGTGGCTGCCCGCCAGGTGACGCCGGAGTGGGTGCAAACACGTTCGCTATCCCTGTTTTATGTTGTTCTCCAAGGACCTTTCGTGCTCGGCGGGCTGGGCTTCGGTGTTATCGACACGTTCCTGACGCTCCGCGACACCCTGCTCTTCGCCGCCGTCGCCTTCATCCCCGGGATCCTCCTGATCCCTCGTTTTGGCCTCCCGGTCGTTGACCGGTCGTCGCTACAACTCGTCGCCAGCCCGTCACTTTCTATAGGTGAGCACGTCCGCCCCGACGATGGCCCGGTCTTGGTGCTAGTCGAGTACCGCATCGCCCCAGAAGATGTCGAAGGGTTCCTCGCCGCGATGGCCGAGCTACGCATCGTGCGCAGACGCCTCGGAGCTACGCGCTGGGGCGTCTTCCAGGATGTGACGGCGCACGGCAAGTTCACGGAGACCTTCCTGGTCCCTTCTTGGCATGGTTACCTGCTGCAACGCGCCCACTACACCAAGGCTGACGTCGAGACCGAGGCCCGCGCCTTCGCGTTCCACCGCGAGCCAGGAGAACCCAAGTTCACCCGGCTCGTCCACCCCGACACAGTGGAAGCCGCGAATGCGAGATCTGCCTGGCGCCGGGAAATGCTCCGCCTGCTGAGGCCCTAAGGGCCGGGGCTGGGCCTCGTAGCCGACGACGGGCTCGGCGCCCGCTTTGCCAACCGGGAGAATAACTGCGTTCTGGTCACTGATCATCGAGGCAAACGTGCCGGTAAGGTAGGAGCCCGAGCTGCCCGACGAGGTGCCGTAGGCACCACAGCCAAATGTCTGCACGCCCAAATGTCTGCGCGCCATTTCGGGTGAGCCCTGACTGGCAAACGATCTGGGCCCCCTCAAGTAGCACGTCTCGTGCTTGGCAAGCGAACCGTTCCAGCCCGGCCACCGGTGCTCCTGAACGGCGCGCCCGCGATCTTGGGGTTTGTCGATCGGGCGACAATCTCGCGGTCCCCGGTTGCGCGGACGATCTCTTCCACGGTCTCTGCCAACCTGATCGCGTAGCGGTCGGGTCGCAGCTTTCCGTGGATGACCAGGCCGCAGACGACCGCGAGCGGCGCCCGTAGGACGGCACAAATTGATGTCCGATCCCTGGACCGTAAAGGTATCGCCGGGAATTACGGTGATCGTTGGCGTCGTTTGGTGGGAGGCGCTTGCCATCGGCACCCCAGCTCCCCGGCCAGCGGGAGCCGCGCCAAGACCGGCAACGGCCGAGCCGAGGTCATGTTCGCAACGGTAGCTACTTAGCAGCGAGACGGCCATCGCGCGCGTCGGGTAGGCAGGTCACGACCGGTCCCCGACGGTCCCTGCGCCCATCTTGTACGGTTTAACTAGCGTCCACGTTGCCCCGTGTGCCGCGGCTCTGCCCCCGGAGAAGGGATCATGACGAGCACAACTGACCATAAACTCGAAGTGCTTACGTGGGAAATGTTCGGCGCTGCTAGCCGACAACTGGCAGTCAAGGTTGCCGACAGTGGCTACCGGCCCGACCTCGTCTTGGCCATTGCCCGGGGCGGCCTCCCAATTGGCGGTGCGCTTGGCTATGCCCTCGGGGTAAAGAACTGCGCAACCATCAACGTGGAGTTCTACACGGGCGTGGGTGAGCGGATGGAGGTCCCAGTAGTCCTGCCACCGACACCGCCGCTAGTCGACCTAGCGGGCCTGAAGGTCCTCGTGGCCGATGACGTTGCCGATTCGGGCATCACATTGGCTTTGATCCGCGACCTGGTCAGTCCCCACGTCGCCGAGCTGCGTACTGCCGTGCTGTACAAGAAGCCATGGTCAGCGGTCGACCCTGACTTCTTTTGGGCCGGGACAGAGGGTTGGATCGCCTTCCCCTGGTCTTCCGAGCCACCCGTCGTCTAGGAGGCCTCAGTCCAAGGAGATTTCGCGGAGCTTGCCGCTCTCGACCTCGTAGACAAAGCCTCTGATGTTCTAATGAGGGATGAACGGGTTGGCCTTGACCCGTGCCGCCGTCTGCCTCACGTCGTCGTCAGCCTTGGGGAAGGCTTCAAGGGCGAAACTTGGCCTCAGGCCCGTACCGAACCCGGCGACATAACCGGCATTGTTGGCGACCAACCCATCAGTTGCGCTCACCGCTCGGCTCCCTCCGCTAGACCTAAGTGTTCCCATCAACTTAGTAGCCTTGCGTTGCTAGCGGCCCACTGGCTCACCCCAGGACAACCTCCCAGGCTGGGACCACCAGGGATCAGCTGGGCCAGTTGCCGCCGTCGACGTTCAGGCACTGCTGGGTGACGTACTCACCATCAGCGGATGCCAGAAAAAGGGCCGCGCCCGCGATGTCTTCTGGCCGTCCGATACGCCCAGCGGGGATTGTGGACACCGCCCTGCGTCGCGCTTCGCCGATCGGTTCGCCACGAGCCTGCGTGGCCCGGCGGTCAATGTCGTCCCACATGGGGGTGTCCACAATGCCCGGAGCAAGGGCATTGACGGTGATGCCATGGTCGGCCAATGCCAAGGCCATCGACTGGGTCATGCTGATTATGCTCGCCTTGCTGGCGCAGTAAACGACAGCGTTGGCCTCCCCGCGCCGGCCGGCCTGGGAGGCGAGATTGATAATCCGTCCGCCCCTGCCCTGCTTGATCATCGCCGTCGCGGCCGCCTGGGAGCACCATAAGGTGCCTTTGCAGTTCACGTCCATCACGTAGTCCCAATCCGCGCCGTCGATCTCGAGGAGAGGCCCAGTTCGGATGACCCCCGCATTGTTCACCAAGATGTCCAGCTCGCTGCGGGGACCGGCAAAGTCGACTATGGCCTGGCCTGCCGCCGAACGGTCTCTTACGTCGATGACCAGAGCGGTGGCCGCCCCGCCCGCGGCCTCTATTTCGCGGACGACGGCCGTCGCGTTATCGCCCGATATGTCGGCGACGCCAACGGTCGCGCCCTCGGCCGCAAAGCGCACCGCGATGCCACGCCCGATCCCCTGACCAGCACCCGTAACTATGGCTCGCTTTTGATCGAGAATTCCCAATTCAAGTACTCCCCGCTCCCATGCCTGGCTGGCAAACCGAACGTGAGCATACCGGCCCGCTGGGAGAGGGCGCCTTCTCAGGCGGCGGTGCCTACTCGGACGCTGTTCACGATCTGGACTATCGTGGTCCGGTTCTCGCCGTAGCAGGAACCCGAACAACCGGCAACGACGAGCCATAGCTGGCTCCCCTTCTCGTAGGCCAGTTCATCGAAGCTCGTGGTCCCAGCTGACGACACGACCGTTAGCGCGGCCGCTGAGCCGCTCAGGCCCCCTTGGTGGACAGAATGGTGAGCGATCAAGGTCTTGACTTCGGCCCCGGAATAGCCGGGCTCGGCCTGCATCAGATATTGGGGGAACAGCTCGTAAGCCTGTGACGGCGGCGGCATAGACCCGGGATCCTCTACGGTTACGAAGAGCCAAGGTGCGACCGAGGCTTCCAAAACGAACGAGCTCGGCGAGGGCGCCGTCGATGCCACCAGGGCGAATAAAGGTGGTGGCGGCACGATGAAGCCCGCCTGCAGCAACGCCTGCTCGTTTTGGACCACCCAACTATTTGGGACGTAGAAAGATATCTGCGCAACATTGCTGCTCTCGCGCACATCGTTTACGGCGGCTCCAGTATGGAGAGAAGCACCAACCAGCAGACCAAGGAGAAGGGCGTTCATCGAGCTAGGGTTCATATTGCAAAGGTAAGGACGCCCTATTTCCGAAACCTTTCCGCGCTAGTCGAGGCGTGTATGCGCGTGGGATAATGCGTCGTGGCCGCCCGAGCGGTTAGTGACGCCCGAGAGCTGACCCGCGACCCGGTGCGGGTAACATTGCTCGGCCCGTTCAGCATAAAAATGGGTGAGCGCAGTGCTGGCCCGTGGTACCGCCCTCCCGCCAGACGTCTCTGCGAACTGGTGATGGTGAGCCCAGGTTTCAGGGTCGGCCGGGAAGTGGCGCGAAACCTGCTCTTTGCCGAACTGGCGCCCCGCTCGTCGGCCGCCGCTATCTCTCGGGCATTATCGCTGGCCCGCGAGGCGCTTTGCGCCTTAGGTGAGCCGGTGCCCCAGTGGTTGCGAGCTGACCGGGCTCATATCTGGTTCTCGGCCGAGGCGCCGGTTGAGGTGGACCTGGTTGCACACGAGCAGGCCCTGAGGACGGCCTTGGCCTTGGACGCCGGGAGCCGGCGAGACGCCGAGCTCTCGATGGCCCTGGCCACAGACGGGGTCCTCCTCGAAGACGAGCCCTATGCCGATTGGGCGCTCCGCCAGCGCGAGGCTCTCGACCTCCTACGCCAAAGGGCACGCCTAGAGCTCGCCCGGGACCGCGCTAGAGGCAAAGGAGCCTCGCGGGTCGAGGCAGTCGTTGCGGCGTGGGAAGACTGCCTGGCGCATGACCCCGCATCGGAAGAGGCAGCGGTACCACTGGTGCGCATCTACTGTGCTCAGGGCCAACGACAGTTGGCGTGGAGCACCTATGAACGCTGCCGGTCCGCGCTCGAGGCCCTGGGTTTGCGGCCCTCGCCGGCGCTGGAAGAGGCGAACCAAGCCATTGGGAAGCTACCTCCCAGGTCCGCCGCCCGGGGTGACCCCGGTGCGCGGCTGGAAGGCGAAGAACGAAGGCTGGTCAGCGTACTGTTCGTCGGCCTTTCCGGCCCACTGGGTTCTGGGGGACGATTGGACCCCGAGGACCTGCGCCAGCTGGTGGGTGAGGCATTGGCAGCCGTGATCGCCGAAGTAGAAAGCCTTGGCGGGACTGTCACCTCAGTCTCGGGGACCGGCCTCGTGGCGCTTTTCGGCGCACCGGAAGCCCACGAGGATGACCCCGAGCGGGCTGCCCGGGCCGGGCTCCGGATCCTTTCCGTACTCGCTGCGGGGAGCAGCAACCTCGGCACGGGTGTGCTTTCCGTCCGTGCCGGGACCGAGACCGGCTCGGCGGTAGTGGGCCCTTGGGGGGCGGCAGCGCCTATGGGGCGGTGGGGGAAGTAGTCGGTGCCGCCGCCTCCCTCCAGTCGACGGCCAGAGCGGGCTCTGTTCTGGTGGCCCCGTTACCCGAGCGGCCACCGAGAAGACCTTCGTGTGGGGGCCGAGGGAGCACGTCGTAACCGCTCCTGGGGCCGAGCCACTCGTTGCCTCCTATCTGGAACGCCCGGCGCCGCGGCTCCTCCGGTTACCGTGGCCAAGGCCGGGTGGCGGGCCGCGGCCCCCTGGTCGGCCGCCAAAAGGAACTGTCCCAGCTCGACCGGACCTTGCGCGAGGCCCTCTCGGGGACCGGGTCGACCGTGTTCTTGGTTGGCGAGCCTGGTCTCGGCAAAACCCGCCTCGTGCAGGAGTGCCGTAAGCGTTTCATAGCCTGGGTCGGCGCGGGAACAGGCCGGCTGCCACTCTGGCTAGAGGGCCGCTGCGCGTCGTTCGCCTCCTCGACGCCCTACGGTCTTTACCGGCAACTGCTCTCCGCGTGGGTAGGCGTTCTCCCCGAAGAACCACAGCAGGTCGTGCTGCCCGCGCTCGAACGGGCCATGAAGGCGGTGTTCGGCACCGAGGCGCACGAGGTCGGCTTCCTTGCCCACTTGATGGGGCTGCAATCAGGCCCGCAGGTGGACCGCCTAGCCTCGCTCACTCCCGAGGCTTTGCAACGCGCGACGTTCTCGTCCGTCAAATCCGTCGCCGAGCGACTTGCAACGAGAGGGCCGACGGTGCTGGTCCTCGAAGATCTTCATTGGGCAGACCCGATCTCGCTTCGCTTGACGGCGGAGCTGGCCACGCTGACCCAGAGCGTCCCTTTGCTGCTGATCGCGACACGCCGACCTGAGCCGGGCCCGGAGGTATCGGCGCTTGAGGCCAACCTGGAAGCCGGCTCGGCGCGCAGGTTCCGAAGGTTGGAGCTTTCGGCTCTCAGCGACGAAGCCGAACGCGAACTTGCGGGATTTATGGTTGGCGGAGAGGCCGCCGACGACGTTGTCGCCGCAATTAGGCGCAACGTCGACGGGAACCCGTTCTTCCTTGAACAGCGCTTCGATTCCCTGGTGGAAAGGGGCGCTCTGGTCAAAGACGCGGCCTCATGGGCTTTGAGTGGGGTCGATGTGAATGACGTACCACAGGTCTTGGAGCGCCTGATACGTGCGAGGGTCGACCAGCTACATCCCACTGCCCGCGAGGTCGTCACCGCTGCTTCAGTGCTGGGGCCAGAGTTCCCGCTTTCAGCGCTGAAGGCAGTGACCGATCTCTCAGACCGCTTGGCAGCAGCAGTGAGCGAGCTTTGCCGCGCGGGACTGCTGTTGGAACCTCGCTCGTGGCCCGAGCCCGTTTATCGTTTTCGGCACGCTCTCATCCAAGAAGCTACCTATGCCAGCCTCCTGCGATCTCAGCGGGCCCAGCTCCACGGGCGTGCCGCCTGGGGGATGGAAGCGCTGTTTACAGGCCGGCTCGAAGAGGTTGCCGCAGTCCTCGCACACCACTACGCCATGGCCGGGGAAAACGAACGCGCGGTGCACCACCTCCAGATCGCTGCCGGGCATGCGGCTGCGGATTACGCTAATGACGAGGCCATCGCTTCCTACCGAAAGGCCATTCAGCTAAACGACGCGAAAATGACCGGTCAAGGTCCTGCCGAGCTCGCAGTCGAGCTCCGGGCACAACTCGCCGACGTGCTCTGGCGGACCACACGCCTCGCGGAGGCAAGGGAAACGCTCCAGCAGGCCCTGGTACTGGTCGGACCGGAGCGACCGTTGCGAGCGGCCAGCTTGCAAGCCCGCTTGGGACGCGTGGAGGTGGAATCCAGCTTCCAGGGGCAAAGCGACCAATGCCGCGGGGCTGCCATGGCGGCGTTCGACGCCGCTGAAGAACTTCTGGGCAATTACACAGAGGAACGAAGTGACGAGTGGGTCGACATATGGTTGGAGGTCCTGATAGATGGGCGCGCCCACCTCCACAACTATTACTGCGAGCGAGAGCCGCGCAATAGAGGTCCTTGCTCGCGCAAGGCCAGTCGCCGAAGCGAGGGGGTCACCCAGTCGCAAAGCCGGCTTGTTCGTGCAACTTACAGATCAGCGGATGATCGACCACGGTGGCCAATTCGACGAAGACACGGTCGCCCTCGCGCGCAGGGCTCTACAGGCGGCAGAAGGGGGGCAGACGAGCACGTGCTGGCAATTTGCATTGCCGCGCTTGGAGAGGCGTTGCTCCATAACGGCGAGCTTGTCGAGGCCGACGAGAAGTTGAAGGCGGGTTTGGCGGCCCTCGAGCGCGTAGACGATCCTCAGAACCGAGCCTGGTGCCTCCACGTCCGTTGCCTTCTCGAGGTCCGTCGCGGAGACGTGGAGGCTGTCAGGTCGCTGTCAGGTCAGGCTCGCGAAGCTGCTATTAGGGCTGAAAACCCACGGTGGTCTGCCGCTGCTACAGCCACCGCGGCCTGGATCGCGTGGAAAGACGGCCGGACCCAAGATGTCGTCGGCCTCGCACGCGAAGCGCGGGAATTGTCCCTTACGCTAAGCCATCTCGCTCCCGCCCTCCTCCCTCATTTCGAGGGCTTGTGGCTATGGCCTCTGATATCTGTACATCTCGGTTCGGGGCGTCCCGCCGCAGCGGTCGAGGCCGCAGGCCGGGTGCTCGAGCCCCATCTACTCCGCACACCCGATGAGATCGTTTCGCTCGTACGAGCCGCGAAAGAAGCCTGGGACCACGACGAAGTAGCTCGAGCGATGCGAATGCTCGCGGCAAGCCGTGGAGCTTGCGTCCCGGCTCGGCCAGTGCTGACACCCACATCCTGTATGGGTAGCGCTACTCGGTCGGTTTGCTACTACGGCGGCGCTAGTGCCGGCGGTCCGAGCTACCTTGTCACAGGTCCAGTTCCTCACCCGCACCGAATGACTTCCAGCCATCAGGGCCGCCTACCCAAACTGACTGGCGTCCGTGCACCACCCACCGGCTGAGGTCGTTGCCGTCGGCGACGACGGCGGTCTCCTCGTCGATGCCGATGAGGGTCATACCGGCGGGCACCTGAGCAATCACCGCCTCGGCCGTCCCCGGTGCCCACTCTTGTAGGCGGTCAAAGTGCGGAAGGACCCAAAGCTTCGGGACAGCACCTAGGCCTTCACGAGGCTCCGCTTCAGGCCGTCGGATATCGGGCACCCGACCTGTGAGCGCCATGGCGCCCGCGCTGCAGCCGGCAAGCGCGGCCCCCTTCTCCCATTCCTCAACGATCGTCTCCCAAACGAGCGTCCCTCTAAGGGTGTCCGCCAAGTAGGCCGGGTTGCCGCCCGACAGGTAGATGAGGCCCGCACCCTTGACCTGCTTGGCATTCTCCGGGTCCTGGGCCGATCCACGGTCGAGGGCTTTGACCGGCACAGCCTCGACACCAAGGCGTGCTGCCTGCTCGGCGCCAAGGGCGGTCCACCGGGCAATCGAACCCGGGCCTTCCATTCCGGCCGCCGTCGCTAACTGCACGTACCGAGGTGGCCTCCCGGCAATCAGACGTGCCTCGAGCGCTGCCATTATGGGCAGGTACTCGCCGCTGCCTACCAGCGCAACCGGCCCAGGCATCGCTACAGGCTATCGTTCGGGACGTGGGGGCGGTTGGAGTGATCGGCTCGGTCTCCGTCGGTGCCCTCGGCTTTTTGCTCGCCTGCGGCTGCTGGGTGCTGCTCCAGGAGATCCGCCGATACCGAGCAGACAGAGCGCACGCGCCTGCGCCGGACCCTGAAGAGGCCGCGCTCGACCGATGGAACGCCTGGGTCGTCATGGTGGTCGCGGGCATCTCTGTCGTAGGCGCCATGCTCGCTTTTTGGGCCTCGGCAGACTTTTCAGCCGCTTCGTCCGCAAGTCAGCAGGCTGTCCAGGAGGCCACGCAGTACCAAACGATCAAATCCGAGCAAGACGGCTTCATCAACTTTGGGGCCGATCTCACGCAGACAGTCCAGGAGCACACTGTTCAAGAGAGCACCCTCTACAAGGAGGCGTCCGCGGCCTGGTCCTCGGGCCAGGAGCCTCTCGCCGAACAGCTCGAGGCGGATGCTCGCGCCCAAGGGGCGCTCGAGCGGGCATTGATCTCGGGGTATACCTGTTACTGGGCCAGCCTCCCCGGCACCGGAGGCGTCATGCAGTACAACGTCGCCGAGCTCGAAGCCAGCGAGGTTGAGTCTCCCTGCGTGCTACCCGGCCAGGACTCCAGCTCCTTGCGGACGCTTGACCCGAGCCACCAACAGGCCTTGACCAACTCGGCCGACAATGACCGTTCGCATGCCGAGGCCGTCGTGCTAGCGGGCGCACTGCTCATTTTGGCTGTCTTCTGCCTGACCGTGTCCTACCTGGGGCCTAAGCACCGGCGCAGCTTGGCCGTTTCACCAGGAGTCGTCTCGATAGCTGCCGCTCTAGTGGTCGCTGCCGCTTTGGGTACATCGTGATCCACGAGCCCTTCGGCGAGGAAGCCATCAAGGGGTTCGCCGAGGAGGTCGGGCCAGGAGAGGGAGGGCTCGACCAACAGCTGCCGCCGCCCGAAGAACTCACTGGCGGGCACCAAGCACCAGCAGATGGTGGCGCCCCTCCAACCGGGGAGGGGGGCGAGGGCGAGCCCGCAAAGAAAAAACCGCCGGCTCGGCCGAGCGCCCGAACATTGACGATCACCGTCGTTTTCGTCACACTGATGGCCGCTTTGGGAGGCTTCCTGCTCAACCGGGCGTCGGTAGCCTCCTCTGACAATGCGGATGTAGCGCAGGTGCTAAGCCTGCGGTCGTCATCCGCCCAGACGAGCGGTTACCAAATTGCCCAGACGGCCTACGAGAACTACCGCTCGGCTCAGGCGCTACAGGCTCAGGGTGCTGACGAGCTCCAGGAAAGCGCAAACAACAGCTCGGACGGGCTCATGTGGGCGCGCCTGTACCAAGCGACGCAAGCGCAGGAGGCTCAGGCGGCGGCCGCAATACCCGCTGACCTCCACGCCAACCTTCCCGACGGAGAGCCAGACAGTGAGTTCCCATACGACTTTTACGCCGAACGCAGCGCTCAGGGCACTTTCCTCAGCGCCCAGTCCGATGCCTACAACGACGTATCCGGGCAGTGGTCCAAGTTGGTCGATTCTTATACCGCCATACTCACGATGCTCGCAGTGGCACTGTTCCTCTTCGGGTCAGCCTTTGTGCTCTACGGGCGCAACCGGATGCTGTTCTCGGTCATTGCAAGCTTGCTGACCATCATCTCGATCGTTTGGGGTGGGGCACTGTTCTCAGTGAGCGAACCCGGGAAACCGTCAGCGAGCGCCGCTCAGGATTACGCCCGAGGAGTCGTGGCAATGGCCGGTGCCGTCACACCGGCGGGCCTCCAGCCCGCCATAAACGACTTCTCCGCTGCCATAGGGGCGCGACCCGATTTCGCTCTCGCCTACTCCGAGCGCGCCGTCGCCGAAACCGAGCGCGGCTCAGACCAGCTTGGCGGGGGCTTCATCACCGACGTTGCACCTCGCTGGTTGAAGGCCGCCGCCGCCGACTACATCAAGGCGTACGACCTTGGCGACCGCGATGCGGACCAGGTGCTCGACGTCGGTTTTTCTTACTACCAGCTGTGGGCCCAGGCCGGAGGCCATGGGACGCCCCGTCCCAGACGATCACATTTTTCCGGCAAGCGGCCAAGCTGGACCCGGGGAACCCTCCCGAACTCCTTGACTATGCCCTGTCCGAACTTGCCAGCCGCAATTATGCCACTGCACGCGAGGCTTTTAGGGTGGCCGTTACACACATGCTGTTTACCTGCACGGACCCATCGGTCCTTTCCTCGTGCACTTCGCGGCAGCCAGGTACGAGCATCCGCCTACAGGAGGCCTGGTTCGCTGGAGCCATGGAAACCCTTGTCACACTGGCCTCTACCGCGGATGCGTCGTCGTCTCCAGAGCTCAAAACAGAGGTTGCAAGAACCAAAGGCGCTTTGGCCGAAAGCATGGCCTTGGGCCACGTGGTGGAGTCGCCTCACAGTAGCGACGTCAAGATCGGTGACACCAGCACTCTTATCGACCCGAACCTCCTCTGGCTCGACATCGACGTCCCTAAGGGGGAGAGCCCCGATGTCCTCGCCAACACACCAGCGACAATGCTTTGGTACGACCAGGCCCCGGGCTCAACGAAGTGGGACGCTATACCGGAGCTGAGCTGTTGGGGGGAACTCGACGACTGCGCGTTTTATTCGTCCGAAGCCAACCTGTTCGAGTCCCAGGTCCGCTTTCTCCCTGCAGACAACTCTTGCTTGACCAATGTCAAGTACCGGGGTGAGCTGTATATAAGGGGGGCCCTGGTCCGCACCCTCACGCCGACCTACGACGACATCAACATCAGCCTCCAAGCCGCCCTGAACAAGCAGATGGATATGGGCATCTGCTTGCCTTCCAGCTGGCACCCGGCCAAACCGCTCAATCTGACGTTCGATGTTTACGGCACAACGCAGAAAGTCACCGGCTCTCTGGCGGGCAGCGAAATGAGCTACCAATCGGCTGGCGGCCGTGAAGGAGCGTACGTGTTCCGCCTTTATGACCCGGCGGCCTCGAGCGGGCCCAGTACCCAGTTAGCGGCCCTGGCCCGAAAGATGGGCAACTACGTCATACGACTGTTAAAGGGCCGCGGGCTGCCTGCTGACACTGTCCTAAATGTTCCTTTCGCAGCCCACAATGTGTGGGGAGGGAACGTCCAGTACGGCCAGACCGGTGTGTTCGACAGCTCGTCCACTGGGACCGAAGCGTTCGTTGGGGTGGGCCTGATCGCGGCTCGGACGACTTCGACGTCCGCGCAGGCCGACCTCGATATCGCCAATAACATCCGGCTAGACCACGCCTTCGTAGTGACTGTCGTCTTCGGGCCCCGTGGCACGAGCCTGTGGCAGGGTAATGACCCCTTGGCGCTGCAGGTGTTCACTTCGTGGTCCCTGCTCGGCTACGGCTGAGGACGGGACGGCCCCAGGAGGCCTTTGCCGGAGGCGCTCAAGATAATGGGCCCGGAACATGATGTTTTTTGCCTATTGAGCTGCCGGTCACCCGGGCATATATACTCAGGCGGTGCTCTATCAGACGTCTTTAGCGCGAGGCTCTCACCGGTCAAAACGCCCCAAAGCGACATGTGCCGCATTTTGCACCGTCGCACTGGTGGCTTCCTGCGGTACCGGCACCGCCTCGCCCCTAGCCAACAGCCCTACTAAGGCCGCCACCCCGACCACCGGACAACAATTGAACGGGTCGAGCTCAACGGTATTTTGGCAACAATTTCTAAAATCGTGCAAGAACCTGGGTCGATCGAGCGCTCGCAGCACGAGCGTTATCCTGAATATGGACGACCACGCCAACCCGGCCGTCGTGCAGCGCTGGGCGACGGCCCACGGCCTGCAATTGCAGTGGTACATAGGGCATGCCGTAGCCGTCTTGGCGGGGGCGCCGGCTTCTCTGGGGACTTCTCTGGACGTTCGTATCGATGATTACCGTTCCCCCTCAGGACAGCTGTTCTACTCGGCCACGACGCAACCCTCAGTGCCGACTGAGCTCCTCGGTCAGGTGCAGGGCGTCGGGCGGCTCAGCAACTATAAGGATTTCCACACCGACTACGTCCCTGGCGGGGGACTTACTCCTCAGGGCATGCTGCAGGCTTACGACGCTACGCCGCTGAGCGCCGGAGGCATAAATGGGGCGGGGGAGACAGTGGTCGCCCTGGAGCTCGACGGGTTTAACGCAGGCGATCTCAACGCCTTCACTTCCAAGTTCAACCTTCCGGCGTTCAACTCCTCGAATTTTGTCGTCAATGGTGCCGTGGCCAAACCCGAGGGTGAGACCACCATGGACCTCGAGACGATCCGGGAGATAGCGCCGGCGGCAAAGATCGTTTACTACAACCTTCTCCAGGACAGCTCGGCCACCAACCTGGCCGAGCTTCTGCTCGCAGGCTTTAGCCGCGTGATCAAGCTCTATCCTGGCGCAATTTGGACTATGAGCATCGGCGGTTGCGAAAAGGCCAGCACTTTCGCCGATCTCGACGCTGAGGCCGTAGCGGTGGCAAAAGCCGAGACGCAGGGGTCAACGGTCTTCGCATCTTCGGGGGACACGGCCGGCTTTGAATGCGTACCGTACACCTCGTGGGGCTCAGCCCCGACAAACGCCGACGTTGGCGTTTCCAACCCCGCCGTCCTGCCTGATATCACCGGCGTAGGTGGGACGCTTCTTTCTGTTTCGACAGCGGGTTCTTACCTTGGCGAGACCACGTGGTTTTGGCCGTTCCTCAACGAGGGGACCTCCGGGGGCGAGTCGTCGATGTTTGCCCAACCGACCTGGCAGGTAGGCCAGAACCTGCCTACTCCCTCCAACAAGGTGCCGAGGCTGGTACCCGACATCGCCGCCGACGCCGACCCCAACTCGGGCAACGCCGACTACGACGGGGGGTCTTGGGGGACGGGTGGCGGTACTTCGCTGTCGTCGCCAATCTGGGCCGCCTTTACTGCTCTTATGGACCAGTACCTTCGCCAGCATGGCAAGGGCCCGATCGGGTTTCTCAACCCGGCGCTTTATTACCTGGCCGACCACGCCCAGACCTACCCGCCTTTCCACGCAGTGACGACCGGTGGCAACGAAGTTTGGCGCAACGAGGCCGGTTACAACGAGAGCACCGGGCTCGGAAGTCCAGATGTCTACAACCTCGTCCGTGACATCCTCCCCTTGGAAGGGGCTCACTAGTTATGTCTGACCAACCTTTGAACCCGCCTCCTGCGACCTCGGACCTGACACCGCTGCCGACCGAGGTCTGCCCCTACTGCTCCAATGTCACGCCGGTCAGCGAATTCTGCGGCGTGTGCGGTTCCCACCTGGCCCACCCCCACCCAGGTATAGCCGCACGGCGTGCCCACGCTTATTCGGCGAACCCCGAAGAGCACATCTTGCGGCTGTCGGTAGTGAGCACGCTGTTCCCTCACCTCTCCCACCGCTCGAGCGCTCCTTTCCGGGCGGGCTTCGCTCTGCTCGTCACACTGCTCGTTATTTTCTCGGCCACCGGCCTGGAAGCACCGGTCATCGCCCTGGCCGCTATGGGGGTCCCGCTCCTGTTCCAGCTCTATATCCATGAAGTGGACGTGTACGAGGAGGGCCACCTCAAGCTGACCGCCGTGACCCTCTTGATCGGTGCCGCTCTCGGCGTCGGCTGGGCTTTGCTCGGAGGGCCGATCGTCTCTCACGCCCTGCAGCCCACCCTGGGCGCCACGCTCGGCACGTGGGATGTTGCGCAGGCGGCTGTTTTGGTCCCCATTGTCGGGCAAGCCCTGATGTTGGTGCCTCTTATGCTCGTGCTCCTGCTCGTACCCGGGTTTGGTGGGCGTCGGGAGTCCCTGGACGGGTTCAGCCTCGGGGCGGCATCCGCCCTCGGGTTCACATTTGCCGCTGTAATTACTGACCTCGCCAACCGACTTTCAGACGGTCTCGCACCCAGCCGCCCCTTCACCAATATCCTGACCGAGGCTCTCATTCGAGGCATCGCTACGCCGGTGCTGGCGGCGGCGGCTACTGGCCTGATCGGGGCGTCCATCTGGGTCCACAAGTCGGAGAAGGGGACCGCCTCAGCCGGAGGACGTTGGATCGCCAACCCCCTGGTCGTGATCCTCGCCGTCGTCGCTGTCCAGGTCGGGTTGGGTTTCGCCGACCAGGCCCGCCTTTCCGACATTCCGCTCCTGGTGGTCCATCTGGCCGGCACCGCGGTGGTCCTGTTGGGCCTTCGGGTAGGGCTGCACCACATCCTGTTGCACGAAGCACACGACGTGGTCATCGGGCCTAGCACGACTTGCTCTCAGTGTTACCACGTCGTCCCCCTTATGCCCTTCTGCCCCTCCTGCGGAGTGGCACTGGCCGCCACCACCAAGCGTCGCCGCCCTCGACCGACGGCCGCTGCTGGATCGCCGGCGCCGGCCACGGGACAGGTCGATGAGGCAGCGAGCCCGACGCCCACAGCCCCGAGCTGGCCTTGTCTTAGTCCCGGGACCAATCCTGAGACACCTTGGATCGGCTTCGCCCTGGCGATAGGGCAACCCTCCCCCGTGCAGCGTGCCCACCACGCACGTTTGCTGGCCATATTCAGCGCCGGGCTGGTCGCCATCATGGTGGCGCTGCTGCTCACGGCCATTACCAAGGAGCCGGACACGACACCTGTCCCCCGCTGCCACCTAGGCGGCTGCCCTGGACTGCCCTACCAAGCCACTAACAAGCTGCTCGGCTCTGGCGCCCCGGAACCCCCTCCGAACGGGAGCTACAGGAGCGAGGACGGCCTCTTCAGTTTGGGGTTCTTCGTCCCCGATATCCTTGGTCGCCCGACCGTGACCCAGAGCACTTCCGGGCTGGTGTTGACATTCAACTCCGAAACTCTCTCGAACGGGACCAACACGGTCCACCTCGGAGGGGGCAAGATCGAAGTGGGCGACGTGAGCGGATCCGAGCTCGAGGGGGCGAGCCCTCAGCAAGTGGTGCAGAGCATCGTCTCTTCGGATATGCCCTCGGCGAGCCTGGCCTATGAGATGCCCGATGCCCTTGTCGGCGATG
The DNA here is from genome assembly GCA_963794745.1 of uncultured Acidimicrobiaceae bacterium. Taxonomy (GTDB): domain Bacteria; phylum Actinomycetota; class Acidimicrobiia; order Acidimicrobiales; family Palsa-688; genus Fen-671. The sequence goes on from CAWCEZ010000010.1 coordinate 621,908, forward strand.
TACCCGGCTATGGCGGCATTTACGACGACGACGTCAACAGTGCGAGCGGCGAGCAGATCGACTATCGGGTAGGTCTAATGGCGGCCGTCGTCAACGGGGTGGCCATAATCGTGATGGCTTTGGGGCCGGACGACGCATCTTTCCAGTCGCTCCCGTTCCTTGCCCACCCAAGCTTCGTCGACCTGGACCTAGCTATCAACGGTGGGCTGGATGCCATCGCCAACAGCATCCGCTGGTCCTCACAGACTTTCCAGCCTTAGCAATGGGCGGGCCAACCGAGCCCTCGCGTGCGTCCGGCTCATGCAAGCAGGCTCGCGTCGGAGGGTGAACGTCCTGGCTCGACGCGTAGGCGCTGCGCGCGTGCCGCAGTCGCACCGCGGGGCAGTTAGGTACGTGGCTGTCGTGGCGGCAGTGGCGTTCGTGTCTGTTGGCTTACAGGCAACGTCGGTCGCACTGGCGGACGTCCCTGACCTCTCAGGTACGTGGACGTTGACCGATACGTGGTTGCAGGGTACGGGCCCTTCGACCGACTCGGTGACGTTGACGCGTACGGGCCCCGGTGTGTACACGATCGCTCATGGTTCGTATGTCACGACTGACGTCCCGATTTCGGGAGGTTCTGGGCTAAATTGGAGTGTGCGAGCCAGGGACCTGAGCTTGAATTCGCACCGCACGCATGGTGGCTGGTCGGACTCGGGCCACCTGGGACGAGGCAACGCTTGGGTCATCTCGTGGCTTCCTCAAGCGACCGAGAGAGGTAGAAGTCTTTCACCAGGACGTGGGACTCACTGTCCCGGCCAACCACAGCACCGGTCTGTACACGCCGATCGGTTCCGAGGGGTGCGGAAGACACGGCTCGTAGCGTCAGGCCTGGAGCGCGCCGGCCTTGTCACCACGATCATTGAGCGCCGCATGGGTCCGGGCGTCCGGGTCACCCTCGATGAGCACCACGTCGCATTGTTGGGTGTAGACAACTTTCCAACGAGGCGATTGATTTCTGCCATCTCCTGGCCATTCGCCATTGATGTCGGCCTCGGTAGTGGGCCTGGCAACTTCGGGTCCCTGCTGATGCGCCGCTTCCCCGGAGCGGTCCCGAGCGACCAAATTGTCGGATGGCAAGACGAAAGCGAGATGGTGATTATTCCGGACAGCCCTGCCTTCGACGACCTAAAACGGCGCCAAGATCAATGCGGGCTGGTCGAGTTGGCCGGGAAGGCCGTCGGTGCTTCGTTCGTCGGGGTGGTGGCTGCGTGCGTCGCTCTGGCCGAGGCGACTCGGGAACTACACGGTGGCAAGGGATTTGACGTACTGGCCCTGGACACAACCTCCGTGCAGATAGCGACGGACCCTGCAACGACCCCCGCGGAAGTGGTCGCTTTGCCGTTACACGACTCCACCGTGGGTCGATCTTCACTGTAACTCAGAGATTTACCGGACTGGTGAAGAAAGGGCAGAACCGTGAAGAACTTTCAAAGGCAGTTGCAGGTCAAACTCCAACTCGCCGCCCCTCCCCTTATTTGCGGCTTCTCCTCTTGACTTCAGGCACAACTAATTGATGGTTCCGAACCATGTAGCGGTCGAACTGAGGGACGGTGAACGCGGCCAAACCGTACCCAGGGGTGTAGAGGAGGCCTTTTTCGATCAAACGGGCGCGTGTCGGGGCCAGCTGTTCAGAGGTCCGACGCAGTACCCGGGCTACGTCCAACGCTTTTTGCGGGCCGGCCCAAGGCCCGCCATGGCGCGCAGGTAGGCCAGCTCCAGTTCGGTCGTACGATCAGCCTGCACCCTGAAGAAGCTGCCGTCGAGCTTTTGTTCGACAACGGGCTGGGCACGGGTCACGTCTTCGAGCGTTATGGGCGGCTCGTAAGCCTCGTCCCAGACGATCTTGCCGTACTCCTGCAGGAAGTAGGGGTAGCGGTCGGTATAGGTGACGATGGCCTCGGTGGCGTCATCGGCATAGCCGACCCCCAGTTCTTCTGCCGGACCTACGAGGGCGGCCCGGGCCTCGTCGTGTTCGAGCTGGCCGATTTCTGGGAACTTGAACAGCCGCTCGGAATAGGACTTGGCCTCCCCGGCTAAGCGCGGGATTTGCGGGAGCCCGGCGGCCACCAAGGTGACAGGTAGGTTGCGTTGGACCGTCTTATGAAGGGCGGTTATGAGCGCTTCCAAGTGGGCCTGGCCGAGGAACTGGATCTCGTCGAACAAGAAGACGACACCGGTCTGGTGCTCTTGGGCCGCCTCGCCGAGAGCGACGAACAGGTCGGTCAGGTCATTCGCGAAGTCGCCGCTATCTGCCAGGCCCTCTGCGGGCCCCACGTCGAGGCCGGCGTTGAGGCTCCCGTCCGGCTTGATGGTAATGCTGAACGACTTGATCACGCGGGCGGCCCGCTTGGCCCGGTCGCCCCAGCGCGCGCTGGACGAGATCGACAGCAGAGCGCGGCGGGCCAGCGCCCCGATCTGGGGCCCGAACTCGGTGGCCTTGGTCATCTCGGCTTCGATCGTGACCCAGTCCCGTGCCTCGCTACGGCGGCGGAACTCTCCTAGCAGAACGGTCTTGCCCACTCCCCGCAGCCCGGTGACGATCATCGACTGCACGGTGGCGCCCCGTTCGAGCCGCGAGAGCAGCACATCGAAGGCGTCCAGCTCGGTAGCCCGGCCGGCCAAAAAGGGAGGTTTGGCCCCCCGTGTTGGGGGTGTAGGGATTATGTCGGGGGTCCATGTCTTGCAAACCTTATCACACTTTATCACTGTTTGATAAGGTTAGATAAGGATGAAAAGGTCAGGCCGCGGGCCGGGCCGGCTGACCGGTCCTCCTCCCCCCGAGACGCCTACTACCCGATACTGCCTCCTCAACTACGAAGACAACCCAGGCGGGGCAGCACGTGCCAGTGCGATCGCCGGTCACGAGCAGGTCCGCAGTGCGTTAGCACTTCTTGCCGAGCGCTTCGATCTGCGGAACACGATGGACCACATACCTACAGGCTTTCCTCGACGACAGCGACCCCGAGGACGTGTCGCAGCTACGGCAGGAAGAGGTCGCCGTCGTCCGCCAATTCCTCGCACCACTGAACTCCGCCCCCTGATCGCCAGCCGACGATGAACCTCGGTCACATCGACTTAAACCTCCAAAAGTCACTCCAACCCCGCAAGGTCAAGCGGCAATCACAAGCCCTCTTGACAAAGAGCCATGAGTGGGTAGTACACACTTGCACCTTTAGTCCGGGGCCGGACTAATGGTGCTTATGCCGGGTGCGCAGTTATGCCGGGTTGGCCGATCGCCGAGACGATCGCGGCAGTTGGGGCTTGGTGGTGAGCGTGAAAGTCCCGGCATAACTACAAGGCTCAGGACCGGGCCAACGATGTGACGACGGTCCTCTCAGGCAACGACCTGAGAGGAGCTGAAATGAGGACCACCGCAAACGAACCGTCGGGCGCACTGAGAGAGCGAGCGCGCCAGGCCTGCCTCGCGCTCGCAGAGCTTGGTTACGGGGAGCGCAGCGTAGCTGCCTACGCCAAAGTGCTCTCGGATATGGAACTGTGGCTGGAGCGACAAGGAATGGCTCGGCCAACCAAGGCAGCAGTTCGGGCCTTCATCGCTTACTGGCACCGACGCGGGGCCGCCACTTAAGGGCCTCACCGAGCTGTCGGAGTACTTGGTGTTAGCAGGGGCGACTTGTCCCGGTGCGCTCTCCGAGGCAGCCAAGGCCGTCCAGGCATACGGGGCTTACATGCGCCAGGAGCAGTGCCTGAGCAAAATAACCGTTACCGGCAATAGCAATGTTGCCCGGAGGTTCTTGTTATGGAGGGCGGCAGCAGGACGAAGGGACCTCGGTGGCATCGGCATTGCCGAGCTCCATGCCTTCGTCGCTGCCGAGGCTGGCCGGCTGAAGCTCGCCTCGCTCAAGACCGCCGTCGGGGCGCTCAGCTCTTTCCTCGCCTACCTGTTCAGCACCGGCACCATCGCCACGGACCTGTCGGGTGCCCTGCCGAGAGCCGCCGCCCGAGGAGTGCTAAGCCCCCCGAGGGCCGCCCAGGCGCCGACGATCGCCCGCCTGCTCCAAAGCTGCGACCGGTCTCGGCCCACGGGCTTGCGGAACTTCGCTGTGCTCATGCTCATGGCCCGTCTCGGCCTGCGGGCGAACGAGATCGCCTCCATGGCTTTGGAGGACATCGACTGGGGGCGCGGCGAGCTGGCCGTGCACGGCAAGAGGAGGCCGGGCCGAGCGCCTCCCCCTCCCCGCCGACGTCGGCGAAGCCCTGGCGGCCTATCTCAGCGGGGGGCGTCAGAGCGGTGCTTGCCGGGCGGTGTTCTTGTCCGCCCGCCCCAAAGCATCCCCGATGAGCCGTTACGCCGTGGTGATGGTGCCTCGGCAGGCGGCGCGCCGCTGCGGGCTAGCCGATGTGGGCGGCCACAGCCTGCGCCACGCCCTTGCCAGCGCCATGCTGGCCGAGGGGCAAGCATGGCCGAGGTCGCCCAAGTGCTCCGCCACTCCGACCAGGCCGTGACGGCGACCTACGCAAAAGTCGACCGCTCTCGCCTCGGCCTGGTCGTGCGCCCCTGGCCGGCGGTGGGCCAATGAGCGCCCTTGTGGGCTCGCTGCAGGGCTACATCGCCCTCCGGCGGGCCAGCGGCTACCGGCCCGAGCCAGCGAGGAAGCTCCTCGAAGGCTTCGTCGCTTACTTGGAGGCCCGGGGTGAGCCAGACGCGTGAGCGTGGACGCGGCCCTCGCCTGGGCGGCCGACCCGGCCAAGAGCCCAAGTTCCTGCGCGGAGCGCTTGACCGCCGTGCGGGGATTCGCCCGCTACCTGCGCAGCTTCGACGACGCCCACCAGGTCCCGCCGAGGAGCCTGCTCCCCTTGGGCGGACAGCGGCGAGTGCCCTACCTGTTGTCGCCCGCCGAAGTGGTGACGCTCATGGTCGCCGCCCGCCGGCTCGTGCCCCGCCCGTTTGGAGCGGCCATGGAGACCCTCATCGGCCTGCTCGCCACGACGGGGCTGCGCCCAGGAGAGGCTTACGCGCTCGGGCGAGGCGACGTCGACTTCGAAGCGCCGGCCGTGGCGGTGGGGGCCTACAAACCGGGAGGGTGCCGCATCCTGCCGCTCCACCCGAGCGCCGCCGAGGCGCTGCGGTCCTATGCCAGCGAGCGCGACAAGGCGTTGCCGGGCAGCGCTAAGTTCTTCGCCTTTTGTGGCGAGCGGCCCGGGGCCACCTTCAGCCACCTCTTGGAACACGCTGGGGTGGCGGCCCCGCCAGGGCGGCGACCGCCGCGCCTTTATGACTTGCGCCACAGCTTTGCGGTCTCGACCCTGGTCAGCTGGTATGGCCAAGGAGCAGACGTAAGGCCTCGCCTGCCAGTGCTGTCGGCCTACATGGGGCACAAAAAACCGAAGGAAACGTATTGGTACTTACAGGCCGCCCCGAGCTCATGGCGCTTGCCGCCCGTCGCCTCGAGCTCTCCTTGGGAGAAGCCCCATGAGCGCCCTGGCCCCGGTCCTGGAGGGCTTTTTCACCGAGCGGCTCATGGCCAAGCGGGCGAGCCCGGCCACCATCTGCTGCTACCGGGACACCTTTTACCTATTGGTAGGCTTTGCCTCGGCACGGGCAGGAAAGCCGCCTTCGGGCCTCGACATGGCAGACATCGGCCCTGAGGTGGTGGTCGCCTTCTTGGACCACCTCGAGCACGAACGCTCCAACAGTGTCGCCACCCGCAACCTGCGCCTGGCCACGGTGCACTCGTTGTTCTCCTACGCGGCGCCACGTTGCCCTGAGCACGCTGGCATGGTCGCCCGGGTCCTCGCCATCCCCCGCAAACGTCCCGACCAGCGCCTCGTCAGCTTCCTCACCAGGGCCGAGTCTCAGGCACTGCTGGCTGCACCCGACCGCTCCAGCTGGGCTGGTCGGCGCGACTATGCGCTGTTGGCGCTGGCACTCCAGGCCGGCTTGAGGGTCTCGGAGCTGACCGGCTTGAACGCGCGGCGACGTCGAGCTGTTATCAGGTGCCAATGTCCACTGCGCCGGAAAGGGCAGGCGCGAGCGGCGCACCCCGCTCACCACCGGGACGGTCCGGGTCTTGCGAGCATGGCTGGCCGAAAGGCCCGGCCCGGCCTCGGCGCCGCTGTTGCCGACCAGGTTCGGAGGTCGCCTGAGCACAGACGCAGTCGCCGACCTCCTCGCCAAACACGTATCAGTCGCCGTCAAATCTTGCCCATCGCTCGGCGAAAAACGAGTCAGCCCGCACACGCTCAGGCATACCTGTGCCATGGAGCTCCATTCGACGGCGGTGCCGACGTGCGTTACGTCGCTGAGTATTCGGGCACGAGAACTCGAGTCCACTAAGATCTACACGCGGGTCTCGGTAGAAAAGCTCGTGCGGTGCACAGGCCGCTCATTAGGCGGGGAAAGCTGAGGGGCTAGGTCTTAGCGTGTTAGACTAGATCGCTAGTCGCTCACGCCTATGCTGGGCTTGTGACGCATCTCACTGTTGGACTTGATGATTCAGAGGCTGTAGAGCTTGCGGCAGAGGCTTCGCGTTAAGGTCTTTAAGCAGACGAGCTCGCTCACGTGCTATTGTAGACTACTTTAGGCGCTCGAGAGTGACGGCTGAGCGGTTGGAGCTTGAAGACACGGTACTGAGTTTTGTAGGTATGATGGCATCGGAAAAGCTACGTGGGGAGAGTGTTGACGGATCGCTGGAGGCTTCGGTCGATAGCGCTTTTGGTAGACACCGGTACTCTTGTTGCGGCGGTTAACACCGCTGACTTCGACTATCTGGTCTGCGCAGCTCTGCTTCGCTCCGAGCTCGCGCTATTTGTGGTATCTTCGCTGGTACTGGCGGAGGTCTGTTACCTGATAGGCAAGTTAGGCTCGGTAGACAACGAGGCAACGTTGCTTGGGGCTATGGCACGTCACGCATTTCAACTGGAGGCTCTCTCGACGGCAGACCTCGAGCGGATGGCAGAGCTAGTTGGCCGCGCAGTACGGCGACCTACGACTGGGCGGCACGGATGCTTCCGTTGTCGCACTCGGTGAGCGTCTTGGCCTCACACGGCTGGCGACACTCAACCACAGAGACTTCATCGTTGTCCGCTCTCGGCATACTGAAGCCTTCGAGCTCTTGCCGGCGCCGACAGGGCTACACAGAAGAATCACGAGCGCCACGATGACAAAGCGCGCCTGGGCTATTGGCCCGCACCATGCGAGAAAGCCAAGTAACGCGGACAGCTCAAGCATCAACACGATAAGGGCCAGGCACCGACAGGTCCGGTCCTTTTGCAGAAAGCACGCAGCCCGGCCGAACCTCCCCGACGTATTCGGTTGTAGTGCGCGCATACGGCGAGGCGCAGCTCAGGGCCGCCTTGCACAGTCGAACTACGTCAAAAGGCACACGAGGTCTGTGTTCGCGCTGGTATGACACGGGGACGGGGGAGTTGATGAGCGTAGACTCTGACCTCGCTGTGACAGACCAGCTCTACGCCTATGCCGGCGATGACACGGTGAACGAGGCGGACCCGAGCGGACTGTACTCGTACAGCTATTACTGGGACCTTGGCTGGCTGGGCAAGCCCGGCAATGTCTTCGACTTCTTTTTGGCCCATACGAAAGAAGTGTTCCCCTTCTCGACTGGACGCTGCTCAACATTCTATGTAAACGAAAAATGCAGAGTTCAGGCCCAAAGGGACGCAGGACAACCTCTTTGTCAACAGCATCGACAGGAGTTTCCGGGAATTTGAGTATGACAATTCCGCTCTCGAGGTTACAGATAACACGCTCACTCTAGAGGTTCTCAAGTGGTGCACTGCAGGAGTCCGGGGCTGTTCTGTATAGCAGGAGACCCACCGCACTCAACAATATCCTTCAGTATCCTGGACATACCTGCCACGGCCGTGAGCCAGAAGAGTTGCAGCGGTGACGTCGATGTCTTAGAGCAGCATGCGGACGCTCCTAACGAGGAGCTTCATAACGAACGCAATGGCACCGCCCCCTCGCGGAGCTGCCGTGAAAGAGTCAGGCGAAGAACCTCGTCAAGGCCCTTGGTGGCGATCTCAGCAACATTGCTCTATTGACAGGTACTAGCTGGTATTCGTGATAAAGGGTTTGGTTGACCTTGTAAATCCACGTACTAGGCAGCAGGTGTCCCCTACTAGAGCGGAAGTTCGATGAAAAGGGGCCTCGTAATGTCATCAAACCTGCTGCTGATGGTTGGGGCATGCGCTGCGGCGCTATTGGGCCTGGCCTTCTTAGTAGAGAGCGAGGTATATATCTACCCTCGCCTCGGCACACGGTGGTGGTTATTCACTCTGATTGCTATTGTCGCAGTTCTGTTCGTTATGAGAATGGCCTTTGCTATTTGGAACGTTACGCGAAGCCGTCGCCTCCACTACACCGGGAGAGCTGCGGCTATCGGCAGCGAAGGCCCTGGGGACAGGGCTGATCGAAGCATTGTTGGGGCTTGTGGGCCTCATCCTTGTACTCTTCCTTTTAGCGTAACGGGCTTCCCCGAGCCGCCTACGCCACTGGTGTATGGCGGATCGCATTCTGATATTTCCCAAATGTACTGTGAACGAATACACAACACCTGCACCACGTCTGCGTCAACTCCTATATCGTCATGGCCATGGCGTCAATGTCCATGGCGAAAGCGCGCTGACGAGCGGCCCATTGCGATGAAGCTCAAGCTTTCATGGGAATGGAACGAGTCGGCCACGACCTGGCCCGGGAGCTCCTCTGACACGACCAGCGCGTCTCTGCAGCGGCATCGGCCACACGTGCGGCAACGTCGTCCGCGACCTCGATTGTCAACTTGGTCATAACACACCAATCATACGGGCCAGGGATAACACGGCAGGAGCGACGGGCATCGCTGCAAACGGAGGTCACAGCTCGATGGTCGCTCTCTTGGCTTTCTCGACCCGGGCACTGGCGGCTTATTGAGCACTTCTGGCCGCCTCGACGTGGCGCTAGAAGGTGTCGACGTGAGCTCTTGCCTCGCACGCTAGGGCGCAGGCCGGTCGCTCTGCCGGGAACGCATACGCGTGGCCCGTCGCCCAGATACCTAGATCGGCAGTCCCCGCCAGACAATGCCGCAGCTGAGAAGGGTCGTTCACTTCGCAAGTGCGTTGGGGCGCACGCACAGTAGTATGTTAACGCTGGTGTATGACCCGACCACTGGCCAGTTCATGAGCGTGGACCCCGACCTCGCCGAGACGGACCAGCCTTATGCCTATGCTGGCGACGACTCTGTGAACGAAGCGGACCCGACAGGTCTTGAGGCCGTGCTCCACAATCACGATAAGCGCCAGAAGGTCAACGATGGTCCGTGAGCGCGAAACTCTGCGTTGAGGTCAATACCTCCCCATTTCTAGGGGAGAATGAGCGTTCCGAGCCGCAGGCCGTCTGGGTCGCAACGTCGGGAACCATCGAAGATGCGGGTGCCACACTGCTGGATATGGAAGTTTGCGGGAGCACCGGGCCATTCCCAGGCCATCCAAGGAGCTGCCACCAAAACGGCGACCCGAAGTACTCTCCAAGTGCGACGTGCGGGGGAAATGAGTGTTATCTGAACGGGGGCTGGTATACGAATTCGGAGGTGAACTGGGAGGACGCGTGGGTTGAGGGTGCCTGGATAACGTGGAAGGGCGACCCGTGTACGAAGGTCGAGGTGTCGCTACACGAGACTCCTTTGGAAGAAATTGGCAACGCCACCAATCCTTGGTGGAACCACTTATGAGTAGGGCGAAGGCCGATTACGGGAACCGACGTACTCGGTGCTGATGTCCATGCTGGAAGGGCTGCTGCATGGTTACGCCATCATTGAACGCACTGGGGAGCTGTCGGGTGGCCGAGTTCGGTTGTCAACGTGGACGCTATACATAGCACTGGACGACCTCTCCGCCGAGGGTGATGTGGAACCGGTGCGGGAGACCATCGACGGCTGGGGGCGGCGTTCTTATGGGCTGACGCCGCATCGTGCTTGTGAGCTGCTGGCCCAAGCGAATCGGATGGCGGCGGTGGTCAGCCTGGTGACTGGCGGCCCGCCAACTGACGGTGGACGGCGGTACTTGGAAGGTGCGCTGCGCGTGACCGGGCTGGAACGGCACTGTCGGTGGTTGTTGCGCGCCTACCCCGCCTGGTATCGGCGTGAGCGGTCTGACGAGATGTTGGGCGCCCTGTTGGAGGCCAGTCCGCCAGGCCGAAGCTGGCCTACGTTCCGTGACACGCGGACTTTGATTGTTGGGAACCTCCGAGTCCCGCGGCTGGGTCTGGTTGTGGTCGATGGCGTGGGTGGGAGCGGGAGCCACCTACGCCGTTTTCTTCTTTTTTCTCACCACCAAACCATTTTTTGACCCAGGCTGGGGGATCATCGGGTTGGGGGAGGTACCGCTGTGGTTCGGGATTGTTATAATCGTGGCCACCGCCGTCTTGTATGGGGCACTGGTTCCCGTGCTAATTGCTGGGTTGTTCCGGCTTAGGGGATGGCGCCGTGGTAATCGGCTCCGCGTGGCCACATGGATCGTCGCGTGGATTGTGGGTGTCGGACTTCAGGGCCTGGCCGCATACTGGGCGCAATATCCGCTGCATTCCTGTGTAAATCCGCCCGGCAATGCAGTCCCGCCACAGTGTCCTTACGGCAGCCCCGCCGTGGTGAGTTGGGGAGAGTTGGGAATCTGTGCCGCGTGGCTGGCACTAGGGATCCTTATGAGCTTGATACTCGCGGTGCCGCCGACTCGCCGTTCAGATCTACCCAGCATGAGAAGCCGAGCCAGCGGCAAGAACAGCTCGCATGATTCAACGGTCCTCGATCCCTTGTAGATACAGGTCTCACAAGCGGGTCACAGCGCTGACGGCCACCGTGACAGCCCGCTGAGCGTGACTCTCGGTCACCACACACCTCACTGCCCCCCGGTGATCACCGACTCCTCCACCTTCCCCGAACCCAACCGGAGCGCAGCGGAGGGCGGGGGGCCGACCCGCTGTTGACCGTGATCGTCGCCGCCGTCATCACCGGCAGTGCCTACGTCGGTGTTCACACCGTCGGCGATGCTGAACCCGACGACGGTCAAGAAGACGACGGGATCTGTGCCTGGACCCTGACCTCGAGACCCACAGCTCCGGAACGCGTCAAGCGTTCCGGAGCGACAGTGTGGTCCTTGCAGTTCCGGAAAGAAAACGTGCCAAGTACCGCTCACTTGCCGAACCGACACGCCATGACCTGTCCGTGAGCATGTGCGTCCTCGATGGTCAGCGTTCCAGCGCACGGCATCTGTCTGTCTCTCTTGCCCCTCGCTCGTGTTCATCGATCACCGGTCGGTCTGCCACGACGACGGTCGCCACCGCCAGGAAGGACGCGCCGCAGGCAGCGTCAACGGACACGCCGCAGGCTGTGTCGTGGTCTTTTCCCACGAACCCGTCAACACTTGCTGATCCGCTTCCCGCTTCGCTTCTCGCCCTGCTCCGCCCCGCCCCGCAGCGGCTTCAGGAAAACACCTCGACCCCCGAAAAGAAGGTCTTCACAACACGTCCTCCTAGCTGGGGTTTTAGGCAACTGAGGAAGGCATGGGCACGCCGGTGGTTCCCTGATCGTCGACCTCGGTTCACGACTGTTCGTGCCCGCTCGTGACCGTTCGACCAGCTCAGAGCTTGTTTCCAGCGCGCACCTGCTCGCTATCTTGCTCGTCATGGAGCACGACGACCGCCGGGAAGTCATCGCCACCATCAACGACCTCGCCGGCTGGATGGACTTCCACCGCCAGCTGGAGGCAGCCGGCAACTGCGTGCGCCCGGTGCGCCTCACCGGTCGGATCGTCGTCGCCGATCAGCTGAGCGGTGAGATCACGCGGACCTTCAACACCAGCGAGTTCCCCGGCGGTGTGCTGCTCAAGGCCTGCGGCAACCGTCGGAGCACAGTCTGTGTCAGCTGCGCCTCCCTCTACCGCCAAGACGCCCGGCGCATCGTCTCTGCCGGGCTGGAAGGTGGCAAGGGAGTGCCGGCTTCCGTCGCCGGGGACCCTTCCTTGTTCGTCACCTTGACCGGGCCCTCCTTCGGTGCGCACCTCTCACAGCGGTCCACCACCCGGTCCCACCCAGCGGTTAACTTCTCTGAACACGATTGCAAGGGGCCCGCCCCCTTGGGAAAAGGAGCCGGCTGTGGCGTGGATGCGGATGATGGGGGCGGAGTCGGTCGCCTACCACCGCGACACGGTCATCGGCCGCGGTGACGACCACCCCGGCGCCGCCCTACAGTTACTACGCCTCCCGGGGCGAGACCCCCCTCGCCTGGGGCGGCTCGGGCGCCGGCTCCCTCGGCCTGTCCGGCGCGGTCGATGGGTGCTGCCTACGACGCCATCTACGGCCCCGGCGGGGCAGGCCACCCGACCAGCGGGGCGCGCCTGGTACTCGGCCAAGCAGCCCCGGCATGGAACTGGTGATCGCGGCGCACAAGTCCGTCGCCGAGCTCGGGGTGATCGGCCGGGCCGAGCACATGCACGCCATCATGGACGCCGAGCGCGACGCCACCCTCGCCTACCTGGACGCCATCACCATAAAGAGCGCGGGGGACGCAGAGGCGTGGCCGCGGTCCCGACGGCGACCAAGGGCCTCGTCTACGCCCACGCCCGCCACGCCACCACCCACGTCTGGCGACCCCGGGCCCATATCTCGACGGCTGCTGCGTACGGTGTGCGCTCGCCGCCCGTGCGGCCGAGCTCGTTGGCGGCACCGAGGGGCCGCTCGGGGCCGTCTACGAAGCGATAGCTGCGGCACCCCAGCCTTATAGCGCCCACAACTGGCTGCGCCGCTCGGCGGCAGCCCGCCTCTTGGGCCAGGTCGCCTCCGGCCAGGTCGCCCTCACCCACGAAGCGCTGGATGCGCAGCGCCCCCGCCCGGGCGCTGACTACCTGCGCCACCTGCTCGTCGCCAACGGCGTGCTGCCCCGGCGCGATGACGCCCTCGTGCGCCTCGAGGCTTGGGCCGCCGGCCATCTCGCCGGCGTCGCCGACCAGGGCCAGCGCCGGCTGCTGCGCTCATATGCGCGTTGGCGTGTCCTGCGCCGGGCCCGCCAGAGGTCCGAAACCGCCGGGGCGGCACGCACTCCCACCCGTTACGCCAAGGTCTGCCTCAGCTGCGCCACCGCCTTCCTGGCCTTCTTGGCCGCTCGCCGAGCCGCGACCTGGACAGCTGCACCCAGGGCGACGTCGACGACTGGCTGGCCGAAGGCCCTCCCAGTGCTCCTTAGGCCCGGGACTTCCTCGAATGGGCAGGGGACCGCAAGCTCACAGGGCGCTTCGTCGTCCCCGGTCAGCCACGTCGGGGCGGCCCCGCGGCTGACGACGCCGAACGTTGGGCGACGGCGCGCCGCCTCCTGCACGACGAGGGCCTCGAGCTCGGCGACAGGGTCGCCGGCACTCTCGTCCTGGTCTACGGCCAGCAGCTCAGCCGCATCGTGGCCCTCACCCGCGACCAGGTCGAGGTGTCTTCAGGCGGCACACGCCTGCACCTCGGCACCACACCTATCGACGTCCCCCCGCCCCTCGACGACCTCCTCGCCCGCCTGGTCAGGGAGCGCCGGCCCTACAGCGGCGTCGGTTCACCAGCGCTCAGCACGTGGCTGTTCCCCGGTCTCGGCCCCCGGACGCCCCTCAGCGCTTACCAGCTCGGCCAACGGCTGCGCCGCCTCGGCATCGAGCCAGCACCGGCGCGTCGCTCCGCGCTCGGCCACCTCGCGGCTCGCCTGCCCGCCGCCATGGTCGCCCAGGTGCTGGGGCTCAGCCCGCTCACGGCGCTCTCAGTGCGCTGGGCCGGCAGCGTCGGAGCAGACTGGGCCACGTACGCTGCCCAGTTCTCCCGCGCCCATGCCGTCACCGCCCACTGAGAGCGCCGCAGCTGCTCCCCCCACTACCGCCGGGCCCCTAGGGGGCCGTTGGTGGCAAGGAAAAGCACAGCGCCCAATGCCAAATCGCCCGAGCAGCCAAGCCCACCGCGACCGCTCCCGCGCTCGAAGAGCTCGAAGTCATCGGCTGTTCTCAGCGGACTGTCTTATCCTCCCCGTGCACCCTCACCGAAGCTCAGCACCGCCCCGTCCGTGATCGCGAACCATGACGAATAGCTCCCAACGAGCCCACTGCAACATGGCTATTCGGCACACTTCGAACATCGCTGATTACCAGTTTCCAGGCCGGGGTTGACCCGACCACGATCGCGTTATGGCTCGGGCACACGAGCCCTCGTTCGACCCAGCCATACCTGCATGCTGACCTCGCGACAAAAGAGCGAGCGCTCGTGTTGGTCGCCCCGATCGAGGTCGGCACCAAGCGCTTCCGGCCGCCCGACCCACTGCTTGCCTTCTTGAAGGCCCTGTAGTTATGCCGGGCCTTTCACGCCCACCGCCAAGTCCCAACTGCCGCGATCGTCTCGGCGATCGGCCGACCCGGCATAGCCGCGCACCCGGCATAAGCACCATGAGGTGCGCGGCCGTGGCGGCCAGCCGCATCGCTGTCCCCGAACCCGCGTCCCTCTGGCCAGAGAGCCGCCTAAAGGCGGCTGCGGGGAGCACCCCGCACCCCCTACCCCGCCCCCTCCAGACCCGTCAAGCCGGAAAAGGCGCCGCCTCTCACTCATCCTTCGTTCGGCGGCGCCCCCGGCCCTCCTTGGCCGGGCCAGCTTGACAGGCCCTCCGGGAACAGGTCATCGCAGCATCGACCGACACTGAGGTGTCGGTCGCTTCTCGACCCGCGACAAAGATGCTCTGGCCCCACGTGCCGTACCCAACATGTGTCTCTTGATGGCTAGGCGAAACCAGTCTGGTTATCATGTGCCGGCGGGCATCGAAAACTGCGCTGGTGGCGACCAGCAGGAACCTCCGCCAAGCGGCGACGGCGTGTGCTGGCCTCGCGTGACACCACCCGAGCGTGCTGGGCGCAGATCGTCGAACATTTGCGGGTCCATCGACGCCTTCACGGACGCATTACGCGTCGTTATGGCGCACACCTGAGCCGGCGTTAGAGGTCACCGATTGGGCCTGTCCGGTACCAGTACCGGGATCGTGAGCCGAAGTGCACCCAGTGCGTGGCGACGGTGCGCGCGACGTCGGTGAGATCGCGCCGGATGCGTTGCGCCCGCCAGGCGGCCGCCTTCTATCATGATCGTGACGTCTCGGTCCTCGAACCGATGGCCCGGGCGCTGTCCCACGCCTGGTCGCCAGAAACGGCCGGTATCCCGCAGGCGCGCGGAGAGATCATGTCGGGCGGGCCTCGGCTGTCCCGCGGCCATTTGCAGGAGCCGGTAGTCCCTGCGCGTTCACAACGGCCCTCCGAAAACGCGTAGAGGCGACCTCAGAGATGGTCCTGCGTCGCGGGACCGACGGAACGGCGGGCAGTCGAGCTTGCGGGCCCCTGTGAGGCCTAGGTGAGCGTGTCTCCCGGTACGAGCCCGGTCTGGTATGCGAGCACGACGACTTGGACGCGGTCGCGGAGGCCGAGTTTCTGGAGGATGTGCGTGACGTGGGTCTTGACGGTCGTCTCGCTGATGTAGACCTCCGCGCCGATCTCTGCGTTGGACAGGCCGCGGGCGATGAGCCGGAGGATGTCTTGCTCGCGTGCGGTGAGCTCGTCGAGTTCTTTCGGCGGCTTGTGGCGAGGGATGCGCGTGAATTGCTTGATCACCCGTTTGGTGATCGCGGGCGAGAGGAGCGCGTCTCCAGCGGCGACGGTGCGGACCGCCTCGATCAGCTGTTCGGGGGGGTCGTCTTTGAGCACGAACCCGCTCGCGCCGGCGCTCAGGGCTTCGTAGATGTATTCGTCGAGCCCGAAGGTGGTGAGGATCAGGATCCGCGCGGTGTTGTCGGTGGCGAGGATCCGGCGGGTGGCCTGGAGCCCGTCGAGCTCTGGCATGCGGATGTCCATCAGGATCACGGTCGGGTCAAACCGCGCCGCCTTGGCCACCGCTTCCAGTCCGTTGTTTGCTTCGGCGACGACTTCCATGTCTTGTTCGCCGGCGAGCAGCATTCGAAAGCCGGCGCGGACCATGGACTGGTCGTCGGCGATGAGGACTCGGATCGTCATGGCCGGTCTGGGGTGAGCGGGAGGCGGGTGCTGAGCGTAAACCCGCCGCCGTTTGTCGTTCCTGCGGTCATCTCGCCGCCGTAGAGTTTGACGCGCTCGCGGATGCCGATCAGTCCGTGGCCGTGCCCGTAGCCGTCACTCGGCGTCGCGCCGGTGCCGTCGTCGCTCACTTCGATCCCTACCTCGTCCGGCGCATATCGGACTGTGACCTCCGCGTGGCTGGCGCGGGCGTGTTTGAGCGCGTTGGTGAGACCCTCCTGAACAATCCGGTACGCAGAGAGGTCGATCCCTGGCGGGAGCGGGAAACGCTCCCCGTCGAGGTGCAGCTCGACGGGGAGCCCGGCGCGGCCGATCTCCTTGATCAACGAGTCGAGGCCGTCAAGGCCGGGCTGAGGCGCGAACTCGACACGATCGCCGTCACGGCGCATCACACTGAGCAGAAGGCGCATCTCCGCCAGCGCGCCGCGGCCGGCCTGCTCGACATTCCTGAGGGCATCGCCCTCCTCGGCCATCGCGTCGGGGAGCTGGTGCCTGACAGCGCCGACTTGTAGCACCATCACGCTGACGGCGTGCGCGACGATGTCGTGCAGCTCGCGCGCGATCCGGACCCGCTCCTCGGCCACGGCGACGCGCGTCGCTGTATCCCTCTCCTGCTCGGCCCGTGTCGCATGAGACTCCGCCACCTCGGCCCGCTCGGCCCGGGCGCGGACGGCAAGGCCTGCAACCCAGGCGACGGCGAAGTCGACGGGAATGAAGACGAGCTGGTCGACCGAGTGTCCCGGGACGTTGTAGATGAGAGTCGCCGCAGCGCCGACCACGATCGCCAGTCCGAGGCCGGCCCGCCGGACGTCCCGAAGGTTCCCGAGCAGGAATGCGCCCGCCAGCCCGAGCAGGAAGAGGGCCTCGGGGTACGGGACCAGCAGCGGGTCGACGAACGAGATCCCCGCGGCCAAAAGCCAGTACGCCGCCGGTCCGGCAAACGGAAACCATCGCCGCGCGAACACGGGTAGCACCAGGATCGCGAGCGCGGGAAGGCAGAACCACAGCGTCGTTGTCGGAGCTCCGGACGAGCCGCGTCCGAGAACCACGTCGAGCATCGCCATAATCGCCAGCAGCGCGACCAGCAGGTCGGACCAGTACGTGCGGGCGAGATGTTCGGTTCGGCTCACACGCTGAACGTACTCCGCCCCCTCCGTTCGCACCTCCTGCCTAAGTAGGAGCCGAAATCGTCGGATGGTAGGAGCCGCAACCCGACCTCCCGACGATGCCGGTCTCGCGACCGCACTTTAGGTTCGCCTCATGGCCCAACGAGGGCCGGCGAAAGGCAAACAATGTTCGAGAAAAACCACCTGACCAAGCGCTACGGCAAGACCGTGGCGGTCGACCAACCAGTAACGCTGGGCCAAAGACCACGGGCATTCACCTGGGCACGGATCGCTGGCCTGCTGGTGACCATCCCCCTATTGACGGGACTTACCTACCTGGGGGTCTCGTCCGGCTCGGCAGCAATTTCGGTCCCGCAGGGGGCGCACGCCGGCCAGCTGACCATGCACCCGTGCACCTATCCCGGCGCCTACCGCGCCGACTGCGGGACGCTCGTCGTCCCCGAGGACCGGGCAAACCCGCGGTCGCGCCTGATCGCGCTGCCGGTGACCCGGATCCTGGCTCGCTCGTCCCATCCGCTGGCGCCGATCTTCGTCCTCAACGGCGGCCCGGGCATTACCAACATGAAGTTCCCCCAAGCGAGCCGCTACGCCGCCCAGCACGATGTCGTCATGGTCGGCTACCGCGGCGTCGACGGCTCTTCGGTGCTGAACTGTCCCGAGGTGACGGCGGCGCTCGAGAACTCCGCAGACTTCCTCGGCAAAGCGTCCCTGAGCGCGTACTCCAAGGCCTTCGCCTCGTGCGCGAAGCGCCTTGAGCGGTCCGGCGTAGACCTCGCTGGCTACACGCTGGCGGAGCAGGCCGACGACATTGAGGCCGCTCGCGTCGCGCTCGGCTACAAGCGCATCGACCTGCTCAGCGAGAGCGAGGGGACCCGTCTCGCCATGACCTACTCGTGGCGGTACCCGAACAGTGTTTACCGCTCGGCCATGATCGGGGTCAACCCGCCCGGGAACTTCGTGTACAGCGGAGCCGAGATCGATCAGGGGATCCAGGCTTACTCGGCGCTGTGCGCGAAGCAGCCTGCCTGCCGCGCCCGCACCGCCAACCTCGCCGCGAGCATGCAGCACACGGCGAAAGACATGCCGAGCCGGTGGTACTTCCTGCCGATCAAGCCGGGCAACGCCCTCGTCGCGACGTTCCTCGGGCTAACGGAGGCGACCGCGGTGGACCCGCCACTGTCCGGGCCGCAGACCCTCGACTCGTGGATCTCCGCAGCGCACGGCGACCCGAGCGGCCTGTGGCTGCTGTCGCTGATGGCCGATATCGCCCTCCCCCAGTCGTTCGTCTGGGGCGAGTTTGCAAGCATCGGGATGGCCGACGCGCAGCCCGTCGATCGCTATTTCGGCTCCGGCGCGGACCGGGGCTCCATCATCGGCAATCCCCTGGCGGAGTTCTTGTGGGGGGCAGGAGGCCTTGCGCACGCCTGGCCGGCCAACCCTGGCGAGTACCAGTACACCAGCGTGCAGAACTCGAACGTCCCGACGCTGCTCATCGGCGGGACGCTCGACTTCGAAACGCCGGCCCAGAACGCCACTAAGGAGCTGCTGCCGCATCTCCCCGACGGGCATCAGGTCATCCTGTCCGGGCTCGGGCACGCGGACGACTTCTTCTACTACGAGCCGAGCGCCAGCACTCACCTGCTGACCACGTTCTACGCCACCGGACGGGTCGACACGTCCCGCTACACCCCGAACGTTGTCGGCTTTGCCACATCGCCCACGCAGGCAGCGATTGCCAAGGACATCGTTGCGTTTATGGTCGGCCTCGCCGCCCTGGCTGCCCTGTCGCTGCTCTGGGTAGCGCTGCGGGTACGCAAGCTCGGTGCCGCCGGGCGCAAGACCAGCGTCGCGACCCGCACCATCGTCCCGCTCGTGCTCGGCCTCGGCGGCTGGCTCGGAGCAGCACTAGTGGTCCTGACGCTATGGCCCACACTGTCCCTGATGAGCGAACTGCTCGGGGTCCTCGCCCCCAGCTTGCCGATCGCGCTGGGCCTCTACCTGGCCTGGGCCCACCGCGACTGGGACCGCGCCACCAAATCACGCGGGCTCCTGGCCGTAACCGCCGGCGCCCTGCTCGGAGGGTGGCTCGGGTTCACCGCGACGTCCGGGCTGTCCGCGCTCGTCACCACCACGATCGGAGCTGCCGCAGGAGGCAACCTCGCCCTGATCGCCGTTAGCCTATTCCGCGAGCGGTCCCAGCGCGCGGGCATGGCAACCACGCCGCAGCAACCTACGGTCGCCCGGAGGGCTCCCGACCGAGTCGAAGGTCTCGACCATGATCTAGTAGTCGTTGGTCGCGTCGAGCGTGGAGCTCCGTAGCGCCCACTTCGGGCAGCCTCGCACCACTAAAGGCATCACAACCCGTCACCGTGGGCCGGCCGCGGCGTATTCGCGCTCTACGCCGCTGCCGCCCTCACCATCGGCATCGGCGTCGTGCGGCACCGTGACGCCCGAAAAAGCAGCCCATTCACACCGACTATGGACAGCCACCTCAGGCAAGTTCGACCGGAGCCCACGTCGGGCTCATGAAATAACACGTATTAGACACCTCCGGCGGTCGTGGACGCGCTCCCGGCAACGAAAGGACCATGCTCATGGCCACACCAACTGACATTTGGATCGATGTCCATCAGGAGCGACTGGGTCTCCTCGGGCTGCTTGAGAGCTTGACGCGGCCCCAGTGGGAGACCGAGTCATTGTGCAGCGAGTGGCGGGTACGCGACGTCGTCGGCCATATGATCAGCGAGACGACGATGACGGTGCCGAACCTGCTGGTGGGCGCGATATCTGCTGGTTTCAGGATCAATCGGTTCATAGCCAAGGACGCTCGCCGCCAGGGGACCAATGCAATTCCAGTGCTCTTGGAACAATTTAGGGCGGCAGCGCCGACCCAAACCCACCTGCCTGGGCTGTCGGCGCTATCCATGCTCGAGGACATCGTTATCCACTCATTGGACATCCGCCGCCCGTTGAAGGTGAGGCAAACAATTCCCGAGAGCCGAATGGTCCTCGTTGTCGGGGACCTTTGGACCAGCCGATTCTTCCCGGGGCACAAACTATTTGCGGGGCTACGGGCAGAAGCGACGGACGCGGACTGGGCCGCCGGCGAAGGCCCAACAGTCTCGGGGCCTATTGAAGACCTCGCCCTGACGATGAGCGGCAGGCTCCGTGGTATTGACACGATCAGAGGGGAGGGCATGGGCACACTGGGCCAACGGATGCGGCACTTGTAAGCATCACGCGGCAGGTCGGCCGTCAGGAAGGCCGGCGGGCAGCCCAGAGGGTCGAGGCACTACGTTGAGACAGGATCTGGTCCGGTCTCTTTAGCGCGGCGCTTTGTCCAGAGGTGAGGACCACCTCCCGGCGGAGACGTTCCCCGCTTGAACGACCCACTTTGCGCGGCGAATCTACAAAATATCGTGATAGACGACACGACCATCTTCGAAGTTCAGCTGCCCGCGTGACCCGCGACGGATGAACCGGGAGAAACCGCCCGTGTCCGGGGCTGTCGAGCTTCACCCGGCCGGGCGGGGTGGGACGAACGCGTTCCAAAGGGTGTCGCGGACACTGGTCGTGATGGGCTATGTGCGCCGGGCAACCACCGTCGTGCCGCGGTGGCACGGGCGTTCTACCGGTGCAACGCTGTGGGTGCTCTATGGGAAGACTCGCGACGGGCTCCACCGCTACGACCCTCAACGTCGACAGGGTCGTCGGTCATGCCCTCTCCCAGGGAGCCAGTCGAGTAGACGTTCTATATGATTGGCACATCCGGGTACCCGTCGGGTTGTTGGTGGTGCTGATCGGCGCTCTGAAGCTGCACCGGATCGTGCGTCTCCACCGGTCGGGCATTGTCGAGGCCGACAGGATGGACGGGCGGACCTTCGAGGAGTTCCTGGCCTTGATGTTCCGTCGCCTCCGCGGCAGAGCTGAGTTGACACCATCGACCGGCGATTACGGGGCTGACCTCGTGGTCACAAAGAATCGAGTACGCCAAGTCGTCCAGGCGAAGCGCTCCAACCGCCCCATCGGCGTGAAGGCCGTCCAAGAGATCGCCGGTGCCCGACCTACTACCGGGCCCAGAAGGCGTTAGTCATCACCAACAGGACGTTCACTCCTCAGGCCTGTCGGCTCGCGAAGGCAGCGGACGTCGAATTGTGGGACCGAAGTGTCCTTGTCGAAAAGCTCACAGCGGCTCGGCAGGATAGGCGTCTGAGCCACGACCCTCAGTCATCGAGACCACTCCTGGGGCGTCAATGATCGAGTCCGAACCGGTCCCCCCCGGTCAGCTTGAACCGGTCCCCCTCGCTCAGGTTGAAGACGACTCGGCTCGGTGTGCCACCTGCGGCAACGCGGTCTCGGCCAAGGTACGCGAATACTGCGTGAGCCAGCCACACCGCTTCGACGCGAAGGTGTATTGCTTCACACACCAACGAGCTATGCGTGCTTATCGGCCGAGACCTCACCTCGCGCCGTTCGGTCCTCCGTCGTGCATGATCTCGTGCATGATCGGTGCGTCACAGCGTGTCCAACGCTGGCAGGAGCTGTCACCTCGTGGCACAACCGAGCTAGATATAGAATCGCAAACGACCAGCTAAGGTGCCAAATCAGCTGGCCGTGCCTGGTGGGGCTAGGTGGAATCGAACCACCGACCTCAGCATTATCAGTGCTGGACAACGGCCTGCTCAATGAACAGAAGCCCCGCCTGAGCTGCCTTTTTCTGACTGTCGGCGCCTCCCGAAGACGTCCGATGCCACTTCGTTTGGGCACGCTTTGGGCACGACAGGCGTCCAGCGGGCGGCCGAGCTCGCGGCTCGCTCGACTCCGATCTCATAAGGAAAAAGAAGTCGCGATCGCCAATCCCTTGGAAGTCAGGGCTCCTCGAGAAAAGTAACCTTTGACGGCGTGGTGGGCGGACGGGGGCAATAGGTGGCCCGACCCTGGCCACGGTCCCCACCATGGCGCCGGCGAGGAAGACAGGGTACTAGGAGATGGCCGCCGCTTCGCCCGCCAACGGGTCGACGCCCTCCCCGGGCGCACCACGAGCACCAGTCGGCCGTCGCTGCGGTCACCCCGGCGCATGTTGGCGGCCCGGGCGGCGTCCACGGCTGCTTCGCCTAGCCCCTACCGCCCGGAGCTACTAGCGGAGTGGATAGATTCCTGCGCGTCTTTGGAGCTCAGCTGCTGACTAAATTGAGCCGAGGTCTTCGGCTGCGGGACGGCACTAACTGAGGCCGCTTTGGGACGTGGCAGGACGGGACCACGCTCGTCTTCGCCACCGTCGGCATCCCTCTCGAATTGCCTCCAGGAATGGGCGTCGTAGCCCATCCCGTACACCCGCTTTAGATCGCTAATGGCTTCAAGAGCCGCCCTCCCGTGGGGGCTAGCGCACGATTCTCCCTCATCACCTACAACTGGCTCGAACGAGTGCAGGACAATCTTCTCGAGCAGCTCGCCTAGGGTTACGCCCTCAAACTCAGCCAGACCTTTTAGGACTTTGACCATCTGCTTCTCCATGCGTACCCCTAGCTGTACCCGCTCGACCTTCTCAGTGGCGCTTGGCATATCCGCTCCTCACTAACTTGTGGGACCTCCGTACTTATGTCCCTAGGTACGTCTGTCCCAGGGTACCATATCAAAAGTGGGCGGAGGTGGCTCGCCCACGTTCGCATCGAGCGTCGACATTGCCGGCATCCCAGGCAGTTGGGTTCGACGATCACGTCAGGAGGCGCTGACAAGTTCCGGTACTCATGTGCACGAGCCAACGCTTGGAGTGGCAAGCGGGTTGCTGTTGCCTCTGGATTGCGACATGGCCGTGCAGTTGCCTCTGAGTTACAGCATCATCGCAGTTATGAGCAGACCATTAAGACTGTCCGTCTCTCCGTATTGCCGTGTACCTCGCGTCGTACGCCACACCCAGGGCACTGCTCCAGCACGAAAGCGCAGGTTCGCTCTGGCCACTGGGATCGGGTTCTTGCTCGTGTGCATGTCGGCCGGCCCAACGAGTGCTCAGACGGATACTTCTCCTCACCTCCCACTGCTGTATGGCGCAACGGCACGGGCCGTCGCCATTAGCTTTTGGGGGCGGTGGCAATCCGTCCTCGCCCAAGGTGATGCCGCGGCGATCCGAGAGATGACGGTCGCTGGGCCTGTCCGAGACGACTTCTTACTGGGCTGCACCTACAAGCACTACGCCTTCTTCAAGCGCTGCACCGCTGAACCCTTTCTCGGGGTATCCGTAATTGTCCCGATCGAGACCGAATACCCGCTATACCTCTTAGCCCAGTACCACACCCGCTCACTGTTCGTGAAGAGCTATGTACTCGACACGAGCTACCTAGGCGGTTCTCTCGAGCTCGACGTCCTGGTGAAGACCGACCCGGATGCCCCCTGGCGCCTCGCCTTCCACGGCGGTGGGGGTTCTACCAACCTGACACCTCCGCCCTTCCTCGGCACCACGATCATGAAGGACGCTGGCGCAGAGGACGGCCTCGACGCACCGAGTGAGGTGGCGCCGCCAGGCGGGGCGGATGCCGTGGCCGACCTCTTGACCGATTACTACCAGTCCTGGAAAAACAGCGGAGCCGCGCCAGCCCACACCCCCATCCTGAGCGGCCCGTTCACGTCCACGATCGGCAAAGTTATTGCGGCTGACGGCCCCCAAGGAGCGGTTTCCGACGGTACCCGCTGGTCCGCGTACTGGAAGGCCGAGCTGGCCACCACGGGCGTCTGGGCCTTCCCCGTAACTCTGTCCAACGCACGGCAATATTTCGACGGCAACCCGCTACTGATGGAGTGCTTCCCGATGGAGGTGGAGAACGTAGCCACGCCGGGACCGGGCGAGAAAGTGCTCGTACAGCGGGGTACCCAGATCGATTTCGGGCCAGGTCTAGCGCCGGGGGTTTACTCACGAATCGTGCAGTGGACAATTCACTACCCCTGCGTGGTGACCAACGGGACGAGCTATGCCGTTTATGGCTATGGCGAGGGAGGAAACGTTTATGCCGACTCTGGGACCCCAGCCAATGGAGAAAGATAGCCATTCCCATCGTAAAAGTGGCTGGTTAAGCTTGCGCTCAACCTAGGAACTGGTGGGGCTAGGTGGAATCGAACCGCCGACCTCACCATTATCGGTCAAGTCCAGCCGGGTGGTGTATGACAACCACCAACACCAACTTCTATTTGAAAGTCTAAGCAAATAGCGTCGCGAAAGTCAAGCATGTAATGATTACGCCTGTTTTGGGGCGCGTTGAAGTAACTGCTCCTGGGCGTTTTCAGTTGTCAATGTGCGAGCAATGCCTTAGGCGGCCCCGGCGGCCTGCAGTTCGGGCTCTTGGGGGAGCGCCTCGATGGGGCGCAGGCGTGCCTTGGCCAAGCTTTCTGAGCCCATGTAACGGATGGCGACGGCCCACTCGTCGTTCTGCTCGGACAGGACGGCCCCCACCAGGCGCACCACGGCGGAGCGGTTGGGGAATATGCCGACCACGTCGGTGCGCCTGCGGATCTCTTTGTTGAGCCTTTCCTGGGGGTTATTGCTCCTGATGGCTGACCAGTGCTCGGGTGGGAACGTGGAGAAGGCGAGCAAGTCCTCGGCGGCGTCAGCGAGCATCATTGCCGCTTCGGGGAAACGCCCGGCGAGCTGGTCAACGACCCGGGCGTGCTGGGCCCAGACGCTGTCGTGGTCGGGCTGCTCGAAGATGGTGCGCACCAAGGTGGCCACCATGCCCTGGGAGGCCTTGGGCACTCTGGTCAATAAATTTCTGGCAAAGTGCGTCCTGCACCTCTGCCATGTGGCGCCGACGAGCACGGCCTCTATGGCTGTCTTTAGGCCCTTATGGTCATCAGAGACGACCAGGGCCACGCCAGACAGGCCCCGAGCCACCAGGGAGCGCAAGAAAGCCGTCCAGCCCGCCCCGTCCTCGGTGGTGATGACGTCAAAGCCCAGGCTCTCGCGCTTGCCCTCGTTGTTGACCCCCGTGGCGATGACCGTGGCCACGTTCACCGCCCGGCCGCCCTCGCGGACCTTCAGCAAGAGGGCGTCAAGCCAGACATAGGTATAAGGCCCGGCGTCCAAGGGCCTGGAGCGGAAGGCCTCCACCATGGTGTCGAGCTCCTTGGCCATAGCGCTCACCTGGGATTTGGGAGATCCCCTCGATGCCCATGGCTTTGACGACGTCGTCCACCCGCCGGGTCGACACGCCCTCCACGTAGCACTGGCAGACGACCTGGGTAAGGGCTCTTTCGGCGCGCCGGCGGGGCTCTAGCAGCCAGCCCGGGAAGTAGCTGCCCTCGCGCAGCTTGGGCACGGCCAGGTCGATGGTGCCGGCCCGGGTGTCGAAGTCGCGGTGGCGGTAACCGTTGCGGCTGTTGACTCGTTCGGGACTGCGCTCGCCGTAGCCGGCGCCACAGATGGCATCGGCTTCGGCCCCCATCAGCGTTTGGATAAAAGAGCCCAGCATCTCACGCACCAGGTCAGGGGTATCTTGCTCGAGGTGCTTGCGCAACCAGTCGAGCGCGTCCAAGCTGTCTTTTGCCACCGCATCTCCTCTCGGTTGTTGGAACTTCCTTGAGGTTGGTGCGGTGGTTGTCGCGAGTGGTGGACCCTCAGACCGTCAGGGCCCGGCTTGCCAGCCCGTACACCACCCGTGTGGACTCAAACCAAAACCGGTCTGGTCAGCACGTGCCGGCGGCCATCGGAAAATGCGTTGGTGGCGGCCAGTAGGAACATCCGCCAAACGGCCACGGAGTGTGGTGGCCTCCCGTGACATCACCCGAGCGTGCTGGGCGCATAACGCCGAATATGAAGCCCACAGCTTGGAAAATCCCCAGATGGGAATTACACGCATAATAACCGTTCTCGGGCTGACAAGGGGCGTCGCTATCGGATGCGACACCGTGCCAGGACTTCAACCGATCGCCCGAAAGCTGAACTTGTGCACTGACGGTGTGGCGATTTTACGGTTCGGTCACCTGCGTTCTGGCCACGGAGAGGCATCGGGAAAGGGCGCCAACCGCTCGACGACGGAGCCCCTGCGGTTTCGGGACGTGCTTCACGAAGCGGCGAACCCTTACGCTATGAGACAAGCGTTGCGAAGTGAGCGTCGGGCGCCCACAGACGCCAGAAGCGTTGCGATGAGCATCAGCGCGACGGGGATGACGAGGTTGAGCGGGGCGACCGTTCCCGGGGTCCCTGGTGCTGTGCCGGCCAAGAACCAAGGCGCTGAGTGTGCGACGGTCGCCCACCAGACGGAGGAAGCGATGGTCATCGCGGCCATCACCGCGGTCACCGCTACGGCTGTGCGGGTTTCGAGTGTTAGCAGTGGTGGTTTGATGTTGAGGTGCCGAACGGTTGACACGGCTGCTGCGGCCCAACTGAAGAGGCAGCCGGCGAAGAGCAACGCCCAGCAGAGCACCGCTGCGCCGTAGGCGTCGTTGTGGCCATTGCGTTGCGCGAAGGTCAGATGGTTGGCCCAGATGCTGAGAGCCAACAGGCCGATCACGCTGAGTCCGGTGAGGGCGCTGGCGCGGTAGATCGGGCGTCGGACCTGTTGCCACCCACCTGCACGCAGGAACACGGCGAGCGTTCGGCCGCCGAAGGCGAGCCCAGCGACGAAGAGGACGCTCCCGATCGCAGCGCCGCCAATGAGTATATCGAATGCAACTTCGGGCAGTCGAGCGCTTGCTGCGGGCACGGCTGCTCTCCAGTGTTCAGCCGCTTTCTGGACGCCGATGCCCCCGAGGACGAAGAGCATCCAGGACCACATCACGAGCAAGACGCCGCTCTGTGTCCGATCCCGGGGTGTGAGGTCGTTGCCGAGCAGGCCTATCACCCGTAGTCGTTCTCGGACGCCCCCGAATGCGACGTTCGCCTTGAGTCGGAGAGACGGGCTGCGGTGCCCGCTCGCTTGGAGGATGAGGCCCGTCAGTTCGTCGCCATAGCGGGCACGCCAGGCGCGCGGGTAGAGGCGCAGGAGCCCGCGGATGGTGGTCTCGGTCATGCGGAGCCTCCGGCGAGGGCCACTTGAGCAGGTCGCGCTAGCCTTGTGGTCGCTTCGTCGACGACAGTGCGCAGCCCAACGACAGTCGCCTGGAGCGCTTCGCGGCCGGCGGACGTCAACTGGTAGGGACGCGTGCGGCTGACAGCACCCAGCGGCTCGATGAGACCACGTTCTTCTAGTCGACTTACGGCACCATACAGCGACCCCGGTCCGAGCCGGACGCCCGCGAAATCTTCGATGTCCTGCATAAGGGCGTAGCCGTGCTTCGGGCCTGCGGCCAGGCTTGTGAGGATCAAGGTCGGCGGGTCGTTCACTCGGGTGGAGGCGTGTCGTGGTTCGCGCACGAGTTCCAGATTACTACTCATGGCGTAGTAACGCAACCGATACTACGTCTTGCGTTAGTACGCACTACGTAGCATCATGGTTGGATGAACACCGAATTAGACGCCGTAATCACAACCGACCTCACGAAGCGTTTTGGCGACCGCACTGCCGTCCGAGACGTGAACCTGCGCGTCCCGACCGGTACCGCCTTTGGCTACCTAGGCGCCAACGGCGCCGGGAAGACGACGCTTATACGGATGCTGCTCGGCCTGGTCCCGGCAAGTAGCGGATCGATGCGCCTTCTCGGGCATCCCGTCCCACAGCAACGAGCGGAGGCCCTGGCGCGCGTAGGCGCCATGGTCGAGGAGCCGCGCTTTCACGATCACCTCTCCGGTCGCGAGAACCTCCAGGTCGTTGCCGCCGCCCGCGGCTCAGCCGCCGCTGAGAGGATCGACCACTGCCTGGACCAGGTGGGACTCTCTGGGCGAGGCCGCGACCGCGTCAAGACCTACTCACTCGGTATGCGCCAACGGCTCGGGATAGCTCGCTGCCTCCTCGGCGACCCCGACCTCCTGATCCTCGACGAGCCGATGAACGGGCTCGACCCCTCAGGCATCGCAGAGTTCCGCCTATTCGTCCACGACTTCATCGACCAGGGACGGACGGTCGTGCTCTCCTCGCACCTCCTGGATGAAATCGAAAAAACATGCACCTACGCCGCCATTGTCGACCACGGCGAAGTCGTCGTGCAGGGGCTAATCGATGACCTCCGAAAGGACGGAGAACCTCGCTTGAGAGTCGACGTCGACCGGCCGGAGCTCGCGCGCCGGCTCCTGCATGAAAGCAGCGACGTAAAGGCGATACACGAGGGCGGCCGGCCGGGCGAGCTGGAGCTGACGATCACGGACACGAAGGTCGTCAGCGAGCTCATCCGAACGCTGCTGGAGGGCGGCTGCGCCGTTCAACGGTTTGAACCCACCCGAGCAACACTCGAAGAACGCTTCCTAAAAGTCACGGGACGTCTCGGGGACAAGGAATGAGGAACAGCATCGCTGACAGTCTTGCGCTCATTTCCGCAGACATCCTCAAGCTGCGCCGGCGGCAAGGGCTCGCGATCATGACAGCAGTCCTCACGGTCGGCCTCGTCACCGTCAGCTACGCCATCCTCGAGGCGCTACACGCGAACAACCCTGCGAAGAACTCGCTCCCTGGCGGGGCGGCCAAGCTCGGCAACGCAATCTTCATCCTCAGCATGTTCGGAGCTATCGCATCAGCGATCGTCGGAGCCACGATTGGATCTGGCGATCAGGACGCCGGTGTTTATCGCGACCTCGTCATAACAGGCAGATCGAGAGTCGCCCTCTACATCTCGCGCGTTCCCGCGGGCCTCGTGTACCTCCTGCCGTTCACACTCAGCGCCTACGCCATCCTCATCGCCGCGAACCTCGCTTTTACCGGCCACCATCCATCAGCCACACCTCGACTGCTCATCCTCTCGGCGCTCTGGCTTCTCCTTGAGGTCGCGTTCTACTATCTCCTCGCCCTCGCACTTGCATGCCTCACCGCATCACGTGCCTACGCAATTGCGATCGCCATCGCCTGGCGCCTTGCAGCCACCCCGCTCCTCGCCGCAGCCACCACACTCGGGACGCTTCGCGACGCCATCCCCGGCGTCGCAATGGAAAACCTCGCCCCGGCCCAAATCAGGAGCTCTGTAGAACAAGGACCGACGATTAACGTCTCGATCATCGCAAGCGTGACGATCGTGATCATCTGGGCCGCCGTCCTGCTTACCGCTAGCGCATGGCGCGAAACAACACGCGACGCCTAACTTTCCTCCCGTCCGGGACCCTTCGGGTAGTCCCAGCAAGAAACCGCTAGTTGTCGTCAGCTATGCCCTGGCCCTAACCCAGGCGGGCACTGGGCTACCCTGACCGCCACGCAGAATATCTTTTATGGCCAGCCCAAAAACTCTGGACGTTCAAGGCAAGCCCACACAGATCGAGACCTCTTTGCGTCAAAAGGCTTTTCGAGATTTCTTTCGTGGCGGCTCCTGGCCGTCCGCGTCCCCGGTGCTCGCCGTAGGTCGTATGGTTGTGACGGGCCCGGGAGTGGCTTGTCCGAAGAGCTGGCGCTCGGGGTGTGAGCCGGCCGCGCTGGAGACAGAGCCGTTCCCCTTTTGCCCTCCCGGACCCGCTGTCACGGTCATGGTCCTGCGTTTGGCGTCGGCGACCAGGTGGGCAAAGATGGCGTCGCTGATGCGCCTCTTCAGGCAGCGCAAAGCTTCTTTGCTCGTCTTGCCTTCTTTGACCTTGCGGTCGTAGTAGGCCCGGCCCTCGCTATGGCGGTGGGAGATCTGGGTGACCGCGGCCATGTGCACGGCGTGGTTGAGACGACGGTTGCCCCGCCGTGACAGCCGGAAGACCTTGTGGCCCCCCGAAGACACCTCGATGGGGGCCGTGCCGTTGTATGAGGCGAAGTGGTCCCGGTCGGCAAAGTGGCTGACGTCGACGGTGAAGAACTCAAGTGGATCGGTGGCTCGACCGTGCGCTTCTGCGTTTATGACTACGACAGCAGCGACGAGGACAATGACTCACTGAACACCAGAGTGCCGTTCCAGGTGGCCTACGCCGTGTCAATCCACAAGGCACAAGGCCTCGAGGCCGCCTGCACCCGGGCGCTGGCCATGCGCAGCTACCGCTCGGTCGAGTCCATATTGCGCCACGGCCTGGACAAACAGCCCATGCAGTTACCACTTCCCCTTACCCACCCCGACCACGACAACGTCCGTGGCCCCGGTTATTACAAATAGAGAAAGGAAGCAACAAAATGCTCGACAACAAGACCATCGACGGGCTTTACGCCCTGAGATTGCCAGCCATGGCCGCCGGCCGCAACGCGGCCACCCCTGCCGGGTGTACGGAAACCCCGGACTGGGTGTACGGATTCGCCGGAATCGTCACTACACCCGAGGAAATCAAAACCCTGCTTGCCACCCCGGAGGTCGACCACTCGGGTCTTGTCCGGGTGGAGCTCCAGGCCAAGGTCGCCCAGCAACGCAGCTGCCCGCCGTCGGGCTTTCTCGGCTTGGTCCCGTGACGCGCACAGCACCACGAAGTCGTCCGCGTAGCGGACAAGCTCGCCGGTGCCGTGCTCGGCCCAGGCCCGGTCAAAGGCGTGCAGGTAGATGTTGGCCAACAAAGGTGAGATGACCCCGCCTTGAGGCGTCCCCGTGACCGTCTCTGGTGACCACCCCATCGGCCAATACCCCTGCACGCAGCCACTGTCGCAGCAACTTGAGCACCCGGCGGTCCGACACCCGCTCAGCAGACCAGAGGCGAGAAGCCTCTCATGGTCGATCGAGCCGAAGAAGTCCTGTATGTCGGCCTCGAAGACAAATTGCTTGCCCTTCGGGGAACGCCACTCGGATGGTCTTCTCCAGGGCGTCGAGTGGCCGACCGCTTCGGGCGGAACCCGAACTGCAGGGCAAGAAGTCGGCCTCGAAGATGGGTTCGAGGACGATCTTCGTCGCCTGCTGGGCCACCCGGTCTGTGACAGTCGGGATGCCCAACGGGCGTTTCGACCCGTCGGGCTTTGGGATCTCCACCCGGCGCACAGGCGCCGGGCGGTAGTTGCCTGCACGGAGGACGCTCTTGGAGCTCAGCCGAGCATGCGCTCGACCCCATAGGCCTCCACCGCCGCAGGGTCACTGCGATCGACCCCGGCGGCACCACGATTGGCTCGCACCCGCTCCCACGCCTCCCACAGGACGTCACTCCTGTAGATGCGGTCATACAGGGCGTGGAAACGCCGACCCTCAGACTGCTTGGCCGCAGCCCATAGCCGGTTCTGGAGTTGTCGCACTTTGGCGATGGGCATGATGGCCCATCGGGGTAGATTGGGCCGGGCGGTCCCGGCCATGCCCTCGCGCTTACCTCCATTCCCGGCGTGACCGAAGTCGGGGCCCTTCCCTCCGCCGGGTTCCTCCCGGCGATCAGCAGTACTACGACCCCGTCGGACTCCCGCTTGCCTCCGTCGATTTCACCACTGGCTTATACGAACGGTCTTTGCTGACAAGGCTGGCAGACGGGTCTCTCCTGTCCCGAACCAAACCGTGCGTACGTGCCGCTCCCCGTACCCCGAGGGGACTCGACCAAGGGCATGTCCGGAACGCCAGTAGGTCGGATGCTGCCTTCGCCGTGACATGAGCGGCTCGGCTCCCCCGTTGTCATTATGACGAGGCTGCAGGACTCGCGCCTGGTGGCACTACGGCCCGCACGCTTGCTCCCTCCGAAGAGGCTTTTGACACCCCGCTCAGCCCGCCACCTCTCGACGACGGACCGGGGCCTGCTACCGGGCTCTCCGGCGATTACC
Source organism: uncultured Acidimicrobiaceae bacterium (assembly GCA_963794745.1). GTDB lineage: Bacteria > Actinomycetota > Acidimicrobiia > Acidimicrobiales > Palsa-688 > Fen-671. Next base: position 653,823 of record CAWCEZ010000010.1, read on the forward strand.
CGGACGGGACTTCCACCCGCAGGTCTGGTCCAGTTTTCAGGACGCAACACGCCCAGAGCTTATGCACTCCTTGGGCACGTAGTGGGCACGAGAATTTGAACCACTTTTGCTTCAGGGGACTCGGTAGGCCGTTTACCAGGACTTTTCCGGTGGGGCTAGGTGGAATCGAACCACCGACCTCAGCATTATCAGTGCTGCGCTCTAACCGGCTGAGCTATAGCCCCTGGCACCTGCAGCCGCAACGCCGGCGGCCCTGCCGGGCACTCAAGATTACACGGTGGGCTCAGGCGTGCTTGTCGGCGGCGACCGTCACCTGTACACCGCCCACGATGTCGCTGATCAGGTTATACATGATTGCCGCGAAGACATTGACTACGACCCCGAGGAAACAGAGCGCTCCCCCGATCACCGCCGTCCACCCGAGGGCGACGAGCGGGTGCAGCTTGAACGTGGAAAGGGCGAACAGGGTCCGGATCGCCTTGTTGAGGTCATCGATGACCCCCAGGGCGGCGGCTACGTTCCACAGCAGCGCGCCAGCAACGAGCATCACCACGAGCACGCCGAAATAGAAGATGACAGAGACCTTGAGGACGCTCACGGCGTTGACCCGTCGCACCACGAGCCGGTTGCGCGTATCGCGGGTCGTCGCCTGGCCCTGGCCGCGCCCGGGCGTTGCACTGGGTGGCCCGGAACGGCCTCCCTGCGCCCCGGCGCCCGCCGGAGGCCGAGGCCTCTGCGCCGCGGGGGCCTGGGGTGGCCCAGCGGGACGGCCAGGTGCCCCGGCAGGAGCGGGACCACGCCCGCCCCGAGGAGGGCCACCGGCCCGGGTGGGGGCTGGGGCCCCTGCTACGTCCCATGGTGGGAAATAAGGCGCCTTGGGAGACTGCCCGGTATCGCGGGGTGCACACGTTGGCGGTTGGCCCCATCCGCTGACGGCAGGCGCAGCCTCGGTCGGCGGGCCGCCCGCAGGCGACCTCTCACGACGGCTTGGCTGCCGCGGGACAGGATCGGCCATTTATTCTTCCTCGACCGCGAGCACCGGGGCTACCGAGGCGACTTCCTGGCCTGCGTCGATGCTCACGACCCGCACGCCTGTCGCATCCCTGCCCTGGCTCGAAATGTCCCGGGCCGCCAGCCGCACCACGACCCCCGAGGAGGAGATGATGAGGATCTCGTCGTCAAGCCCCACAGTGAATGCCGACACGACGCCACCGCGCTTTGTGGTAAGGCGGATGCCCCGAACACCGAGGCCACCCCTGTTTTGGCGGTGAAAGTGGTGCAGCTGCGTCCTTTTGCCATAGCCCGCGCTCGTAACCATGAGAATGCTGGTCTCGTCGCGCGCTATGTCGGCGGCTACGACTTCGTCGCCCGCGCGCATGCCCATCCCGCGCACGCCCGCCGCATCACGGCCCATGGCCCGGACATCCTGCTCCGAGAACCTGATCGTCATGCCGGCCCGGCTCACCATGAAAATGTCGTCTTGCCCAGCGGTGACGATCACCGCCACCAGCTCATCGCCCTCGCGCAGGTTGAGCGCTATGAGGCCGTCGCGGCGGCTCTTGTCGTACTCAGAGAAGGCCGTCTTCTTCACGTGGCCCTGTTTTGTCGCGAACATGAGGTACCTGTCGGACTGGAAATCACGAGTGTCGACAAGGGCCTGGATGCGCTCATTGGGCGCCAGCGGGAGAAGGTTGACAATGGCCGTGCCTCGGGCGGTGCGTTCCTGAAGCGGCACTTCGAAGGCGCGCAAGCGGTAAACGCGGCCGAGGTTGGAAAAGAACAACAGGTAGGCGTGGGCCGTCGTGTGTATCACCTTGGCCACGATGTCCGCCTCGCGCAGGTTCGTGCCTCGCATGCCGCGCGTACCGCGGCCCTGAGTCCTGTACGTCGATGCCGCCACAGCCTTTATATAACCCGCCCGAGTCATGGTGATCACAAGCTCTTCGTCGTCGATCAGGTCCTCGGGTGCCATCTCACCGGGGTCGACGGTTATCACGGCGCGCCGGGGGGAGTTGAAGCGAGCCCGTATCTCACCAAGCTCGGTCTTGACGACCCCGTTCAGCAAGGTCTGGTCGGCGAGGATCGCTTCGAGCTCGGAAATGACCTGGCGCAACTTCGCCATCTCTTCTTCGAGATCGGCCCTACCCAACCGGGTAAGCCGGGATAGCTGCATGTCCAGGATGTGCTCGGCCTGCACCTCGCTGAACTCGAACGGTGCGGCCATCAGGGCGTCGCGAGCCTCGCCGCGGCTCTCCGACCCCCGAATGGCCGCGATGATCGCGTCGATCATGTCCAGGGCTTTGATGAGCCCTTCGACAATGTGGGCCCTCGCTTGCGCCCGGCGCAGCCTGTGCTCTGACCGGCGCCTCACGACGTCGGCCTGATGCGCTACGTAGGCCTCGAGCGCGGACTTCAAGTTGAGGGTCCGTGGGCCCCCATTGACGAGCGCCACCATGTTGACCCCGAAACTGGTCTGTAGCGGTGTCAGCTTGAACAGGTTGTTGAGTACGACGTTGGCATTTGCGTCCCTTTTCAAGGGGATGACGATCTTGGTGTCGACGCCGGCGGAAAGATCCTGTATATCCCTGATGCCTTCCAGTTCCCGGCTGTTGACCAACTCGGCAATTCTCTCCTGCACCGCACGCGGGCTCGCCTGGTAAGGCAGTTCTGTCACAACGATCTGCGCACCGTTACGAGTCTCCTCGATCGTGGCTTTCGCACGCATGCGTATCGAGCCGCGACCGGTCCTGTAGGCGTCAAGGATCCCCTGCCGACCAAGAATGAGCCCACCGGTAGGGAAATCTGGACCTTTCACAAACCTCATAAGGTCCTCGACCGAGGCTTCTGGGTTGTCGATCAGATGCGTGACCGCGTCGATAACCTCACCCAAGTTGTGGGGAGGGATATTGGTCGCCATACCGACTGCAATCCCTTGGCTCCCGTTCACCAAAAGGTTCGGGAACCGGGAAGGCAAGACTGTCGGCTCGTCGTCCTCGTTCAGGTAGTTCCGGCCCATGTCGACGGTCTCTTCGTCGATGCTCTCGAGCATGTGCATGGCCAGAGGTGAGAGCCGGCACTCCGTGTACCGTGCCGCGGCTGCGGAGAAATCTTGCGAGCCGTAGTTCCCGTGGAAGTCGATCAGCGGGTCACGCAGGCTGAAAGGCTGGGCCATCCGGACCAACGCGTCATAAATGGCCATGTCCCCATGGGGGTGGAACCTGGCCATCGTCTCGCCTACAACCTTGGCGCATTTAACGTGCGGCCTGTCGGGGCGATAGTTCTGGACATGCATCGCGTACAGGATGCGCCGGTGCACCGGCTTCAAGCCGTCCCGCGCGTCCGGAAGGGCTCGCTGCACAATAACGGACATGGCGTACTCCAAAAAGGAGCGCTCCATCTCCACGTTGATCTCGATCGGTTCGATCCCGGTGCGAGGCCCGTCCCCGCCGTCGTCGCCAGCACCACCGGGTAGCAGTACGTCAGTCATTTAGATGTCCAGGAACCTTACTTCGCCAGCGTTATCGACAATAAACTGCTTGCGCTGCTCGACGTCATCGCCCATGAGAATGCTGCAGGCCTCATCGGCTATAGCCGCCTGCTCGATCTCCACCTGCAAAAGAGTGCGTTGGGCTGCAGCCATCGTCGTGCCGCCCAGCTCGTCATAGTCCATCTCGCCGAGCCCCTTTAGCCGTTGGAACTCCGCCTTGTGGGCTGGACGTTCTGCCAGGAAACGCAGTCTCGCCGGCTCATCTTTCAGGTAGATCTTGTCTTTCCCGATCGTCGTCGAAAACAGGGGGGGTTGGGCGCAGTAAACGAATCCCTCTTCGACGAGAGCGGTCATTTGCCTGAAGAAAAAGGTGAGCAGCAGGGTGCGGATGTGGCTACCGTCAACGTCAGCATCAGCCAGGATGATCACCTTGTGGTAACGCGCCTTGGAAACATCGAAGTCTTCTCCGACCCCGGCACCGATCGCTGCGACAAGGGTCTGGATCTCGTTGTTCTTCAACATTTTGTCGACTCGAGCACGCTCGACATTGAGGATCTTGCCGCGGATCGGCAGGATCGCTTGGTTTTCTGGGTTCCTCGCGCGGACCGCTGACCCACCGGCCGAATCGCCCTCGACTATGAACAGCTCGGCCTCTCGTGCGTCGCGCGTCCGGCAGTCCGTCAGTTTGCCCGGCATGCCAGCCCCCTCTAGGGGGGACTTTCGGCGGGTTGCTTCCCGTGCGTCGCGCGCTGCGACCCGCGCCCGTGACGCCTGTATGGCTTTCGTCACGATCAGGCGGGCTTCGGTCGGGTTCTCCTCGAGCCATTCAGCCAGCTTCTCGTTCGTCGCTCTCTCCACGAGGGACCGCATGGAGGTATTGCCAAGCTTTGCCTTGGTCTGACCCTCGAACTGGGGCTCCCGGAGCTTCACCGAGACAATGGCGCACATCCCCTCGCGGATGTCCTCGCCAAGAAGGTTCTCGTCCTTTTCCTTGAGCACGGTCCGTGTCCGGGCGTACTTGTTGACGACGTTGGTCAGGCCCTTTTTCAGGCCCTCGACGTGAGTGCCGCCCTCAACAGTGGCGATCCCGTTGGCAAACCCATGCAGGCCCTCGTTATAGGCAGTGTTCCACTGCAACGCGACTTCGACCTCGGAATCGTCCTCGGAAACCTTGAAATAGGCAACCTTCTTGAACAGAGGGTCCTTTGTCGAATTAAGGTGCTTGACGAAATCAATGATCCCGCCCTTGTACGAATAGGTGACGGGAGCTCCGCCACCTTCGCGCTCGTCGCGGAAGCTGATCTCGAGGCCCGCGTTCAAAAAGGCGTACACCTGGAGGCGCTCGAGCACTGTTCGCGCAACAAACACCACGTCTTCAAGGATTGATGCGTCCGGCCAAAATGTGACCGAAGTCCCTCGCCTGCCGCGGGGGACGGGCCCAGGGCCTCCAGTTTGCCAACCGGTTTGCCACCATTGACGAACTCCATCCTGTGCCGCTGACCGTCGTAGTCGACTTCGACGACTAGCCGGCTCGACAATGCGTTGACCACCGACACACCGACGCCGTGCAGGCCACCTGAAACCTTGTAGCCCGACCCACCGAACTTGCCACCGCCGTGGAGCCGGGTAAGCGCGATCTCAACCCCGGAAAGCTTGTACTGCGGGTTCACGTCGGTCGGGATGCCGCGTCCGTTGTCTACGACCCTGCAGCCTCCGTCAGCCAGGAGGGTCACGTCGATGCGGGTGCAGTAACCTGCCATCGCCTCGTCGACCGAGTTGTCTACGACCTCCCAGACCAAGTGGTGCAGCCCCGAAGAGCCGGTCGACCCGATGAACATCCCGGGCCGCTTTCGGACCGGGTCAAGGCCTTCCAACACGGACATGTCCTTAGCGGAGTACGTGCCATCGAAGGCCCCCAATTGCTCGTTTTCGACCTTCGTCATCACTCAGCCTTCACTTCTCGGTTTAGTGGCACTGGAGGCGCTGCTCTGCGCGCGCGGCAATGGATGGCTTCATGGTTTCGCTCGGGTCGCAAGCGCTCATCACCAACCCAACGGCCAGGTACATTCTACCAGCTGGGCCCGCCATTACTCGGGTCTTGGGGTCGGAGTAAGGCTGACCTGGACGGCAATAGCCTGGACCGTTGGACAGGGCACCTGAAGCCCGCTGAGGAGGTGCGAGGACAGTAGTCGGAGCTGGGCCGCCCACGCATGGTGGTCCACGGCTACCGTAAGCACACCCTGGCGGAGCCCGGTCGGCCAGGCGTGTTGCGCCACCGCCTCACCTGCAACTTCGGCCCAGTGTGCCTGCACGTCTGCGAGCTCGACCGCTCCTTCCAAGCCCATCATCCGGGTTGCCTCAGCGAGGGATGCTACGACCGGCCGAGGGCCCGCACCGTCACCAGGGGCAGCTTTACGCCCCCCTCCCCCGCGCCCATGACCCGCCTGCCAGCCACCGGTGCTCACGAGCCGCCAACCTAGTGGTCCCCAGGGACGGGGAGCGCGGGCCGGCTTACACGCTCAAGTCACCCGTCGCTGGGTACAGGGCGCCGTCACGGACCAGTGCGTGTTGAGCGACCGGCAGCCCTTCAGGCACGGGCCCGGCCGAGGTGAGCAACGTCTGGCCCTCCGGCAAACAGGACGCAAGGGCCGCGCTGCGGTGGGGGTCCAGCTCGGAGAACACGTCGTCGAGCAACAACACGGGACTAGAGCTCTGGCGGGCGGTCACAAGCGAATGACCGCCGAGGCGCAGCGCTAGAGCGAGGCTCCGTTGCTCGCCTTGCGAAGCCTGGGTGCGCGCGGCCAAGCCTTCGATGGACATGAAAAGGTCGTCGCGCTGCGGGCCGACGGAGGTGACGCCGCGGCGCACGTCCTCTGCCCGGGCAGCCGCGAGCGCAGCCACGAGCGGTCCTTCCCAGCTGCGCTCATAGCGCAGGCCGACAGCCCCTCGGCTCACACTGGGCGCGACGCTCAATGTGAGGTACGCCTGATCGGATTCGTCTTGTAGTGAGGCCACAAGGGTTTCCCTTGCGTCGGCGATCGTCTCGCCGACCTCGGACAATTTCGCGTCCCAAACGTCCAGCGTGCTTGCCATGCTCCCGCGCAGTGTGCCGGCTGCGGAACGCAATAAGGCATTGCGTTGCTTGAGGACTCGCTCCAGTTCGGTGTGCGCTGCATGGTGCTTGGGGTGGAGTGAGACAAGGATCTCATCAAGGTATTGACGCCTGCTCTGAGGCCCCCCTTTTACAACTTCTATGTCGTCCGGAGAAAAAACTGTTACGAGCACCGCTCCGAGCAACTCGTCGTTGCGGCGCAAGGGTTGGCGGTTTAGTTGCACCTTGTCCCGGCCAGAGACGTTCACCTCGGCCTCGATGAGCAGCGCCCTGCCCTGTCTGTTTGCCCTCGCGCGCAGGACAGCTTGCTCCGTGCCGCTTCGCACAAGAGACGTCGTTGGCGCCCCGCGAAAGCTCCGAAGGGTTGCGAAATAGCCGACCGCTTCGAGCAAGTTGGTCTTCCCTGCTCCGTTGTCACCCTGGAGCAGGGTTACCCCCTGCGGAGCAGGCTGAAGCTCTGCAGTTACGTAATTGCGAAAGTTGCTTACACTCAGGTGCTCTAGGTACACCGCTCGCGGCTTGGCGGGGCCGGTCTTATGCGACGCGCACAGGCATCAGCAGATAGACGTAGTCCGATTTTTCAGTCGGCTTGAGCGTAGCGGGCTTCAAGGCATCAATCGTCTCCAGGACCACCTCTTCACCCGTTACGGCCTCGACGCCTTCGGCCAAGTACTGCGGGTTGAAGGCGATCGTCATTTCTGTACCTTCGTACTTTGCGTCTACTTCTTCGACGGCCTGGCCCCAGTCGTTGGTTATGACGCTCAGTTGCACTGTGTCGGCTCGCAGCGAGATACGGGCGGGCGTCGTTGCATCGCGGGCAACTAGCCGCACTCGGCGGATCGCGTCCAGGAAAGGCTCTCGCGTGATAACCAACCTGTTGGGGTAGTTGAACGGGATCAATTGCCGGTAGGGCGGGAACTCACCTTCGATGAGCCTGGTGGTGAGCTTGACTTGCCCGACTTCGAACCTGACGTCATGCGCACCGAGCCGAAGCTCGACCGCCTCGGCTTCACTTCCGAGAAGCCTTTGCAACTCAGCCAGGGCTCTCGACGGGACGAGCACTTTTTGCCCTTCGCCGAGGACACCTTTGGCGCCAGGGAGGTCCTTCACAGCCAACCTGTAGGAATCGGTTGCGACCAGGCGCAGCCCTTCAGCTTCAGCAGCCATGAGCACCCCGGTAAGCACTGGGCGCGTGTCTTCTGATGAAGCTGCCCTCACGACCTGGCGCAACGCCTCTGCCAAGCCGGCAGTCGATAGGGCGACGCTCGCGCCGCTGGGCGCTGGCAGGTGCGGAAAATCACCGGGCCTATACGGGCGCAGCGTGAACTGCGACCGGCCTGCAGAGACCTGGAGCTCTTCCTCGTCCCCCTGCAACATCACCGCACCGGGCTCCAGGGCACGCACGATGTCGGTCAGCAGCCTGGCAGGCGCCACCACAACTCCGTCAGACAACCCCGCCACAGCGACTTCGGTCGAGATCGTGAGATCCTGATCGGTCCCTGTCACCTCCAGGTGGTCCCCAGCGAGGCTCAACCGTATCCCCGGTAGCACGGCCGTTGCTCCTGAACGTCCTGAGCCGGCACGGCCGGCCGTCGTCAACGCCTCGAGGAGGGTGTCACGCTCGCATCGCAGTTTCACTGTTTAGGTGCTCCTCTACTAAGAAGTTTAAACTTTAAAGGGCTGTAGTAGTAGTGCTGTGGATTGTGTATGGCCGAGCTACCTGCCTGGTAAGGACAGCAATTCCGCCGACGGCCCATGTGTACGGCGGGAGGGGCCCATGAAGCTCAGCTAGGGCTTGGCTGTGTACTAGTGCTGCACTGTCCCCCGAGTTACAACGTCCCGGCACAAGATCGTCCATAGTGATCGCGCCGGGATCAGTCGGTGGACTTGATCTTATGGATGAGGTCGGTGACCTGCTCGTAGACCTGGCGTTTCTCTGCCATCAGGCGGGCTACCTTCTTCTGGGCGTGCATCACGGTCGTGTGGTCGCGATCTCCGAACTCGCGGGCGATGGCTGGGTAGCTGTACTCGGTGAGGTCGCGGAACAGGTACATCGCAGTCTGGCGAGCGGCGACAAGAGGTCGCCGGCGGCTCGGCCCGCATATCTCCGCGACCGTGAGGTCGAACGCCGAGGCCGTCGCCTCGAGGATCTGCCTCGCAGTCACTTGGCGCGGGGCGCTTGCAGCGATCACGTCGGACAGGACGACTGAGGCGAGCTGGATGGTAACGGGGACCCGGTGGATGCTGGCGTATGCGGAGAGCCTTGTGAGAGCGCCCTCGAGCTCACGGATGTTGTCCTTGACGTAGGTGGCAATGAGCTCTAGGACGTCTTCGGGGACTGTTACTTTTTCGCCTTCGGATTTTTTACGGAGGATTGCGAGGCGTGTTTCAAGCTCGGGGGGTTGGATATCGGTGATCAAGCCAGATTCGAACCGGCTTCGCAGCCGGTTCTCCAACGTTGCAATTGAACGTGGGTGCCTGTCCGAGGAGATAACGATCTGTTTTTCGGCTTCGTAGAAGGAGTTAAACGTATAGAAGAACTCCTCTTGGGTCTCCTTTTTGCCCTCCAATAACTGGATATCGTCAACGAGCAGAACGTCGTAAGCGCGGTAGCGGCGCTTGAACGCTGTTTGGCCGCGTGTGCGTATCGAGTCGATGAACTCGTTGAGAAAAGTCTCAGTCGATACATAGCAGACGTTGAGGCTGCTGAAGTTTTGGTAGACGTAGTGCCCTATCGCATGGAGTATGTGAGTTTTGCCGAGGCCTGAGGGCCCATATATGAAGAGCGGGTTATAGGCCTTGGCCGGCTCTTCGGCGACACGCTGAGCAGCTGCGTGGGCAAAGCGGTTGGAAGCGCCGATGACGAAGTTCTCGAAGGTATAGCGAGGGTTCAAAAGGGTCTGCGGTCTGCGGTCGTTACGCGACGACCCGGCCGCCCCGGTGGCCCCGGGTGAGGGGCGGTGGCGGATTGAGCGAGCATCCACTGATGACGCCCGCATTGACGCGCTGACCGTCTCTTGCTCCCGTGCGGCATCCTCCAGGTCTATGACCCCGTCTGAACCAGCGGCCTGGACGATCAGCTCGACTTCGAACGAAGGGAGGCCGGTTGCATCGGCAAGCGCCTGCTCGATCATTGCCTGGAAACGGGTTGCCGCCTGTTCACGGACCATCGAGCTCGGAGCTGCGACGACACCTCTAGAACCTGAAACCTCGACGAGGGCCAATGAGGCCAACCACGCGTTGTAGGTGGGCTCGGGCACCCGCCCTCGCAAGCTCGTCACACAAATTGCCCAGAGCTCCGGGAGGTCGCTCATCTTCCGCTCACGGCCATAAGCCTCATCTCACCCACAATCCTGTCGCAACTTGTGGAGATCGAGCCAGGCCCTGGACGAGCGCTGTCTCCAGCGTTTGCCCATGGTCCGGGGGGAAGGAGCCGGTCTCTCAAACTGGGTTTTTATAGGTTGTACTGCTGCTACCACAGGCAGCTTGTAGGGAGTCGAGGCTAGCACCTCGCGCAGGGGGCGGGAGGGGCCGGAAGGTATCCGCACGCGTCGAACGTAGGTTCGCTACAATGGCCTGGGTGACGGCAGAGAGCGGGCCGGGCCCACAGAGAGCGGGCATGATCCACACAAGAATGAACAGCTTTTGGGGTCTTATGCTCCACAGGCGATGGCGACAAGGGTAGGACCCCATGGCCCAAGCGATCGCCGACATCCGTGAACGCGCCCAAAGCGCGAGGCCTCGCCTCGACCGGGTGCCGCCTCACGACCTGCAGGCCGAAGAGTCACTGCTCGGTGCGATGCTGCTCTCGCGCGACGCCATTGCCGCAGCGGTCGAGCTATGTAAGACGGGGGATTTTTACAGGCCCGCCCATGGCCACATCTTCGATGCGATCTGTTCGCTTTATGCGCAAGGCGAACCCTCCGACCCAGTCACCGTCGCTGATGAACTGAAGCGTGCTGACCTGCTGGAAGCCGCTGGCGGGACGGGCAACCTCATCGCCTTACAGGCCAACACACCCGCGATTGCGAACGCTGCTCGTTACGCACGAATAGTCGAAGAACATGCGTTGCTCCGCCGGCTTATAACTGTTGCCGGAGAGATAGCCGAAATGGGCTACTCCCTTCCCGAAGACGTGGTCGCGACTATGGACCGGGCTGAGTCGATGGTCTTCGAGGTTGTCGAACGCCGTGTTACGGACTCACTGAAACCGTTGCGGGAGCTCTTGGCGGCGAGCCTGGACCACCTCGAGGCTCTCTACAACCGTGGCGACACCATCACGGGCGTGCCAACAGGGTATGCCGACCTGGACGACCGGCTTTCAGGTCTTCAGCCGAGCGCTCTCATCATTGTCGGAGCGCGTCCATCGATGGGCAAGACGTCGTTTGCCCTGGGGGTCGCCGCTCACGCTGCGATTGAAAAGAACATGCCGGTGCTATTTTTCTCACTCGAGATGAGCCACCTCGAGCTCACGCAGAGGTTGTTGTGCTCAGAGGCACGGGTCGACTCTTCGCGTATGCGCAATGGCAAGCTCCATGAGTCGGACTGGCCAAAGGTTGTCCACGCGATCGGCAAGCTTGGTGAGGCGCCTCTTTTCATCGACGACAACCCGAACCTCACGGTGATGGAGATAAGGGCTAAAGCTCGACGTTTGAAGAGCAGGGAAGGCTTGGGCCTGATTGTCGTGGACTACTTGCAGTTAATGTCTGGACATGGGCCGGCCGAGAACCGTCAGGTGGAAGTCTCAGAGATAAGCCGAGGTCTGAAGATCCTTGCAAGGGAGCTGTCTGTGCCAGTCGTCGCGCTCTCGCAGCTGTCACGCAGCCTCGAAGCGCGCGCAGACAAGCGGCCAGTCCTGGCGGACCTGAGGGAGTCGGGGAGCCTCGAGCAGGACGCGGACGTCGTGCTGTTCATTTATCGTGATGAGGTCTATAACAAGGACTCGGCCGACAAGGGCACCGCGGAAGTAATCATCTCGAAGCACCGCAATGGCCCGACCGGGATGACCCAGCTCGCTTTCCTGGACCACTTCACGCGCTTTGCCAATATGGCCCGCGTCTAAACCGCCTCACCTTCGCTGCCTCCTCCCGTGAAGCCCACAACGTGGATGTTCCCTCACGCCGAAAGAACGATAAGGGAACACCGGCTCCACGTTTGGCTTTCGGACAACCTGGCTGGGCTTACCAGCGAGAAGGGGTCCGCAGAGCCTGACCGATAGCCAAACGGGGCCTGGCAGATGTTGCCGCGCCGTCCTCTCATCGTTCGTTTTTGCGTGAGAGGACAGCACACAACGTTTGACTGGCCCCGGCGCGGTCCACGTCGGGGCATTGGCGGCCGGGAAGCTCGTGGTTAGGCCCGAACTACCTCGACCGTGACAGGGAACTCGACGTCGGAATGAAGCCGGAGCGGAACTTGGTGGGTGCCGAGTGCCTTGATGGGCTCGTCAAGCTGAAGCCTATGACGATCGATCTCTATGCCAGCCTGCTCAGCGATTGCTTCAGCGATATTGGTTGTTGTCACCGACCCGAACAACTTGCCCTCAGGCCCGGCACGCATCGGGAGGCGGATCACATGTTGCACCAGGCTCCGGGCAACCCCTTCAGCGACCTGGCGGTCATGAGCATCCTTTGTCTCTCTTGCGCGCCGCATGGTAGCAGCTTGTTGAGCGATCCCTGAGCTGGCAGCGATGGCGCGGCCCTTGGGGAGCAAGAAGTTGCGGGCATAACCATCGGCAACATCACAGATGTCACCCCGCTTGCCTAGGTTGGCTACGTCCGAGCGAAGGACGACTTTCATCACGCCTCCGTTTCAGCCAGTTCAGGGCCGAGGTCGGCGTCGATGTCGTAGGCCATCGCCTCTTCAGTGCTGACGCCGTCCTCCGTCTCCACCGCATCCTCGCGTCCGGGAGCCGGTCGCGGTCTTCCCGGGCCGCGTTCGCTGGCAGTGCGTTGTACATACGGCAGCAGAGCGACCTCGCGAGCGGTCTTGATGGCTACTTGGACGTCACGCTGGTGTTGTGTGCAATTGCCTGTGACCCGACGGGACCGGATCTTTCCGCGCTCGCTCATGAACCGCCGGAGGAGGTTGACATCTTTGTAGTCGACCCACTCCGTGCGCTCCTTGCAAAAGACGCAGACCTTCCTCTTGCCGCGGGGACGAGCTTCCTTGGGAGCTCGTTTTGGGTTGCGGTCTCGATCGTTAGAACGTGCCATCGCTGTTAGAACGGCTCCTCATCCTCGTGGCCAGCGCTATAGCTCGCTGCCGCGCCAACATCCCCAGCAGGCCGTTGGAAGGCCGGCTCATGGACTGCGTGCGAATCCCCGTTGGAGCTGTCCGGGCTCCGCCTTTCGTTCCTCGTCACATGCACCGTCGCCCAACGCAGGCTCGGGGCTATCTCATCGGCCGTGATCTCCACCTTCGATCGCTTGTCGCCTTCCTGGGTCTCCCAAGACCGCTGGTCGAGCCGACCGGTCACGATCACGCGGGTACCACGCGACAACGAGGTGGCAGCGTTCTCGGCGAGAGTCCCCCAACAAACAACGTCGAAGAACGAGGTCGATTCACGCCGCTCTTGGCTCTGACGGTCCGTCCAGGTCCTGTTGACCGCTATACCAAACGTGGCTGTCGCCTGGCCGGTGGGAGTGAAGCGCAGTTCGGGTTCTCTGGTGAGGTTCCCGACGATGCTAACTGTATTATCTTGTGCCATTTCATGCTCCGTTCGTGTTCGTGCTCACTGCAGCGGCGGGTTCGTGGGATGTCGCCGGGCGCGAGCGGGCCGGTGCGCGCTCGGGGAGCCTCATCGCTTTGTGCCGGATGACCTCGTCAGTGAGTGTGAGGGAGCGGTCGAGCTCCGATAGGGCCGCTGGTTCCGCGCTTGCTTGGATCACCACGTAGTAGCCCTCGTTGCGATGGCGTACCGGGTACGCCAAGCGGCGTTTGCCCCAGTTGTCCGTGGTGACCGACTTAGCCCCGGCAGCCGTCAGCTGGCGGGTGAAGCGGTCGACCAAAGCCCGGACGGCGTCCTCTTCCAGGCCGGCGTCGAAGATAACCATGATTTCATAGGGCCGCACTAGCGGTCACCTACCTTTCCCTATGGGCCAGGAGCAACGGGCTCGGCCCGCCACCTGGGCTCCGGGCAATCCGGAGCAGGGTTTACTTGATTGAGCCCCATGCTAGCGGACGCCGCCGGTTCTCCCATCGGCACACACGTTCCCACGAGCCGGTGACAGTTACGTCTGCAAGCTATATGTCTCGCTGGCTGAAGGGAACCGTCCTCCCCGGACATCGGCCGCCCACCTGGCAACAGCGTCGCCAGCCAAAGCCTCGAGGTCGGCGTACTGGCGGGCAAAACGGGGCACCCGTGGCCCTGCCATTCCGACGATGTCGTGGAAGACGAGCACCTGGCCGTCACACGAAGGCCCTGCTCCGATCCCGAAGGTCGGCACCCGCACCTCCCGGGTGATCTCAGCAGCCACCTCGTCCGGCATACCTTCCAGCACGATCGCAAAGCACCCCGCTTCGGATATGGCGATGGCGTCCTCGACGAGCAGCTTGGCGTCCCCCGGCTGACGCCCCTGGACGCGGTAGCCGCCCATGGCGTGCACGGACTGGGGGGTGAGGCCAAGGTGCCCTACGACGGGTATCTCGGCGTCGAGGATCGCGTTCAACACCTTTAGGCGTTTGATGCCCCCCTCCAACTTCACGGCGCCGGCACCGGCGCGGACCAGGCGAGCGGCGTTGGCTACGGCCTTGCTGCGGCCAACGTGGTAGCTGGTCCAGGGCAGGTCGGCGAGGACGAGCTGAGGGGGTCGTGTTCGCGCCACTGCGGCAGTGTGGCTGACCATGTCATCCATGGTCACCTGGAGCGTGTCGTGGTACCCGAGCACGACCATCCCCACCGAGTCGCCTACAAGTATGACGTCCACTCCCGCCGCGGACGCGGCCCGAGCACTTGGAGCGTCATAAGCGGTAACCATTACGAGCGGCTGGTCGCCGCCTTTGCGGGCACGGACCGCCGGCGCGCCCAGCTTCGGCAACTTGTCCGAAGAGCTCATTTTCATCTCCTCCGCGGTCCAGTGCCTTGGGGCTACCGGCCACCTCGCCAATGCTAGCGCCCGGCTGGGCCAGCCGGCCGGGCGAGCCGTTCAGCGGTTCAGCTGGACTTGGTCTTCGTGGTTAGCGAAAAGGCCTGAGAGAGATGGTTCCAAGAGCATCGAGGGCAGACCTCTACGACGTAACAGGCGAGGTCCTTACCCGGGCGCGCGAGCTTGGTGAGCTCCTTCTTCGACACAACGCAGCGTCCCGAAGGAGGCAACTTGTTGCCGAAGACATACGAGACCAATCTCAGCTTGACGTCCTCGCAGATGGGACAGTCCTCCTGAGAGTCCTCGGCGTCGAGGGCGGCGCGGAGGAGCTCGGGGTGCGCGTCACAAATGTCGAGGCGCGACAAACGCCCCTTGCGGTACTCGCTTACCACCACGTTGCGTGCCAGGCGGTAATCGACGTTGCCGAGCACGCGTAACGGTGAGGTGGCGCTCAGCGCCGTGTTGGGCCGGAACCTCATTGCCATACAGCAACCACGGGACCCCAGGATACTTGGCCCGACAAGCGTTGACCTCCGTACCGCGCTTGTATCGCGCTTCGATGTAGCGGATCGATACATCGATCCGCTATTGTGTGGCAGTGCTCGAGATGGCCGTTCTCGGTTTGCTGAAAGAGCAGGACATGCACGGCTACGAGCTCAAGAAGAGGCTCTCGGATGTGTTCGGCCTGTCGAGCGGGGTGTCGTTCGGCTCGTTGTACCCGGCACTGGCCCGGTTGGAAGCAGCCGGCGCCGTACGCGTCATGACCTTGCCCAACTCCGAAGCAGCTCAGGGGAACGCCACCGCGGCCTTGGAACGACGCGAGAGCCGCCGCCGGAAGGTCTACGGCATTACACCGCCAGGGGCGGCGGCCTTCGCCGAGCTGCTCGCGGACAGCCAGGGCGGCGGGGAGGACGAGCGCTCCTTCAACCTGCGGTTGGCGTTCGCCCGCTACCTCCCCCCAGAGGGACGGCTCGGGCTCTTGGAGCAGCGCCGCGCCGTGCTCGGAGAGCGGTTGGCCCAGGTGGTAGCTCGCGCTCGCGCCAGGAAGGACGACCGTTACATGCGGATCCTGTGCGAGCGCCAGCAGGACTCTCTCTCGCGGGATGTGTCGTGGCTGGACCAGCTGATCGTGCAGGAGCGTGCTGGCAACCCGAATTCCCCTCCCCTGGCCGCCGCCGGGACCGCCCCGCCCCGGCTCGTCCCGCTTGCCAGTGCCTCGCAATTGCATCGCACCCCCCCCGGCCAGGCGGCGCCTACCTCATATCAAATCGGTACTTTCTCACCTGTAAAGGACGGCATCTAATGGCAAAAATGCGACTGGCCCTAGCCGGCGTCGGTAACTGCGCCAGTTCTCTCTTGCAAGGCCTCGAGTATTACCGTAATGCAACGTCGGCGGACCAAGTACCCGGGCTTATGCACGTCGAAATGGGGGGGTACCACATCAGTGATATTGAGGTCGTCGCCGCTTTCGACGTTGACGCGACGAAGGTCGGTCAGGAGCTTGGCAAGGCCATATGGGCCGGGCAGAACAACACCGTCCGCTTTGCCAATGTTGGCGACCTTGGCGTCGCCGTCCAACGCGGCCCGACGCTCGACGGCCTTGGCAAGTACTACCGCGAAGTGATCGAGGAATCGCCTGTACCGGCCGTGGACATAGCCGAAGCGTTGGTGGCCGCCGGCGCCGACGTGCTGGTGTCCTATCTCCCCGTCGGCTCCGAAGCCGCCCAGAAGCATTATGCGCAGGCCTGCATTGATGCAAAGGTGGGCTTTGTCAACGCGATTCCTGTTTTCATCGCGAGCGACCCGGTTTGGGCCGAGAAGTTCGCCCAGGCTGGTGTGCCCATCGTAGGTGACGACATTAAGAGCCAACTTGGTTCGACGATCGCCCACCGGGTCCTAGCCCGCCTCTTCGAGGATAGGGGCCTCGTCTTGGACCGCACGTACCAGCTGAACTTCGGCGGCAATATGGACTTCAAGAACATGCTCGAAAGAGACCGCCTCGAATCGAAGAAGATCTCGAAGACCCAAGCGGTGACGAGCCAGATAGAACGTGGCATTTCCTCTCGCGACATACATGTCGGGCCTTCGGACCACGTCGGTTGGCTCGAAGACCGCAAGTGGGCTTATATCCGCCTGGAGGGCCGGAATTTCGGTGACGTACCGCTTTCAATCGAGCTCAAGATCGAAGTGTGGGACTCCCCCAATTCGGCGGGCGTAGTCATTGACGCCGTCCGCTGCGCCAAGATGGCGCTCGACCGGGGTGCTGGCGGCCCGCTCCTCGGGCCGTCCGCCTACTTCATGAAGTCACCGCCGGTCCAGTACCACGACGACGTGGCGCGCCAGATGGTCGAGGACTTCGCTACGGGCACGACGCTCAGCACTGCCGTCTGAAGGCCCGGGCATTCTGCCCGGCCTACTTTCCTGGTGCCTCGGGGACTGGAGGTGCCGATTCCGGTTGGAGAGCCCACCACTCGTCGAGGAGCCTGAAAGCGTCCTCGCGCGAATGCGGGCCGTCTTCGAGGCGAAGCTCGAGCAAGTGGTTGAGGGCCCGGCCTACCAAGGGGCTGGGCGGGAGGCCCAAGTGGCCCATGACCTCACGGCCGTCCAGGTCGGGCCGGATGGAAGCGAGCTCCTCGATCTGTCGAAGCTCGGCAATGCGTGCCTCGAGCTCGTCCATGCGCTGCGACAGCGCAGCCGTCCGGGCCGGGTTGCGGGTGGTGCAGTCGGCTCGCGTCAACTCGTTGAGCTCGTCGAGGAGGTCGCCGGCGTCGCGTACGTAGCGGCGCACAGCGCTGTCGGTCCACCCCATGCCATATGTGTGGAAGCGCAGGTGCAGTTCGACGAGCGCGCTCACCTTTTCGATGTCGTCGGCCGGGTAGCGCAGGGCTCGCATGCGGTCGCGCGTCATCCTCGCCCCCACCAGCTCGTGGTGGTGGAAGCTGACCGTACCTCCCGGACCGAAAGAGCGGGTCTTGGGCTTCCCGATGTCGTGGAACAGGGCCGCAAGGCGGACTATCCGGCTTGGCTTGGCCCGCTGTACCACGGCAATGGTGTGCGCGAGCACGTCCTTATGGCGATGGACCGGGTCCTCTTCTAGGGCGAGGGCCGGCAGCTCAGGGAGGAATTCTTCGGCGAGGCCGGTCTTGACGAGGAACCAGAGGCCTTCGGAGGGGTCCTTCACGACCAGCAACTTGTCGAGCTCGTCCCGCACCCGCTCGTCCGAGACTATGTCGAGCCGCCCCCGCAGGCGGCCGACGGCCTCTCGCAGTGCGGGCTCTGGCTGGAGGCCGTACCCCGCAATGAAGCGGGCTGCCCGCATCATCCGCAGGGGGTCGTCGGTAAAGGAGACCTCTGGGGACAGGGGGGTGCGCAACCTCTTTGAGGCGAGGTCCGCGACACCGTCGAACGGGTCCACGAGGACCAGATCGGGAAGGGAGAGGGCCATCGCGTTGACAGTGAAGTCCCGTCGTGCCAGGTCGGCTTCCAGAGCAGTCGAGAAGACGACCTCAGGTTTGCGTGAGCTGCTGTCGTACTCTTCCGCCCGGTGCGTCGTTATCTCGAAGCGCCGGTCCTTCTTCGCAGCCCCAATGGTGCCAAATCGCTTGCCCTGGGCCCAAATGGCATCTGCCCAGGGAGCCAGGACCGCTTCGGTCTGGTCAGGTAGCGCGTCGGTGGTGAAGTCGAGGTCGGGATCGCTCCCCTCGAGCCGGTCTAAGAGCGCGTCGCGGACGACACCTCCGACGAGGTACAGGCGGAACCCCGCATCGGCAAAAAGGCGCGCCAGTTCGTTCGCTTCATCGAGGACCGGGCGCAGACGTTCGGGGACCACAGCGAGAGAGCCTAGGGATCCCGGGAAACCTTCGGGGCGTTTATACCGACGGCAGCAAGCCGGCTGTCTGCAGGGCCACGCGGAAGTCGTGCGGGTTGGTCGCAGCCTGGAGGGCCGCACGCAGGGAGATTTCACCCGCCTTGAACAGGTTGAAGAGGCTTTGGTCGAACGTGACCATACCGTGGTATTCGCCGTCGGCGATCACGTCCTCGATTGTCTCCCCGGAGCCACCGTTCGGGTCGAGGATGCGGTCCGAGATCCGGCCGGTCATGACCATGGCCTCGACGGCAACGACACGCCCGATGCCGTCGGCCCTCGGCACGAGCCGCTGGCTGATCACTCCTCGCAGGACGGCGGCGAGGCTTATGCGCACCTGTCGATGCTGGTAGGGGGGGAAGAAGTCGATGATCCGGTTGATGGTCTCGGTCGCGTTGGTCGTATGGAGCGTCGACAGGACGAGGTGGCCGGTCTCGCTGGCAGAAAGCGCGGCCTGGATGGTCTCGGGGTCGCGCATCTCACCTATCAGGATCACGTCGGGGTCCTGGCGGAGCACCCTTCGCATCGCCTGTCCCCAGTCTTTGGTGTCCGTACCGATCTCGCGCTGGCTGATGATCGACATCTTGTCGCGGTGAAGCACCTCGATCGGGTCCTCGATCGTGACGATGTTCCCTGCACGGTTCGTGTTGATGTAGTCGATCATGGCGGCCAGGGTCGTGGTCTTGCCCGACCCGGTCGGCCCGGTCACGAGTACAAGGCCACGGTTCTCTTCGGCCAGGCGCGTGACGACCGGGGGCAGGCCCAGGTCCGTTGCCGACAAAGCGCTTGGTAGGACTCTGCGTAGTACTAGGCCGGGCGTGCCGCGCTGTCGGAAAGCGTTGGCACGAAAGCGGCCGAGCCCACTGACTGAAAGCGAAAAGTCGGCCTCTCCAGTGGACCTGAACTCCTCGAGCCTTTCGGGCGGCAGGACCACTTGCACCAGCTCTTCGCATTCCTCGGCACCGACGGCCGGGAACGGGGTCATCCGCAGGTCGCCGTTCACGCGTACCCGCGGGGCGGAACCGACCTTGATGTGCAGGTCGGATGCCCCTTGTTCGACGACGTGGCGCAATACTGCCGGGAGGTCAATCACCACGATCCTTATCGGCAGGTCTCTGTCCTTCCCTGAGCCGTCAGGCCGGGGAGGCACGAGCAGCAGGAAGTTCTGTCAAGCTTGGCGCGGGCGCTAGGCTTCTAGAGCCGTAAACGGGCGGCCAGAGCCCTCGCGATGACCACAGACGCCCCCCAGATGCCCTCAAGTGCCAGGCGCTTAGGCAAGATCGTCCGCTGGGGTAGGGAGAGCGCCCGGATCGGGCCCTGGAGAGCTGACGGTTCTGTCGCCTTCTTCGTGCCAGTAGCCGACGGCACGCCTCCGTCCGCCGAGTTCGTCCGGCGTTGCCTCGAGCTGTTAGCCGTGCAGGGGTTCCAGCGGGTGATCACAGGCGCGCTGTCGCCTGACGAGCAACGCGGCTTTCTGGAAGCGGGCTTTGAAGTGCAGGAGCGCCTGCACCTCCTCGTGCTCGAGAGGTCTGCGGTGCTGCCGCCGGTGCCTCCGGGCCCTGGTCTGCACCGCGCCGGCCCTCTTCGTCAGCGCGGGGTCCTCGAGGTGGACGCCACTGCTTTCACGCCGTTCTGGCGATTGGACCGTGCAGGTCTACGGGAGGCAATGAAGGCCACTCAGCACAGGCGGCTCCGTGTGGTCCTTGGGGCCCGGCACCGGGTGGTCGGGTACGCGATCTGTGGGGCTTCGGGCGGCCGCGGCTTCGTCCAACGGCTTGCAGTGCTCCCGGAGGCTCAAGGCCACGGGATAGGAAAAAGATTGCTCCTGGACGGGCTCCATTGGTTACGGGGGCTGAGGGCAGGCGAAATCGCCGTCAACACCCAGCTCGGCAACGACGCCGCCCTTGCCTTGTACCGCCGCGTTGGGTTCCGGGACGACCCGGCCGGCCTCTCGGTCCTATCGGCAGCGTTGCCGGCGCCCCCGGGGGCTTGAGGTCGTGCCGGCCGGGTGTGCTCGGGGGGCCCTTGCGTGCCTGTTGCTGGCGGGCAGCTCGTTCGCCGTGTGCTTTTCAGGGGGCGAAGCAGCCGCGTTGGTCCAAGCGCCCCCCCATCTTCCAGATGTACAGCCCGTTGCCGCGGCCCACGCCCGCCCGAACATCTCCCATGGCCCGGACGCATTGCAACTGCTGAGACAGAACCCCTGGTTGGCCCCGGGCCGAGGCAGTTCCAGATGGACCTCAGAGTCACTACCCAATATCCCGCCAGCGAGGAGCTAGAGGTGGTCGTTTACGGGAGGCTGACCGCCCGTTCGCAGTTCCAGGCGGCGCTCGGTGGCGCCGAGCCGGGGCCCTCGTTCTACGACGACGCAGTCCCCCTCAGCAAGTTGGCAAACGACCCCCACGGTGGGCTCGACGTGAGCATTCCCGTGAACCAGCCCGCAGGGCCTAGTGCCTATGGCACGTTGCCTGTCACCACGACGGGCGTGTACCCGGTCCAGGCGTACCTGAAAAAGGCGGGGGCCCGGACGGGCTCGCCGCTGACCACGTTCATCGTTTTCGCTGGAAATGATGCAAGTAACCTGCAACGTCTTGACGTCGCGCTCGTTGCCCCGTTCGATGCCACGGTCCCGATCAGCGCGGCGGGGACCATCGGGCCCGTTGCCACTTCGACGGCAGAAGAACTCGACGCCGATGCCGGTGTTTTGGCGCGGGCCAAGGTCCCGGTCACTATCCGAGCTGAGGTGCCTGCGATCGAGGCTCTGGCCGAGGGCGACGCACGACAAAAGGCAGCCGTAGCTCAGCTACGCGACGCGGTGATAGCGGGCGATGAGCTGCTTCCCAGCACGCAGCTCCCGCTCGATGTAGCGGCTCTGGTTAGCGCGGGTCTCTCTGCTGACCTCGCACCGGAGCTGACGAACGGTGACGCGACCCTGGGTGGCCTGCTCGGCGTTGCACCTTCACCAGAGACGTGGGCCTTCTCGGGCGACGTTGGCTCGACAAGCGTGGGCGCTCTGGCAGGGCTCGGAGCGCAGGAGGTCGCGGTCCCCGAGAGCGACCTTTCCGGCCTGCCAGCTGAGGACCAAGTGCTCACGTTTGCCCAGCCGACCAAGCTGTCTGTCGACGGGTCGGAGATCCGGGCCGTCGGGGCAGATAGCGAGCTAGCGGAGCGCCTCGATGAGGCAGCCACCCCGGGACATGCCGTGCTCGTGGCGGACCAGGTACTTGCCGAGCTCGCAATGATCGACTTGGAAACCCCGAGCGTCCTGCGCGGGGTCGTGCTTATGTCACCCCCCCACACGGTCCTCGACCCAGTTTTCCTGTCGGTGCTTTTAGCCGGGCTCCAGGACAACCCTCTGCTGAGGGCCGTGCCTCTCCACGAGATCTTCCAAGACGTACCCCTCGCCCCCGCCTCCCCGACCACTGGCACGACCACTGGCACGACCGGTGGCGGGACCTCCAGCACGACGGCCGCAACGGACGGGGCCTTGGTACGCCAACTCGAGGGAACGCAGGGCACCGCCCCGCTCGGCGGGGTCGGCCGATTGCAGCAGGCACTTGGCGCCGTGGCGGCTTTAGGCGAGGTCTATGGGGGCAACACGCCACTGGTTAGTGGGCTCAGCGAGGACCTAGTTGTGAGCCTGTCGTCGGTGTTCAGCGCTTCTCGGCGCGCGTCGCTGGTCGCCGCGGCCCTCCAGGTAGCCAAGGTAGACCTCCACAAAGTCCATTTGCCCTCCTCCATATCGATCACCCTCACCTCGGGCCAGGGCCGGCTGCCCGTGACGCTCGTCTCAACCGCGGGGCTGCCCGTTCACGTCGTCCTTGTGCTTACGAGCGAGCAGTTGCGTTTCCTAACGGTCCGTCTCAACGGTGGCCGGTGTAGTGCCGTGAACGCCGGTTCTGAGGACTGCCAGCTCACTTTGTCTAGGCCCACAACCTCCCTGCAGATCCCGGTCGTGGTGAGGACGCCCGGTGCTTTCCCGCTCTTGCTGCAGGTGGAGACGCCCTCCGGCGAGGTCCTCGCTACGAGCACCGACACCGTGCGTTCGACAGCGATCGGTGATGTTGCCGTCGTGCTGATGGTGGGCGCCGCTCTCTTTTTGGCGGTGTGGTGGCTGCGCAACGCCCGCCATGGCCGGCGAGCCCGACGATTGGTGCCCAAGCCGCCGGACGACGAACAGGGCGACGGCGGGCAGGAGCCGAGCGGAGCCGGCCCGCTGAGGGTTGCTCCTGGAGCGAGCGTGCTATCGGGTGGCAGTCGCGTTGAGCCCTAGCGACGAGCAGGGCCACCCCTTGCCGTCCCAACCGGCTGCCGTGCGTGCCGCCGAGGTCCTGACCGTCCTGCCCCCTCGGGCAAAGCTGCCGAATGGGCTTGTGCCGCTGGACCGAGCCAGCGCGAACAAGCAGCGGTGCCGGGTCGTGCCCCGAGGTCCTCGTCCCGCAACGCCACCATCATGGCTGCGGGGACCACGCTGTCGAGGGCGTCGGGCTTCGCTCGGATCCTCGCCGTGGCATGGGTATTGGGGCAGGCCCGCCTCGCTGACGCTTACAACTTGGCGAACACCGTGCCGAACACGATCTACGACCTGCTCCTTGGCGGTGTCCTGTCGGCGACGCTGCTTCCGGTGCTCATGGAGGCGCTTATCCGGCGCCGGACGGACACTGACGACGAGACAGTCCCGGCCGTAGTCAGCTTCCTCGCCGTTCTGTTGCTTGCTGCCACGGGCATTTTCTGGCTTGCCGCGCCCGAAGTGATCCGCTTTTTCCTATTGAGGGCAACAGGTAACGGCGTACCCGGTTACCGCGACCTTGCGACGACCTGGCTCCGCTATTTCACCCCGCAGTTGTTTTTTATCGGCCTCACGACGATCACGACGGCTCTGTTGAACGCGCGACGACGTTTTGCCGCGGTTGCTTTTAGCCCCGTGCTTGCGAACCTCGTTACCATCGCGGCCCTTGTAGTGGCCGATCACCTTGTGAAGCACTCTTCGGTAAATGCCTACAGGGCAGATTCCACCGCAATTGCTGTCGTAGGGATCGGTACCACGGCCGGGTACGTGGTCCAGTTGCTCGCGCAATTGCCCGCTCTTGTCCGGGCTAAGATCCCGCTACGCCCTGTATGGCAACCCCGCCATCCTGCATTGGCCAAAATAGGACGCCTGTCGAGTTGGACAGTTGGCGCCGTCGTTGCCAACCAGGTGTCCTTCGTATTGGTCTCGGTCTTGGCCAACAGCCGGACCGGGAACGTTTCTGCCTTTATTTATGCTTACACGTTCATGCAACTTCCTTACGCCGTCGTTGCAGTCTCCATAGCGTATGCAGTTGCACCGGACCTTGCTGAGCTCTGGGCGCTCGGCGACAGGGATGGCTTTGCAAACAGGGTCAGTTACGCGATGCGTGTGACGGTGCTGCTGTTGTTGCCGGGTGGCGTGGGCTACGCGCTATTGGCGCGGCCGGCTATGGTGCTAGCCCTCGCGCATGGCCACCTTGCCGCGAGCCCGGCCGGGTTGACTGGGTCCACGCTTTGTGTTTTCGCGCTTGGCCTCCCCGGCTTCAGCGCGTACCTGTTACTAATGCGCGCTTTCCAGTCCAAACAGGACACTCGCTCGATGTTCTGGGTTTACGTAGGGGAAAACGCGCTGACCGTCGTCGCTGCGCTGGCCCTCTATCCCTCGTTTGGGGTCCGGGGGCTGGCGGCTGCATGGATAGGGCCTTACACATTGGCGCTTCCATTTGCTTGGCGCCGCCTTCGAAAAAGTGCTCCCATCGTCTCTTCGCCGTCGTGGCTGGCGTACGTCGCAGTTTCAGCGGGGTTCATGGCAGCCGGCGTTGCAGCGTTGTTGCAGATTGTCCCGACCGACCGTTCGGTTGCCCTGTCGGCTCTTCGTCTGGCCTTTGTAGTGGGTGCCGGGGCGGCTCTGTTCGGCCTTGCAGCCCGATTTCTGGGAATAAGCGAGCTCAAGTTGTTGAGCAGCCGGTACCGCGCGCTGCTACGCTAAGCCGCCGTGACAGTGCGAATTGTAGCCGACACAGCGTGTGACCTACCCGACGACGTGGCCGACGCTCTCGGTATCGTGTTGGTCCCGTTGCATGTTCGCTTTGGCGGCACTGAGCTGCTCGACCGCGAACAGCTGAGCGCAAAGGAGTTTTGGGCTCGTTGCGCGGCCTCGCCCGAGCTCCCCGAGACCGCCGCGCCTTCTCCCGGCGCGTTCGGTGCCGCATTCGAGTCGCTGGCCAGCGCAGGGGCCGATGGCGTCGTATGCGTGACACTTTCATCGAAGCTTTCGGCGACAAACGAGGCCGCTGCTCAGGCAGCGCGCTCCGTCGGTAGTAACTTTCCTGTTGAAATAGTTGACTCTTTTAGTGTCACGATGGGAGAGGGCTTCGTGGCGCTCGCGGCGGCAGAGGCGGCGGCTGGCGGGGCGGGCATGGCAGAAGTCGTCGAGGTTGCGAACTCGACGCGCGGCCGGCTGTCGGTTTTTGGTGCAATCGACACCCTGGAGAACCTACGCAAAGGTGGGCGCATCGGAGGTGCCGCGGCACTGTTGGGGGCTCTGTTGTCTATCAAGCCGGTGATCGAGGTGCGCGACGGTGTGGTCGAACAGGAGTCGAAGCAGCGCACGCGCGGAAAGTCGCTCCGCTACCTCGCGGAAAAGGTCCGAGCCGCTGGTCCGCTCGAGCGCCTCGCTCTGATGAACGCGGACGCGGCGGATTTTGCCGGCTTTGTCGACCTGTTGGAGGACGTGCCTTCGGAGCACCCGCGGGTAGTCGGCGACATTGGACCAGTGATCGCGACGCACGCCGGCAGGGGCGCTATCGGGGTGGCGTGGGCCCGCAAACGCTAGAGCGCCTCCGGCATATAAATGTGCCGATGGTCTAATGCGCGCGAAGACGGGTCGGTGAACCGGTAGCCTTGTTTGGCGTGGCAGGTCTTGCACCCGGTGTGCCACGAGCTCTAGCGGGACGGTACCGCCTTGTGCGGCTGGTGGCCCGAGGCGGAATGGCTGAAGTTTGGGAAGGCCGCGACGAGGTCTTGAACCGGCCCGTGGCGGTCAAGGTCTTGTTGTCCCACCTGGCCGCCGACCCGTTGCTCAGGGAGAGGTTCCGCCGGGAGGCTGTCACCGCGGCCCGTCTGGTCCATCCGGGCATAGTGGCGATCTTCGATGCCGGAGTCGAGGTGTTGGGCGAGCAGGGCGATCTACCAGGAACATCGCTGTCGGGAAGTTGGACGCGCGACGAGACCGACAGGCTCGGGGTGGCTTGGCCCGAGGGCCCGAGCACTGCGTACATCGTCATGGAGCTGGTCCCGGGGGAGACTCTCAGGGACCTGATGGCCCGCGCTGGCCCGCTCCCGGCAGAGCTGACGATCGCGATTACAACGCAGCTTGCTGATGCGCTTGCGTACGCTCATGCCCAGGGTTTGGTGCACCGCGACATCAAGCCGGCCAACTTGTTGCTCCGTGACGAGGGCGGGGACACGGCCCGGGTAAAGATAGCGGACTTCGGGATCGCCAAGGCGGTAGCTGTCGCTGGGTCCGATCTCACCGCCAGCGGCGACATGCTGGGTACGCCCAAGTACCTTTCTCCCGAGCAGGTCCAAGGTCGTGAACCCGATGGCAGGGCGGACCTGTACTCCGTCGGGGTCGTGCTGTTCGAAATGCTCGCAGGTCGTCCACCGTTCAGTGCGAATACGGAGATGGCGACGGCGTTGGCGCACGTCCAGCAGCCCATCCCCGACATCGATGAGGTACGGCCTGATTTGCCTGCGGGACTTGGAGAGCTGGTTGGGTCGCTGCTCGTGAAGGACCCCCGCTACCGCCTCGCTTCAGCCTTGGCTCTCGGCGGCGCGCTCGCCTCGATCCGCAAGAGCATGGGTATTTCGGCACCGGTCGAGCCGGGCTCCTACCTCAACCTCAACGTGGGCGTCGCGACTGGTCGCGGCCTCGGCACGGCGGATGACGGCAGCGAGCCCACGACCCTGCCTGACTCGCCAAGGCCCGATCTGGCAGGCCCCACCATCGTCGGCGATGCTGTTGGCGAAGCCAGCACGGGCAGCGGCGTCACCAGCCGGTTCAATGGGTCCTCCGAAGCCTTAGCGGGTCTGGGCGCGCACCCGACGGTCTCTCTAAGGAGCGCTGACGGCGAAGCCTCTCCCGAGACGGCAGGGCGCCGCGCCGCGCGTCGGGCGAATCGGTCCAGCCCCGAGAGGCCCGCCGGCGGAAATCGTGGCGGGCCACGAACATCGTCGTCGCGTCGCTCCTGGTTGCAGGCCTACTGGTTGCCGGCGCCCTCGTGCGAACTCACGGCCCGTCTCACTCGCCCTCCAGGGGATCGACATCGACCGGCTCGGTTGGTCACGGAGGGTCGCAAGGCGCAGGGCAATCGACGTTCCGCATTGTCGCTGTGCACGAATTGACCCAGGATGGCAATCAACCAACGGACGACCTGGGCCAACTCGCTAACCTCATCGACGGCAAGCCTTCCACCACTTGGCAAAGCGATGTCTACACAAGGCCCGAGTTCGGTGGTTCAGGTGGCTTTGGGCTGGTCATGCAGCTTTCGGCTGCTCGCTCGCTTCACGAGCTGGTTGTTCTCAGCTCCATGAAGGGTTGGAAGGCGGAGGTTTTCACGGCGGGGCGCGACGCGCCCGACCTTGCCGGCTGGGGTTCTCCCGTTGCCGAGCGCTCGGGCATCGATGCCAGCGCGACCTTCTCACTCGGCGGCAGGACCGCAGGTTGGGTGCTTTTGTGGATCATCGACCCCGGCCCCAGCCGCCAAGCGGTGGTCGGGGAGCTCACGGTCCACTAGTCAGGCTAATCTGCCCGCATGCCCGACAGCGACGACCGCACCGAGCCATCGACCGTCGCAGCAGCTCCCGTTGTGCACGATGCTGCTACGCCGAACGGCCCCTCTGACCCGAAGTCAGCACCTGGGCCGCAGGTCAAGGCTTGGGCCGATGAGTTGAGCGACTACGTCGTCGAGGGTGTCGGGTGGTTGAAAGCGCGCACGACGGTACCGGTAATGACCGTGCTGCGGGTAGTGGTCTATGGGCTGGTCGTGGCTGTAGCGCTTTTGGTCGCGTTAGTGCTCGGGGTGATCGGGCTGGAGCGGATGTGGGACGCCTATATACCCCTCAGCCCGGAAGGTCGCCGGGTCTGGCTGGGATATGTGGTGCTGGGTGGCCTCTTGTTCGTAGCCGGGATCGTGCTCCTAGCGCGGCGTCGCACAAACAAGGGATAAGGGGTCGCTCTGGCCCGGCAGGCCCCGGAATACCAAACGGCGCGCGTTGGTTTAGCCTGGTCGTGGAAGGTGTGACGGAATTGGCTACCGAACTCAGGCAAGTCGTGATCATTGGTTCCGGCCCGGCAGGGTTGACCGCGGCGCTCTATACCGCGCGCGCCAACCTCGAGCCGCTCGTGCTGGAAGGAGAGCTGTCCTCAACGGGTGACCAGCCGGGAGGGCAGTTGATGTTGACCACCGAGGTAGAGAACTACCCGGGCTTCGCCGAGGGGATCCTCGGCCCGCAGCTCATGGGCCAGATGCGTGCCCAGGCTGAGCGCTTTGGAGCCCAACTGCTCCCCGCGAAAGCTACCCGGGCCAAGCTCAACGACGGCGGCCCGCATACGGTCTGGTACCGCGACCCTGCAACCGGCGACGAGGTGCAGGTCGAGGCGAAAGCCGTGATTGTGGCGATGGGCGCTCGTGCTCTCATGCTTGGTCTCCCGAGGGAGCGCGAGCTGCTCGGCTACGGACTATCCACTTGTGCGACCTGCGACGGCTTCTTTTTCCGGGGACAGGACATCGCAGTGGTCGGAGGTGGCGACTCCGCCCTGGAAGAGGCGATCTTCCTTACCAAGTTCGCCAATTCCGTCACCCTCGTGCACCGGCGAGGAGAACTTCGGGCTTCGAAGATCATGCAGGAGCGTGCTCTTGCCAACCCCAAGGTCCGCTTTGTCTGGCACAGCGTCGTAACCGGGCTGGTCGGGGCAAACAAGCTTGAAAGCGTCAAGGTCCAAGACGTCCAGACAGGTGAAGAACGCGAGCTGGCCGTCACGGGCTTGTTCGTCGCGATCGGCCACGTCCCGAGCAGCGACATACTGCGAGGTCAGCTCGAGGTCGACGAACAGGGTTATGTCCTCACCCGGGATGGGACTACGGCGACCAGTGTCGACGGAGTATTCGCAGCAGGTGACCTGGTGGACCACAGGTACCGCCAGGCTGTCACTGCCGCGGGGACAGGCTGCATGGCTGCTCTTGATGCGGAACGCTGGTTGGAGAGCCACGAAGGCACCGGGGAGCTGGCCGAGAGCCCTCGCTAAGGTCTGGCTCGGTAAGGTCTGGGCCGGCCACGATCCTGGCTTTCGCTCAGAGGTGCGGAATGCGAAGCAGGTGGAATGCGCTACCGCCGGGCGGGGTTGTACATGGAACTTGAAGGGCGAGCACAAGGAAAAATTGCCCGCCGCACGAAAGGTGACGTAGGGACATGTCCAAGCTGATGACCGCAATCACTGATGCCACGTTCGACGAAGAGATCGGGGCTGCTTCCGAGCCCGTCCTGGTCGACTTTTGGGCGGAGTGGTGTGGCCCTTGCAAGCTTATAGAGCCAGTGCTGGACCAGATCGCCGAGGAGAACCAGGGCCGCCTCCGGGTCGCCAAGGTTAACGTCGACGACAACCTCGAAGTCGTGCGCCGTTTCGAAGTGATGAGCGTGCCCACCCTGATCCTTTTCAAGGAGGGCGTTCCCCAGCTCCGCCTGGTCGGGGCGAAGGGTAAGGCTCAGCTTCTTCAAGAGCTCAGCCAGCACCTGTCCTAATAGGCTCTGCGGCCCGGGCGCCGACGGGCTATTTCCACAGTATTTGCACAGCTGTGGATGAGGTCGAGGTGGGCGAAACCTAAAGTGCGTAGTCAGCCCACTTTGTAGGACGTCCTAACTGGGCTCGGTCATGGCCTTATAGATGCGCTCGAGGTCCTCGAGAGTCGCGAACTCTATGACGACTTTGCCCCGGTTGGCCCCCATGTCAACCCGGACCTTCGTGCTCAGGTGGTCGGCGAGGAGCTCTTCGAGTTCGAGTATCCCCGGAGGCCGAAGCCGTCCGGAGGAGGCCTTCGGGTTGTTGGGAGCGTCAGTCGGGCCGGCAAGTTGGTTGCGCTCCCGGACCGCCTCCTCTACCGCCCTCACGGATAGCTGTTCGTTGGCCGCTCGGCGCGCGAGGGCCTCTTGAAATGCACGGTCCGGTGTGCCCAGAATTGCCCGGGCGTGCCCCCCGCTAAGCCGGCCTTCTGCCACGAGACGTTGCACCGACGGTGGTAGCTGGAAGAGGCGCAGAGCGTTAGTGATGGCAACGCGGCTCTTGCCGACCCTCGCGGAAAGTTGGTCGTGCGTGAGGTCGAAGTCCTCAATGAGCTGTTGGTAGCCCGCCGCCTCTTCGAGAGGGTTGAGCTCTTCCCGGTTGAGGTTCTCTATGAGGGCCTGTTCAAGGCTTTCACTATCAGACGCGGTGCGGATAATCGCCGGGATGGTTGCCATGCCGGCTCGTCGGGCAGCGCGCCACCGCCGCTCACCTGCGATCAGTTCGTATTCATCTTCATCCGTCTGGCGGACAAGGATCGGCTGCAGGACACCTATCTCGCGAACTGATGCGGTCAGCGAGGCGAGCCCATCCTCGTCGAAGTGCGACCGGGGTTGGCGCGGGTTCGGGCGCACCGCGGTCACCGACAGCTCCATAAGTGCCCCTCGGTCCCTTAGGACGTCGGTCGGTATGAGGGCTCCGAGCCCTCTACCTAACCCGCTGCGGCGCGCCACCGCTTACCTCCTTGGCTAGTTCCCGGTAAGCCGTAGCTCCTCGCGAGGTCGGGTCGAAGACGATTATCGGCTGACCGAAAGAGGGAGCTTCAGATAAGCGGACCGTCCTCGGGACGATACTGCGGCAGACCCTGTCGCCGAAATGGCGACGCACCTCGTCGACCACCTGTTCAGCAAGTCGGGTTCGTGCGTCGTACATGGTCATGATGATGGTCGTGACGCTGAGATCAGGGTTGAGGTTGGCTCTAACCCGTTCGATGTTGCTGAGCAGTTGTCCTAGGCCTTCCAGCGCGTAGTACTCGCACTGGATTGGTACTGCCACCTCGTGCGCAGCGGCGAGGGCGTTGACGGTGAGAAGGCCCAGCGAGGGCGGGCAGTCGATCAGGACAAAATCGAAGTCGTCCAAAACGGTGGCAATTGCCCGCTTGAGGCGCAACTCCCGACTGAAGACAGGGACCAGCTCGATCTCCGCTCCTGCAAGGTCGATCGTTGCGGGCACCAAAAAGAGGTTCCGGAGGTTGGTCGGCTCTATGCAGTCCTCGATGGGCAGGTCGTGCAGGATCACGTCGTAGATCGAACTGTCGAGATTGCGGGCATTCACGCCCAGACCAGTCGTCGCATTGCCCTGTGGGTCGAGGTCGATCACGAGCACCCTGTAGCGGAGCTCGGCTAGCGCCGCTCCAAGGTTGACGGCTGTGGTGGTCTTGCCTACTCCACCCTTCTGGTTGGCGATCGCCAGCACGCGCTGGCAGAGGGAGCCTTTTTCTCGGAGCGCGCCCGAGGTCGTGAGCCGTTCCGAGCTCTTTAGCAGCGCTGCTCAGCTGTTTGAGGAGCGCTGGTTCCGGCAGCCTCACGGCCGGCGGAGTCACAGGTCCCTCAAGCGCGATCACGGGATGCTCTTTTGTATCGATCTTGTCGTCGTTCATGGGAGGCTTTTCGCCGGGAAGGGCATTGTGGGGGTCATCTTCCTGCATCGTGTGAAAGATCGCGGAGGCACGGTCCCGTCGCTGCTCCCGATTTGTCATGCGCCTCTCATACTTGCTCGCATTGCTGCCTACAGCAAGCATGTTCGCACTTAAACCTAAAGAGGTGGTTCACCGCGGAGGCGGTCGAAGATCTCGGCGGCAGTGGAGCCCTCACGCTTGACCTTCGCCTGTTCTGGTCCCTGGCGCTCGTCCTTCCTGACGGACGGTGGGCCAATGGGCTCCTCGTCGGCGCTCGGCGGTGGGACAAGACGAAGCCTGGTGTGGTACCTCGCCTTCATTTCTTCGTAGCGCTCGGCGCCCGCGACGTCTAGCTGGGTTGTCAGGTATTCGTCGAGGATGGGCATGAGCACTTCGCGGAGGTAGTTGCCCCTGGCCATCCATTGGAAGTAATGCCGACCGTCGTGGTTGTACGGGCCGTAGAGCTTGCCACCCGGGAAAGTCCGCTCTATCCAGGTGAACAGGGCCTCGTGACGGATGTGCATCCGCAGCGTGACCTGGGGTTGACGCCCATCCCCCCCGAAATGCCCTTCACCAACGAGCAAGCCGACCAGGAACCCTTTGTCGAAGTCAGTAGGCAGTTGAGCCCTCCTCTCCCCCAAAGCTCCAAGCTAGGTCGGGATTGCCAGCGCCCTGCTACAGGCTCCCTGTTCCCTGGGGGTGTTTCACCGTATGGTAACACGTGGAACAAATCCTTCGCCCCGGGCAGGCGCCGAGGGATTTTGACCGTCTCAGTCCTCGTTGCGGCTACGCAGCCGGCCCAGGCTCATGTTCTCCAGGCGACAGTCTGCCTGCTTGCCCCCGCTTGCCGGGAGCGGGATCCTCTTGGTGGGTTGCGCAGGGGTCCTCGAGCAACGGGCTTGTTCGCCCGGATTAGAAATGTAGGCCGGACTTCCAACGGGCAAGAGAGTTCCCGGAAACTAGAAGAGCGCCCGTTTGAAAGGAGCCCCGACTCGTCGGGGATAGCGATCGGAGCACTCCGAGACCGCAACGATCTTGCTGAACGAGACTGGACCGGCGGCAGTGGGAACGACCTCGTGGTGTCGTAGCTCCAGCCCGAGCTGCGACAGACCCTCTTGGGGCCACCGTATTGGTTGGTCCGGGCCTTCGGGCGGGTCGGCGACCAATAGACAGCCTCCCAGGGTGAGGAGTGGAGCGGCGCATTCGGCGGTCGCCGCAGGTGGCCCGAAGCTTCTAGCTGTGACGAGTTGGGCTTGGTGACGATGCTGGCCCCGGGCAACGACTTCGGCTCTTTCACATACGACTTCGACCCGCCCGGCGGCGCCAAGCTCCAAGCTCGCCTCTCGGAGCCAGGTCGTCCGTCGTTGATTGCTGTCTATGAGGAGCCAGTTGCTGATGGGCCAGACGAGGGCCAATACAAGGGCGGGTAGGCCGCCCCCGCTGCCGAGGTCCGCCACGAGGCCCGTGGGGGGCTCGTCTGCCACGGCGGCGAACGCGACGCTCCGGGTTATCTGGTCTTCGACATTCCCTGGTCCGAGAAAGCCAAGCTCCCGGGCGCTCGTGAAAAGACGACGAAGGTTCTCGGCGTCCTGGTCGGCAAGGTGCGGCCAGTCAGATGATGGCGAAGAGCCGGGCACCTCAGGTACCGGTGGCGGGGCTCATGGCCGGGCACTGTGCTGCCTTAGAGTCAGGCGGGCACGGGTAGCCGAGGCTACGAGCTGAAGCTCTCCGACTGTTCTTCGCCACCGCCGCCAGGCCCGTTGTCGTCGGCGGCGTCAGGAGAGACCGGGACCAGAAGAACTCGGCGGTACGGTTCCTCGCCCTCCGAGATCGTCGTGACGCCGGGGATGTCGTTGACGGCGTCGTGGACGACTTTTCGGTCCGGAGGCGGCATAGGCTCAAGAGCTCGTTTGGTGTTGCTCGCCTGTACCTCCTCAGCGACCTGTCTTGCGAAGCGGGCGAGGGCATCCTGGCGGCGCCTCCGGTACCCGTTGATGTCAAGGACGACCCGGCACTCCGAGGACGAGACCTGGCGTTGCATGACCGTACGGGTCAGCTCTTGCAGAGCAAGCAGGGTCGCCCCTTTAGGCCCGATCAAGGTCCCCAGGTTTTCGCCGGTGATGAGTAGCTCGACCACACCCTCGGCGAGCTCCTCAGAAGTGATCGTCGCTTGAGCGCCCATCTCGGCAAGCAACCCGCGCACGAACTGTTCCCCCAATGCAACCTGCTCTTCTACCGACGCCGTCTTCACTTCGCTGAAGTTAGCGCCTCCTCGTTCAGGTTTGTCACCGGATCCGCCAGTTGGCGAAGAACGTCGTCGTCGACGCGCCGCCGGGGCCTCTCCAGCACTCCGAGGCTCCGCCCCTTCGGGCTTCGACCTGCTCTTGCGCTCGTCGGCTACGTCACCTGTTTGGTCGCTGCCGACGGCCTGAGGGGCCGAGGGGGTGACCTGAGAACCGTGGTCTCCGGCGGCCGGGCTGCGACCTCGCCGACGCTCCCGCCGTTCGCCCTTGGAACGGGGGTAGCGAGGTCGGACGCGAGCACGGACTCTCGCCTCTTCCTTCAGCCGCCCGAACAGCCCAACCTTCGGCTCGGAGATCACCTCAAAATCGGTGTCAGCCTCTTCAACCCCGAGCTGCTCCAAAGCCGACTTCTTGGCCTCTTCGACCGTACGGCCGGTGGTCTCGACCCATTCCATAGCCCTATCGACCTTTACGTCTTCGGTTTCGGTTTCGTTGGCTCGCCGCCTCGGTGTTCGGGTTGCGTATCGGCCTCTGCCCATTGGGCTGGCCGTTCGGCTTACCGTTGGCAGGAGCGACGTCCGAAGCCGCCGGCGTTGCTGGCTTGGGAGGCGTCCTCGGCGGAGCCTTAGGGGGCGCTTTCGGAAGCGCCTTTTGCGGCGCCTTGGGTAACGGCTTGCGAGCTTTCCCCTCAACCTCTTCCAGGTGTGCCTCCATGACCTCGAGGTCACGGTCGTCTCTCGCAACGAGAGCTTTGACTTTGGGGTCGTAGTGGTACATAGCCCAGGTTTGGCCAACCCTGAAGAGACCGGACACGGCGTAGTAAAGCACGAGGCCGGTCGCGAACCGGATGCAGAGGACCCCGAAAAGGATCGGGAAGAACCTCATCATGCGCATTTGCGAGTTCATCTGCTGGTTTTGGCGCACCATGGGGTTCAGGCTCATGATCTGGACCTGCTGGTAGTAGTTGGCCCCGGTCATGATGACGAGCAGCAGGAGAGCGCCGAACGTTGCCCCTATGCCGACCTTCGAATGGAGGTCGGCCCAAGCGTTGTTGGACAGGTCGATGCCAAAGGACTTCATCTGAGCACCCAGACCTGGTGGCGCGCTGTGGACCAGGGCCTTGTACATCTTCGTGCTAGGGCTCAGGTAGGACGGACAAGCGCGAAGGACGCCAACCTTGCCGCCGCAGACCTTGGCCGTGTGGCTCAAACCGCGGATCACGCTATAGAGGATGTAAAGGAGTGGTAACGGCAACAGGGTCGGGATACAAGCGCCGAATGGGTTGACCCCTTCCTGCTTGTACAACTCCGTGAGAGCCTGGTTGAGCGCGAGGCGGTCATCCTTGTGCTGTTGTTGAAGCTGCTTCATCTTCGGCTGCAGCTTCTGCATGGCGAGCATTGAACGCGTCGACTTGAGAGTGAAGGGAACTACAAAGCCCATATAGATCAACCCGATGAGGATGATCGCTATCGCATAGTTAGGGATCAGGGAGTAAAGACCCGCCAGGACCCAACCGATGAGCCTGCTGAGAGAACCGATGAGAGAGCTCATTGGGCGTGTTCTTCCCCTCTAAGCGACGGCACGGGGTCAAGCCCGAACGGGCCGCCCGGCCGGCACCTGGCGAGGCGGCGAGCAGTGAGCGCAAGACCGCGCCGGGCGCCGAAACCCTCTAGGGCTTCGAGAGCGTAATCAGAACACGAGGGAACGAACCGGCACACCGGGCTGCGCCCGGCACGCGCTGCTTGGTAAAGATGAATAAACGCTCTAAGTATTCGCGTTGCTACGGATTGGGGGGAGTGCAAGATCGTTGGTGCAGTCATTGCCCCTCCGCTACCGGGGGATCCGGTTCCGAGGCTACCCGTTTGTGCGCCGCTGCCGGTTGGGGTGTCGGCCTCCCTGACGTGGGAAGGGAGCTCGTTGCCCGTGCCAAGTGCGCTGAGATCTCCTGATAGGAAAGGGCCACGGCGCCCGGCCTCGCGTGGATGAGGTAGGTGCCCGGAGGCAGCGTCACAAGATGTCGGGCCGCCTCCCTTAGGCGTCTCCGGAGGCGGTTGCGGACCACGGCGTTGCCGACCCTCTTGCCGATCGCGAACCCGAGAGCGGGAGGTTGGCCAGGCACTGCCGGGAGCCAGGACACCGTGAACGGGCCCGAACGGACCGTGCTGGCGCGACGAAGCCCCTCGAAGGCCGACCGCCCCCTCGTTCTCCACGTCAAACTGCCAGGCGGTGCCGGCCCTTCAGACGGCGCGCCTTCAGCACCGCCCGTCCGGCTCTCGTCTCCATTCTGTGACGGAACCCGTGCCGCCTTGCGCGACGGCGATTGTGGGGTTGAAAAGGACGTTTCACTCATTGCCTCCTCGGTGGGACTGGTACCCCGCGAAGCTAGGCGCCACCGTTGAGCCCTCCCGCAGCGATTGAGCCTGAGGCTCAGTTCGCCAGGAACGTTCGAGCTTGTGCGCGTCAGCCAACAGCCTACGGCGTTCCATCCCAGCGTAGGGGACGAGCGGCGTTGGCGCCAGCAGGGGCCCGGTTACGCGGGCCGTCATGGGCGCCGCAGCGGAGTACCTTCGGGCAATGGCTGCACAGAGCCCGCCGGAAGGGGGGCCGACGCCCCGCCCCGGCCCGCCGGATCATGGGGCCGAGCCATCTACAGGGAGCCAGGGGACCGAGCTTCGTTGGCCAGGCGCGGTGCCAGGGGGGGACCGTCCGCCGTGGCCGGCGGAGGGCCTCACCCGAGGCTCCTCCATCCCGGCGCGGGCGGGGTGGTGCGCTGTGCCGGGAATACTGGCTGGCTACGCGCTGGCCATCGTCGGGGCAACCATCGGTGACGCCCTCTCGGGCAGCGCGACAGGTCCTGTGACAACGCTGTTGAGCGAGATGGGGCTTTGGGCGGGGATGCTTGGCACGGTGATATTTGTCTCGCGCCGCTACGGCAGCGCGAGCTTGCGTCGTGACTTCGGTTTGGCGATGAAGAGGCCTGACCTATTGTGGGGCGTCGCAGCTGTGGCCGCCGCACTGGTGGTTTCCGAGGTAGTGGTCCTGGCATTCTCCGGAACTGAATTTGCTGGCAGTAACGACCAAATTATTACTCAGCAAAAGGGCCACGATGTTGGCCTCGTTATCCTTACCCTGATTGTCGAGCTGGGAGCACCATTTTTTGAAGAACTGTTCTTTCGCGGGTTCCTGCGGACCGCATTGCAGGCCCGGTTCGGAGCTGGTCGTGCAGTTTGGCTGCAGGCTGTCTTTTTCGGTTTTGCACATGTGGGGGAATCTAAATCAGCGGCCGGGAATGTCACAGTTGTGCTCGCCTTGTTCTTTGTCGGTGTCGTACTGGGTTACACGGCGAAACTAACCCGGCGCTTGGGAGCGGGGATGGTCGCGCACTGTTTGTTCAACCTTGTAGCAGTGGCCTCGGTATTGTGAGCTAGCGGTGAGCCAACTGACCGGTGAGCCCGGAGCCTCCGATCGGGAGCGGCGCGAGCGCGAGCGCGAGGCCCTTGGTGGTGGGCGACTTGGCGAAGTAGACGCCGAGCAGCACCAGGACAGCGAGCACCATCACCGGAACGTCCAGTCGGGCGCGGCTCGCGCTGCGGTGTTCGGGGTGAGCGACGGCCTCGTCACAAATGTGTCGTTGATCCTTGGTGTTTTCGGGGCTCAGCCAGGGCCTGGCTATGTGCGTTTGGCGGGCTTTTCAGGCCTCCTCGCCGGTGCGTTCTCCATGGCTGCTGGAGAGTACGTCTCGATGTCTGCGCAAAGGGAGCTCCTCAACCGGGAGCTCGACGTCGAGCGAAGCGCACTTCGCCGTGAGCCCGAGGCGGAGCGGCGGGAGCTGGCTGAGCTATATGAGCACCGGGGGTTGTCTCCCGAAAACGCATCTTCCATCGCGGAAATGATGATGAGCACGCCCGAAATAGCGCTCCAGGCACACGCCCGCGAAGAGATCGGCATCGACCCCTCCTCTCTGCCGTCGCCGTACCCGGCCGCAGTGTCTTCTCTCATAAGTTTCTCGGTGGGAGCGGCGGTCCCCCTTGTCCCCTGGTTCTTCCTGCGAGGCCTTCCCGCAGTGGCCAGCTCGCTATGTGCCGTGGCCATTTGTTCGGTGGTGATCGGCGTCCTGCTTTCACAGGCGACAGGCCGCTCTCCCCTTCGCAGCGCCTTTCGCCAGGTGGCCGTGTGCATGCTCGCAGCTGGTGTGACTTACCTAGTCGGGCGCCTCGTGGGTATCAGCGTGGTCCACTGAGTGCCGCGGGTACCCAACCGCGACCGCCAAGGGCAGGTCTTTGTAATTGATGCGGTCCGAACCCCCTACGGCACGAGAGGGGGTGCGCTCTCGAGCTGGCACCCGGTCGACCTCGGGGCAGAGGTGCTGTCGCAGCTCGTTCAACGGGTCGGCATAGACGGCGGTGCCGTCGACGACGTGGTCCTCGGTTGCACCACGCAGGTGGGGGCGCAGGCTTGCAATATCGCGCGGCGGGCGGTACTTGCGGCTGGGTGGCCGGAGCACGTGCCCGGGGCCACGGTCGACCGTCACGCCGCATCGTCGGCGCAGGCGGTGCACTGGGCGGCTCAGGCGATCATGTCGGGCGCCCAAGACCTCGTCGTTGCCGGGGGAGTGGAAGTCATGACGGCGGTCCCGCTTGGAGCGAGCCTGGCGGTCCCGTCCGTTGGGAAGCCTTACGGCCAACGCCTACAGGACAGGTACAAGGACCGTGGCGGTGGGTTGGTGCCACCCGGTTTGGCCGCCGAGGAGGTCGCTCGCCGATGGTCTTTAGACCGCGACCAGTTGGACAGTTGGGCGGTCCAGAGCCGGGAACGTGCCGTTCGCGCGCAAAAGAAGCGGCCGCCCTACATGCTTTCGCTGCCCGGCCCAGTGAAAAAGGGCCTTGCGATGGACGAGGCTCTCGGGCACAAGCGGTCCAGGGCCGAGGTGGCCGCATTGGCCCCGGCCTACTTGGACGGCGGAGTGGTGACGGCGGCGAACATGGCAGCTGAGGGCGACGGGGCGTCTGCGTTGCTGATAGCAAGCGCGGCCCGCGCCGGTGCGCTGGGGCTGGTCCCAATCGCGCGCCTGGTTTCTTTCGCCGTAATTGGCAGCGATCCGCTCGTCTGGCCGGCGGCGACCGTGGCCGCGGCCAAGGCGGCCCTCGACCGTGCGGGCCTCGCTGTCGACGACATCGACTGGTGGGAGGTGCACGAGAGCAGCGCCGTCGCCGTGCAGGCATGGTTAGCCGAGATGAAGGTCGGAGCCGACCAGGTCAACCCCACTGGCGGGGCGCTGGCGACCACGGCTCCCCTCGGTGCGGTAGGCGCCGGCTTGTTTGTGGCTGCCATTTCGGGCCTTGTCGGTACGGGCCTACGCCGTGCCCTCGTCTGCATTGCGGCCGAGGGCGGGATAGGGACGGCGTGCGTGTTGGAGCGTGCCTAATTATCCACAGCTGTGGACGAAGTTGGGGAGTGTCACATGGATGTAACTCTGCGGTAACCAAGCGACTGCCCGGTCTGGTGGTCAGGGGCGGCTCGCCAAGGCCCCGAGCCCGTCCCCGCTGAGGTCCTTGTGAGAGCCCTTGCGACCGGTCATCGCCACGACCAGGGACTGGAGCGGCCCAGAGACCTCTGGCCCGTTGCCGTGAGACCACTCGACGTCGGTAGCTCGTAACCTGAGCCCGTCGATGCGCCGTTTCGCGCCGATGAGCAGGTTGGAGCTTTTCCAGCTGTCAGCCACGGCCACCAGCGCCGCCTCGGGGGATGCGTGGCTCAGCCCCAGTGGCCGGCGGATGTCCTCACCGTGCACAACGATCTCTCCGAGCATGGCAATTACTGGTGCAGGAGGATGATTTGTGGTCGTGGTCCGCGCTCTTAGCCGCCGGACCAGCTCGCTCGGGCCAGCGCTGGCGTTGCGCGTCGCACCACGCGTCGTGAAAACGTTGAACCGGAACCCAGCCTGGGCGAGCTCCTTGTAGAAGTTCGGGAACGTCTGTTCCGCCGCCGCGACCACGTGGCCTGCGGTGTCTTGGACCGTCCAGCCATCGCACCACGAGGCCGCCCCCCACTGCTCAGGCGGGAGGGCGTCCAGGGTGTCGGCCAGGTCGGCGCGTTCGGCATGGATATAGCGCCAGACCTCCTCGGTCTTCATGCCGTCGCCCCTGCCTCAGACTGTTCGGTACCGAGGTGGGGATGGTCCGGTCCGGGGCTCTCGCCGTCGCACACCAGCAAGAGCCGGCCGAGGTAGTAGTCCCAACCTCTTAGGTGGTCGTTGATGGCGTCATCGGGGAGCCCGCGGTGTACGAGCCGGAGCCGGGTCGAGCCCCCGACCGGCTCGAGGGTTATCTCGACCTCGGTCGAGCCGGCCGGGATCGGGTGACCGGGGAGATCCCAACCGAAGGTGAACACCACTCGCTCGTCTGGCACAACCTCGACGAACCGTCCGGCGCTCGGGTTCACTCCTCCACAGTTGACCCGGTACTGCCCGCCGGGCACCGGTTGTAGGAGGGCTTCGGTCCCCATCCACTGCACCAACCGTTCGGAATTGGTCAGGTACGCGAACACCGTCGCCGGCGACGCATTGATGGTGATCTCTCGGACAGCTTCGGTTGTCATGTTGTCTCCTTCACGGGTTCAGACGATTCGGCCAGGTCACGTAATCTCGCGAGGCTGTCGGACCAGAAGGAGTCGAGGAAGGCGCGCAGCCTCTCCAACTCGGCCTGGTTGGCCATGTACAGGCGCCGAACGCCGTCGCGGCGCTCAGTGACCAGTCCGGCGCTGCGCAGCACACCCAGGTGCTGCGAGATCGCGGAGCGAGTCACGTCGGGGAAGTGGGCGGCGATCTCTGTTGCCGCAAGCTCTCCGGACCACACGAGCCGGACGATCTCGCAGCGCTTCGGCTCGCCCAGCGTCTTCAACAGGGTCTCCACCTGAATTACGTTAGCAGGCGCTTACGCAAGAATTCGCTCACGCTCACCCGCTCCTCGTTGCCTGTTGCTAGCGCTCTTAGCGGG
The DNA here is from genome assembly GCA_963794745.1 of uncultured Acidimicrobiaceae bacterium. Lineage (GTDB taxonomy): Bacteria > Actinomycetota > Acidimicrobiia > Acidimicrobiales > Palsa-688 > Fen-671. The sequence goes on from CAWCEZ010000010.1 coordinate 694,352, forward strand.
CCGGGTACACTCCGCGAAGCGGAGAAAGGATGGCCGGTCGATGGACAAGGTTGTGCTTGTTACCGGTGCGTCGGCCGGGATCGGCCGTGCCATTGCGACTGGGCTGGCGGCCGCAGGCTGGTCCGTGGTGGGGGCGAGCCGGCGGGGTACGGCCGGTGAAGGCTGGACAGGCCTGGTCATGGACGTCGACGACGACGGGTCCGTGGCCGCGGGCGCGCGCTCTGTCATCGACAGGTACGGCCGTATCGATGCCTTGGTCACCTGTGCCGGTTGGGGGCTGGCCGGAGCCGTGGAGAACACTCCGATTGCTGAAGCCAAAGCGCAGCTCGAAACCCTCTTCTGGGGCACCGTGAGACCCGTCCAGGCTGTGTTACCGGCAATGCGGGCGAACAAGTCAGGCAGGATCGTGCTGTTCAGTTCCATCGGGGGCGTAATTGGGTTGCCTTTTCAAGCTTTTTACAGCGCCAGCAAATTCGCGATCGAGGGCTGGGGCGAGGCCTTGGCTTACGAGGTCGAGCCCTTCGGGATCAAGGTCACCCTGGTCCAGCCGGGCAATTTCCGAACGGGGTTCACAGAAAATCGGCGCACCGTAGTGAGCCCGACCGGGGCAGGAGCGCCCGGAGCAGGGGCACGGCAAGACGGTGGCGATGCCTATGGCGCGGCTACCTCCAAAGCCGTAGGCGTTATGGAGCGCGACGAACAGAACGGGCCTCCGCCCGAGAGCGTGGCCAAAGCAGTCCGCAAAGTCCTCGAGTCGTCACGGCCGCCGCGGCGGGTTTCGGTCGGCAAGGCGTCCGAGCGAGCCGGGTTGGTCGCCAAGAAGGCTCTCCCGTTCAGCGTTTTCCAGGCGGTGGCGCGCGGGAGCCTAGGGGTGTAGCAACGCCGTCGAGAGCCGGCCTCGTAGATGGGTAGCGGCCGGCACTGCCGACACGACGACTACAGCCAGAAGGCTGAAGGCCAGCCAGGGCGTGCCCTCGACGGCGCCACAAGCCACGGCCACGACGATCCCTCCCCCCTGGCCGGCCAACCAGATCAACCCGGCAGCGGCGGCCGCACTGTCGCCGCTGCGGCGCTCGGCTACCTCGAGCATGACAGGCAGACCGGGGAGGAGGAAGAGCCCGACGAGGCAGAGCCCTATCGTCCCACCGACCACGCCGGGGGCTGCCGCAAGAAGCACGCACCCGACGATCGTGGCGGCACCGCCGGCTACGAGGGCGGGTAACTGGAGGCCACGGTGGGCGATCGCGGGAGGGACCACCGCGGAGCTAGCCACGCCGGCGACGACCATCGCTGTGAGCAGGGTGTCCGCCGTCGTCGTGCTCACACCGGCTGGTTGGAGCAACGGCTGTACCCAAGTCGTCAGGGAGACGAAGACCCCAAAGCCGACGAAGACGAAGTACACCAAGCCACGCATGACCGGGTCGGCCCACAACTGGCGCAGCTCTGCCAAACCTGCCAAGGAGCTGGTCCGCTCGCCACCGAAGGGGCACGGCGTCCGGGCCAGCGCCACGACGAGCAGAGCACCGCCGGCCACCGCGTAGACCGCGCCGAGCACCAAAAGGTCGTTGACCCGAGCGGCGCCGATTGCGGCCCCGGTCACGAAGGCCAACACGAAGCCGAGGAACGTCCCGGCGGAGCAGATAGCTATGCCGACGGGTCTGTCGGCTGGTGCTAGGTAACGCCTCGCCAGGGCTGTGACGGAATTGAGGAGCAGGGGTTGGGCTGCCGCCACCACCACCTGCCCTGCCAGCACCCAAGCGAACCCAGACCGGGTTGTCCCAGCCAGGCGGAGCACCGTCCCGGCGGCGCTGAGCACGGCACCCGTCCCAAGCCAATTACGCAGCGACCTGTCGACCGCTCGGCCTGCTGGCATCGCCAAAATGACGTATAGCAGCGGGAAGATCTCCGAAAGGAGGCCGATCGTCGAGGTGGAGACCCTGAAGTGCGCAGCGGTGCCGGTTGTGACCGGGGCGAAGGCCAACCAGGCCATTTGGTTTGCCGACGACGCCAGGGTGAACCCTGCGATCGGGGCCCAACGGCTACGGGGAGGTTGCACGGCTGCGGCGCAGGGGCTGTTGAGCGGCCTGCTAGCGCGCAGCTGCCACTAGCGGTACTGGGTTGAAATTGCGAAACCGCAGACGATGAGCCCGAGGCCGCCGAGGAGGTACCAGTTGGATGGAGCGCTCGGCAGCAGGCTGATGTAGTTGAGCACGATCATCAGCACACCGCACGCGAAGAACGTCAGCATGATGACCGGGACCCACATTGGGCTGTGCCGGTAGTCCGTCGGCATCGGGGCTGTATAGCGGCCACTGAACGTGGGCCGGGCGTCCGCCTTGGGCGTTACTCGTCCTGGGGCCTCTTTGGTGCGTCGGGGCATGGACACAGGATACGCGAACAACGACGTCACCTCCCATCGCCGTGATAACTCCGCCCACGCCCGGGCACGGGACCGGTAGCGTTTGGCTCATGGGGGCCAAAGTCCTGGTAGTCGACAACTACGACTCGTTTGTGTACAACCTCGTCCAGTACCTGGGCCAGTTAGGCGCCAGCCCGGTCGTGCGGCGCAACGACGAGCTGAGCCTCGCTGACATCGAGGAGCTGCACCCTGCCGGGATCGTCATCTCGCCAGGCCCGGGGCGGCCCGAAGACGCCGGCATAAGCGTGCCCCTGATCAGGGCCTTGGCGGGCCAGGTCCCCATCCTGGGCGTCTGCCTGGGCCACCAGGCCATTGGTTTTGCCTTCGGGGCGAACGTGGTGCGAGCGGGGCAACTGCTGCACGGCAAGACCTCCCAGGTCTCCCATGACGGGCGCGGGATCTTCGCGGGCCTGCCTCAGCCTCTTACTGCCACCCGTTACCACTCTCTCGTCGTTGACCAGGCCACCTTGGGCGTAGACCTAGAGGTGAGCGCTTGGGCCGAGGACGGTACGGTCATGGGTATCCGCCACAGGGCCCTCGCTGTCGAAGGGGTGCAGTTCCACCCCGAGGCGGTTCTGACCGAGGGCGGCCACCGGCTGCTGGCCAACTGGCTAGGGGCGTGCGGGTTTGGGGAGCTATTGGAAAGCGTGCCGGCAGGGCCACTTGCGGCGCTAGCGCCTTCGGCTAGTCCTATTTAGCTACGGCCGGCGCGGCGCGGGACAATTTTGCTGGGCCCAGCGTTAGGTCGCCGGTGGCCCCGGAGCGGTGACAGTCGTCGTCGCCCCCAAGGTTGTGGCGCTCGTTATTTCGGGCAGCGTCGTGGCGGTCGTGGTGGCCACCGTCGTGGCTGAAGTCGTGGCTGAAGTCGTGCCCGTCGCGGTAGTCGACGTCGTGGCCGAGCCCGTGGTAGTGGCTGTGGAGGACCCCGCCGTGGTGGATGTTGATTTCGCCGGTTTGGTCGTCGGGGGGCCGGTGTACTCGCCAACATAGAGCGTGACCGCGGAGCCCTCTCTTATGGGTTGGCCAGACTTGGGGTCGCTGTTTATCACGTAGCCGTCCTGGGACGGGTTATTGACCGGGACGAAGTCTTCGGGCGCGAAGAGGCTCTCCGCGCCGAGCTGCTTTTGAGCCTGTAAGTAGGTCTCGCCGACTAGCCCGGGGGGTACCGTGACGGTCTGTTGGCCGTCCGAGACAAACAGTTTGACGGTCGTCTCCCAGGGTTCGAGGTTGCCCCCGTACGGCTGGCTGTAGGCCACGAGGCCTGCCGGGATGGTGGAGCTCGGCACCTGCACGATGCTGCCAGCCTTCAAGTGCGCGCCGGCGAGCGCCGCTCCCGCTTGGGCGGGGTTCAGCCCCTGAAGGCTGGGGACGATCGTCGTCGCCCGGCCCGCGGAGCAATAAACGTTGACGTTACTGCCTTCCTGAAGCTGAGAGCCCGCCTTGGGTTTGGTGGAGATGACGAAGCCGGAAGCTACGGTGCTGCTGTTCTGAGGGATGTTCGTGGGGTTGAAGTCTTTTGCCTTGAGAGCCGTGCCGGCATTGCCGCAACGTTGCCCCGACAGGCTCGGCACCACCGCCAACGGGGCGCCGCTGCTCACGTCAAGTGTGACGATCGTGCTGGGGGGGACCACCGAGCCGGCCTGCGGTGAGGTGCCGATAACGAGCCCGCTCTGGACCAATTGGCTGTGCTCGAGCTGGATAGCGACGTTGTCGAAGCCCTGCGCCTTGAGGGAGCTCCGTGCTTGCGCAGCCGTGTCATTTTTTACGTTCATCAGCTTGATGTCGGCGACAGTGCCCCACCAGCCCGCATTGCGCCCGATGAAGAACACCAGCACGGCCAGAACTGCCACCAGCACCGCGAACAACGAGGCCCACCAGCCGGCTCGCGACCGCCCGCGAGCCTGCGGCCCTTTCCCGTGGCCGCCGGCCCCGTAAGCGCCCTCCAGCTCGTCGTAGGTGCTCGTGCGCTGGGCGTAGGTCTGCTCGTACGGGGATGGCGGAGGTCCGGCCACGGCCCGGGTCGCGCCGGCGGTCGCCCGGCCTGCCAGTACCGGCTGGCCCCTGTGAAAGCGGACAAGGTCGTCGCGGAGTTCCGCGGCACTTTGGTAACGGTCGTCGGGGTCTTTCGCCATGGCTGTCATGGCGATCGCCTCGAAGTCAGGCGGGACCTGGGGGTTGATGCTCGATGGCAGGGCCGGGAACTCCCGAACGTGCTTGTAGGCGATCGCCACGGGGCTATCGCCCGAGAAAGGCGGGCGTCCCGTCACCATCTCGTAAAGGACGACCCCGAGCGAGTACACGTCGCTGCGGGCGTCAACGGGTTGACCCTGGGCTTGTTCGGGCGAGAAGTAGGTCGCGGTGCCCATGACGGCGCCGGTCTGGGTAAGCCCCTCGCTTGCGTGGCTCACTGCGCGCGCTATCCCGAAGTCGGCCACCTTGACCTGGCCGGTCTGGTCGATCAGGACGTTGCCCGGCTTCACGTCGCGGTGGATAACGCCCCTTCGGTGCGCAAAGTCCAGAGCGTTTGCGATATCAGCGCCTATCGACGCGGCTCTCTGCGGTGAAAGCGGCCCCTGGCGGATGAGGGCGGAAAGCGTCTGGCCGTCGATGTACTCCATGACGATGAAGTACGTGTGCTCGCCCTGGCCCCAGTCGTAGATCGACACGATGTTGGCGTGCGAGAGGTTGGCTGCCGCCTGGGCTTCCCGGCGGAACCGCTCGACGAAGGATGGGTCCGAGGAAAGTTCGGGGAAAAGCACCTTGATCGCGACGGGCCTGTCGAGCAGCAGGTCCTGGGCCAGGTAAACCTGGGCCATACCGCCGCGGGCGATGTGGCGCACCAGTTCGTAGCGGTCGCTGAACACTTCAGATGGTGCCATGTCCGCCACAGCCTAGGGCTGGTGTGTGGTCCCGGTACCCGCGCGGCCTCGCGACTGCCCTGCTCACGGCGTCACTCCGCTCCCGGATTGAAGGTAGCTCTGGATAATCGCCTTAGCTATCGGGGCGGCGATCGTGCCACCGACGTAGTCGTTACCCGGCGGCTGGTCCTCGACTAGCACGGCCACTGCGATCTTCGGGTCGGGGACGGGAGCGAACGATACGAACCATGTCTGTATGTAACCCAGCCCGGTCTGGGCCGTCCCGGTCTTACCGGCGACTTCGACCCCCGGGATCCGGGCCGCTACCCCGGTGCCGTCCGGGCTGTTGACGACGGAGAGCATCAGCTTGGTGAGCTTGGCCGCCGTCGCCGGCGAGGTAGCCGTCAGCCAGGCCTTCGGTTTGTAGGTTTCGACCGCTTGGCCTTGGGATCCGGTCACCCTATCGAGTAGGTGCGGCGTCATGATCACGCCCCCGTTTGCTACACCGCCAACGTCCATGGCGAGCGTCAGCGGGGTGGCCTGCACGCTCTCCTGGCCGATGGCCGATTTGGCCAGGGCTGCCAGGTTTTGGTGGAAGGACGACACCGGTGGGAACGATGACTGCGCGACGCCCGGCAGGTCGAGCGGGGGTGTTTGGTCCCAGCCGAACGCCTGAGCCTCGTCCACCATCCCGGCCGCTCCGACCCCGAGGCCAAGCTGCGCAAAGCCAGTGTCGCAAGAAACGGTGAAAAGTTCTAGCATCTCGCCGCCGCAGGTCTCGCCGGCGAAGTTGTGCATCACCTGGCCGGCGGTGTCCGGGAGCACAAAACCGGCTGTCACGGGGTAGTACTTTGTGGCCAGGGCGGGTTTGTGGTCGTAGACGGCCGCCGCCGTGATGACCTTGAACGTGGATCCCGGGAAGAAGCGTTGGCGGTAAGCGGCTGCCAGCAGCGGCTTGCCCCGGCCCGAGTTGAGGGCGTTCCAGGCGGATTGTTCGACGGCCTGATCGTGGCTTGCCAACGGGCTCGGGTCATAGCTCGGGTTCGAGTACATGGCGAGGACGGCGCCCGTCTTGGGCACGAGTGCTACCACCGCGCCCGCCCGCCCGGCGAGCTCCTTTGCTGCGAGGCCCTGGAGGCTCGAAAGCACGGTTAGTTGCAGGTTGTCGGGCGAGGGCTGCGCGGTAAAGAACTTCTTCAGCTGGGAGACATTACCGGGGATGGTCAACGAGTTGTTGGTGTCGGTGAGGACGGAGTTGTACTGGTCCTCGAGGCCGTCAGTGCCATAGGTGAGCGAAAAATATCCCGTCAATTGGCCGAAGAGTGCTCCTTCGGGGTAGACACGTTGGTACTTGTACTGGTCTTTGCTTGGCACCGACTGTGCAAGTGTGACACCGTCCGCAGAAATAATGGCGCCGCGAGGCTGTACGAACTCAGCGATGATGTCGCGGGTGTTATGGGGGTTGTTGTCAAGCGAGGTCGCGTCGAACACCTGTAGGTAGTTGAGCTGGACGAACAGCACCATGACCAGCACAGCCGCCCCGACCCCCACCGCCCGCACGCGCGAGTTGACGTCAGTCACAGGCTCATTGCCCCGGTGTCAGACAACGCTGATGCCCCAACGGTGCCCAGCGCTGAAGCGGGTGAGGTGGAGCTCAACGCCCGCTCGGTCGCCAGTGCTTGCTCAGTGGCGTTGTCGTTCGAAATACGGAGCAGGATAGCGAGCAGGATGTAATTGGAAACGAGGGAAGATCCTCCGTACGAGACAAAGGGAAGTGTGATCCCGGTGATCGGTATGAGCCTCGTTATGCCTCCGACTACCACGAAGACTTGCACCGCCATCAGTAAAGAAAAGCCGGTTGCGAGGAGCTTGGTGAACGACCGTTGGGAGCGCACCGCGACCCTGAGGCCTGAACCGACCATCAAGAGGTATGCGATCAGTAGGGCGCTCACGCCCACGAGCCCGATTTCCTCGCCGATCGCTGCGAATATGAAATCGGTCGAAGCCTCAGGGATGATCCCGGGGTTGCCCTGCCCTGGCCCGAGCCCCCACATCCCACCTGCTCCGAGCGCGAACCAACCTTCGATTATCTGGTAGCCCGAGGTGGCGAAATGCGCCCATGGGTCCAACCATGCCTGCACACGGGTTTGTGCATGGTGGATCACATCGAGCGCGAACACTGCGCCCGCAATGAACAGGACGGCTCCCACTACGAGATAAGCGGCTCTCCCTGTGGCCACCCACAGCAGGCCGACGAACAGGGCAAAAAATAGGAACGACGAACCGAGGTCGTTTTCCGCGAGCAGCACGAGCAACGAAACGCCCCAGGCAGCCAGGAGAGGGGCCAGGTACTTTGGTTCGAGCACTAGCCAACGCCCGAACCGTCGTGTGCCGGTCGCCAACAGCTCGGCCCGCTCGGCCAGGACCGAGGCGAAGAAGATGCCTAATGCCAACTTGGCGAATTCCTCCGGTTGGAAGCTCAAGGGCCCGAGGTGGACCCACAGCCGGGCACCGTTGATGTCCTCGCCGATATGTGGGGCCAGGGGGAGCAGCAACAGGACAACGCCGACCAGTGCCAACGAGTACCGGTAGCGCTCCAGGTTGATGGCGCGGGGACAAATGGCGAGAGTAACCACGAACGCGGTAACCCCAACTCCGGTCCAGACCGCCTGGGCCGAAGCTTCGCCGTGGTTGAGGCCGGCGATGAAAACGTAGCCCATCCCGTTGAGGAGCGCGGCAAGCGGCAGGAGGACGGGGTCTGATTGGGGCGCCAACCATCGCAGGCTCAGGTGAGCGACGAGCATCAGGACAAAGACGAGCACCAGGAACGGGATGATGCCGGTAGGAAGGGCGCCCGCTTGGCCAAGGTTGGAAAGGGTGTAGAACCCGCCTGTTAGGACGAAAACGAGGATGATCATCCCGAGCTCGCTGCGCCTGCGCGCAGGTAATTGCCACGACGTCGCCCCAGCCCCCCTCCACCCCTGGAGCGCCCTCATCCGGCAGTTGTCGGCGAAGCCACCGTCGTAGCGACAGGGCGCGGCACGGAAGTGCCGGGTAGCGATCGGGACTGACCCGTCGTGGTGGTCGTGGTACCGGTCCGCTTGCCGTGCGGGCCTCCCCGCGGGAGCGGTTTACCATTGCCTTCAGCCTCTATTTTCTCGGCCACCAGGTTGGCGATGTACTGGCGGGCCTGGGTCAGTGAAGGCTCGACTTGGCCCGCTTCGAGGACTTGGAGCCGGAAGGAGAGCACCGACGAGGTCGAGTCCGCGGTCCGCTCGACGACCGTTGGCTGGAACCATAGGACCCCACCGGGCCGGCCCTGGAAAATGGTGATCCGGTCATTGGAGAGGCCGACGTAATAGGCCGAGCGCCCGTACCACCCGAGGCAGGCAATGGCGCCGCCGACGACGATGAAAAGTGCCACCACGAAGATGACCACGCGGAGGGTCACTCTTTTCGGGGCGGGCCCTTACGGGCTCTTCGGCCGGTTGCCACCTTGGGCGGGGCCGGGACAACCCTCGTGGGCCCTGTCACGGTCGGATGAGGCACGACGATCATCGTGTCGGGGCTGTTGTCGCTCGCCAGTACGTCGATCACGACAACGGTTATGTTGTCGTTGCCTCCTCTGAGGTTGGCGACTGCAACTAACTCGTTGGCGGCCTCGACGGGGTTGGGGAAGCGGGACAGCACCGCCGCGATCTGGTCGTCTGAGACCTCACGGGGCAGTCCATCGCTGCAGAGCAAGTAACGGTCGCCGTGCTTGGGGGCAAGCTCGATGATGTCGACCTCGATGGCTGGTTCGACCCCTAGGGCGCGGGTCAGGACATGGCGCTGGGGGTGGACCGCCGCCTGAGCTTCGCTTATCTGGCCGTCGTCGACGAGCTCCTGGACAAGGCTGTGGTCGACTGTGACCTGTTTGAGCACGCCATCGCGGTAGGCATAGAGCCGCGAGTCACCGATGTGCGCAGCGGTGAGCCCGTTGGTGCCGTCTTGGCGTTCTACAACGGCGAGAGCGACCAATGTCGTCCCCATCCCGAACATCGCCCGGTTCGTCCTGGCCTGTTCCCAGACCGCCCGGTTCGCAGCCTTGGCGGCGCTCTCCAGGGAACCTGCCGTGTGCTGGTCGGTTGCCTCGAAGGCGGCAGCCAGGGCCGTAATCGCAGTGGAAGAGGCTACCTCGCCTGCAGCGTGGCCTCCCATGCCATCTGCGACCGCATACAGGCCCGGCGAGACCAGCAACTGGTCCTGGTTGTTCGAGCGGACGAGGCCTACATCGGTCGCCGACCCGACCACCAGCTTGGTCACTTGCGTAGCTCCAGGACGGTCCGGCCGACCTGCAGGCGGTCCCCTTTGCGCAGCGGCTCAGGCCCGCTCAGCTTGCGGCCGTTCACGAGGGTCCCGTTGGTGCTCCCGAGATCCTCGACCCAGTACTCGTCACCTCTACGGAACACTCTGGCGTGGACCTGCGACACGAACGTGTCATTGGGCAGTGAGACCGCACATCCCGTGGCACGCCCGATGCTGATCTCGTCAGCGAGCGGGAACGCCTCGCCCTTGGCCTGCTCCGGGCTGATTACGGCGAGCTCACGGGGGACGTTGCGTCCCTTTGGGGCACCGGCGGCGGCTCTCGCGGCCGGCGGAGGGGTGCCGGCCGGTCCCTGCGGTACTGCGACCAGGCGCGGTTCACGTAGCTCGACCCACACAGCACGGACGACACGGAGGAAGAACAGGTACAGGAGCGCGAGGAAGACGTACTCGAGGAACCGCTGGGCCGGACCGGCCACCTCAGTTTGCCCCGCTCGCCTCGAAGCGGACAGTGGTCGAGCCGACCGTGATCTCGTCGCCGTTTTCGAGTTGGCGGGGCGCGCTGATGCGGAGCCCATTGACCTTCGTCCCGTTGGTGCTCCCGAGGTCAGCCACGAGCCAGGTGTTGTCAGGCCCACGGCGTACCTCGGCGTGCCGGCGGCTGGTGTTCGGGTCGGCGAGCGCGAGCTCGCATTCGGGCTGCCGGCCAAGCGTGACCTTTTCGCCGTCGAGGACCACCCGGCGCCCATCGGGAAGGGTAAGGGTCGCTGTCCCTTGCCCGGGAGCGATCTCGCCGGCAACGAGCAAAGTCCCCGGTCGGAGGGACTCGTCTGTCCCGATCGCAACGCTCACCGGGCCAAGGAACATGTAACCCTCCTCCTTGGCATGCTCCTTAGCGACCTCGACGAGCTCCTTGACGAGCTCCTCCTCAATCGGCTGGAACTTCGACCGGTCCGCTGTCGAGAGCAGCACCTTGAAGGCGTTCGGCGCCAGCACGCCTCGTGGCGCGACAGTCCTGCGCAGGTCCATTTCCCGCGTTAAGCGCCTTCCGATCTCGACAGGTTGCAGCCCGCTGCGGAACACGCGCGCGAAAGCTCCCTCCACGAATCGCTCGAGGCGACGCTCGAAGCTCTGTAACCCCATAGTCGGCCGCATAGTACCCGTAGCGGGGACCTGCCTGCTGCCAGGGGCCCAGGCATCACACAAGGCGGCCCTAGGCCCAGCGGCCCTCGGCTCACACTCTACCTCGGAGGGGGGCTTGGCAGGTTGGTTCGGTCATGTACCCTTTAGAGACCACTCGGGCGAGTGGCGGAATTTGGCAGACGCGCAGGATTCAGGTTCCTGTGTCCGCAAGGACGTGGGGGTTCAAGTCCCCCCTCGCCCACGTTTTGGCCTCACAAGGGCGGGTCGTAGCAAGCCGGGCCCGCCCTTCCCATCGAGGTCCCCCACGAGGAGCAATTGTCAAATGCGAGTGCTGGTCCTGGGTGCCGGGTTCGGTGGCTTGGAACTGACCACGCGGCTCTCCGAGGAGCTCGGCGACGACATTGACGTCACGCTGATCGACCAGGCCGAAGGGTTCGTCTTCGGGTTCTCCAAACTCGACGTAATGTTCGGGCGCACCGTGGCAGAGGCGGTCCGCCACCCGTACCGGCACTTGGTCAAGCCGGGTGTGCGCTTCGTACAGGCCACCATCGTGGCCATCGACCCGCGGGCGCGCAGCGTCGAGACCGACGCAGGACGCTTTGACGGCGATGTGATGGTCGTCGCCCTCGGCGCCGACCTCGACCCCGGTGCTACCCCCGGGCTTGTTGGAGGGGGCCACGAGTTCTATACCGTCGAGGGCGCCTTCGCCCTCCGGGAGGTGCTTTCGGGGTTCGAGGGTGGGCGAGTGATCGTCGGCGTGACCTCCACTCCCTTCAAGTGCCCGCCGGCGCCGAGCGAGACGGCGTTGTTGATGCACGACTATTTGGTCGCGCGTGGGTTGCGGGAGCGCTCGGAGATCTCCCTAGTCATGCCCTTGCCGGTGCCGATCCCGCCATCGCCAGGCGCGTCTGAGGCGCTGCTCCAAGCGTTCGCCGAGCGCGGTATCGGGTGGTACCCCAACCAGCTCGTAAGGGAACTTGACGCCGCCGCCAGGGTCGCCAGGTTCGCCGACGGCTCTGAAATGCCCTACGAACTGTTCCTTGGTGTCCCGGCCCATCGCGTCCCTGCCGTCGTCGCTGAGTCCGGCATGGCTGTCAACGGGTGGATCCCTGTCGATCCCCTCACCCTCGAGACTTCGTACCCAGGCGTTTTCGCCGTCGGGGACGTGACTAGCGTCGGGACCCCCAAGGCTGGCGTTTTCTCAGAACGCCAGGCGGCCGTGGTGGCGGAACGGGTCATTTCACTTGTCCGGGGAGGCCCTGTCACCTCCGAGTACGACGGGTTCGGCCTGTGCTACCTCGAGTTCGGGCAGGAGGAGGTGGCCCGGGTGGAGGTCACGTTCCTGAGCGGGCAAGCACCCGTCGGCAACTATGCGGCACCGTCGGAGACGCTCGCTGCAGACAAGGCCGATTTCGGGGCCAAGCGCATCCAACGCTGGTTCGATCGTCCCTGGGGGTGACCCTCTCGCCGGGGGCCTAGTTGCCGCAGGCTTAAGTTCCCCGATCGCTGACCGATCGGTACCAAGTGCAAATCTCGGCTCTCGCGCGTCCGCCGTCGCCAGACACTGCCTCAGCGCTCCAGGACGAGCTCGAGCCGGTCGTCGCGAGCCCGAAGGACCTAAAACGCTCGTCGCCTCATCTCTGGAAGTGGTTCCTCGGGTGGGAAGCTTTGCTCGCCCTCATCTACTTCCCGTTCGGGATCCCCTCGGGCAAACCTCGTATTCTTGGCGTCGTCCCCTGGATGGAATGGGACGGGCAGGTCCCGGCCTGGTGCTTCCTTGGGTTATCGGCTGTCGCCGCGATCATCTATGGCGCGCGCCGCTACCGCCCCAAGCAGCTCACGGCCTGGTGGTTTATGGGCGGAGGCGTCCTGCTGTTCATTACCGGGGACACGATTTATAAGACCTGGCACCAGATAATGGGCCAGAACAACATCCCGTTCCCATCGTTCATAGACGCGATCTACATAACCATGTACCCCGTCCTGGCGGTCGGGCTGCTGCTCCTCGTCCGCTCCCGAGTGCCTGGTGGGGACCGGGCGAGCTTGATCGACGCCCTCATCGTCACGCTCGGCATAGGGCTCCTGTCGTGGATCTTCCTGATCGGCCCGACTGTCCGGGCGTCGGGCGGCACCCTTGCCCGTCTGACTGGCGCAGCGTACCCACTCGGCGACATCCTCCTCCTGGCGATGCTCGCGCACCTCTGGAGCGCCGGCGGGTTGCGTAACGCCGCTGGCCGGCTCCTGGCGATCGGCACGATCGGCACTCTTGTCGCGGACTCGGTCTACGGCCTGTCCGGCGTACACACCTCGTGGAACTGGAGCGACGGCAACCCCTTCGATATCGGGTGGATCCTGTTCTACAGCTGTTGGGGCGCGGCCGCCCTTCACCCCTCGATGAGGGAGCTGTCCGAGCCCAGGGCGGCCGAGCCACCTCGCACGAGCCGGACCCGGCTTGTTTTGCTCGGGGCGATAACGCTTATCGCGCCAGTCGGGCTGCTCTGGGAAACGGCCGCGGGCAAGCCGGTTGACTCCGCCGTCATCGCCGGCGTCGCCGGCCTCATGTTCCTGCTCGTGGTGATGCGGATGGCCGGAGTGGTCGGCGCTCACAAGCAGGCGGTTGCTCGTGAACAAGTGCTCCGCAAAGAGGCTGCCGATCTGGTCGGAGCGCCTTCGAGAGAGGACATCTACACCGCCACAGCCCGTGCTGTGACCGATCTCGTGGGCGCCCACGAGGACGATTTTTCTGTCAGCTTGGCCATGACTGACGATGACGGCGAGCTGAACGTCGTCGTCGGCGCGGGTGCGATCGAAAACGGCATCCCTGTTGACACGGCTGTTTTTCCCGTCGCGCTCAGTGCCAGCCTTGAGGCGGGGCGCTCAGTGCGCTGCGCCGCTCTCGGGGTGTTCAGCGCCTCGAACGAGACCGCCAACGGCCGCCTCTACGTATGCCCGATCCTGGCTGGAGAACAGCTGAAGGGGCTGATCGTGGTCCAAAGCGCCCGCGAGTTGTCCATCGACCTCACCAACACCATCGAGACACTCGCGGCCCAAGTTGGGCTGGCCCTGGACAGGGTGGAGCTGAGCGAGTCGTTCCATGCCCACCGCAGCGAGGTCCGCTTCCAAACGCTTGTACAGAACGCGTCCGACGTCATCCTTATTGCTCGGCCCGATACGACCATCACGTACCAGACCCCTTCAGCGCAACGCATCCTCGGTTTTGGCCCGGGCTCGCTCGAAGGTACCCGGCTTACCTCGCTGATCCACCCGAGCGACAAGGAACAAGCCTTGGCCGCGTACAGCGGGCTCGCATTCCGTTCGGGTACCGCGATAACCGCTGAGTGGCGTATCCGTACTTCAGATGGAGCTTGGCGGCACACCGAAGTGGTGGCCAACAACCTGCTCGGCGAGCCCACCGTCGAAGGCATCGTACTGACGCTGCGCGATGTGACGGAGCGCAAAACGCTCGAAGACGCGCTCAAGCACCAGGCATTTCACGATGCCCTAACCGGGCTGGCCAACCGCGCGTTGTTCCGGGACCGTCTCGAGCATGCCTTGGCCCGGGCGGCTCGGTCCTTGACGTCGCTGGCCGTGCTGTTCTTGGACCTCGACGATTTCAAGCTCGTAAATGACACTCTCGGCCACGGAGCCGGCGACGAGCTGCTGGTGGCGGTGGCCGCTCGCTTGCAGGGATCTTTGCGCACAGGTGACACCGCTGCCCGCTTTGGCGGCGACGAGTTCGCCATCCTTCTGGAGGAAACCAACGACCCCGAAGACGCCTACCTGGCAGCTGAGCGGATCCTCGCCGACCTGAGGCCGCCGCTTTGGGTAAACGAGCGCTCCATGACTGTCCATGCGAGCGTCGGGATCGCCTATAGCAAGATCGGCGCTGAAGACCCCGCCGAAATCCTGCAAGCCGCGGACGTAGCGATGTACGCAGCCAAGGCCCGCGGCAAGAACTGTTACGAGGTTTACCAACCGGCTTTGCAGACGGCCGTGACAGATCGCCTCGAACGCACGGCGGATCTGCAACGGGCCGTCGACGAGGGCGAATTCGTACTTCATTACCAGCCCATAGTCAGTTTGGACGGCGGTGAATCGATCGCTCTGGAAGCACTCATACGGTGGGTGCACCCGGAGAGAGGCCTTTTGTTGCCTAAGGAGTTCATCGCGCTCGCCGAGGAAACCGGCCTTATCATCCCGATCGGGCGCTGGGTGCTCGGCGAAGCATGCAAGAGGGTACGCGCCTGGCAGCAGGAGCATGGGCTGGCTGGCAGGCTCAGGGTGAGCGTCAATATTTCAGCGCGTCACTTCCAGCACGAAGGGCTCCTCGAAGACGTCTCCAAGGCGCTGCGGGCATCGCGCCTTGACCCGTCGTGCCTGGTGCTCGAGATAACAGAGAGCTTGCTCGTGCACGACGCCGATTCGGTCATTGCCCGAATGCACGACCTGAAGAGCCTAGGGCTCAAGTTCGCCGTCGACGATTTCGGTACCGGGTACTCGTCGCTCAGCTACCTGCGGCGGTTCCCGATCGACGTGCTGAAAGTCGACAAGTCCTTTGTCGACGACGTCGGCGAGTCGGACAAAGCCCTTGCGTTGACTAAGGCGATCGTTCAGCTCGGTAAGTCGCTCAATCTCGACACGGTAGCGGAAGGGATCGAGAAGTCAGAGCAAGTGGAGGGGCTCCGGGCCCTCGGGTGCCGGTACGGCCAAGGGTTCCTTTTTGCACGTCCCGTCGGGCCCGAGGACATGGACCGCCTCCTGCCGATGATGGCGTCCGGTGAGCTCCTCAGTAATTCCGAGTTCACTCAGGAGGACAAGGCCCCGTGACAAGCACCTCACCCAACGCACTGCAAAACCGCGAGGTGATGGGCAGGGCTTCGGAGCATGCCCGGTTGGACAGCAGATGGGCAGATCTGGAGCGGCTGCGTTCCTCCCATCCCATGATGGATGCCGTCATAGAGGAACAGCGAGGGCGCCGGATCCGCATCGGCGACCATTGGCTGTGCGACTTTGCTTCGTGCAACTACCTTGGCTTTGACCTCCATCCTGAGATCATCGCGGCGTCAGAGCGTGCTGTCCGTCAGTGGGGTACGCACCCCAGCTGGTCCCGGCTGCTCGGGAACCCCCGTCCTTACTTGGAAATCGAGGAGCAGCTCACCGAGCTCCTCGGGGCGCCGGACACCCTGGTGCTGCCCACGATAACCCTGGTCCACACCTCGGTGATCCCGGTACTTGCCGGGCAGGGGGCAGTCTTGGTCGACGCGCAGGCGCACAAGACGCTTTACGATGGAGCCACGATCGCCCGCGGCGCGGGGGCGAGCCTTCACCGAGTCAGGGCCAATGACCCCGACCACCTCGAAGAGGTCCTGCGCTCGTTGTCGCCTGACGTCTCGAAGATTTTCTGTATCGACGGCGTCAACAGCATGACCGGGAACGCGCCGGACCTGCCCCGGTACGCAAGGATCTGCCGGGAGTACGACGCCCTCTTGTACGTCGACGACGCCCACGGCTTTGGCGTGATAGGCGAGTCTCCTGCCCCGGAGCACCCTTATGGGCGGCGCGGCAACGGCATTGTCAAGTTCTTCGATGAGAGCTACGACAACATCGTGCTCGTGGCTGGATTTTCTAAGGCGTACTCGTCGCTGGCGGCCTTCCTCGCCCTTCCCACATCACTAAAGAACTACCTGAAGGTCGCCGCCCCTCCCTACCTGTACTCGGGGCCGTCACCGACCGGTTCGCTCGCCACGATATTGGCCGGTTTCAAAGTCAACGAGGCTGAAGGTGACCAAATCCGTCGCTCGCTGAGCGACAAGACCGGGAGAGCCCTTGAGCAGATAAGGCGCCTCGGCCTTAGGACGCTCAACACCTCCGGTCACCCGGTCATCGAGATCCCGCTCAGCCATCCGGAGGATATCGATGCGGTGGGAAGGTTCCTCTTCGAGCAGGGGATCTACGTCACGCTTGCGGCCTACCCATTGGTGCCGAAGTCTCAGGTGGGTTTCCGCGTGCAGGTCACGGCTGCCAACGAGGACAGCGAAATAGAGCACCTGAACCAGGTGCTCAGCGAGCTCTCTCAGCGTTTCGACCTTCAGCACGCGTCACCGCCGGTCTGACAAGGAAGTCGGCGCGTGCTGGCTCCGTTGAAGAGGCGCGACTTCAGGCTCCTATGGACCGGGATGGCAGTATCTCTTCTCGGGGACGGCATTTTTCTCGTCGCCGTGGCATGGCAGGCATATGCCATTTCGGACCATCCCTCTTCGCTCGCCCTCATCGGCGTCGCCACTTCAGCACCGCAAGTAGCTCTCCTGCTCGTTGGCGGAGCAGTCTCAGATCGCTTTAGCCGCCGCGCCGTGTTGTTCTGGGCCGACGCGGCGCGGGCGCTGGCCGTCGCCCTGCTGAGCGCACTGGTCGCTGAGGGAGACGCTCGCCTTTTCGAGCTCTGTGCCGTCGGAGCGGTCATCGGTACGGCCACGGCGTTCGCGTCGCCCGCATTCGAAGCTCTCGTGCCGCAACTTGTCCCAGAAACCGAGCTGACACAAGCGAACGCCTTCGAGCAGTTCGTGCGTCCCGGGGCTATCCAGTTGGCTGGGCCGGCTTTAGGTGGGATCGCCGTAGCCGTCCTTCACCCATGGGGCTCGTTCGCCTTGGACGCCGTAACTTTTGCCTTTTCGGCGTTGTGTGCCCAGCGCATATCGGTGAACGCCAAGCCCGCGCCAGCCAACAACATGAGCCTGTGGTCCGAGATGGCCGACGGCCTGCGTTATGTCCGGGGACAAGTCTGGTTGTGGGGCACTTTCCTCTCGGCGACCTTCACCTATCTTCTCTTCATCGGGCCCACCCAGGTCCTCTTGCCTTATATCGTCCGCAATTCTCTCCATCAGGGCGCCTCGACGTACGGCGCAGTCCTTGCAGTCGGTGGTGCCGGTGCCTTGATCGGCGCAGTGGCATCGGCACGCCGGCGCCACCCACAACGTCCCATGCTCTGGATCTACGCCTGGTGGTCCCTCGCCACTCTCGCGGTGGCGGGGTACGGGTTGGCGACGAGCGCTTGGGGCCTAGCGAGCGCCGCTGTGGTCGTAAACGGTGCGGAGGTCGCCGGCGCCGTCGCCTGGACAACTGTAAAACAGCGCCGTGTCGTCAACTCGATGCTCGGCCGGGTCTCGAGCATCGACTGGTGCATCTCGACGGCTTTACTACCCCTTAGCTACGCGCTCACCGCACCGGTGGCGCAAGCACTCGGTGCTCGCCGCGCGCTCGTACTTGTAGGTGTCCTCGGAGCTGCCGTTACGCTCGGCTTCTTGTTGCTCCCAGGTATGCGCAGCGACGAGAGACGCGTAAAGGTCATCAGTGATGCAGCTCGATGAGCAAGTTGCCGCAGCCAGGCTTTGGGCTGCGGACAAGGCCCCGTACCTGGCGACGGCGCTTTTTGCCATGTCCGTGGTGCCGGTCCCTGGGATCCGGACGGCGGCGACGGACCGTCGTTGGCACCTGTACCTGGACCCGGTTATGGCAGACCTCTGGTCGGTGGCCGAACTTGGGTCGGTCCTGGTCCATGAGGTACACCACCTCATCCGGAGCCACGCCGACCGGGCGGCTGCGCTGGGTGTGAGCGCGGCCGACTCAAAACGGTTCAATATCGCGGCGGATTGTGAGATCAATGACGACCTTGGGGACCTCTCCCTCCCGACCGGCGGCGTGAACCCCGGCCGTTTCGGCTTCGACCCAGGCCAATTGGCCGAAGCGTATTACGTGTTACTCGAAGCCATCGGAGAGTTGCCGCCGGTCCTGTGCGGCTCGGGCGCCCACGGCGTGATCGACGTTTGGGAGAGGCACGACGGCGATAAAAGCGGTATAGAGGAGGTCGAAGCCGAGCTTCTCCGACAGCAGGTCGCCATGGACGTACGCGCATCGGTCCAACGGGGAGGACAGATCCCTGTCGGTTTAGAGCGTTGGGCGCGTGCTTTCCTCCGACCTGTTGTCGATTGGCGTAGGGAGCTTCGCGCACAGGTCCGGGCCTGGTTGAATGCCGTCTCAGGCGGTGTCGATTACAGCTATAGCCGTCCCAGTCGTCGAACGGGAACGCCTCTCGGTAGGGATGTGGTGCTTCCAGCTCTCGTGCAGCCCGTGCCTCGAGTCGCTGTAGTGGTGGACACGTCAGCATCCATGTCCACGAGCGCGCTCGAACATGCGCTTGCGGAGATCAAGGGCCTGCTCCAGTCAATGGGGGCGGGCCGCGCCCACCTCGACGTGTTGACTTGCGACACAATGGTGAGGACTACAAAAACGGTGTTTTCGGCGTCTCAGGTACAGCTTGCGGGCGGGGGAGGGACGGACATGCGCGTAGGAGTCGACGCAGCGCTTGCATTGCGGCCGCGCCCCGACCTTGTCATCGTCGCTACTGATGGGTTCACGCCCTGGCCCAGTCGTGCGCCGTTGGCGCCGATAGTGGTGGCGCTGCTCGGCACCGGACCAGTTCCGCCCAAGTGGGCTCGCCTTGTCCGGGTGCCAATCCCCGACGGCCCGGCAGGTTCTTAGGATATTGGCTCGTCTCAATTTTGACATCCGACCTGCCGACGTTTGGGATCAATGAAGCAAGAAGTTGCATCTCGCGCTTTAGCCGTGGCCGTCCAGTCACGGCAGCCCGTGCTGCTCTGGGGTGGCCCGGGAACAGGCAAGTCGTCGGCAGTCCGATCTCTTGGCGCCGCCCTTGGTCTCCAAGTAGTGACCGTTATCGCGTCGATCCGAGAGCCGGCCGACTTTGCAGGCTTGCCTGTGGTGGCTGCCGATGGTTCGGTACGACTGGCCGAGCCATCCTGGACGAAACAGCTGGTGTCTTTGGGTGCGGGAATTCTTTTCTTGGACGAGATCACGACTGCTCCCCCAGCGGTGCAAGCGGCCCTCCTGCGCGTTGTGCTCGAGCGCGTCGTCGGCGACGTTGCGTTGCCATCAGGGGTCGCGGTTGTTGCTGCAGCCAATCCGCCAGACATGGCAGCCGGTGGATGGGACCTCAGCCCGCCTCTCGCTAACCGCTTCTGTCATCTGGACTGGCCCGTCGATGCGGACCGTTTCCTCGAAGCCTTAGCCTCGGGATGGGCTTCCGCTGATGTCGCGTCCCCTGACGGGCTCGCCGCTCTTGCCGCGGACGCGGCCATCCGCGTGAAGTCTGCAGTCGGAGGCTTTCTGCGGAGCCGACCGCAGCTTTTGTACCAGATGCCGGAGGATTTGTCCTCGACCGGACGAGGGTGGCCGAGCCCACGAAGTTGGGAAATGGCCGCGACGCTCTGGGCGTCAGCGGACGCGCTCGGCCAGGAGGACGAGGTGGTCCTTCAGCTCATCGCCGGGTGCGTGGGGCCTGGCGCGGCACGCGAACTTCTGGCCTGGACGCGCGATGCGGATCTCCCTGATCCTGAGCGGGTCCTCGCCGACCCTGGCTCGTTCCGTCTGCCCGATCGTGGCGATCGTCAGTTTGCCGTGCTTACCGCCCTTGCCGCCGCCGTTGCCTCGAACCCAACGAAAGAGCGTTGGGAGGCTGCGTTCGAGATCATTGACCAGGCGGTGGCGCGTGGCGCCGCTGACGTTGCAGCGGTCGCCGCCCGCTCCCTAGCTCGCTGTATGCCACCCGGCGTCGAAGCCTTGCCGCAGGCCATGGGATCGTTAGCACCTGTGCTGGACCGGGCTGGACTGCTTCGCCGTCGCTTAAGGTCGTGACGGGTGGAGCTGCCTACCGACTTTGAACCCACGCACCTGACCGTGGCGCAACGCGACATCCAGGTAGTCGTCGACGGGCACCGCCTAATCGTCATGGATTCGGACGGTCGGCCTCTCGATCCGCGCTCGGCAGATGTACTGGTGGCGCTTGGCGGCGAGGAGCCCGATTGGTTGCCGCTCGTGGAGGCATTGAGCGTTGTCCCGGGTGAGTTCCCGAACGACATTTCGGCCGTTACCTCCGCAGCGCATACCTTAGACCTCCAGCCAGAGGTTCGAGCGCAGCTCGCACGGACTTCTCGTGATAGAGCAATCCTTTTGGTGCTGGCCGCCTCCGGTCAGTACCAGATCGGGGCCAACCCCCTGTGCGATGTCAAACTGTGGGATCTGGTGCGATACCACCGGAGAGACGACGTTCGGTCGGCTGCGCTGCGGCACAACGAAGTGCTGGGCCCAAAACTTGCGAACCACCCAGATCCCGAGACCCGTCGCCGGGTGGCGGCCAATCCGGCGTGCCCGACGGCCCTCCTCGTTTTGCTGGGTGAAAACCAGGAGCCTGTTGTGAGAGCGTCTGTCGCCCGCAACCCCAGAACTCCTACCGGGACCCTTCTACAGCTCGCTCAAGACAAGGACAATATATGGGTACGTGCCGGGGTCGCCTCGAACCCATCCTGCCCACGAGGGGCTTACCAGAAGCTTATGTGGGACCGTCAGGCCTCTGTCCGCAATGCGATCGTTGTCAACCCGACCGTCCCCCGAAGAGCCGTGGCCCGACAAATCTTCAATGACCCGACCCCGTCAGTTCATGTCGCTTTGGCTTCCCGTGTGGACCTCACGCCCCGGCAACTGTCTTGGCTCGAGCGCTATTCCAGGCGCGACCCACCCCAGCAGTACAAGCTTGTCAGGCAACGGCTTGGCCAACATCCTGCGTGCTCAGCCAAACTGGGGCGTCGCCTCGACAAGATCGAACGTCACCAATCCATGACAGCGTCTCGGCAAGCCACACACCCTGGATCTGCGCCAAAATCTGCTTGGCACCGATTGTGGGTAACCCTTGCTGGTTGTTTTGCCATGGCTATCGTGGGAACGTCTTTTCTACTCACCACAATTGGACTTGGTATCGCCTTTTTCGGTCGGCGCTCGGGATCGGGCTCCGCGCTCTCAGTCGGTAGCGCCGGAGGGGCTCTCCTCATCGTCGAGTGTTCAGTCGTGGGCCTCTTGCTAAGGTCACGCGCGACACTTTTAACATGGAAACCCCCCCGCCTTGGGAGAGTAAATCGGTTCGTCCCGGTGACGGTAGGCGTCTTCTTGGCCACGGTGCTGGCGGTTACAACCGGGTCAGCACGCGTCGCGGCCCCTACGATTTTCATGACCACTGTTGCGTTCGTGGTGGTGAGAGGGCTGAGAACTGGCCGCTGGGCTTTTCGCCCTTGGTGGATGCCGAGGAACCGACAAAGTTCGTGAGATCGCGGGTGAAATACCACTGCTGAAGGGTTCAGATCCAGTCTTACGCGCCCATAGGCGGCCGGGAACCCGCGCGCTCGGCTGCGATTTGCTTCAGTGGCGAAGGCGCTCGACAGTGCGCAGCTTGTTGGTCACGTCGAGGGCGGCCACCTTGTAGGCCTCTGCCAGTGTCGGGTAGTTGAAGACGGCGTCGAGGAGATAGTCGACCGTGCCGCCACATCCCATAACTGCTTGGCCTATATGGACGATCTCGGTGGCGCCGGTGCCGAAGAGATGGACGCCCAGGATCTTTCGGTCGATGGGCGAAACGAGGAGCTTGAGCATGCCGTCGGAGTCGCCACAGATCTGGCCGCGTGCCAGTTCCCGGTAACGAGATATGCCGACTTCGTACGGCACTGAGGCGTCGGTCAACTGTGCTTCGGTCTCGCCGACGTAGCTCATCTCGGGGATCGTGTAGATGCCGATCGGCATCGTCTTTGCCATCGAGGCGGTGGGTTCGCCGAAAGCGTGGAACGCAGCGAGGCGGCCCTGTTCCATGGAAGTTGAAGCGAGTGCTGGGAAGCCGATGACGTCGCCTACGGCGTAGATGTGGTCGACGTTGGTGCGGTAGTGGTCGTCCACAGTTATCCGGCCACGCTTGTCCGGCGCGATGCCCACGGCGTCGAGGCACAACCCGTCAGTTGCCCCCTGACGGCCCGCCGAGTACATGACCACTTCGGCAGCGACCGCCTTGCCGCTCGCCAGGAGCGTCACGGTAGCGCCCTCGTGGGCCTCCACTGCCTCGACCGTCTCCCGGAAGCGGAATGTCACAGCGAGGCTCCGGAGATGGAACTGCAGCGCTTCGACGATCTCTTCGTCACAGAACTCGAGCATCCGGTCGCGCTGTTCGATCACAGTGACTTTCGTCCCAAGTGCGGCAAAAATCGACGCGTACTCGATCCCGATGACGCCTGCGCCGACGATCACCATCGACCGCGGGATCTGGTGCAGGGCGAGGATCCCGTCTGAGTCGAACACGTGCACGTCGTCGAACATCACGGTCGGGGGGCGAGCCGGGCGCGTCCCGGTGGCGATCACGATCTTGTCGGCGCTGACCCGTTGCTCTCCTGTCCCGTCCCCTGCGGCGATGGCTACCGTATGGTCGTCGACGAAGCGGGCCGAGCCATGCAGCAGCGCCACACGGTTGCGCGACAGTTGGTCGCGCACCACCTCGATCTCACGAGCCACTACGTGGTGGCTGCGCTGCGAGAGGTCCTCCATGGTGATGTTCTCTTTGACCCTGTAGCTCTGCCCGTAGAGGTCGCGCTGCGCCAGGCCGGTCAGGTACAGGACTGCCTCGCGCAGGGATTTGGAGGGGATCGTCCCGGTGTTGACGCACACGCCTCCGACGACTTTGCCCCTTTCGACTACTGCGGAGCGTCTCCCGAGCTTCGCTGCTGCGATGGCGGCCCGCTGCCCACCCGGGCCACACCCGATCACCAGCAGGTCATAGTCGGCCACGTACGTCCTCTCGGTAAACCCAATCTAAGCTAACTGCCTATCGGGACCGAAGCCTGCTGCCTGAGAGATTCATGCATGGCTTCGAGCACCACGGTGTTGGCGCGGGCATCCGCTAGATCCCATGCAAGTGGGTGCTCACCACTTATTGCGCCGTCGAAATGCTCCACCTCTCGCATGTACGGGTCGTCGAAAGCGAAAACTTCGACCTTCGGTTCGCCGTCCAAGTAGATCTCTCCTCCCTGGTGGAGGAGAAGCTTGGTGTACGGCTCCCTGCGGAACCCGGTGCCCGGTAGGGCCAGCCAACCGCTCGTCCCGACCACCTCCACCTGGGCGAAGGGGTTCCGAAAATCGAAGCTGACCGTGTACGGGGCCATCCGGCCTTCGCCGAAACGCATTACCCCGCTGACCGTGGTCTCTGTCGGTTGCCCTGCTCTTACCTCTCCGGCAGCAAAGACCTCCGTGGGCTCCTGGCCCAAGATGCCCCTCGCCATGTTGCTGGCATAGCAGCCCATGTCCCAGATGATCCCGCCACCTGCCTCAGGCATGAAGCGGATGTTGGGCGGCTCTGTGGGCACGTTGAAGGCAAACACGATGTTCACGAGCCGCGGGTCGCCCAGGGCACCTTCACGGACCAATTGGACGGCGCGTTGCCAACGGGGCGAGTGCCGGTACATGAACGCCTCGAGCACCAACCGCCCGGTGCGGCTGGCGGCATCCGCGATGGAGCCGACCTCGGCCACCGAAAGGGCCAGTGGCTTTTCGCAGAGCACGTTCTTGCCAGCCTCGAGCGCTTTGATCGTCCACTCGGCGTGCAGGTTGTTGGGCAGCGGGTTGTAGACGGCGTCAATGGAAGGGTCCGCCAGCAGCGCCTCGTACGACGTGAAGGGAGCGCAGCCCCAGCGCTGCGCCTCCTCCTCCGCCCTCTCCTTGGTACGCGAGGCGATCCCGACCAGCTCCGCGCTCGGTGCAGCCAGCAGGCCGGGTATGAGGGACTCGTTGATCCCAGCCGTCGAGATGATCCCCCAACGGACACGTTTGGTTGTCATATGGAGACTTTCTAGCTTGAAAACTGCAATTCGTGCCTCCCGGCAGGTGGCGGCCGATTTGCGCCGTCCCGTGCGGGTTATGACACTGGCCAAGGTGGGGCCTGAGGAGTTCCGTCGCGCGGGACATGAGCTGGTGGACTGGGTTGCGGACTACCGGTTGAAAGTCGCCGGCCTTCCTGTGCGTTCGCAGGTCGCTCCTGGCGACGTGCTGGCCGCGCTGCCGGCAACGGCCCCGGAAGCCCCCGAGCCCCTCGCCGCGCTGATTGCCGACCTGGACAGGGTCATCGTGCCCGGGCTCACCCACGTCCAGCACCCCCGTAATTTCGCATGGTTCCCCTCCAACGCTGCGCTTGCTTCGGTGCTCGGTGACATTGTGGCGGGCGGGCTCGGGGCGCTCGGGATCAGCTGGCAGTCGGCTCCTGCACTGACCGAGCTCGAACAGGTGGTCTGCGACTGGGCACGCCAGCTCTGCGGTCTCTCCGATGGCTGGAGCGGCACGATCTACGACGGTGCCTCCACGGCGAGCCTCGTTGCGCTGCTGGTCGCCCGCGAGGCGGCCACCGGTGGTTCGCAGCGCAGGGGTGGCCTACAAGCCGAAGGGGCAGCGCTCACCGTCTATTGCTCGGGCGACGCTCACTCCTCTGTGACCAAGGCCGCCTTGCTGGCCGGGTACGGGGAGGACAACCTGCGATTGGTCCCCGTCAGGAGGCCGGGCCGGGAGATGGACGTCACCGCCCTCGCATCGCTCATGGCGCAGGACGCTGCAGGTGGGCGCCGCCCTGCCGCGGTCGTAGCGACGGCAGGCACAACCGCGACGACGGCGTTCGACCCTCTCGCGGATATTTGCGAGGTGGCAGGCAAGTTTGGTGCTTATGTCCACGTCGACGCGGCAATGGCCGGCTCGGCGATGATGCTGGAGGAATGCCGGGGCCTGTTCGACGGCATCGAGGGCGCCAGTTCGCTCGTGTGGAACCCCCACAAGTGGCTGGGCTCCATCTTGGAAACCTCGCTGTTTTATGTCCGCGACCCCGACCTGCTGGTCTCGGTCATGGCTACCGGCCCGAGCTACCTGCGCTCCGCCCTGGACGGCGCCGTGGTCCAGTACCGGGACTGGGGCTTGCCGCTCGGGCGCCGATTCAGGGCGCTCCGTCTCTGGGCGTTGCTGCGCCTGGAAGGTGCCGAGGCGCTGCGCGCCCGCATGCGCCGCGACCTGGAGCATGCGCGACGGTTTGCTTCCTTGGTCCAACGCGCCAGCGGGTGGGATGTCGTGACACCGGTCACGCTGCAGACGGTCTGCGTGCTCCACACACCCCCTGGTTGCGACGGCGAAGCGCTCGACCGGCACACTTTGTCGTGGTGCGAGGCTGTGAACGCGTCCGGGCAGGCCCACCTGACCCCCGCCCTTGTCGACAGCCACTGGGTCGTACGGGTGTCGATAGGAGCCGAAAGCACTGAGTGGGAAGACATCGGCCAGCTCTGGTCGGCTATGCAGGAACAGGCAGCTGCCTAGCGCTGGGCGTAGGGAAGCGCGTGGCTAGGAAAGCGACAGAGCGAAGGCCCCGATGAGCGCAGCGATGCTCCCCCAGTGCTCCCGGTGCAGGGAGTGCCCGCCGTCCAGTTCCACGAAACGCTCCTTGGGCACCAGCCCCCGGACCGCTTCGCGGTCGTCACCGCGTAACGCAGATCCTCCCTCGAGGAGGAACGACGAGCCGACCACAGGGGCGGCGATTACGAGAAGAGGGACTTGCAGCGCGGCGATCAGGCGAGGCAGGTCCCAGGACAGGCCGGCGCGGAGCGCCTCGGCGATCCCGGGCGTGTCGGCGGCCTCGAAAGCGGCAACGTGGTGCTCGACGTCCTGGTCGTCCCAGTCGGGGTTGTCGTGGCGCACACGCTGCCAGTAGGCATCCCGGTGTTCCTTGGCCGCCTTGCCTTCTGCCTCAACCCCAGCAGCGAGCAGAGCGGTGTCCAGGTCGGCCATCCCGGGTGGGTCCTCGAGCACGAGGCCTTTAGCAAGCTCGGGGTACCGGGCGGCTGCCTCCAGCGCCACGATCGCACCGAGGCTGTGGCCAACGAGGGCGGTCAGTTGGCCCGGGAGCACCCCGACGGCACCGTCCGCGAGGGCGCTCATGATGGCCAGGTCGTCGCGCGGCCGCGGCCCGTCGCCGTGGCCAGGAAGGTCTACGGCGGTCACCTCCCAGCCGGCAGCCGCGAGGGCGGGCCCGAGGCGCCACCAGGTTCCCGACGACGACGTCACGCCGTGCAGGAGGCCTATCGAGCCAAGCGCGGGGCCATCCGGCGCCCAGGACAACACGCCTCGACCTGGCTGCGTGGGCTCGGGAGGACTGCTGCTCACAAGGCGCCACGGTACTCGTCGTTCCGGTGCAACGGCCATTAGGCTCGCCTCAGGACGCGGGGAGGTTCGCCGTTCTGGACAAGCGTTGGTACTTGGACGTCAACCGGTTCGCCAGGACCACGTCGTGGGGGCATGGCTTCCTGGCCGGGTACTACGAACGCGTCCTGTCGCCTGTCGGTGCCGGGATCCTGGTCCTTGGCTTGCTGCTCATAGCTGGTTGGTGGAGCGCTCGCACCCACCCTGAGCACATGCCGGCGGTCATCTGGTCCGCCCTCGCAGCGCTCGCCATGTACGGCATCAACCATGTGGTGGCCAAATCGCTTGTCGAGGCGCGACCGTACAGCGTCATAAAAGGTGTGGAGGTCCTGGTGCCGCGAGCTTCTGGCTACGCCTTGCCGACGGGCCATGCCGTCGTGGCGGGTGCCGTTGTTTGCGGCCTCTTGCTAGCCCGCTGTTGGCGGCTAGCAGCGGTGGCGCTGTTGGCGGGGTTGCTCCTGTTGTTCTCCGAGGTTTACGTAGGTGCGGCGTACCCGTCGGAGGTTGGCCTCGGAGCGGCCGTGGGCCTTGTTGTCGTCCTGGTCGTCTGGCCGCTCTCGGCCCGGCTCCTGCTGCCAGTTGTAGCGGCGATCGGCTCGAGCCCGTTCGCCGTGTTGGTGGTATCGAGCGGGTCCCTGAAACGGCCGCCGAGAAGGCCCGGCAAACAGCTGGCAGCCCCGGTGCAAACGCGGCGCATGCCCGACGCCAAGGCCATGGACGCGTTGCGGGCAGCATCCGAAGCGGCGCGGAACTCCACGATGGGACAAGGTGCCGGCAAGGCCCCCTGAGGGCGGGCCGGGTCAGTCTTTTTGAGAAACCTCGGAAATATCGGAGATTTCGGAAATCGGAGCAACCGGCGCGGGCTCGCGCTCGCGCATCTTGCGCAACACCCACCAGGCTGCCAGGGCGACGACGGCGACGCCAACCACGATGCTGATAGGGGTGAAGGCGTTGGACACCGACTTCCAGTGGCTCGCCAGCACGTCCCCACCGATCGCGAGCGCCAGGACCCACGGCAGGCTCCCGAGCAGCGTGAGCACTGTGAAAGGGACCGCCGGCATCTGAGCTATTCCCGCCGGCAGGCTCACGAAAGGCGCGCACCAGCGGGATCATCCGCCCGAAAAAGACGGCGGATTGCCCGTGCTTGCGGAAGAACCCCTCAGCCCTGTCCAGTTCACCCTTTCGCAGCAGCACGTACTTGCCGTACCGGTCGAGGACCGGGCGCCCTCCGGCCCTGCCGACTGCGTAAGCCACCAAGGACCCGACAAGGTTGCCCGCGAGCCCCGCCAGGACGATCCCGACGAGGCTCAGGTGGACGTGCGCGCCGGCGGCGCTCACACCCCCTGCGAGGGCCCCGCCAAAGAGCATTACCGCCTCGCTCGGAATGGGGATGCAGGCAGACCCCAGCATCATTAGGGCGAAAACAGCGATGTAGCCGTGCGCGCCAACCTCGTTGACAACCCATTGCTCCACCGGCAACAACCTCTCAATGCTCGCACGACGCGGTCCAGATGACCCCCCACCACGTTAGGCGCAAGTGGCAGGACGCCCCAGCGTTCAGCCCGTCAACGAACGGCGTTCGACTTCGCTCAGACCGCCCCAGATGCCGTGTGGTTCCCGGATCCTGAGCGCGTAGTTGAGGCACTCCTTGCGCACGGGGCAAGCGGCGCAGACGGCCTTGGCCTGTCGCTCGCGCGCCGCCCTCGCCTCCTTGCGTTCGAAGTGCGTAGGGGCAAAAAAGATGGCCGCCGATTGCCCGCGACAGGCTGCCCTTGTCTCCCAATCCTCCGGGGCATGAAGCGCAGTCACGTCTCGTTCCTCTAAGCCGAAGGTACTCCTGAGCAGGGACCTTGACAATAGGCAATGTTCCCCGTCCGACTAAAAAGGTAACCCAGGGTGCCTTCACGGCCCGCTCCCGGGCTAACCTTCGCCTGTCGTGCGAGCGTTCTCCACAGGAGCGGAGCTTTGGGCCCGTTGACATTTCTCACACAGGCGAGAGTGCTTATCGTCACCGGCAAAGGTGGGGTTGGCAAGACCACCGTCAGTGGCGTCGTGGCAAACCTCGCGGTGCGCAACGGGCTTCGGGCCATGGTGGTGCAGATCGGTGCCCCGGGCGCCCGGCACGAGCCAGAAGCCGCTCAACTGTCGCGCCTTTACGGCCAGGAGGGGCCCTCGGGTACGAGGCGGTCCTCCTTGACGCCAACGAAGAGGGCGGCGAGGTCGCAGCCCGCGCCCTGTGGCCGGACACCGCGTTGGTCGAGTACTTGCACCGGCACGGTATGCGGCGCCTGTCGCGCCGCCTCGTTTCGAGCGGTGCGCTGGACGTCGTTGCGACGGCCGTTCCCGGTATGCCGGACGTGCTGCTGCTCGGGAAGATCAAGCAAATGGAACGGGCGGCCGCCGCGGGCGAGCCCGAAGCGGCGGACCTGATCATCCTTGACGCGCCTGCGGCGGGCCACGCTGTCCGTTTCCTCCAGAGCCCCCACGGCGTGGCCGACGCCGCAGGAGGCGGGCCGGTCCGCCAGCAGGCCGAAGAGGTCGTGGAGATGCTTACTGACCCGGCCCGCTGCCAGATCCTGCTCGTCACCACCGCCGAGGAGACCCCCGTGAGCGAGACGGTCGAGACGGCGAAGCTCATCGAAGGCACCGTCGGTGCCAAGCTCTGCGCAGTTGTCGTCAATGCTCGGCTCCCGGTGCTTGAGCTGCCCGCGCCGCTGCGCACCGCTGACGTCACGCGCCTCGCAGCCGCCACAGGGACCAAGCTCAGTGCGGCCGATGTGGGTAGCCTGGTGACGGCGGGGCACGTACGCGGCACAACGTCAGGAAGCACAGGCCGCACAAGTCGCCCGCCTAGCAAGGGAGCTCCCGCTGGCCCAGTTGGAGTTGCCTTTCTGCTTCAGCTCCGACCTTGGCCCGGACGAGCTGGAGCTCCTCACCGACGCCCTGGAGGCCGCTGTTGATGGGCCGGCCGAGGTGGTCGGGTGACCTCACCCGCGGCGACCGGAGCAGCGACGTCACCCGCTGCCCGTGTCGTGGTTTGCGTCGGCCCTGGGGGAGTGGGCAAGACGACGACTGCGGCTGCGCTCGCGCTCCGGGGGGCACAGGCTGGCCTGCGAGCATGCGTAGTAACGATCGACCCGGCGCGGCGCCTCGCTGACGCCCTCGGTATCGCCGACGTGGGCAACGACCCCCACCGGGTGGAGGCCCCCCCAGGGAGCGAGGTGACCGGTGAGCTGTGGGCCGTGATGCTTGACGCCCAGAGTACTTTCGACGACCTCGTGAGCCGTTACGCCACTGACCCCGAGCAGGCGACGACGATCTTGGCCAACCCCGTTTACAAGAACATCTCCGCGGCGCTTTCCGGGACCCAGGAGTACATGGCGGTCGAGAAGCTCTACGAGCTACAAGAGAGCGGGGCTTTCGACCTGATCGTGGTGGATACCCCGCCTGCCCAGCACGCGCTCGACTTCCTGGAAGCGCCCAAGCACCTCGCCCGCCTTCTCGACAACCGGGTGTTCCGGCTGCTCATGACGCCTACGAGGGCCGGGCTGCGGGCGTTGGAGCTGGGTGCACAGCTGATGTTGCGCACGATCGCCAAGGTCGCGGGGGGTCAGGTTGTTGCCGACACGATCGGGTTTTTCACCCAGTTCGAAGGTATGGAGGAGGGCTTCAGGGCTCGGGCACGACGTGCCGAGGAAGTGCTCCAGTCCGAGCTCACATCGTTCGTGCTGGTTTGTTCACCGCGCCGGGACACCGTAGACGAAGCCCTTTACCTGGTCTCGCAGATGTCGGGATCGGGGGCCAAGGCGACAACCGTTGTGGTCAACCGCTGCTACCCGAGCTACCCTGCCTTACCGACTGCTGTGGCGGAGGCGCTTGCCGGGACTCCGTTGAACTCGCTGGTAGTCAACCTGGACCAGCTCAGCGCCGTCGCTTCGATGCAGGAAAGCCAGCTCGCGAGGATCGCCTCCGCTCTACCTCAGGCCACTGTGTTGCGGGTGCCGTTCCTATCGCGTGACGTTGCCGACCTTGGTTCTTTGGCAGAGGTGGCCGACTACCTCGGCTAGCTAGGCTCGCCTAGCTCTGCGGGCTGCCGTTGGGAAGCCTGTCGAACACTGCCCTAGCCTCGTCGACGGTTTCTGTCATTGTCACGATGCGGTCGAAGCCAGTCGTACGCAGGGTACGGACCAGGCTCGCTCGGTTGCAGCTGACGACCACGTCCCCGCCCAGTTCCCGCGCTCGGCGGATGCCTCCTATGAGCGCGCCGAGACCTGCTGAGTCGATGAAGGGGACCCCGCTCATGTCGATAACGAGACGGGGCTTGGATGCCAGCTCAGCGAGAGACTGACGGAACTGGCTCACAGTGAACGCGTCAAGCTCGCCCATAGGGCGGCAAATCGTATAGCCCTCCGCCGTCTCGGTTGTCTCGATGTTGAGCACGCCACCTCCCAACTTGCGCCGGCCGTGCCGGCAGTGCCGGCACCGTGCCCGGCACAGTGTCGGGAAGATGCTACCCGTTGCACCGGCGAGCTACCCTCGCAATGTGCCAGACCTGCTGATCGCTACCGACTCCCAGACCGTCTTCGACGAAGTCCGCGCAGCTGTCGAGGAGCCCGGCATGGTGCTCCGCTGGGCGCGTTCGGGCCGTTCGGTGCTGCCCGCCTTGCAAGAACGCGCCGCCGACCTCGTCATATCCGACTTGCAGATCGGTTCCATGGGCGGGTTCGCCATCGGCATGCAGCTCGCGCTCGAGATCGGCTCGGGCCGCCTCAGCCCGGTCCCTGTGCTCCTGTTGCTGGACCGACGCCCTGACACCTTCATGGCCAAGCGCATCGGCGTTGCCGGGTGGCTCATCAAGCCTCTCGACCCGCTGCGTACCCGGGCGGCCGCCAAAGCGGTCCTGGCGGGCGGGCATTACTTCGATACGACGCTTTCTGCGGTCCCCGCAGACGTGATGCCGGGCTGAGCCATGAGCCCGCTCCCGCCGCTGTGCGGGAGGTCAGCCCCAGTCCACGAGCGCCGCAGTCCACGAGCCCCCGGTTGGCTACGATGGGCCCAGGCACGGGAAGTAGCGCAGCTTGGTTAGCGCGCAGCGTTCGGGACGCTGAGGCCGGGGGTTCAAATCCCCCCTTCCCGACTAGGAAAAGAGCAGGCCAAGGCGGTTGGGCTGATCAGAAGGTCTGCTCTGATCGATCGGTCGTGCCAGATTTGTGCCACAAGCTTTGTAGTGTTTGGCACACGCCACACGCCAGTCGTCGCCACTTCGGCAGCGTTCGCAAGGTGCCCTCGGGCCGTTACCAAGCCCGCTGCTGGCACGCCGGAGAGATGCGTACCGCTCCAGCGACCTTTATGGCCAAGGCGGATGCCCAAGCTTGGCTCGCCGGTGCCGAGACCGATATCCACCGAGGGGCTTGGACCAACCCCGCCGGCGGGCAGCTGACGGTAGCTGAGCTTTCCAAGCGGTGGCTCGAGCACGACCCGTCGAAGCGGTCGAGCACTCTGGCTAGAGACGAAGCAATTGTCCGCCTCCACGTCCTCCCACGCCTCGGTGGGACACGGCTCAGGGAGGTCACGCGTCCGGATATCCAGAGGCTGGTTAACGACTGGGCCAAGCAGCAAGCGCCTCGGACCGCCCGCCGGCAATACGACGTCGTCCGAGCGCTGTTCGCGTATGCGGTCTCCTCCGACTGGCGCCCGCGTTCCCCATGCCGCGCCATTGACCTGCCGCGCGTAGAGGAATTGCGCTCCCCAGCTCGGGCCTGACGACGTCGCGAAGATTGCAGGTGCGATGGATGCAAGCTCCGAGCCCATGGTCTGGTTGGGGGGGTGCTCGGGTTGCGCTGGGGTGAGGTGGCTGGTCTCACCGTCGGTTCGCTCGACTTGCTCCGCGGCACTTTGACAGTTCGCGAGCAGTTGGGCCGTGATCGCCGGCTTGGACCACCAAAGTCTGCGATGGGTCGGCGGACGCTCTCGCTCCCCAGTTCGCTAACCGAGATGCTGGCGGCGCACCTGGCCGCTTCAAACACAACCGCCGTCGACCCCGAGCGACTGGTCTTCACGTCTCCTCAGGACACGCCACTTGATTACTCCCGATGGCGACAGCGGGTCTGGTTGCCAGCCGTCAAGATCGCGGGACTGTCTGGAGCCAGCTTTCACGACCTCCGTAGGGCAAATGCCACGGCTCTCGTCCTTGACGGCGTAGACCTCAAGACCGTTCGAGAGCTACTGGCGTTGGGGGCCCTGGAGCACGACGTGCTACGACAGCAACGGTGACGGGGTAGCGGGTGGCGTGGGGGCAATAAGGCGTCTGAAGTTGGGGCGCACGACCGTTGTCGAAAGAGTCGAGGAGGTCGATCCTCAACACCGACGGCTGGTCTACCGCGTGGTGAAGGGAATGCCGGTACGCAACTACCGCGCTGCGGTAAGCATCACACCTACCGCTGCAGGGGCCCGGGTCCACTGGTCGGCTGACTGGGACCGCACACTGGCCTGCCGGCTCGTATATCGCCGGCTCCGCTCCTTGTACCCGCAAGTCGTCCACGACCTGATATCGGCAGCCGAAGCGCGTGGGGCTGCCCCGAGCGCCGCTATCTCGGACGCTTAGAGCAGCAGTACATGCCGCCCTCGGCCAACCACCGCCCCAGCCGCGGTCAACGTCATCTGCCAACCCGAAGGCACAGAAGAAAAATCCGTCCGCTCCAAGTCCGCCCTGCGCGGGGAGGGAACCGCACATGAAGGTGGACTTCGCCAAGAAGATGGGTAGCGACCAGGATCGGTGGTCCCGACGCTCCCGACGACCTCTCACTCGGTCCCGTAACCCAGGCATGGTTGGCGGTCCGCGATGATGAGGCTGCTCACGTGTCGGGTAGGTACTTTTTCCACAAGTCCGGTACTCGAGCCACACCCTATGGTGCTTGACCGAGATATCCATGACGACTTGCTTGCCACGTGTGCAGATTTGAGTCGTGTCAAGTTGCCGTAGCGCACGCTCTTATTCCCAAGTAGGCACGTGATGTCCGCCCTGGCCGTTTCCGATCGGGATGACCACTACCAGCTCTAGGCCCCCCGACCTGTAAGCACCTCAAGAACCCTGTCGCGATCCAATTCGTGATGACGTGAATGACACGTCGATGTACGTTGTGACGGTGACGAGTTGGGCCAAAACGTGGAAGATTGCTATGCAGGCACCTCTGGTTTCTCGACCACGTTGATGAGCGTAGGGTTGACCCAACCCGGATCGCAGTGATGGGTGACAGTGCCGGCGGCGACCTGGGTGCTGGCGTCGAGCACGTTTACAACTTGCACCGCGGTCGCTCGGCGGCCAGCCCGCCGAGAGCGACCCCGCTGCCCAGCGCTCATCGCGGCCGGGATGGGTCCACTCCTCCGCCAGGGTGGGCCCCTATGTTGCTTGCGGAACTACGTCAGAGAGGGCCCCACGTCGCTGGCGGGCGACAGCCCCGTAGATGGCCTCGCGACTGTTGCGAATAAGCCCATTGTGGGCGAGTCCACCTCCGGTCGGTGGGACGTTGCTTAGCGCCCAGTGCCCCCCAATTAAGAGCCTCATGCACGCGGACAGATCCATACGTCCACCAACCCGCACCCGACAGGTCGACCGGTCGAGGTCGACCGGACAAGACTTACTTGCGGACCGCCCTTCGCAGATATATGATAACTGATGTCTGACAACTGATCACAGGTCGGCAGGGTGTGACGGCCGGGGGGTTTCGCTCGGCCGCGCGCTCCAAATTCTTTAAGGGGACTTCCCGTGATTGAAATAGAAAGGAAAAGAATGAAGGAACAGTCTTCTCGGCTGTCGCGGCGGACCTGGGCTGGCGCGGTTGCCAGCGGTCTCGCAATCTGCACCGCCATGGGCCTCGGTACCGGGGTCAGCGTGGCATCACCGCACGCCAACGCCAGCTCCAAACCCATCGTGATATGGGTCGACTCCGCCCGCTTGGCGATGGTGCACGCCTGGCAGAAAGCGAACCCGAGCGTCAAACTCGACGTCGTAACCTTCGACGGCGGGTCGGGCGGCGATGGCAGCATCCAGAGCAAAGTCGCCCTTGCCAACCGAGTCGGCCATGGGTGGCCCGACATCGTGTTCTCCGAGAACGCAAACGACGTCCAGTCACTGGGGCAAGCTCCGTTCAACTTCCCGGCCACCCTTAATAACGGGCTCGTCTCTGATGCAATTCTCAACAACTTCACGACAGGTGTGAATGACCCCTGCATGATCGGCAAGAAGCTCGAATGCCTGCGCAATGACCTGGGCTTCGACGTGCTCTGGGTGAACGTGCCTTTGATGAAACAGTTCGGGTACACGATCCCGACCACCTGGCAGCAGTGGCAGGCCATAGGTGAGGACGTGGCCAAGCACCACCCGGGCTATATCATCGGCGAGCAAGGCGTCCCCTGGGACGAAGACATCTACTTGCAACCGGCCCAGTGCCACCTGAACGATGTGGTTGCACCCTTCGTCGTGGAAAGCAACCCGAAAGACCCCAACTGCACGAACATGACCAAGTTGCTCGACCCGCTGCTGAAAGACGGGTCGGTCCCCATCGCCAACGACTTCGGGGCTACGTTCGCCAAGCAGTACGGCGGCAAGGTGCTCTTGACCGTCGGCCCGGCCTACGACTCGCGCGCCATCTTCGAGGGCCCGGGTTCGGCCCTCAACTCCCCCAAGGGCACCTACGAGGCGGCCGCCCCCCTGAAATGGGCGGGTGCCAAGCAGACGTGGACCGGGAACGTCGGCGGAGGCTTGTGGATCCTTTCCTCGCATAGTTCCCAGCTCGCGGCTGCGGCCAACGTGATGGTCGGTCTAGCCACGTCGACTGTGTCGCAAGACCAGTCCCAGGGCTACCCGGGGTATGCTCCCGCCGCCAAGAGCTGGATCGCCATCCAGGACAAGAGCGGGCTCTTCGCCAAGCCTCTGGCGCCAGTGTTCGCCGCCGCCGCCCCTCTAATCTGGCCCGGCTGGTCCCAGACCCCCTGGAACGTGTTCTCACTTTGGGGGCAAAATGTGGTCCCTAACCTGGTGAGCGGTTCGACTGTCACGTCGCAGCTCAGCGTCATGGCAACCGCGATCGCCAATAGCGCGCAAAACTACGGTTACCAGGTCAAAGGCTAAACACTTGACCTTGGCCCACACCATCAGCCTGCCCGCCCCGGCGCGATCTCAAAGCCGTGCCGGGCGCAGGCGGGCTGGTGGTCGCCAGCGCACTGGCTACATCTTCGTATCCGTGTATCTGGCGCTGTTATTGCTTTTCGGAGTCGTCCCGACGCTGTACGCGCTCTACCTGGCGTTCACAAAAACGAACCAGCCGTGGCATTGGGCGGGCCTATCGAACTTCCTCAAGACGGGACACGACTACCGATTCATCCCCGCTTTCGAACACATCGCCATCTACCTCGCCATATGGCTCACCATGCTGGTCGTGGTGGTCCTGTTCCTGGCCCTCATGCTGCACGGGGGGGTCCGCCGGGTAGTACCTGCGTTCCGCTTTGTCTTCTACATCCCGGGCGCCCTCGCTGGTGCCGCCAGCGTGGTCGTATGGGCGTTCATGCTCGAACCCGAGCTGAGCCCCTGGCACTTCGCCCTCTCGTCGATCTTCCACTTCGCCGGGTTTCAATCGGTCATACTCCCCCAGCACCTGCCACCGGTGTTTGCGGTGATCGCTTTCTGGACTGGGGCGGGCGGCTGGATCGTTGTTATGAACGGCGCCCTCAACAACATCTCGGACGAAGTCATCGATTCGGCCCGGATCGACGGCGCCAACGCCTTGCAACTGGCCCTGCGCGTGAAGTTGCCCCTCATCAAGAAGTGGGTCGTCTACATGCTGATCCTCGCCTTCGCGACAGGCACCCAGTTGATCGTCGAGCCGACCCTTTTGGAGCCCGCCAGCTTCGGCACGATCAGCACGTACTGGTCCCCGAACCAGCTCGCCTACTGGTTTGCCACTCAGATGGACAACTTCAACTACGCCGCTGCCATCTCCGTTGACCTGCTCTTCGTCGGATTGATAGCAGCGGGCCTGCTCGTTTTCCGCTCGAAGTTCTTCGAGCTCGACTAGAAGTGAGGCCTCGCACATGGCCCGGGTAACGGCGCCGGCATCGACGCTCCGAGCGGATCTTGCCACCTCGGGGGTCCCGGTGCGGACCGCCGGCCGGGCCCAGCGCAGGACCAGCTGGCGCCGGGTTGCCACGAGGCTGGTCTGGTTCGTCGTGATGCTCGCGTTTACCGCCTTTTTCGTCGTCCCGCTCATCTGGCTGCTGATCGCCCCGACCAAGACCGACCACCAGCTCGTGTTCGAGGGCCCTTTCGCTTTCGGGTCGGTCCACCAGTTCCTGCGAACGTGGGATGCCCTGTACAGTTTCCAATCGCACGAGATCGTGAAGTGGCTCGAGAACTCAGCCTGGTACTCCGCGCTGGGTGTTGTGCTGGCCTTGCTTTGCGCCATACCCGCCGGCTACGGCCTGGCGTTGACCGAGTTCCTGGGGCGGAGGGTCCTTCTCAGCATCACCCTGCTCGTCATGATCATGCCCGCAAGCGCCCTCGTCCTGCCGCTCTTCTTGGAGGTCAACGTCGTCCACCTCGAGAACACCGGATGGTCGGTGGTCCTCCCCTTTGGATTTTTCCCGTTCGGGGTCTACCTCGCCTACATATTCTTCTCGTCGACGATCCCGAAGGAGCTACTGGCCGCAGCCCGCGTCGACGGCGCGAGCGAATGGGACGTCTTCAGACGGGTTGCGCTACCTTTGGCGCGGCCCGTCGTGGCCCTGGTCGGGTTCTTCGCTTTCGTGGCCGACTGGACCAACTTTTTCCTGCCTTATGTGATGTTCTACGACGACAGGCGTGACCCGCTCCCCGTCGCGCTGCAATACCTCGTATCTTCGGCCTCGGCTTTCAACCCGCAGGCTGGTGCGAGCAGCCCGATCCTCCGACCCGAGCTGGCAATGGCGGCCCTCGTGGCGGTGGCCCCGGTTTTCATCGTTTTCCTCTTCGCACAGCGGGCGCTAGTCACGGGGATGCTCGCCGGCGCTACAAAAGAGTGAGCTAATAGGAGAACTTTGTCAGACCCGACGATGGTTATAACGCTCCCTGTTGACAGCGAAAGGGGCCCATTTCCCTGAACCCATAACAGAGACGCTGGAGTTGCACAGTCGTTATGCTTCCCTCTGGCTCGACTTACTTTCTCAGGGTTGGGCTCTGGACCTCATCACGGCGACTTCAACGTTCAACCCGAGCGCGGTGTCATCGCAATCTATTTCGCTTCCGACCCTGGATGAGCGATAAGCGCCAATGCGTGCTACCACACAATTTGTAGCAAGGTTTAGTACGACCCGATCCCAAGATGAATGGAAGGCAGATGAAAATAACCGGGCATAGGACCATATTGACCCAACACGACCGGCGGCGCAAGACCGGTGATGCGAATGGCGTGTTTCGGAGCAACCTCATGGTTGTACCCGTCCTGGTACTGACAACCGACGA
This sequence comes from uncultured Acidimicrobiaceae bacterium, assembly GCA_963794745.1. Classification (GTDB taxonomy): domain Bacteria; phylum Actinomycetota; class Acidimicrobiia; order Acidimicrobiales; family Palsa-688; genus Fen-671. Next base: position 732,675 of record CAWCEZ010000010.1, read on the forward strand.
AGGGATGGAGGGCATAGGCGTAGGTGCACATCAAGACATAGATCGTGTTTTTGGCGCCATTTACGGGGAGGACCCCCGGTCAGTCACGGTGTTATATGATCGGATGCTCGCGGCCGTATTCAAAACGGGGCATGCAGGCGCGACCTTCGGTACTATCGGCGCTGTCGATATGGCCCTATGGGACCTGAAGGCCAAGATGGCCGATGAGCCACTGTGGCGGTTACTCGGCGGAAGAGATAAGTTCATTCCAGCCTACGCGTCGGGCATTGATGCGCCTCTCTCGGACGAGCAGTTAGCGTCGCTTTACGAGGAGTTCGCCAACCACGGGTTCGTCGCGGCTAAGTTAAAGGGCGGGAACGACTTACCCGGTGCTTTACGACGGTTGGGAATAGTCAAGGATATCTTGTCACGAAATACGACTAGCCCCGCCTTAATGCTGGATGTAAACGAGGCTTGGAACCCTTCGCAAGCCGTACGGTTCCTCTCTGTCATAGAGTCCAGGTTCGACCTCACTTGGGTCGAGGAACCGGTCCGGCGCTGGGACGCAGCGGGTCTCGCGTCGGTGCGTCAAAAGATAAATGCTGCGGTAGCCAGTGGCGAGAATCTGACGGGACTGGAGCAATTTATACCGCTCATTTTAGCCCATTCCGTCGATGTTGTACAAGCGAGTGGAGGATGGGGTGTCACTCACATGTTGAGGGTCGCGTCCCTTGCACATGCTCATAACCTCCCCATTAGCCCCGTTGGCTACAACTTTACGTCAGCTCCCCATGTGGCTGCTGCGATTCCGAATCACATGGTTACGGAACTTCAAGATCTTTGCTTCCCGGATGGGTTCAAGGTTGATCTTGAGTTTGAAGACGGCGGTATTGTCTTGGGCGATTCTGCTGGCAACGGCGTTTCGGTTAACGAGCTCGAAATCACCTCTGCTCCTTCCGGTGCAGATGATTATGACGAGACCAGCCCATATGTCCGGCCGGCTCAAGCGGGCCTTCATCTTGGCTCCTGGAAAATCGACGGTATCCCTTTCTAAAGGAGGCTGGAAGATGGCGAGATGGACAACAGTGCCGGAATGGTATGCGCGTATGGGACGGGTCGGCTTTGGCGGCGCTCCGATCGGCAATCTGTTTACTGCTGTCACGGATGAACAGGCAGAGGCCGCACTTGAGGCCGCGTGGGCCGGTGGTGTTCGGTACTTTGACACCGCCCCTCATTACGGCCTCGGCCTATCTGAGCGACGGATCGGTTCCGCTTTGCGGGCTTGGCCACGCCGAGAGGTTGTGATCTCGACCAAGGTTGGGCGCCTCCTCATGCCACGATGTCCTCCCAGCGCGCGGGACGACGACGTGTTCGAGGTTCCTGGCTCGCTGGAACGGTTTTGGGATTTTAGCCTTGACGGAATGCGCCGTAGTTTAGAGGATAGCCTTTCGAGGTTAGGGCTCGACAGAGTCGATATTGTGCTCGCGCATGACCCTGATCTCTTCGACCCCGCGGCCACCGAGATGGCGGTGGAGTCGCTCGTTCGCCTTAGGGCCGAGGGCCTCAGTGCTGCGATCGGCATCGGCACGAATACCTCGCAGTATGTAAAGGACTACCTTCCGGAGCTTGATTTTGTGCTGCTGGCGGGTCGCCACAACCTCCTCGAGCACAAGGCGATCGAGGACTTCCTGGACCCGGCACTTGCTTTCGGGACCGTTGTAGTTCTAGGGGGCGTGTTAGCGTCCGGGATTCTGGCGACTGAACCGGAGTTGTCTAGTCGGTACGATCAGTCGGCCTCAAGGGAAGTGCTCTCAAGAGTACGGGCAATCGCCAGTATCTGCTTAGATTATAAATGTTCTTTGCTTCAAGCCGCACTTGCGTTTCCATTCCAACATCCAGCAGTCCATGGTATTCTGCTCGGGATGCGTTCGCGAAGCGAGGTTCGTGAGAACCTGTTAGCTTTGGAGGACTCACCGCCCCCCGGGTTATGGAGTGCACTGGTGCAATCGGGTCTAGTCGACGGGCGTGCGATTCGCGTGCTGCCGAGACTGCCCGATAAATGACTGCCTTATCTGTCTCGTTGTCGTCCTGGCTTAGGCAACTGTTATCGGTGCCCGCGGTGTTATTACTCAGCTCCTACCCATGAAGTGCTGTGACATTGATGCTGAGTGAGGGCCTTGGGTCTGCTTCCCCGCCGCAAGGTCGTTCCCTGTGTTCGTTCCGGGACGCTCTACGAAGCTCCCCGACGACGGTCGCAAGGTCAGCCCAGTGGCGCCCCGAGAGACCGTTGGCGCTCGCTACGCGCTCCCGGTCGAGGTCCGGGCTCCCCGGCGCACCGTGTCGCAGTAGCACAGTGATTGGCGACGGACTGAGTACATCAAGAAAAAGGGGCGTATCGCAGGTCGAAGTCTGGCGCCGGTTCTTGCCTCCTATTCAACCTACTCGTCACGTCGTGCCCTCTTTCATTCGACGTGACCTGCCGGCCTCGCTAGGAAGCTTTCGACGCCTCCACCCTTCCATTATGTGGTATCGCATCGCTTCCTCAGCGTTATGTCGGTCGGAGGCTCTGATCGCATCAAAGATGTCCATCATCTCTTGATATCCATCGGCAAGCGCAGTCCGCGGAACATTTCCCCGGTAACGAGGACTCTTCAGAGCTTGGTCATAGAGGGTGCGTGCAACATTCGTAGCGAGGCGATTGCCAGAAAAGTCCATGATCAGATAATGAAACTCAGCGTCGTCGCGATCGAATTCTTCTCGCTGGTTGACGTGGGTCTGCATGCGATCGAGCACGCTCTGCAGGCGACGAATTTCCGCCTTGGTATGGTCGGCGGCTACTTCGCCCGACATAGAAGCCTCTAAGCTGCTGCGCACAACCGTTATCTCGTCAAGTACGCCCAACGTCATGTCATGATCGATGAGCGATCCGAGGACGATTGGGTCGAGCATGTTCCATTGACGAGGTTCGGCGATGGTAGTTCTTCGACCTTGCGCGACTACCAACAAGCCTTTCTCTTGAATCCGTTTGATCGATTCGCGGATCACGCTACGGCTAACGCCGAATTCCTCGCATAGTTCGGCTTCGGGAGGCAACACGTCTCCGGGCAGGAAGTCGGACGAGACCACCTTGCGTACCAGCTCTTCAACGACGACGACCCCAAATTTCGGAGCGACACGAGAACTCGGAGAGGAGACGCGCTCCGACATCGATTACCTAGCCCCCAGGCACCCACAGTTCATTTGACCCACATCCTCCACGCTATCACAGGCATCTCGCACGATCAGCATTGGTCAAATCCCATAAGTGTTTACCAGCCGACGGGTCGCCGAAGCCCTCCGGATTGACCTGGAGTTATAACGAGAAGTTGTGGGTTGCTCCACCTGCCGCATGGGCGCCGTTACCCTCCAAGTTGATTGAACAGCAAGCTCGCCAGCGAGAGAGACCCGGCCGGGCTGGCAACCATGACCCCGGGCAAGCTGCGGCTCAAGGATGGCGCCCCGGAGGCGAGGTCTTGGTTGGCCGCTTGGGTGCCCTCCACTGCGCCGCGGCCGCGGCCATCGCGGCCCACGTCGACCTCCCGGGTGCCAACATCGCCGCTTTGGACCAGGAGGCCGCCACCTGGGACCCTTTCGGACCGCCTTCCGGCAACTGAAGACCATCCCTGGGGTGGCCCTGGGCGCTGCCAAGGTCTTCCGGGCCGAGACAGACGGCCATAGCCCCACCACGCGAGCCCGGAAGGGGTCCGGAGGCTCTAGACGCTTCTGGGCGTGTCGGCCAAGGCGCCACCGGCGCATAATCACAGGCTCCCCGGAGCTGCCATCCAGGCGAGTGCGCCTCGACGCCTATCGTGCAGCTCTCGAAAAGGCTGGCTTTTCGGTGGACCGCGAGGTGGTGGGAACGGGCGATTTCCGAGTCAGGTCTGGTTACGAGCAGGCGAAGGCATTTGTTCGATCTGAACTCGCGTCCTACGGGGATCTTTGCTCGGAATGACCTGTCAGCCCTGGGTGTCTTGTTCGCAGCTCGCGAGGGCGGCCTTCATGTTCCTGAGGATTTGAGTGTCGTTTGGTTTCGACGACATCTCCCCGAGCGAGTGGATCACAGCCGTGCTGACGACCCTGCGCCAGTCGCTTACGGAAATGGCCAGGTGGCCATGCAGGTACTCCTCGGGAGCGGCAGGAGGGGTGAGCCACGCAATCGCCGTGTGTCGAGCTTGCCACGGACCTCGTGGTGCGCGAGAGCACCGCACCACCCGGGGGGACTTGGTCCGAGAGTTTCAAACTTCAGGTCGCGGGCCGTATTAGATTCTGCAACTCCCTCGGCAAACCCATACTTGTCCTCGGCGCTATCCGAAAATGAGGGCGGCCACTCCTTCCAGGGAGCGACGGGGCGGCGAAAAACTGGCGAAACGGCTGTCGGTTACCCCACCGTCACAGTCGGCTACGGGCTCTGTCAACTGGCCGGAGAGCCCTGGAAGCGGTTGCTGGGTGGCCCGGTTACGGGTGCCTCATAAGCGAAGAGGTCCCCGGCATGGGGGGCGTGAGCAAGTTCTTCGTCGCTGAGCCACGAGCGCGTCGTCGTCACGAAGAGAGTCGACATCGTCGGCCCGCCGAAGGCGACGCTGGTAACGTGGCCCCCCTCTGGTACGCGGAGGATCTCCAGGAGCTCGCCGCTTGGCGCATAGCGGTCGACTCGTCCGCCGTCCCAGATGGCAACCCACAGGCAGCCTTCGTCGTCGATGGTCATGCCGTCGGGCTTACCGTCCCGTACTTCGACGGCTGTCCTTCGAGCCGAGAGGGTGCCGATGTCAGGGTCGACGTCGAAGGCGTCGACCCTGCGCGTTGGAGTGTCGATGTAGTACAACGTCGTGCGGTCCGCCGTCCACGCCAAACCATTGGAAACTGTGACCTTTTCTACCAGCGAGACGACCGAGTGGTCCGCGCTGAGCATGTAGAGAGCACCGTTGGGCCGTGGCTCTTTGCGGTCCACCGTGCCCACCACGAACCGCCCCCACGGGTCGACCTTGCCGTCGTTAAAACGGAGGAGGGCACCATCGGCCCGGAAGCCCTCGATGACCACCTGATTTTCCCCCGACCGGCCCGAATAGACGAAGCGGTCGTGGAGTGCGAGAAGGAGCTGACCCTCTTCAGTGAGCACCACCGCTCCGGTTGGCCCGTCGGTGCCGAACCAGGAGTGCTCACCTGTAGCCGGGCGAAAACGGTGCACCCGCTGTCCGAATATATCGACGAACAATAGTTCCTGCTCGCGTTCGTCCCACACCGGGCCTTCACCCAAAATGGTCCCTACCGCGAGCACCCGGGCGGCCTGTGACTGGGCGACGGTCAGGGCAAAGATCCTAGATGGGTCATCGTGAAACTCCCTCGGCACAGACTCGAGAGACGGGCATCTCACCAGGGTAATACCAGAGAGAGAGTGGGGACAAACTGTGGCAGCGAGGTTCAGGAACGTGATCCGGTTGAGCACGTCCGCCGGTCTCTTGGCTAAGTAAGACTTCTGTGTTTGACTTCTAGTGCGTGCGAGCCGTCCCTTGTCGGCCGCCGCGACCCGGTTGGTGCCGTTGTGGGTGGTGATATAACCCGAGCTGTTGACAGCTGCACAAAAGCTCGTCGTCGGACAGGAGATTGCGTACGGTATGGGTGGAGTCGACGCCGCTTCCGACCGACCACGAAGAACCGAAATAGCTAGCAACTTCGCCGTCGTTGTCGACTGGCTCACAAAACGACTAACTGGTGCATGACACGCTTCTAGAGCATGCGAACCGTCGATGTCGGAGGGGGTGGACCACGAGGTGCCGTTTTAGACGGTTGCGTAGCCCGAGGTGCCCACGGCAGCGCAGAAGCTCGTGGTCGGAGGTCGCTGAGGGATCCTTGCCCGAGCGGCTCTCTCGGGCACCCGGGCCACTGTGAACTAACTGTCGATCCGAGCGTGGCGAAAGCTCTCTACCAGTGCAAACGAGGGGGACTGCCGCTTCTAAACCTCTGGGCTGGTGGGCAGCCCTCGCCCACCTACAATGGGTACCGAAGCCGAGATTTCGACCGGTCGGCGGCAATGTTAATTCGACGAGCGGAACCACCGGTAATCGATTACGATAAGACATATTCTAATACCCAAGCATAATTTCCGGGCCTCGCAAACTCTCGATGGCGCCTATACCCCGTTTGTCCCGCGGGCAGCCGCAGCACCGACGTGACAGCGCTGCCCGGACGAGCCGGGGCACGAGTCGCTTTACACACGAGGCTCAAGCCGGGCATGGCCGTGCAGTACCAGGAGGCACACGAGAATGTGCCAGCCGAGCTACGCGACGCCTTCATCAGGGCCGGTGTGCGCGGCTGGACGATCTGGCGCAGCGGCGATGAGCTGTTCCATCTGATCGAGTGCGAGGACTATGCCCGGCTGAACGTTGCGTTGGAAGCGCTCCCGGTCAACCACGCCTGGCAGGCGCGGATGGTCGAGTACCTAGATGTCGTTCACGATGACCCCCGTCGGGGCGCCTCGAAGCCGTTGCCCGTAGTCTGGGAGCTGTGAATGAGAATCCGCAGGGGAGCTCCCTAGGCGACCAGCCGGAGCAGCTAGCACCGAGGGGTGCGACAAGCTCGACGCCAACTGACGCCAATCCGAAAGGAGGCCAGCAACGACCTCGTCAACTTGTATCGTCGACACCCATTTTCACGTTTGGGACCCCGTCGCGCGTCGCCATGACTGGCTTCAGGGGGTCCCGCCCGAGTTGCGCCGCCGTTTCGACATCAACGAGTTTGCCGCCACCGCCAGGGCCAGTGGTGTCGGGGCTTCGGTGGTGGTGGAGGCCATAGACACCGGTCAAGAAACCCAGGACTTGATCGGCGTGGCTCGTGCTAACACGTTGGTCTCAGGTGTCGTAGGCTGGGTCGACCTAGCGGCCCCCGATGTCGCGGACGCCATCGCTGCTTTACGCAATGGCCCTGGAGGCGAGGCACTGGTTGGTACCCGCCACCTCGTCCAAGGCGAGCCAGATCCGCGCTGGCTGGAGCGACCCGATGTGATCCGCGGGCTCAAAGCATTGGCCGCAGCTGGGCTCACCTACGACCTTCTTGTGCGGCCTCGCGAGCTTCCATCCGCCCTTGTCGCCGTCGATGCGGTAGAAGGAGGCCGTTTCGTGCTTGACCATGGCGCCAAGCCCGAGATCGCTTCGGGCGCTACAGAGCCCTGGTCCACCATGGTCGGACAGCTGGCTCGCCGCCCGCACGTTACCTGCAAACTCTCGGGCTTGGTTACCGAGGCGACGCAGCCTTGGAAGGCGGCAGACATCAGCCCTTATGTCGACCGCCTCGTCGAGATCTTTGGTCCCGATCGGTTGATGTTCGGCTCCGACTGGCCAGTGTGCACTGCGGCGGCAAGTTACGCCGAGGTCGTCGATCTGGCCAGCTCACTGCTCGCAGAGCGACTCGGGCAAGCCGAAACGGCCATGGTCATGACGGCGAATGCAATGGAGACATATCGTCTCCGGTGCCCGGACAGCCCATAAGGACGCTCTCCGGTCCGTAGGCGCTGGACCTTCCCTAACATTGCGACTCGCAAATGTTGGAGTCGACCTCTCGTCCCGGCGCTCACAACTCGGCGTCTAGCTTCGTCGGGATTCGCGTCGCAACGGTCAACCCGCGGCCAGGTCGGGGGCGAGGCCGATGAGGCAGGCAGACGGGGCACCGGGGAGCTTCACGATCAGCCCGAACTATGGGTAGAGGGCGCGAGCGCAGCCGTCGCCTTTTATCAGGCTGCGTTCGACGCGTCGTGCTTCGCCGCGTTGGTCGGGGGGATGACATTGTGGCTCAATTGGCGGTCCGGCCGGCCGAGTTCTGAGTTACCGAGGTGAGTGCCGACATGCAGCGCTTCAGCCCCCGAGCGATAGGTGGCACGACGAGCACGACGCTGCTTGTCGTCGATGATCCCCACGCCGTGCAGAATCAGGCCGTGCGGGCGGGTGCTACCGAAATCGCTCCGGTGCGCGAGGACCACGGCTGGCGTCTGGGTCGAATCTCCGACCCCTTCGGCCACGAGTGGGAGATCGGCAGACCGGTCGGTGGATGGCCACCGCAGGAAAAAGGTCCGACCCATTCCCAATAGCCAAATGACCTACAGGGACGTCGGGGGTCAGGTATCGCCGGCATTGGCAAAAGCCGAGCGAGCCACGGTGCAACTGGCACTCCGGCCGGGACGGGGCCAGCGGCTCCCCGGCCTCCGCAGCGCTGCGCAAGGACGACCGCCGGCTAGTGAGTGTGCCGTTCGCCGAGCTCTCAAGGCCGGTGGGCCTGGGCGCCCGCTTCCGCCGAGGACCGGCGCAGGTGCTCGGTGGAGCCTTGGCGGCGGCGATCGCCGAGGTGGAGGGACTTGGCGGCACGGTCACTTCGGTCTTTGGTCCCGGCCTGGTTGCGGATTTCGGCGCCCCCCAGTCCCATGAGGACGACCCAGAACGCGCCGTTCGGACCGGGCCCCGGATTGTGTCCGTGGTTGGTTATGCGGAACGACATGGCGGTTAGGGAGGCATTTTCGGCCCGGTCCGCATCGAGCCAGGGCCGGCGGCGGTAGGGCCGCGGTGGTTGGGAGCAACGCTCTGCCTTGGTCGGCTCGGAAATCGCTCGACCTCGGTGATAACGGGTCAGCGTGCTGTTTTCCCTACGGGGTTCGCCTCCTCTTGGGAGAGCTCGTCGAGCCAGGCGGGCGCGTCGTGGCGCGCCCAGGCCCGGCTGATCCGTCCGAACAGCATCGACTTCAGCGCCTGGCGGTCGGCCAGGGCCATGAGGATGTGGCCCGAGATCACGATCACAAAGCCCAGCGCCAGCCAGTTGTGCACGAAGGTGGCGCCGGCCCGCACGGAGAGCGGGAAGGGCCTGTACCAGCGCAGGATGGCGCCGCTGGCGAGCATGACGAGGCCGGCTCCTGCGGTAAACGCGGCGTTGGCCTTCTGTCCTGCGTTGAACTTGCCCACGCGGACGCGGGCGAAGACCTGCCTTCTCTGTTCGGCCGGGCGGACCACGGCCCGCAACCAACGCCGGTCGTCCCGGCTCCACCGGTTGAAACGCCGGATATCGCGCCGCAGAGCCTGGCCCCAGTTTCCCGACAGGGCGAGGATGAGCGGTACGGGTAGCGCCAAGCCCGCGTAGAGGTGGATGCGCTCGACCAGTTCTCTCCGGCCGACAATGGCGGTAAGCGGTGCGAAGTACAGGGCCGCACCGGTCACGACCAGCACGGCGAAAAGGATGGCATTGGTCCAATGGACCGCCCGCTCCACCAGGTCGAAGCGGTTGAGCAGCCCGGACCGTTCTTGGTCGGGTAAGGGAACGGCGCCGCTAAGCGCGGTTGGGCCGGCCACGGCCTCAGGCGGCCGATGGCCCATGGCCGTTGACCCAGGCATCTACTGGGTAGCCGTTCTGTTCCCAATAGCCTTCCTGCACAACGTCGGTCAGGGTGATGGTGGACAACCATTTGATCGACTTGTAACCGAACATCCCCGGGACGTAGAGGCGCACCGGGCCGCCGTGGTCCCTGCTGACCGGGCCGCCGAGCATCGAGTAGGCAGCCATGGCGCCGCTCTGCTCAGCCTGGTCCATCGTCAGGGTCTCGGTGTAAACCCCGTCGAATGAGGAGAAATGGAACACCGTGGCGCTCAGGTGGGCCCCGGCCAGTTTGGCCAGTTCGGTGAGGCGGACGCCGGTCCAGTGCACGTCGTCGACGACCCACCCGGTTACGCATTGGAAGGTGTGGGTGAGCCTGGTGGCCGGCAAGGCTTCCAGGTCGCGCACGCTCAGCTGGATGGGGCGTTCGACCATCCCGTTGATGGTCAACTTGTAGTCGGGCGGCGGTGCAGGGAAGCCGCTGGTCACGGTGTAAAGGGTGAAGTTGCCGCCGCCGGGGACGAGGCCGGCGAGCCCTGTGCCGCGGAGCGGCTTCAGTAGGTCAGAAATGCCGTTCTGCACGTGCTCGCCGAAGGCGATCCCGAGCCCACCCAGGCCCAGGATGCCAAGGACAGCCCGGCGGCCGATGGGTTTCTCGCCCTGTTCGGCCGCCGGGCCCTCAGGGCCTCCCGTGGAGGTCACCTTGGCCATGGCCCACTCGTGGGCTGCAAGTTGCCGTTTCTGTAGATCACCAAGTGTTAAGGACGCCCCGGAGAGCCGATTGATTGCGCGGAAACCCGCAAACCGACTTGAGCGGGCGGGCGATCGGTACCCCGGGGGGTACGCGAGGTGAACATGACTGGGCGCGGCCATGTCGGTCGGCCGGCCCGGCGCTATCCCCAACAGGCTCCTCGGCGGAATTGGCCCACACCCAGCGCCCAGGGCCGTAGCTCCCGACGCGCAATCAACTTGGCGCGCCGGGCGTCTGTAATGGGCGGGGCAGGGTGCCAGTGGCCAATACGATCGAGACGAGCCAGATGGACGACCGGGAACGGGCCTTCCTCGAGGCCGCCATGCCGCACCTCGACGTCGTTTACCGGGTGGCACGGCACACGAGCAGGGACCATCACCAAGCCGAGGACCTCGTCCAGGAGACGTACTTGCGGGCTTTCGCGGCGTTCGCCAGCCACCGGGGGCCGAGCACCAAAGCATGGCTCGTAACGATCTGCCTCAACCTGGCCCGCAGCGAAGGGCGGCGCCGCGCGCGCCGAGCCGTGGAGACTTCACTACACGAGCATTACGAGCCGGCAGCCCCAGGGGTGAACGTGCCCGAAGAAGCCCTCGCCATGATCGAGCGGGCGTCCGTCTCCAGGGCCTTAGCCCAAGTGCCCGAGGAGCAGCGACTGGCGATCGTGCTCATGGACCTGGCGGGCCACAGCGCCTCGGAGGTGGCCGAGATGCTTGGCTGCCCCCGCAATACCGTTCTCTCGCGGGCGTTCCGTGGTCGCCAGCGACTGGCGTCACTGTTGGTCGGGGAGGATGTGGACCGTGACCTGTCCTGAGGAGCGCCTGGTCGCCTTTCTTGCTGGCGAGCTTTTCTCGGAAGAGGAGCGGCGCGTCGACGAGCACCTCCTCGCCTGCGAGGCGTGCTGGGCGGCCGTCCAGGCCGACCGCGCCGCCGGTTTGGCCCTCGAGCAACTGCGCCAGCCTGCTCCGGCCGGGTTCCAGGGCCGGGTCGCCGCCTCGGTCGCGCTGGCCGCCGCCGAAGCCCTGAAAGGCCCGGTCGTGGCAGGACGGCACCTTACAAAGCTGCACCGGCTTGCTTTCGGGCAACGATGGCGGTCCCAGAGGCGCGCTCGGCGGGCACCGTCGCTGTTGCGCAGGGGGACCACGCGTCCTCAGGTACGCGTGGTCGCCGCCTCATGCTTGCTTGTAGGGCTAGCCGCCGGCAGCTTTGGTTGGGTCGCCTCCCGCTCGGGGCCTCCCGAGCCCGCGCAGGTTGCCGCTGTCGCGGCCATGGTTACTCCGGGCTCTCCGCCGACCACGGCTCTCCGGGCCGGAGAGCACTTCGTCATCGGCGGCCAGGCGCTTGTCGTCCGCGCCTACCAGCTGGAGGGCACCGAGGAGATCGTGGCTACCTCGGCCCGGCCGTTCCCCGTACCATCAACGTCGCACCTGCTAACGGGCTCCTCGCCGCATGCCTGGATGACCACCAAGGGCCGCTTGTCGATGTACGGGGTCAACCGGCGAGGAGGCGGCCAGTCAATGTTCGTCGTGGCAGCCATGCCCATGGTGGAAATGCCCCAAGTGGCGGCGCGCCTCGGGCTCATTTGAGCTTTATCTGAGGGCGCCGCCCGGGCGGCAGCAGGGCATGCAATCAAGGAATGCAATCAATGCGTGGGGCCGAGCGTCTCTAACGGCGTGGACGAGCGCAGCGGAGGACAAGCCGAAGAGTGGGAGAGCGACGCCCAGACGGCCCGTCGCAGCCTCCCGGTGCGAGGGCACGTCAGCTTCGCCCTCACCCATCCCCAGGCCCTGCGCAGCATGGCGAGGGGGCTGGCGCCGCCCACTGGGCGCGGCGTCATGCGCCGACCTGGGATACGACGAACCGCAACAGCAAACCCCCAAACCCAAACCAAGGAGCATGAGTACAAATGCAAGCAAAGACGTTCCTCAAGGTTGTGCCGTTTACCCTGGCGCTTGGCATCACGAGCACCCTCGGGGCCGTAACCGCCCCCGCCAGCCAGGCCGCGGCGCTGCACAGCTCGGCGATGATGCAAGTCACGAAGACCGGGACGTTTGAGAAGCTGCTGTCAAGCACTTCGTTCAAGATGTCCGTGGGCATGAAGTCCTACGAGGTCAAGACGAACGCCATGACGCATGTGACCCTGGGTTCCATGAAGGCGAAGCTCTCGGCCCTCAAAAAAGGCGACACCGTAAAAGTAAAAGGTGAGCTAGAGATGGGGGCCATCGTCGCCACCAGCGTCGCCGCCGGCATGTGACCTGCCTTCGTCCGGGCTCCTCATCGGCCTCGCCCCCGGCTCTGGGGCGCCTCTGCTCAAGCCTACGGTCCCGGCCGACGGCCCAGACTGTCGGCAGGAAAGGGCCGCGTGGACCGCTCGAGCGCAAGTGAGGATGGCCGCCCCACGAACATGCCGAAGGGGTGGTTGTGATCGGACAAAACGAGCTCGGAACAAGCAGCCGCCTCTGGGGCGCAGGTTATGTCTTAGTCCCTGCTGAACTGTCGGTCGGGCCCGCTAGGACCCTCGCCGGTGCTCGCTCTCAGCTTTGGCCAGCTGGCCGGTGATGAGGTGGCGCTGGGTTTGTTGGCGCTCGGTGATGTCGGCCGCCATCTCCTCGCGGAGCCGCTGCGCCAAGGAGTCGGGGAGCTGGTGCGCCGGTAGGCTCGCCAGATGTTCGGTCCGTGCCAGGACGAAGAGCACAGGACGGGTCGCGGCGGCCGGCAGGGAGGCGACATAGGCGGCGAACCGGGCCAGCAGTGAACCAGGCGGGCTGGTGGGACCTGCTCAACTCGGCCAGCACGAGCGCGGCGACCAGCTCGCCATCGAGTGCAAGAACTGCCGAGCGATATTCGACACGACCCACGGCCCCTGCCCGTACTGCACGACAGCTGCATGAGCTGGTCGGCCGGGCACAAGAGGGTCTCCGGCTCCCAAAATGGCACTCCGCGCGGTTGCGGCCGCGAGAACGCGTGTCGCCGCGCGATGCCCTGGGGAACGCCGCCACGGCAAGCTAGACATCAAGTGCTCGAATACGCGTTTGATGTCGAAGAAGGATTGGTCAGACCTAGGCAAGCTCGCAGTCCGTCGCCGGAGCCGTCGTGGCCTTGCACGGTACCGCCTTGAAAAAAGTGGAGTATCGCCCTCACGTTGATCACCGGCGCCACCCTGCTGGCGCTGTTGAACGGCGCAACTAGCAATCCGACAACGGCTAACCGAGTGATGCGGCCGGCTAATCTGCAGCGGGTGGTGTCCAAGGCCCGTGGCAACGGGATTACGAGGTACATGCTCGGCCTGACCCACCTCGTAGCCCACCACTTTGTGGGACGTCACCGTCACCAGCCGATGCGCTGCCCTTGGGGCTATGGAGGCAACAGGACTGAAACTCTCAGGGTCGTGCCAAATTCGTGCCATAAGAGCGTGGCAATAGTTGTCGTTAGCTGGCTCTAGGTGGCAGCAACAGTCCTGGTCAGGACGTCTACAGTCATTCGACCAGGGCTTGGAAGCAGCGTTCGGGACGCTGAGGCCGGGGGTTCAAATCCCCCCTTCCCGACAAGAAGAACCGGCTGATCGGGAGCAGTTCCGGGCGGCGGACGCCCGCAAAAGGCAAATCATCCCGCGCCTAGCCCGCATGGGTGCCCCTGGTCCCCCGACGGCTCGTTACCTCTCCCTGGGGGTTTCATTAGGGCGTCACCCAGCTTCTGTGCAGCCACGCCGGTCGCCGTCCGTCGTGGCCTGCGCATATATGGCCAGTGCCAGTCGAGGGGGGAGGAGTGGCCCAGCCGGCGTCTGCGCCGTCTTGACGCCCACACCGGTGCCTATGAGTACCGTGGTGTTCGCCGGCGAAGGTCGTAGAAACCAAGCTCCAGCAAGCCGACCGCTTTGCATGCCGGGTGCCATACCCGTTGACGGAAGCCGCTGTAGTCGAACGGACCTCCGTGGGCACCGACGAACACGTAGGGGCTGCCCGAGAACCCTTGTTTTTCAAGGGTAATCCGACCATAACGACGGCTCGGTCGTCCGGCCGCGCAGTCGGAACAGTGTCAGAACGCGGGCCGCAAAACTCGAACCGTCGCCTTCCTCAGGGCGGGTCAAGTCGGTACTGCTGGGTAGTCCAGCCCCGCCTTCGGTGGTACCAGGGGATCAACCGGCGGTGCAGGACGGGGTGCTTGTTGGCGAGCAGCCCGGCCGCCTGCTCGGACGCTTCGCCGTCTAGAAGGACAGCGCTCGCCCGCACCGCTGGCCCTCGGCCGCGCCCCCGGGAGCTGCATGGCGCGACCTCAACCGTGGGGGTGTGGCGGAGCCGCTTGGCCTTGCCAGAGACATCCCAGGTCCGGAAGAACACCCTGTCGGCCTCGACAACGACGTGGACCGGCGTGCCCACCGCCCGCCCGTCCCGGCGAAAGGTCGTCAAGAGCATGTACTTGGTGGCTGCGAGGGCAGCGAAGTACCCGCTCCGTTCTTGATCACCGACTTTTGTCACTTGGGGCCCTCCTGTCTCGCGGTCGAGTTCTTGGCCTCCCGCTCTCGGCCAGTGCCGCGTTCACCGCGCCGAGCTTGTCGGGGTTGGCGACCACCCTCACGCCGCTGACCTGCCCATCGGCGATCTCGAGCACCACCGCCGAGACCGCGCTGCCGCCGTAGAGGGCGAGCAACCCGGGCTGGCCATTGAGGTCCGCTTCGATCACCTCGGTGCCCTCGGCGATGGCCCTTGCGATGGCGATCAGGAAGCGCGCCGCCTTGGCCGCTCCCATCACCGGCTTGGGGGCGGCTTTGGCCTTGCCACCGCCGTCGGTCCAGACCACGACATCGTCTGCCAGGACGGCCAAGAGGGCGTTTAGGTCCCCACCGGCACAGGCGGCAAGGAACTGCCTGGTGAGCTCTTGAGCCAACTCCCGGTCGGCCCCGAACCGCCGCCGCCGGGCGGCGATGTGCTTGCGCGCCCTGACCACCAGTTGGCGGCACGCGGCCTGATCGCGCCTGAGAGCGGTGGACAGTCCGCCATAGCCGTAGCCGAACACGTCATGGAGCAGGAACGCCGCCCGCTCCAGAGCGCTCAGCTCCTCCAAGACAACCAAGAACGCCAGGGAGAGCGAGTCGGACAGCTCGCTCGCCCCCGCAGGGCCTAGCTCGTCCACTAGCAACGGCTCCGGCAGCCACGGGCCGACGTATGTCTCACGCCGGGCCCGAGCGCTGCCGAGGGCGTCCAGACAGAGCCTGGTCACCACTGTCACCATGAAAGCCCGGGGAGAACGAATGCTGTCCCGAGGCTGCGAGCGCCAGCGTAAGTAAGCCTCATGCACCACGTCTTCAGCATCAGCGGCCATGGCGAGCATCCGGTAAGCCAGGCCGAACAGCTCGGGCCTGAGTTCCTGGAAAACCTCGTCGTCGGTCATCGGTCGGCTCGGTGCCTCGCTCATAATGGTGACCTCCTGGTACAAGACAAGACGACGGAGCACTACCGCCTGTGACATGGGGCCCGTGACAGGGCGGTTGCTTCACCCGAAGGGCTCCCAGTCATTGCCGCGCACACCGCCGGCTTTAGTCGTCGTCGCTCAGTTCGGCGCTGCGATCCCGGTCAGTAGCCAGCGCAAGCCACTGTCAAAATTCTTTGCGAGCTCCCCAGTCGACGCCTCTTGCTGGTCTTCGGGCATCAGCGGTGCCTGGGTGGCGAAAGCTGTGAACCCGATCGTGTAAACGATGAGGACACGAAGCGCTTCGCGGGCTCTGGGCCCGTCCACGCCTTCCCGTGCCAGAAGGCGGAGAACAATCTCGCCCAGGCCTTGGGCATTGGGCCCCGCGCTCCGTGACGGGCAACAAAGAGCGGCACGAGGTCCGCATGGGCGAGCAGGACATCGCGGGTCGAAGCCATGATCGCGTGGAGGCCCACGCTGGGGTCCTCGGTGTCCGGATCGGGTGCCTCGACTTCTCTGAGCACATCGTCGAGCACGTCGTCGATCAGTGCGGTCTTGCTCACCACGTGGCTGTATAGAGCGTTCGGGCTGACATCGAGGCGAAGCGCGAGACTTCGCATGGTCAGCGCCTCGAACCCGGCCTCGGCCAGCAGCTCGACGCGCACCGGCGAGCACCCTGGCGTGGGTGAGGCCAGCCCGCTGGCCTGGACTTCTAAAAGGGTGCACTTGTGAATTGTACACTGTCCAACTAAGCTGTACGATGTCCAGTTCAGTCAGCAGAGGAGACTAGAATGTGCAAGATCGCACTGTTCCATTCCGTGCTCGGTGTCCGCCCCGGGGTGGTTGCCGCCGCAGAGCTGCTCCGCTCCGAGGGCCACGACGTCGAGATCGTCGACCAATACGATGGCCTGGTTTTCGAGGATTACGAGAGGGCCTCGGCGTATGCGGCCGACGTTGGCTATCCGGTCCTCATGGAACGAGCCGTCGGGGCAGTTGAGCACCTCGCCGACGGCTTCATTGCCGCCGGCTTTTCCAACGGTGGCGGTATGTCCGAGTTTGTGGCAACCCGTCGGCACGTTGCCGGTGTAGTCATGCTTTCTGGCGTCCTTCCGCTAGAACTGCTCGGCGCCTCGGCGTGGCCGTCCGGCGTACCGGCACAGATCCACTACAAGCTCGATGATCCATTCCGCCAGCAGGAGTCGATCGACGCTGTATCCAAGGCAATCCGCTCGGCCGAAGCACCGCTCGGGATCTTCGACTATCCGGGCAGTGGCCATCTGTTCACCGATGCGTCCTTGCCCCTCGAATACGACGCCGCCAGTGCCGATTTGCTTTGGCAACGAGTCCTTGCCTTCTGCGCTACATGAGCCAAAGGGAGGTGGTGTTTAGGTGCTCGCAATCGGCCCACGTTAGCCCGCGTCCCGAGCCGTCCGAAGTCATCCGTCCGAGTAGACGTATACGCCGTGAGCAGGTATTATAGTTCCGATATGTACGACGACAACCGGCAAAGCAGCGTTCGGGGCGCTGAGGCCGGGGGTTCAAATCCCCCCTTCCCGACGTAGCAACGCAGTTCATCAGCTCTGAAGGAACCAGCTCATGCTCACCGTGGTCGCTCGCTACCAAGTCCAAGCCGGCAAGGGTGACCTTGTCGCCGCGGCTCTGGCAAAGCACGTCGTTGCTACCCGAACTGAGCCGGGGTGCATCCAGTTCGTGGCGTACCGCTCGAGGACCGACCCGGAGCAGTTCGTGCTGTACGAGCAGTACGTTGACGACGAAGCATTCGAGGCGCACCGCCAGAGCCCCCATTTCCGCTCCTACGTCGAAGGCACTATCGTCCCGTTGCTCTCGGAGCGCAAAGCCGACCGGTACGACGAAATAGAGCTCGCTCCTGCCGGAGGAACGGCCTGATCAGGCCTCGCCCGGTCGACAACGCGCACTTTGGTTGCCGGCCCCGTGTAAAAAGGGTCCAGGCAATGACCGGGTCAAAGACATGAGCGACGACGTAACCGCAGACGAGGACCTCGAAGAGTTCCTCATGCACTGGTACGGGCCACCGAAGGCCGACCCTGTGGTCCCCGATGGCACCGAGCCTCTGCCTTTGCGCAGCTGGTACGGATATAACGCAGCGTGGGAGCAGGAGCTGGCCAAGCAGAACAGGGCCCTTTCGCCTGGCGAGCTGACGGTGCTCGAAGGAAAGACCGTCTTCTATGTCGAGCACCACGGCGATTGGCTCTGGGGTTATGGCGAAGGCCCGAACCCGGAGGTGTTCGACCGCGACAGCGACGTGGGTGCGCAATGGGCCCGCACGGGGGAGCGGCTCGACATGTTCCTCTGGCACATGGCTGTCTTCGAAGCTGCTTTGTCCGGGCCTTACAACCTGGGAGCCAATGACCTCAGTGTCGAGGAGATCGAGTTGTGCACTGGCCTTTTGGATCTTTGCCCCTTCGAGCCCTGGCGGTTCCCCGGGCCGATGAGCCGGCTGTGGTCGAACGATGACCTCGTAGTGCTCACCTGTGCAAACCTGCCAGTCGGTGCGGAAGTGACCGACCAGAGCCGTTGGGGCCTTTTTGTGGGCGGGCGTACTCGGGACGCCCTAGACCAGGTGAACGGGATAGGCGTGGCGTGGGATTTTGATTCGCGCTCGGTCCACGGCTGAGCCGGCGCTAATTTCAGCCGAGGAACCCCCGCAGGAGCGCTGCCGTGGCCGAGAGGTGTTCCGCCATTGCTCGTCGTGCCGCTTCCCGGTCGCCCGCGATAATTGCAGCGACGATCTTGGCGTGCTGGGTTTCGGAATGCGCGATGTTACGCTCGATTAGCGGGATCGCGTCCAGGAACCCGTTTACTCGCATACGCGATTTCGCCACAGCGGCCGTAAGCGACGGAGAGCCGGCAACCTCGGCAACCGCGAGGTGGAAGCGGGAATCGAGCCGGCGGTACTCGGCAGGGCCGGTCGCGTGCTCACAGTCGTGCAGGCAAGCGGTCAAGTGCTTGGCGTCGACGTCGTCGTGGCGGTTTACCGCCGCCCGCTCGGCTGCGCCAACCTCGAGAACTTCGCGCAGGGTCAGCACGTCATCGAGGTCGGCGCCCGTCTGCTTGGCCAGGCGCCGCGCTGCCGTCTTGTTTAGCTTGGGCAGGACGTCTTTCACGATCGTGCCCCCGTAACGGCCGCGGCGAGACTCGACATAGCCGCTCTGCTGCAGCGCCCGGATCGCCTCGCGCAAGGTAACGCGGCTCACCGACAGCCGTTCGGCGAGGTCCCGTTCGGGCGGCAGGCGCGCCCCAGGGGTTACGATCCCGAGCTTGATCGCAGTTAGCAAGCGCTCGAGTGTCTCCTCGAAGGCGTTGCCCGCCCGGACGGGGCGCAACAGCGCGTCGTAGGCACGGTCGACCAGCACAAGACCTGTACCCACCGGTCCCTGCGCCGGCTCCGCGCCGGCTGGCCTGCTTGTCACAGCGTTCCTCCCTGCCGCTCGCCGCTCCAGCGGAAGTTTACGAGCCTTTGTGCGACTAAATAGGTGTCACGTAGGCTCCCGAGATGCCGCCGTCCACGAGGAACGTCGACGCTGTCACGAATGACGCATCGTCGCTCGCCAGGAACGCCACGGCTGCCGCGATCTCCTCAGGCTCGGCGAAGCGCCCGAGGGGGACGTGGACCAGGCGCCGCGCGGCCCGCTCGGGGTCCTTGGCAAAGAGCTCCTGCAAAAGGGGAGTGTTGACCGGGCCAGGGCAAAGTGCATTGACCCTGATACCCTCGCGGGCGAACTGAACTCCCAGCTCTCGCGACATGGCCAGTACGCCGCCTTTGGACGCTGTGTACGAGATCTGTGATGTGGCCGAGCCCAGCACCGCCACAAACGATGCGGTGTTGATTATGGAACCCTTACCTGCGCGCTGCATGTAGGGGATGACAGCCTGGCAGCATAAGTAAACCGACGTAAGGTTTACCTCCTGCACGCGCCGCCAAGCATCGATCCCGGTAGTCAGTATCGAGTCGTCGTCGGGAGGGGAAATACCGGCGTTGTTGAAGGCGATATCGATCCGGCCGTACGTGTCGTGGGCGGTCTTGTACAGTTGCTCGACTTCGCCAGCGTTGCTCACGTCGACCTGGACGTACAGCCCGTCGACTTCGTCGGCGCTCGATTTGCCAGCTTGGGTGTCGACATCGGCCACCACTACCCGTGCGCCTTCGGACGCCAGCCGCCGGACGGTGGCCAACCCGATGCCGCCGGCACCACCGGTGACAATAGCCACCCTTTCCTCAAGCCGCCGGCTAATAGGTGCTTGCATTGCTCTATTCCTCCGTTGCGATAAAGACGTTCTTGACCTCGCTGAACGAATCGGGTGCGTCTGGTCCGAGCTCGCGTCCGAGGCCTGATTGTTTGAAACCGCCAAAAGGTGTCCAGTAGCGCACCGACGAATGCGAGTTCACCGACAGGTTGCCCGACTCGACAGCGCGTGCGACGCGCAGTGCCTTGCCGACATCGCGGGACCAAATCGAACCTGACAGCCCGTAGTCGGTGTCGTTGGCGATACGAACAGCGTCCGCCTCGTCATCGAACGGCACGACCGCCACGACAGGCCCGAAGATTTCCTCTCGAAAGGCGCGCGCCGTCAAGTCGATCGGGGCCAGCACGGTTGGGGGGTACCAATAGCCGGGGCCATCAGGGCAGCTGCCGCGGAATGCCACCCCGCTGTCGTCGGGGACATACGCCGACACGCGTTCTTTTTGCTGAGCGGTTATGAGGGGCCCCATTTCGCTTGTTCCCAGGGAGGGATCTTCAACCCGCACCGCCTTGACGGCGTGCTCCAGCAGCTCAAGGAAGCGGTCGAACACGCCGCGTTCGACGAGGATGCGCGAGCGGGCGCAGCAGTCCTGGCCGGCGTTGTCGAAGGCGCTCATCGGTGCGCTGGCGGCCGCTCGCTCGATGTCGGAGTCTGCAAAGACGATGTTGGCGCTCTTCCCACCGAGCTCCAAGGTGACCCGCTTGACTTGTCCCGCGCACCCGGCCATTACGCGCTTGCCTACTTCGGTAGACCCCGTAAAGGTCACCTTTCGGACATCGGGATGAGTAACGAACCTCTGTCCGACGACGGCTCCCTCGCCTGGCAGGACGCTGAAGACATGCTCCGGCAGGCCGGCCTCGAGAGCCAGCTCTGCAAGCCGCAGCGCGGTTAGGGGAGTCAGTTCCGCCGGTTTCAGCACCACGGTGTTGCCAGCGGCAAGAGCCGGGCCAAAACCCCAGCCGGCGATCGGCATCGGGAAGTTCCAGGGCACGATCACGCCCACGACCCCGAGAGGCTCCTTGAAAGTGATGTCTACGCCGCCCGGGACCGGGATCTGGCGCCCGAAGAGCCGCTCGGGGGCGGCCGAGTAGTAGTTCAGGACATCTCGGACGTTGCCCGCCTCCCATCTTGCGTTGCCGATGGTGTGGCCCGAGTTGCGCACCTCGAGCTGGGCGAGCTCCTCTCGATGGCGGTCGACTGCCTCTGCGAAGCTGCGCAGCATCCTCGCTCGGTCAGCGGGGCCTACACGACGCCAGGAGCCGAAGGCGGCCCGGGAGTCGCGGATCGCGGCGTCCACCTCCTCCAGGGAGGTCTGGGGGACATCCGCCACGGCTTGTTCGGTGGCCGGGTTGATAATCGCGGTCATGAGCGGGCCGACTCGGGAAGCGGAGGCATCGGCTCGACGGCGCGGGTGCTCCGGTACCGTGATGCAGCCTCTACGAGGGCTACGAACAGTCGGTCGTCACCCTGGTTGTCCTCAGGGTGCCATTGGACGCCGATCGCGAAATCGTGGTCCTCTAATTCGACCGCTTCTATGGTGCCGTCGCCGGCAAAGCCGACAGCTTTTACACCGCGACCGAGCCGGTCGATCGCCTGGTGGTGATGGCAGCTACCCTCGGTCCCAGCGCCGAGCAGCGAGGCGACGGTGCTGCCGGCGCTTAGGGCGATCCGGTTGAGCGTCATTTGCCCCGGCATCGCGCGGTGGGCATCGCTGTCAAGCACGTCAGGCAGGTGCTGGTGGAGCGTCCCGTCCAAGCTGACATTGAGGACCTGGAGACCGCGACAGATGGCCAGCAGAGGCAAGTGCCGCTCGAGAGCGCCCCGGCAGAGCGCCACCTCCCAAACGTCGCGCTCCTCGCGTGGGGTGTCGGTCGCATCGTGGGGGAGCGCGCCGTAAAGACGCGGGTCGACATCCGGCCCACCTGTAACGATGAGCCCGTCGAGGGCGGCCAGCACAGCCGCCGACCGCATAACTGTTGGCCCTGCTCCCGCTGGGTCTCCGGGTGCCGGCGGGAGCAGGACGGCGCAGCCTCCTGCCCGGCTGACCGAACGCACGTAGGTGTAAGGCAGGATGGCCGCAACTTCGTCCCAAGCGCCATAACGCGCCCGGTCGACATAGGTGGAGAGACCTATCAGGGGCGGCCTCGTCGCCCCCCCGTCAGAGGCGTTCGAAGCCACGAACGCGTTCCCAATCGGTAACTGCACTGTTGTAAGCGTCGAGCTCAACGCGCGCCGCATTGAGGTAATGGTCGATCACCGGTCGACCAAACGCCTGGAGCGCCACTTTGCTTTCACCGAGCAAACGGGCCGCTTCTGCGAGGGAGCTCGGGACTCGCCCACTTGGCGACTCGTAGGCGTTGCCGGTGAGCTCGGCGGGCATTGGTAGCTCCGCGTCGATACCGTGCAGGCCGGCAGCGATGAGCGCGGCGACCGCCAGGTAGGGGTTGACGTCGCCACCCGGGATCCGGCTTTCGGCACGGAGGGAAGGCCCATGCCCGACGACCCGCAGGGCGCACGTGCGGTTGTCCCTACCCCAGGCCAAAGCTGTCGGGGCGAAACTGCCTGCGACGTAGCGTTTGTAGCTGTTGATATTAGGTGCGAAGAAATAGGTCATTTCGGCCGCACACGCAAGCTGGCCTGCGATGAAGTGCTCCATCAGCGCGCGAAAAGCCGTGGCCTTGGTCCCCGGCCATCACCAGGTCCCCTCCGGTAGAGCGGAAGCTGAGGTGAATGTGACAGGAATTGCCCTCACGAGCGTCCCATTTCGGCATGAACGTCAGGCTCATACCCTCTTGGTGTGCTATTTCTTTGGCACCCGTCTTGTAGACGCTGTGGTTGTCGCAGGTCGCCAGGGCGTCGGTAAACCTGAAGGCGATCTCGTGCTGGCCAAGGTTGCACTCACCCTTTGCCGACTCGACGTACAAACCTGCCCCGGTCATCTCATTGCGGATACGGCGCAAGAGGTGCTCGACCCGGCTGGTGCCGACGAGCGAGTAGTCGACGTTGTACTGGTTGGCTGGCGTGAGGTTGTCATACCCACGCCGCCACGCCTCTTCGTACGAGTCCTGGAAGACGATGAACTCGAGCTCGGTCCCGACGTAGGGGACCAGGCCCCGCTCGGCCAAGCGTGCGACCTGCCGCTTCAGGATCTGGCGAGGAGAGGGTTCTACCGCGGCGCCGTCCTCCCACTCGAGGTCACACAACACCATCGCCGTACCCGCGTTCCATGGCACGAGGCGCAGCGTCGACATGTCGGGCCGCATCACGAAGTCGCCGTAGCCTCGTTCCCACGACGACATCGAATACCCCTCGACGGTGTTCATTTCGACGTCCACAGCCAGTAGGTAATTGCAAGCCTCGGCGGCGTTCGGCACGACCTCCTCGAGGAAGTAGCGAGCCGAACACCGCTTACCCTGCAGCCGTCCCTGCATGTCTGTTATGGCGACGACTACCGTGTCGATGTCCCCCTCGTCCACGAGGGCCCTGAGATGGTCGAGGCTCAGCGGCACAACAAATAACCTCCCGAAAATACTTGGACTACGCCGGTGACGGTAAGGGCACAGCTAAAAGTGCCGTGACTTATCGTCGAAAACACTACGTCGGGTAGCCTAAACGATTTTCAAGGACTCTTCCTGAGCTCATTTTGCGGGCATCAACGCCGGGTCGTCGGACGTGCCTACGTCGGGCTCGTCGAGGGTCCGGACCGGGCCTTTGAACGTATGCTTGGCGCCGGCCTCCCACGCGATCCAGACCCCCAGCGCCAAGGCGATGGTTACGACCGGCGCGTAGTTGAAGTCGCTCCAGCTGAAGCCTTTGTCCCATGGGACGGCCCCCGGAGAGCCCGGTAGACAGAAGATGATCACGCAGAGAATGACCCAGACGATTGCGATGGCGTTGATCCATCGATAGTGCTTACCCAGGGTCCACACACCTGGTTGGAAGTTGTCGCCCATCCGCCAGCGAAGGAAGACGGGCAGGATGTAGGCGATGTACAGCCCGATCGTAGTGATCGACGTGACAGCAAAGAACGCCACCGGGAGGCCGGCGCTGTTGCCGAACAGAGCCGGGACCGTGATCAACAGTGCGAGAGCTACGACCAACAGTACCGACCAGGTCGGCGTCCTCTGCTTGTTTAGGCGGCGCCAAAGACTGTGGCCCGGTACGGCTCCGTCGCGGGAGAACGCGAACACCATGCGCGAGGCGGCCGCAACGCAGCCCATCCCGCAAAAAAGCTGGCCGACTGTTGAGATGTCGAGGACGAGTTTCGCCAGGCCGGTGCTGAGCGCTGATTCGATTACCGGGACAGCGCCGCCACCGCCTTTGGTGATGGCGGTGACATGTGTAGCCGCGAAGGTGATTGCGAGCAGCAGGACCCAGCCGCCGACCGCCGAGTACGCAATGGATTTCCATAGTCCTCGCGGGGCCGAGCGTTCGGCGTCGTGAGTCTCCTCCGACAGGTGGGCCGAGGCGTCGTAGCCAGTGAAGGTGTACATGGTCAGCAGGAACCCAAGCGGCAGGACAAAGAACCAGTAGATGTGCTGCGAGAAGCCAGTGTTGTTGAAGTGGTGCCCGAATACCCAAGAGAAGCTTTGGTGCGACGACGGCCCGAAAATCAGGACGCCCACGATCACGATCACCCCGCCGAGCATCCACCATGCCGAAATCCGGTTCAGCAGCGCGACCAGGTGCGAGGAGAAGATGTTTATCAGGCTGTGGGCGGCAAGAATGAGGAAGAAGAGCACGAAGGTGTTGTGCAGGATCGTCGAGCTGCTCGCCGTGGCGAAGTTGAGGATGAAGTGGAGGTTGTAAAGAGCGAGCACAGAGTTCAGGAACGAGGCCGCTCCGTAATCAACAGCGGCGGTGATGGCGACGAGGCCGAGCAGGTTGAACCAACCCGTGAACCACGCCCAGCGGACGCCGCCGAGGCTGTACGCCCAATAGTAGATGCCGCCGGCTGTCGGGTACTTGGAGGCGAGCTCGGCCATCGAGAGCCCGACCAGCAGGACGAGGATGCTGATCAGGGGCCAGCCAATCGATATCGCGATCGGGCCGCCGTCGTTCCACGCCTGTCCGTACGTGGTGAAACAGCCGCTGAGTATGCAGATTATCGTCAGGGAAATCGCGAAGTTTGAGAACCCGCTCCAACCGCGGTGGAGCTCCTGCTTATAACCGAGGGCGGCAAGCCGTTCCTCGTCTGTCGAAAGTGTGCCAGCACGGTCGCTCATCCGTTCCTCCCCGTGTTCAGGTCCCTCGGGATGTTTTGCGATGAGAAGGCACGCCCCAACGTGGCAGGGTCGACGTGGCGGCGCGCCAAAACGGGGCCGCGGAAGTATCTTCCGTCACTGAGCCTCCCATTTTCTCAATGGACTATGGATGGTCCATTGACGGACCCATTTTGTGCCAAGCGTAGGGCCGTGTCAATAGGGTAGCGACAACGGTTTGGTGCCCCTGTCTGTCCCTCAGTCACACCCCGATCGGATGCCAGAGCCCCCTCTAGTGAGTGCCGGGTGAGCCGCAGACATGTGGTTAAGTCGCAAAGGCCGGCTGACGATAGACAAAAGGCCAGACTGCAGGGAGGTGTAATGCCAAACAGCGAGTTCACCGCATTTACGGGGATCATCCTGATCGTCTATGCGTTCTTCTTGCTCCTCGCGATCATGGCTTGGGTGAAGATAATCTCCAAAGCCGGCTATTCCGGGTGGTGGGTCCTCATTGGGTTTGTACCCCTCGTGGGTGCGGTCATGTTCTTGGTCTTTGCGTTCTCGAAGTGGCCCGTCCAGCAACGGCTCGAAGCGGCAACGATGGGCGGTCGCCAACCGACCGGGCCGGACGGTCAGTACGGGGGGTACAGGGGCGGTGGTTGGTCTCCCCCGGGTGGCCAGCAGGGGCCACTGGGACCGATGGGCGGTCCGCAAGGACCGTCAGCTCCCCAAGGTTGGTCACCTCAACTGCCTCAGCAGGGCCAGCAGCCGCCCGGTGCCTACATCCCCCCTTGGAACTAGCCGTCGCCGGGGATAGCCACGACGTCGGCTCCACTCCTCTCACGCACCTAGCGCCTGGCAGGAGCCGATTGCATTGCGGGGAGGCCACGCGTGGTGCCGTACCTCCCTCATCGTTCTTCTAGGCGTGAGGGAGGTACGGTCCACGTGGGTTGCCGCCCCCGCCAGGGCGAGTGGGCCGGGAGGGATTCGAACCCCCGTAGGCGTCAGCCGGCAGATTTACAGTCTGCTCCCATTGTCCGCTCGGGCACCGACCCTCGAGGGCGGTGAGGCCCTCAGGGAATGTAAGGCTAGCGTGTTGGGCATGCCTACGTTTGATGTCGTCTCGCAGGTGGACATGCAAGAGGCTCGCAACGCAGTGGACCAGGCGGCGCGCGAGCTCGAGACTCGCTTCGACTTCAAGGGGACGGGCTCGAGCATCGAGCTGTCCGGCCAGGAGCTCACGTTGCGATCTTCCACCGAGGACCGCTTGAAGGCTGTGCTCCAAGTACTCGAGGAGAAGCTGGTCCGCAGGAAGATCTCCCTGAAGGCGCTTGACTTCGGGAAGGTCGAGGAAGCCGCCAAGAGCACGGTGCGCCAGGTTGTGACGCTGAAGTCGGGGATCACCGCGGACCAGGCGCGTGCGATCAACAGGTTCATCAAGGAGCACGCTCCCAAAGCGGTGTCGTCGTCGGCCCAGGGCGAGCAGGTACGTGTCACCGCCAAGAAGCGTGACGACCTGCAAGCCGCGATAGCGGCCTTGAAGGAGGAGGACTTCGGTATCCCCCTCCAGTTCGAGAACTTCAGGGACTAGAGCCTTAGAGGCGGTGCAGCCTTAGAGGCGGTGCGCCCACTGCTGCGAACGCAGCCGGGCGATCCGCTCGTCCGTCGGCGGGTGGTCGCTGAACCAATTTCCGAAGGCCACGCGTCGGCCTGCGAGCGGGTTCACGATGAACAGGGCAGCCATCTCTCGGGGCACCTGCATCGGTACCCGCTGCGACGAGTAATCGAGTTTGGACAAGGCCGAGGCAAGCGGCTCGCCGTCTCCGATCAGGCGGGCACCGTCCCGGTCAGCTTCGTACTCGCGGCTCCTCGACAGCGCCAACTGCAGCAACGTGGCCGCAAGAGGCGCCAGGATGACCATTGCTAAAAGGCCAAGGATGTTGTCGTCAGAGCTGCGTCCTCGACCGCCGCCCAGACCTCCGAAGAACAACCCGCTCCAGGCCAACATGCGGGCAAGGAACGTGATGCCCATCGCAATGGACGCAGCTACGGAAGCTGTCAGGATGTCACGGTTGCGGACGTGGCTGATCTCATGCGCTAGGACTCCCCGTAACTCGGACCACGTGCAAATTTGGAGGATGCCCTGGGTGACTGCAACGGCGGCGTGCTTTGGGTTGCGCCCTGTAGCGAAGGCGTTCGGTTGTGCCGATGGCGAGACGTAAAGGCGCGGCATCGGCAGGTGGGCGCGGGTGGTCAGGTCCCGCACGATCTCGTAGTACTGGGGCATCTGGGCTTCTGAGACTGGCACCGCTCGCGCGGCTTTTATGGCAACCGTGTCGGAGAACCAGTACGACCCTCCTACGAACACGAGCCCGACCACCAGGCCGACTATGAGCCATCCAGTACCGAAGAATGCCCCTATGCCCATGCAAATCGCTCCGAGGAGCGCCAGCATTACGGCGGTTTTGACGTTGTTGATCATGTTCACCTCTTAGTAACAGAGTACCTGTCACGTCTGAGAAAACGCTAAGGGTGTGCGCGCCGCGGCGCCTCCGCTACTCGTAGTAGCCCGAGTGGATATAAAGGGACGGCACCCCTTCGGCCCGGAACATCTCCACGTTTCTCAGGTCGTCTTCGAAGCAGAGCTTTAGGTCGAGGCCCCGTGACCGGATATCCCTCACCGCCTCCTGCTTAAAGTGCCTCGCCGGCCGGTAATCGCCGTCGCGGCGCATCACGAGCAGGTCCCAACGAAGGTCGTGGCGACCCAGCCAGTCGACTGTCAGGTTGCCGATGCGCGCCGGCCGCGCCGTCAGGAGCACGATGGCCAACTCGGGCGCCAGCAGCTGGAGCAACGCCGCAACCTCGTCGACCAGAGGGTCGTCGGCTGACGCCGAGAAGAATGCCTCCCAGTCCGGTCGCGGCCTCTTGATGAAATGCTGGCGCGACTCGGCATTGGCGAGCACGCCGTCAAGATCAAATACGACGGCTTCGCCAACCTTCGGGCCTTCCCGCCACGTCCAGCGGCTGAGGCCGACTACTTCGTCGGTCGGGGTCATGCTGGCACCGGGCCTCTAGTGTCCTTTGCCGGTCCGAAGCTGCTCCATACGGCCAGGATAGGTTGGTCACGGGCACCACCCGGCGCCGCGTGGACGGCCCTTGCTGGGCGCCTCAGTTGTTGTTACCGGAAACGGCAATAATGACCGCCAACCAGGCGGCCCACAGCCCAAGCAGCACAAAGCCGACGATTATGCCGGCCAGCGCGAGGCCAGCGCCTTGCTGGGCTCCCGCGGACCGCTTGATCTGGCCGCGGGCGACGAACCCAAAGATGATCCCGAGGATACCGCCGACACCACAAAACAACCCAAGGATCGAGCACACGAGCGATGCAATGGCGAGGCCGTTGTTCTTCGGCGCCGGCGGGTATGGCGAGAAGCCGCCGCTGGGATAGGGCTGGGAGTAACCCGGTGGGCCATATCCCGGCTGGCTATAGCCGGCTTGACCATAACCGGTCTGGCTATAGCCGGTCTGGCCGTACGGCCCCTGTTGGCCCTGAGGATAGGGTGCCGCCGGGTAGCCGGGCGCCGGGTAGCCGGGCTGGCCATAAGCCGTCGGCCCGTAGGTACCCGGGTTGGCGTTCGGTTCATCGCCGGCCGACGGTCCTTGAGACGGCGGTCCTTGAGGCGCCGGCGTACCGCAGGCTTGGCAGTATTGCCCGGGAGCTACTGGGGCTCCGCAGTTCGTGCAATTCACGGTGCCTCCTCTCGGCTGCCGCGAACTCTACCACCGGTTTTCGTTGCCCCCTGGGAGGCGACAGCCTGGACGGTGCCTAGAGCGACCAGGGGAGGGCTAGCGAGTTGGTCATGGTGACCAGGACCCCGGTAACCCCGGCGAAGATCGTGAACCCGACGCAAATGACCAGGACAGCGCTGGTAGCCGCGGGGACTCGGATCCGGGCGGTGGAGGGTGCTCGCAGAGCCAGTGCCGTGTCCCGACCGGACAACCCTGCGGAAGCCATCGCTTGCAGGTCGGAGGTCCCGAACCCGGCAACACCGTCCGCTCCCTCAGTCGCCGGTTGGGCCTCGGGCGTGCTGTAAACGAGGAACGCGATGCGTAGGTAGAAGAAAGCCGCTATCGCGGCACCCAACATGCCGATGATGGCGAGCTCGTACTGGCCTTTGCCGACTACGGCCGAGATGACGACCCACTTGCCGAGGAAGCCACTGGTGAGGGGCACCCCGGCCTGCCCCAGCAGCAGCACGAGCAATGAGGCCGCCAGCCACGGGCTGCGCGAAGCAAGCCCACGCACAGCCCCGAGGTCGTTGCGGGCTTCCCCCCTGCCCTGCAGGACGCTGACTACGGCAAATGTGCCGATGACCAGGAACAGGTAGGTGAACAAGTAAAAGCAAACGCCTTTCACCCCGTTCGCGGTCCCGGCCTGTAACCCGATCAAGACAAAACCCGCCTGGCTTACCGACGAGTAAGCGAGCATGCGTTTGAGGTCTGCTTGGACGAGGGCGAGCACGGCTCCGACCAGTACAGAAGCCGCGGCCAGCACCCATATGATCGGCCGCCAGTTGGATGTCTCGGTCGGGAGCGCAAGCATTAGGACGCGGACCAGGCCGGCAAAGCCTCCGGCCTTGGCCACTGCGGCCATGTAGCCGACGAACGGCGTCGGGGCGCCCTGGTACACGTCCGGCGACCAGAAATGGAACGGCACGGCGGCGACCTTGAAGCCCAAGCCGACGATGACGAGGCCCATGCCCGCCAGTAAGACGCCGGTGTGCACAACGGTGTTGGTAGCCAGGAAGACGATTATTTCGAAGTACTGCGTCGAGCCAGTCGCCCCGTATATGAGGGCCACCCCGTAGATGAATATCGCGGAGGCAAACGAACCGAGGATGAAGTACTTGAGGCCCGCTTCGCCCGATGCTGCCCTGCGCCGGTGGTAAGCGGTCATCGTGTACAGGGCGATCGACATTATTTCGAGGCCCAGGAACAGGCTGATCAAGCTGGCAGCGTCGGCCATGAGCACCGCTCCGGTAGAGCAGGCCATCATGAGGACGTAGGGCTCCGGGCCGTCCAGGTTCTCCCGGGTCAGGTAACCGTCCGAGACGAGCGCCCCTAGCAGCGTCGCAGCACCGAACAAGATGGCGAAAAAGGCTGCAAATTTGTCGTAGTAGAGCTGACCGCCCATGGTGAACGCGTTGCTGAGCGGGCTGAACGTGTTCGGCAGCTGCGTCCACTGCACAAGGCCGTCAACCACAGTGCCCAGGCTGGCGAGCACCGTGATGCCCGCCCACAGCCCGGGGTAGCGGCGCTTGGGGAGCATGGCCGCCATCAACAGGACTACCAGCGCACCACCACCGAGCAGGAATATCGGGACGAGGGCGGGATAGTTGATCGCTACCGAGATCGAGTTCTTGGCCGTGCAGAGGCCCGAAACAGCGCCCCCCGGCACCGCGGAGGTGGAGCCGCTGATCGTGCACCCCGCCGCGACCAAAGCGCCGGTCATTTCGAGCCTCCCGCTCCGGCCGCCGACGTCTTTTGCCCGCCTACCGGCAGGTCGACTACCTGGTCCGCCGGCACGGCGAACGTACCGTGCCCAACGCCCTGGCTCGGGATACGCAAGCTCGGGTCTGCATACTCCACATGGGCGACCAGGTGGTCAACCGAGGGCTGGATGCGCTCAAGCAGAGGCTGCGGGTACACCCCGATGAAAATAATCCCTGCCAGCAAGGGCGCGACAGCAAGACGTTCCATCCAGGTCATGTCGCGGATCCCCGCGTTCACCGCCTGGGCCGGGCCGTGGAAGACGCGCTGATAGGCCCACAGCAGGTACACCGCCCCCAGCACGACGCCCGTCGTGGCCACGACGGCCCACCAGCGGTGGGTGATAAAGGTACCTACAAGCACGAGGAACTCGCCGATGAAGCCGTTCAGCCCGGGCAGGCCGATGTCGCTCATGATGACGGCGATGAATACCCAGCCGAGCACCGGCATGACGGTCTGAAGGCCTCCGAGCTCGGAGAACCGGTAGGT
The DNA here is from genome assembly GCA_963794745.1 of uncultured Acidimicrobiaceae bacterium. Taxonomy (GTDB): domain Bacteria; phylum Actinomycetota; class Acidimicrobiia; order Acidimicrobiales; family Palsa-688; genus Fen-671. Next base: position 763,716 of record CAWCEZ010000010.1, read on the forward strand.
CCGCCGCCGCTCCCAGACCATACCTACTAGGAGGAACAGCGCCCCGGTCGACAGGCCGTGGTTGACCATCTCGACTATCCCGCCGGTGATCCCCTGGGTGGTGAACCCGAAGAGGCCGATCACAATGAACCCGACCCCCGCCACCGTCCCGTAAGCAACGAGGCGCTTGAGGTCCTTTTGCATCGCTGCGACCACCGAGCCCCAGATGATGCCGATCGCGGCAAGCGTCAGGGCCAACGGAGCCAGCTTGACTGCGGCCGCCGGGAACATGAAAATGCCCCAACGCAGGATGCCATAAGCACCGAGCTTGAACAGGATGCCGGCCAACACCATCGACCCTCCCGTCGGAGCTTCCGTGTAGGCGTTGGGCATCCACGTATGGAAAGGGACGAGCGGCATCTTGACGGCGAAGGCCACCCCGAACGCGACGAGCAGCCACTCCTGGTCTGCCAAGGGCAGGTGCATGGCGTTGCGGGCGAGGTAAACGATGTCGAACGAAGCACCCGAGCCGCTCTTGGCCTGGACGAGGAGGAACGTGGCGAGGATCCCGACGAACAGGAACGCTGAGCCCGCGAAGGTGTAAAGGAAGAACTTGGTCGCTGCGTAGCCGCGTTGGGCCCCGCCGCTGCTCACGATCACGAAATAACCGGGTACCAGAGTGACCTCGAAGGCTACGAAGAACAGGAACGCGTCGAGCGATAGGAAGCTGGCCATGCATGCCGACTCGAGCAGGAGCATCCAACCCAAATAGGCCTTCTGGGAGCGTTCTACCGGGGGGCTCGCCATCGCGATAGGGAACAGCAGCGCCGTCATGGCAACCAGGAACAGCGAAATCCCGTCCACTCCGAGGTACCACGAAATATCGAGCGCCCCGAACCAGCTTTCCCTGCTCGTGAACTGGAAGCCTGCATTGGCGTTGCCCGTCTTGAACGCGACGACCATCCAGGCGACGAACGCGAGCTCGATCACCCCCGCAGCCACGGCGAGGCGCTTGGCGAACGTCGCAGCAAAGGGTGCCGGCATGACGGCGACCGCGCAGGCCGCGCCCGCAGGCAGGAAGACTATTACGTCCAGCACAGGGAAGCCCATGTTCAGCTCCCCGTCCTGAAGGTCAGGTACACGAGGACAACAACGAGACCGACGCCGATACCGAGCGCGTAGGTGCGGATGTAGCCGTTTTGCAACTTCCGCAGGGCCCGGCCAGAAAGGCCAAGCGATGTAGCGACCCCGTTGACAACCCCGTCAACGACCTTGGTGTCCATGACGAAAGCGAGGGTGTTGGCCATGGCCCGCACCGGGCCGGAGACCGTTGCGGAGACGGCATCGTCGAAGTACCAGGCCCGCCGGAGGAAATTCGGCTCGAGCCTGGGGTGCGACGCCGTCCTCCAGGTGGTGAGACCGAGGCCGAGGCCTGTAAGTGCGACTGCCGTCGTAATTATCGACAGCGCCCATTTGGTACCCGTGCTTACCGTCGCCCCGGTAACTGCAGGGAAGACCGGGCTCAAGAAGTGCGCCAAAAAGTTGAGGTGCCAGGCTGGGAAATTGATACCGCCGCCCAACACCGCGGCGATCGCCAGCAGCACAAGGGGGACGGCCATCGTCCAAGTCGGGTCGCGGGGCTCAGCCTCTTCGTGGGCGACGGCCGGCAAGCCCGGCCCGGTCCCTTCCTCGTCTTCGCTGTGGGCGGATCCGGCCGTGCTATGAACCTCGGCTGGCCTGGCCTCTTTCCAGCGTGCCTGGCCGGTGAACACCAGAGCGAACTGGCGGCTCATGTAGTACGCCGTCAGCCCGGCCGTGACGAGCGCGATTGCCCACAGCACCTTGTTCATTCCCCAAGCCGAAGCCAGGACGGCGTCCTTGGACCAGAAACCTGCCAATGGAGGTATCCCTGAGATCGCCAGCCAGCCGATGGCAAAGGTCAGTGCCGTCAGGGGCAGGTACTTGGCGAGGCCGCCCATCTGCTTCATGTCCTGTCGGTTCGCCATTGCATGGATCACCGCGCCGGCAGCGAGGAACAGCAGCGCCTTGAAGAAGGCATGGGTCAGCATGTGGAAGATCCCGTCGACGTAGTCCCCCGCACCGATAGCCAGGAACATGTACCCGAGCTGGGAAACGGTCGAGTACGCGAGCGCCTTTTTTATGTCGTCCTGAGCGCAGGCGATCGTGGCGGCAAGAAAGGCCGTGCCTGCCCCGGTGCAAGCCACGACCCAGGAGGTGGCGTGGGCATAGTGCAGCATGGGTGCCACGCGGGCCATCAGGTAGACGCCGGCGGTGACCATGGTGGCAGCATGGATGAGCGCTGAGATCGGTGTCGGGCCTTCCATGGCGTCCGGCAACCAGATGTAGAGCGGGATCTGGGCAGACTTACCGATCGCGCCAAGGAAGAGCAGCAACGTTATCGCCGTTGCCGTCGTCCCGTCGATCGCTCCCGGGGTGCCGGTGAGGAGCCCCGTTGTGTGGCCTTTTACCACGGTGCCCAGGACCGCTGAATAGTTGAGGGAGCTGAAATGGTCGAACATCAGGAACATCGCAAGAAGGAAGCCGACGTCGCCCACTCGGTTGGTCACGAAGGCCTTTTTGGCGGCGACGGCAGCGACCTCACGCTGGAACCAGAACCCGACCAAACCGTAGGAGCAGAAGCCGACGCCTTCCCACCCGAGGAAAGAGAACAGGAAGTTGTCTGCCAGGACAAGGACGATCATCGAGAACAGGAACAGGTTGAGGTAGACGAAGAACCTGTCGAACCCCGGGTCCCGGTGCATGTAGCCGATCGAGTACATATGGATGGCCGTCGAAACACCGGTCACGAAAAGCGCCATCGTGATCGACAGGGGGTCCAACTGCAGGCCCGCATTCGCGTGGAGGCCGGCTACGGGGAACCAGGTGAAGATGTTCAGGTCGGTGACACGCTCGCCGGCCGGTTTGCCGAGCATGGTTACCCACACCACGAGGGATGCGACGAACGAGCCACCCGCAGCCGCGGTCCCGACCCAGCCCGCGACCGGCTCTCCCAGGCGTCGCCCGAGGACCAGGTTGATGATAAAGCCGATCAGCGGCAGCGCGACTATGGCGTAAGCGGCGTTCACAGTGTCGCCTCAGCCTTTCAACGAACTGATGTCGTCAGCGGTCGCCCCGCTGCGCCGTCGGTAGATGGCGACGATGATGCCAAGGCCGACGACGACCTCAGCGGCGGCGACAACAAGCACGAAGAACACAGCGTCCTGGCCGCCAAGGTCGTTCAGCATGCGGGCAAATGTCACAAACGTCAAGTTGACGGAGTTCAACATCAGCTCGATGCACATGTACATGACCAAGATGTTGCGCCGCACGAGCAGGCCGGTCGCGCCGACGCTGAACAGTACTGCTGCAAGTACCAGGTACCACGGGCCGGGAACGGTCATCGCACGGGCGTCCCGGGTCGGTGGTTTTCCTGTGAAGCCGGCGGCCTGGCAGCGGTCTTGCGCTGGGTTTCGGGGCTGCTTTGGGCGGCGCGACGCACCAGCACTACGGCCGCAACAACGGCGATGACGAGCAAAGCGCCTGTCATTTCAAACGGGAGCAGGTAGGCCGTGAAAATGCTCTGGCCGAGCTTTTGTACGTTCTCGCCGGGCCCGTTGAGGGCCCGGTGGACGCTTTGGCACCGGTCGCCCAGAACCGGACCTGGGTGAGCACGAGGAGGCTGATCAGGGCAACGAGGCTCACCACGATCGCCACCGGCGTCAGGCCTCGCATCTTGTCCTGTTTGCGGGGCTCGCGTCGGTCGACCCCCAGCAGCATGATCACGAACAGGAACAGGATCACGATCGCACCGCCGTACACGATTATCTGGACGGCGGCCAAGAAGTCTGCGCTTTCGTCAATGAAGAGGAGCGCGATCCCGAAGATGGTCATGACGAGCGAGAGGGCGCAGTGCACCGGGTTGCGCAAGAGGATGACGCCGAACGCGCCCAACACCGAGATTGTTGCGCCGACGGCATAGACCGCCCACGCAGATGCATTGGCTAGGTCGGCCCCTGAAGCACTGGCGGCGTTGCTGGCGGCTACGAGCATCGCTAGTTGGCCTCCGCTTGGTTTGTACCGGTTTGGCTCGTGGCGGTTTGGGAGCCGCCTGGCCGCCTGACCGGGCTAACCGTGTTCCCTCCGGCACCCTTGACTTCGGCCGCTCCGGCTTCCCGGACCGAGATGTCGAAGTCGGCATGCACGTCAGCAGCTTGCGGGTCGGACTGGCCGGCCTGGGCGGGCCGGACGCCGTAGCCGAGCTCGCCGGACCATAACGGCGTACCTTCCAGGTCCGCCCGTCCCGATGGGGAGGTCGCCCTCACCCAGCCAGAGGTGTTGCGGTCGTCGCCCGGTTTCCAGTCCTCCCACGGCAGCACCTTGGGTTTGCCCGAGTCGTCGACCACCAGTTCGGATTTCGTGTATATGGCGTCCTGCCTGTTGCTGAACGAGAACTCGAAAAGCTTCGACTCGGTTATTGCCTCCGTCGGGCAAGCCTCCACGCAAAGGTCACAGTGGATGCAGCGCAGGAAGTTGATCTCGTAAACGAAGCCATAACGCTCGCCGGGCGATACCGGTGCGTCCGGCGGGTTGTCTGCTCCGCGCACGTAGATGCATTTTGCGGGGCAAACGCCGGCGCACAGTTCGCACCCGATGCACTTTTCCATCCCGTCTTCGTAGCGGTTAAGCACGTGGCGACCGTGGAGGCGCTCCGGCTTGGGCCGCTTTTCTTCGGGGTACTGGACCGTGACCTTGGGTTTGAGCGGTTGCTTGCCGGTCACCACAAAGCCTTTGAAAAAGTTGACGAACGCGTTGTGGGTAAGGAAGCTCATGGCGTGTCCAGTTCAGCTAGCAAGCCTTCTTGGGGCTGCGACTTGCCGACGTCGACAGCGCGCGACAGAACGAGGAACCCGAGAGCGCTGGCGGCCAGCGCCAGAAAGCCCCAGAACCCGTCCTTGCCAATGCGAGCTCCCGCCACGATGAGGAGCAGCCCAAGGGAGGCGGGGATGAGGCACTTCCAGCCGAGGTCCATGAGCTGGTCGTAGCGGAGCCGGGGCAGTGTCGCCCGGATCCATATGTAGATGTAGAGGAGTACGAGGACCTTCAATGCGAACCAGGCCGGGCCGATCGAGTGGCCGGCAATGGCGGGGCCATCCGGCCCTCCTAGGAACAGCGTCGTGAATATTGCCGAGTTCGTGACGAGCGCCATGTACTCGCCCAGGTAGAAGAGCGCGAAGCCGATCGAGGAGTACTCGAGGTTGAAACCGCCCGCTAGTTCCTCCTCGGCCTCGACGAGGTCGAAAGGAGGCCGTGTCATTTCCGCAGTTATCGCCACGAAGAAGATGGCAGCAGGGGCGCCGAAGGCGCGGAAGATGTTCCAGTGGTACAAGAACCCGCCATGCTGGGCGGCGACGATGGCGCTTGTATGCAGGGACCCGCTGAGCAGCACGACGGTCGCGACGGTCAGGCCGAGGGCAGCCTCGTACGAGATCATCTGCGCGCTTGCGCGCACTGCGCCGATCAACGGGTACTTCGACCCTGACGACCACCCGGCCAACATCACCCCGTACACGGTGACGCTGGACGCCATCAGCATGACCAGGATCCCCCATGACGGGTCGGCCAGCTGCAGGCGCGTCGTATAGCCGTCGACAGTGATCGTCCCGCCGACCGGCACGATCGAAAAGGCTACGAACGCGGGGACCACGGCTATTACGGGGGCGATCCGGTACACGATCTTGTCAGCGGTGGCGGGTAGGAGCGCCTCTTTGAAGAACAGCTTGAGGCCATCGGCGAGCGATTGCAGCCAGCCCAACGGGCCTGCTCGGTTCGGGCCCCAGCGGGTCCCGAGCCGGGCGATCGCTTTGCGCTCGTACATGATCATGAAGAGCACCGAGAGCATCAAGAGGGCAAAAACTGCGATGAGCTTCACCAGCAGGATGATCCAGACGACGAGGTCGAGGCCCTTGGCGAAGAGCGGGTCGCCCGTGTACGCGGCCAGGTAGCTCATAGCCCCTCCGCGTGGCCAAGGCGGACATCGGTGTGAGGAGCCGACGCGTCGATGAGATCCCCAGCACCCCCTTCTGGGAGGTTGAAGGGCAAGACGGCTATCCCGGTCGGCACCGTCGGGTCGGCGCTGGCGGTCACGACGACGCTGCCACGCTGGGAGCTGACCCGGACTTGGGTGCCTGGTCTCATACCGAAACGGGCGAGGTCCTCGGGGTTGGCGCGTAGCTCCAGCGGAGGGTGGAGCGAGGCTAGCGAGGGCGAGCGCTGGATGAGGGCTCCGCCGTCCCACATCGGCCGGCTCACCACTAGACGCAGCGTCCGCTCACTGCCTGCTGCGCCCCCTGCTTGCGGGCTGGAGGCCGCGTCGGACGCCTGCGAGCCCGGTCTGCCGCCTCGAGCAGGCGGCTTTACCTGCAACCTGGGTGGTGGCGTGAGCTGGGAGCTCCCGGCCGGACCAGCCGTAAGCTCGCCGTTGCCGTCTGACGTGGAGACCAAAGCGTTGCCAGCGGCCGGTGGCACCGGGTGGGTATCGGCGGAGGCGATACCGGGGTCGGCCATTGGGTCAAGTGGCTCTGGCACCTCGAGGCGGCCTGTGCCACCGCCGTCGAGCCCGAGCGGGACCACGATGCCGTCGCGGCCGCCAAGCGACTCGTGCAGAGCCTTCGAAACGCCCCGGTGAAGCAGGGAGACGTTCTCGATCTCAGCCCAGAGATCTTCGAGCGAACTGGCGCCGAGGTCCCCACCCAGGTGCCTGGCCAGTTCGACGGCGATCATCCAGTCCGGCCGCGCAGTACCGGGGGCCGTAACCTTTTTGCCGAGCCAGCTGATCCGTCCCTCGATATTGGTAAAGGTCCCGCGCCGCTCGGTATAGATGGCGGCCGGCAGGACCACGTCGGCGCGAGCGGTGCTGGCGGTGGGAAGAGCGTCGACCGCTACGACGAACCGGGTTCGTTCGAGGGCGAGCGCAGCGAGCTCCTTGTCGGGGCAGTCCGACAACGGGTCCGCGCCCACAAGGAACAGCACCTCCATTTTTCCGGCGGCAGCCCGGGTGAGCATGCCTATCGTGTCGAGGCCCTTTTCTTTGGGCAGCGCCGCCCCCCAGAGGCGTTCGTACCAAGCTCTACCTTCGGCGAGGCCTACGCGCCCTGGCAAAAGCCCGGGGGAGAGCCCAAGGTCGATCGCACCGTTGACATTGGAGCGCCGCAGCACCGGCAAGAACGAGACCCCCGGCAGGTTGGCCAGCGCCACAGCGGCGTCGAGCACACCGCTTGAGGGTTCGGCCACCGAGGGCCTCCCGAGCACAACAGCGACGCCCGGCCCAGCCGAAGAGATGGCAGCCCGTGCACGCTCGACTTCTCCGGCGGCTACCCCGGCGACCGCGCTCGTGACGGGGTGGTCCGCCGATAAAGCCTCTGCCAGGGAGCCCAGCTCGCCAGGCACGTAGCGCAGGCACTGAGAGGCGAGCGACGAGAGCCCCGTCGCGACCGAGCTCAGCTCGATGATGGGCACGCCACTTTCGACCGCAGCGTGGCGGAGGCGAAGGTACAGGACCGGTAGCTCTTCTTTGACGTCTGGGCCGACTGTCACGATGAGCGGGGCGGCGCAGACCTGGTCGATCGTCGCTCGGGGAAGGCCCGGCCACGAGGTCACCCGGCAGGCCGTCGCCCAGTTGAGCGTCCACGTTGTCTGTGTGAAGGACGGTGCGAGCGAGCTTCGACCAGGCGTAGGCGTCTTCGTTAGGAAGCCGCGCCCCGCCGATAACGCCGATGGCGTCGCCGGAGACCCCAGCCACCTGGCTGGCGATCTCCGAAAAGGCCTCGGACCAACTCACCCGTGCCAGCTCCTTTTCGGTGCGTGTTTTGGCGCCCGAACCGTTAGTGCCAGCTGCGCTCGGAGCGCGGCGGGCCATCGGGTGGGCTGTCCGCTCGGGGCTGTTGAGCGCCTCGAATCCGAAACGTCCTTTGTCGCAGAGCCAACCCCAGTTGACCGGGTCGCTGTCCACCCCGAGGAAACGTACTATCTCGTCCGAGCTCGATTGGGCAGCTGTCCGACAGCCAACGGCGCACAAAGTGCAGGTGGTCTCGACCTGTTCCAGGTCCCAGGGCCGTGCCTTGAAACGGTACGGCTTGGCCAACAGTGCACCGACTGGGCAAATCTGTACGACATTGCCGCTGAAATTAGACACGAAGGGCTCGCCGGGGAAAATTGCGACCTCGGTAGTGTCGCTGCGCGATGCGAAGTCGATGCCCGCGTCGCCGGCGACCTCGTCGGCAAAACGCGTGCAGCGGGCGCACTGGATGCAACGTTCGCGGTCGATCAGCACGAGCGGTGAAAGGGGGGTCGGCTTGTCCCAATGCCGTTTTTCCTCGATGAAGCGTGTTTCACCCGGCCCGTAGGCCATGGTCTGGTCCTGCAGCGGGCACTCGCCACCCTTGTCGCACACCGGGCAGTCGAGCGGGTGGTTTACGAGCAGGAACTCGAGGATCCCGTCTTGGGCCTTCTTCACCTTTGGGCTGTTTGTTACGGCCTCCATGCCCGGGGCGACTTCGATGAAACAAGCCGGTTGCAAGCTGGAGCCCCTCGGGCCTTTTCAGGTCGACGAGGCACATCCGGCACATACCCACCGGCTTCATGCGGGGGTGGTAACAAAAACGGGGGATGTACGTCCCAGCCCGCTCGGCGGCGGCGATGAGCATCTCGCCCTTCTTGGCAGTCACCTCACGCCCGTCGAGGGTGATAGTGACGCCTTCGGGCTCGACGTGAGGGGCTATCGGTGTACCAGTTTCACCCGGGACGGCGGCTGGGGCTTGCTGGCTGGGCTGCACGGGATCAGGCATAAGCGGGGCTCGTTTGCAGCCGGTCGGGCGGGAGCGGGCAAAGACCTTGCCGGATGTGGTCCAGGAACTCGTCGCGGAACATGCGGATCCCAGAAGCCACCGGGCTCGGGATCGACGGCCCGAGAGGGCATATCGTCGTCTGCGCCGGCGGCCAGTTGACGCCAGGCGAAATGTTGTCGCAAATGTCCATCAAAAGATCGAGGTCGGCCTCCCTGCCCTCCCCGTCCTCTATGCGCCGCATCACTTTTTCGGCCCAGCCCGAGCCTTCCCGGCAGGGCGTGCACTGGCCGCAGGACTCCCTGTGGAAGAAACGGGTGATCCGCCATGCGGCCCGCACCGTGCAGGTCGTCTCGTCCATGATCGTGATAGCTCCAGAACCGACCATCGAGCCGGCCTCGGCGATCGCCTCGTTGGCCAGCGACAGGTCGAGCTGGTCGGCCCGAACCAAGGTGACGAGGCACCGCCGGGGATTATCGCCTTGAGCTCGCGGTCCTCCCTTATCCCTCCGCCGAGCTTGGCGTCATAGATAAGGTCCCGGAACGTCAACTTGGCGAACTCGACTTCGTAGTTCCCTGGCCTGCGGACGTGGCCGGAGAGAGACAAGATCTTGGTGCCCCGGGAGCGGCCTTCGCCCAGCGCCGAGAAGGCATCACTGCCGTTGCGCATGATCCACGGGAGATTAGAAAGCGTCTCGACGTTGTTGACGACCGTGGGGGCCCCGTACAGGCCCATAACCGCCGGGTAGAACGGGGGCTTGATGCGCGGGTAGCCGCGTTTTCCTTCCAGGCTCTCGAGCAGCGCGGTTTCGTCACCGCATATGTACGGCGCCGGCGCCGGGGTGGATGACGATGTCGACCGAAAAATCCGAGCCCAAGGATGTTGCGGCCCACGGCCCCGTAGTCATACGCCTCGTTGAGGGCGGCCTGAAGGCGCTCATGGGCCAGGGCCATCTCGCCACGCACGTACAGGAACACCTGGTCGGCTCCGATGGCGTAGGCGCAGGTGACAATGCCCTCGATCAGCTGGTGAGGGTCCCCCTCCATGATCGCGTGGTCCTTGAAAGTGGCCGGTTCGCTCTCGTCCCCGTTGACAACGAGGTAGTCAGGCTTTGCCTTGCGCAGCATGCCCCACTTGCGGCCGGCGTCGAAGCCCGCTCCGCCGCGCCCGAGGATGCTCGAGGCGAGCGCTGCCTGGTGGACATCCTCGGGGGTCATCGCCAGGGCCTTGCGCAAACCCTCGTAACCCCCGTGGGCCAGGTAAGCCTCGATGCCCCAGCTCTGTTTCAGCCCGAAGCGGGAACTGATCACGTACGGCCCGAGCTTGGCGCCCGTGGGACCGGTGGTTGTCATGGCGCCTCGTCGCCGTCACTTCGCCTTCCCCTGCCGCTTCACGAGGGGAGCCCCCGGGAGCGAGGATGCTGCCCACAGCAGCGGTGGAGCGGGACGTGGCCAGCTGCACTGCGTGCCCAGCGTGGTCGAGCGGGCCGCCGTTCCCGGGGGCCGGAGCCTGCCGCTTGGCGCTCGCCGGCGCGCCGCCTTTGCCCCGGCTCCCGCTCAGCCGTGGCGCCGGCGTCGGGGGCGGGGGCGCTCGCGGGCAGCCCGACGGTGCGCCGGACCCGGTTGAGCGTGCCGTGGGGGGGTACTTCGTCCGCAAGGCGACCGGCGAGGAGATCCTCGGCCAGCGTTTCCCAGCGCCCAGGGGTCATATCGCCGAAGTAGCGCCAGTTGACGGTCAAGCACGGGGCGTTGCCGCAAAGTGCCAGGCATTCCGCGTCCTCGAGGGTGAACGAGCCGTCCGCTGTGGTGCCCCCCGCACTGACCCCGAGACGCTTTTCGATGTGGTCGAGGAGCTCGTAGGCGCCGGCGAGCATGCAAGCGATGTTCGTGCAGACGGCGACAACGTAACGGCCTACGGGTTCGAGGAAGAACATGTCGTAGAAGCTCGCGGTGCCCCTTACCTCTGCCGGGGTGAGGTCGAAGAGCTCGGCGACATGGGCGAGCCCGTCGGGGCTCAGGTAGCCGTCCTGCTCCTGCAGGACGTGCAGGACCGGGATGAGAGCGGACCGTTTGACCGGGTACAAAGCGATCAGGTCTCGCGCTCGCACGAGGTTGTCGTCGTTCAGCCGGGCCACGTCTATCGATCTTTGCCGAGGGGGCCGCTTTGGCCCAATCGAGTGGCATTACTGTGCTCAACGGTCCACGTCCCCCAGTACCGGGTCGATACTGGATATGCAGGCGATCACATCGGGGATGAACGCGCCGCGCGCCATCGGGGCCAAGGCCTGCAGGTTCGCGAACGAGGGTGCCCGCACGTGGAGCCGGTAGGGGCGAGACGTGCCGTCGGAGACTATGTAACAGCCCAGCTCGCCTCGCGGCGACTCGACCGGCACATAGGCATCCCCCGGGGCAACCCGGAACCCCTCCGTGAAGAGCTTGAAGTGATGGATGAGCGCTTCCATCGACTCGTTGATGCGGTTGCGCGGCGGCGGGGTGACCTTCTTGTCCTGTGCCCGGTAGTCGCCATTAGGCATCGCCTTGGAGACTTGGCGGATTATGCGGACCGACTCGCGGATCTCGTTGAACCGTATGGCAAAACGGTCCCAGCAGTCACCGACGGTGCCTACGATGACATCGAAGCGCACGTCGTCGTAGTAGAGGTACGGGAAGTCGCGCCGGACGTCGTAGGCCACTCCCGTCGAGCGCAGCAGCGGGCCGGTCAGGCCGAGCCCGACAGCGGTGCTGGCGTCGAGAGGGCCCACGCCGCTCATGCGGTTTTGCAGCAGCGGCTGGCCAGTAAGCAGGTTGTCGTACTCGTCCATCCGGCTCAGCACCGTGTCGCATATGGCCGCCACGTCGTCGCGCCAGCCGTCGGGGAGGTCCGCCGCGACGCCCCCGGGCGGAAGTAGTTGTGGTTCATCCGCAAGCCTGTGACCTTTTCGAAAAAACTGAGCAGGAGCTCCCGGTCACGCCAACCATAAACGAGCATGTTCAGGGCGCCGAGGTCGGCACCGTTGGTGGCGAGCCACAAAAGGTGTGAAGATATGCGGTTTAGCTCGCACATCAGCATCCTTATCCAACCTGCACGCTCGGGCACCTCGATCCCGGCCAACTTTTCGACGGAAAGGCAGTAGGCGAGCTCGTTGAAAAACGGCGACAGGTAGTCCATTCGGGTTACGTTTGTTGCGCCCTGCTGGTACATCAGCTCTTCGCCGGTCTTTTCCATGCCGGTGTGCAGATAGCCGATCACCGGCTTGGTGCGCAGCACCTGCTCGCCTCGGATTTCGACCATCACCCTCAGGACCCCGTGCGTGGACGGGTGCGAGGGCCCGAGGTTGAGGATCATCGTTTCGTCGTCGGGGGCTTCGTAGTTGATGTCGTCGGGATCGAGCGACACCCCCTCCGGCAGGCGCAGGACACCACCGACTTCGGACCTCAGTTCGCGGGCGGTCGTATGCTCGCGGGTGCTCATTTCCTGAGCACCTTCCGACGTCTTAGCCTTCAACAGGTCGGTCAGGTGGTCCTCTTGGCGCGACGGCGCGGCTGGCCTTCTCATTTCGGGGCCTCCTTGAACTGCACCGGGACGTGTGCAGGCGCGTAGTCCTTGCGCAGCGGGTGGCCCTCCCAGTCTTCGGGCATCAAGATGCGGGTGAGGTCGGGATGGTCGCTGAAGCGGATCCCGAACATGTCGAAAGTCTCGCGTTCGTGCGCCTCACTGCCCGGCCAGAGGTCGAACAAGCTCGGGACGACGGGGTCGCCGGCTGGCACCTGGCACCGCACGCGCAGGCGCTCCTTGCGGGAAAAAGAGAGCAGTTCGACCACGACTTCGAAGCGCTCGGGCTGGGTACCAGTTGGGAGGTCCCTGCCCGGGTGGGTCAAGTAGTCCACACCGCAGACACCTATGCAGGCCTCGAAGCCGTCCTTGTAGAGGGCCTCCATCAGTGCGAGGTAGCGGGCCTGGTCCGAATGAACGGTTCGTTGCCCGAAGGGCTCGGTGACCGGGCAACCGTAGAGCAGGACCGGCCCTTCACCGGCCTGCTCGCTTGGCTCTGCTGGCTCCGTCGTGCTTGCTTCGCTCATGGGTGAACCGTGTGGGTAGCAGCCGAATCGAGCCTGGCAGCACTGTGGGGAGAGCTGAGAGGAGCGGATCTCTTCGACGTGGATGCCGGCGCCGGCGCCGGTGAGCGTGCGCCTGCGGGTGATCTCGCCACGACGGATTTGTTCGTGCAGCGTAAGTATCGAGTGGATCAGGGTCTCAGGCCCGGGGGGCAGCCAGGGGTGTACACGTCGACGGGTACGACCTGGTCAACGCCCTGCACCAGGGCGTAGTTGTTGAACATCCCACCGGTGGACGCGCAGACCCCCATCGAGATGACCCATTTCGGCTCCATCATCTGGTCGTAGACCTGGCGCAGGACCGGGGCCATTTTCTGGCTGAGCCGGCCGGCGACGATCATGAGGTCAGCTTGGCGGGGGGAGGCGCGGAACACCTCCATCCCGAAGCGGGCCAAGTCGTAGTTGGCCGCACCGGTGCCCATCATTTCTATCGCGCAGCAGGCGAGCCCGAAGTTGGCCCCCCATGAGCTGGCTGCGCGCGCCCACTTGACGACACCTTCGAGCGTCCCGGTGAAGAAGTTGTGGTTTAGCTCCTCGAGGCCCATTTACTGAGCCGCCTCTCCGGCCGGGACGGCGACGGCGGGAGCACTGGCCGTACCGGTCCCGGCCGTAGTGCCACTACCGGCGCCAACACCGGTGTAAGCCCGCGAAGGGGGCGCGCCGGGCCGGCTCACGCGCCGGACCGAGGCGCTCAGGGAGCGGGTGACGGGTGCACCGCTGCGGGTCCCGAAGCGCTTCCCAGGGCCCCAGTCGAGGGCGCCCTCGGAGACGAGGTACGCGAAGGCGATGAACACGACAACCGCGAACGATGCTATTTCGACGAAGCCGAAAAGGCCCAGCTGGCGGTACATCACAGCGAACGGGTAGAGGAACACGACTTCGATGTCGAAGATGACGAAGATCATCGCGACGAGGTAGAAGCGCACCGGGAAGCGGGCAGAGGGTTCGCGCCGGGGTGCGATGCCGGACTCGTAGGGGCCGCGCTTGGCCGGGTCGAGCCTCACCCGGGGGCCCAGCGTGCTGGAGGCTATGAACGAGCCGATGGCGAACAGCAGCGCTAGGACGGTGATCAGCAGGATCGGCAGGTACTGGTCCATCACCGCCTTACGCTAGCGCCAGAGGCACGGCGGGCACATCTCGCCAGGCGCTTGGTCGCGGGCCTTGTCCACTTTTCGCGCCGAACTTGAGCGCACGGGCCGGGTGGGCCGCGTTTGGCGGGCTGTTCCAGCGCCTTTGCCGGCTAGCATCGGGCAACAAAGCCGATGACTAAGACCACCGCCTCATGAGCTCGACGACCGTCCCAGTTACGCCTGGTGAATACGACTGCGACGTCCTTGTCATAGGCGCCGGGCCGTCCGGGTCGTCCTGTGCCTACTGGCTTGCCAAGGCCGGCCACGACGTGGTCCTGGTGGAAAAGAAGGCCTTCCCGAGAGAAAAGACCTGCGGTGACGGCCTCACGCCGCGCTCGGTGCGCCAGCTGCAGGACATGGGCCTTGGCCCTGAGCTGGCGTCCTGCCATCGCTTCGAGGGCTTGCGCTCCCACGGCTTCGGGCGCAGCCTCGTAATGCCTTGGCCCGAGGTGAAGGGCCTGCCGCCTTATGGCTACGTCGTGACCCGCAAGGACCTCGACGGCCTTGTCGCCGGCAATGCCGCCAAGAGCGGGGCTTCGCCTCTGGGAGCACACAGAGGCGGTCGAGCCGATAATGGACGGGCCGTCGCTGCGCGGCGCGCGCCTTGCCGCCAAGGGCGAGGACGGCCACGCCGGCCAGGTGACCGCCCGTTACGTTGTGGTGGCCGACGGCGCCAACTCCCGCTTCGGTTGGTCGCTCGGCAACCAGCGCAAGCGGCAGTACCCCCAGGGCATGGCGTTGCGTGGTTACTGGAGCTCCCCCCGCCACGACGAGCCTTGGATCGATTCGTGGCTCGACCTGAAGGATGAGGCGGGAGACGCGATGCCGGGCTACGGGTGGATTTTCCCGCTCGGGGACGGGCGGATCAACGTAGGTGTCGGCTTGCTCAGCTCGGGCGACAGGTGGAAAGGCGTCAACACCACCCAGATGCTCGAGGCCTTTTGCAAGCAGGCCCCCGCCTCGTGGGGGATCAGGCCCGAGACATGTCTCGGGCCGGCAACGGGAGGGCGGCTCCCGATGGGCCTTTCGGTCGGCCCGAGGTCGGGCCTGAGCCACCTGGTCGTGGGCGATGCCGGCGGCTCGATCAACCCCTTCAACGGCGAGGGCATCACCTACGGCTACGAAACCGGGCGCATGGCGGCCCAGGTCCTCCACGAGGCGCTCACTTCTGGTGACCCCGCGGTGCTCCACCTTTACGAGGAGCGCCTGCAAGCCGAGTACGGCCTGTACTACCGCGTGGCGCGGGCTTTTGTCAGGGCGATCAGCCGGCCTCAGGTGATGCGGGCCTGCACGGCAACCGGCATGCAGAGCCGCAGCCTCATGGAGTGGCTCCTGCGCATCATGTCGAACCTGCTCCGGCCCGACGAGATCGGCCCCGCAGAGGCCGCCTACAAAGCTCTGGCCGCCATCGCCCGGGCCAAGACCCCCTCCGAGCTGAAACAGGCGCAGCGACAGGCCTAAGCGGCGACGTCCCGGGCAACCTCGGAGAACGCCTCGACCGTTTGCTCGAGCTCGCTGTCGCCGTGGGCGAGGCTCGGGAACAAGACCTCGTACGGCCCCGGGGCTATCGCGACGCCGCGCTCGAGCAAGCCGCGCATGACCGCCGGGTAGAGGCCGGTGCCGGCCGACGCCCGGGCCCCTTGGTAGTCCGCTACGGCAGAGGTCCCGAAAAACACCCCGATCAGCGGGCCGGCCACCGGTACCTGCAGTTGCAACCCTGCCTCGGCCGCGGCGGACGCCAACCCGGCGGCGAGGCTGGACGCGAACGTTGCGAGTGCCTCGTAATCGCTGTCATCGAGCAGGGAAAGGCATGCGAGGCCGGCTGCGGTCGCCACAGGGTTACCCGACAGTGTCCCCGCTTGGTAAACGGGCCCGAGCGGAGCAAGCTGCTCCATCACGTCCCGCCTGCCACCGAAGGCAGCCAAGGGGAGGCCTCCGCCGACCACCTTGCCGAAGCACCACAGGTCGGGGACAACCCCGAACAGGGCCGAGGCGCCGCCCCGAGCCACCCGGAAACCCGTTATGACTTCGTCGAAAATGAGCAGGGCGCCGACCTTCGTGCACGCCTCACGAAGGCCCTCCAGGAACCCGGGCGCGGGTGGCACCAGGCCCATGTTCGCGGCAATCGGTTCGACGATCACCGCCGCCACGTCGCTGCCCAGTTCGGGCACAAGGTTGTAAGGGGCGACGAGGGTCTCTGCCACCGAGCCTTTCGCGACGCCGGCCGAGGCTGGAAGGCCCAGCGTCGCCACGCCGCTCCCCCGCCCGCCAGCAGGCCGTCGCTGTGGCCGTGGTAGCAGCCCTCGAAAAGCACGACTCGGTCGCGCCCGGTAGCTCCCCGCGCCAGCCGGACCGCGGACATGGCGGCCTCCGTCCCGCTGCTCACCAGCCTGACCTCGTCGCAGCCCGCCACCCTGCCGCAAATCTCCTCGGCGAGGAGGACTTCGCGTGCAGTGGGCGCCCCAAACGTCGTCCCCTCGCCGGCTGCCCGTCTTATCGCCTCAACGACCTTGGGGTGGGCGTGGCCCAGGATCGAGGCGCCGTAGGACTGCACGTAGTCGATGTACCGGTGGCCCTCGACGTCAGTGACGTAGGCGCCCTCGCCTCGGGCCACGAAGTACGGCGTGCCCGCCAACGGCCTTGAACGCCCGGACAGGGGAGTTGACCCCACCAGGCGTGACACGGCAAGCCCGTTCGAACAACGACTCGTTCGTGCCGTGGTCGGTCATCTCTCAAGCCCCGAGAAGTTCGGCAACCTCGCCAGCGAAGTACGTGAGCACGAAATCGGCCCCGGCACGCTTGATGGCCCCGAGTTGTTCGAGCGCCACGGCGCTGCCGTCCAGCCAGCCACGCTCGGCGGCCGCTTTTACCATGGCGTACTCCCCGCTGACGTGGTAAGCCGCAACAGGTACCTTCACGGCCTGGCGGACCGCCGCAATGACGTCCAGGTAGGAGAGGGCAGGCTTCACCATCACCATGTCGGCTCCCTCGGCAATGTCCAGTTCCACCTCCCGCAGTGCTTCACGCAAGTTTCGCGGGTCCTGCTGGTACCCCTTCCTGTCGCCGCCTCCGGCAATTGTCACGTTCACCGCGTCGCGGAACGGCCCATATAGAGCCGAGGCGAATTTGGCGGAGTAAGCCAATATGCCAACCTCGTTATAGCCCTCGTCGTCGAGCCCCGAGCGGATCGCCGCTACCTGCCCGTCCATCATCCCGGAAGGAGCCACGACGTCGGCTCCAGCCTTGGCTTGGGCAAGCGCCACTCTGGCGTATAGCGCCAGCGTTGCGTCATTGTCGACCTCGCCCCGCGCATCGAGGACGCCGCAATGGCCATGGTCGGTGTACTCGTCGAGGCAGAGGTCGGCCATAAGGACCATCTGGGCACCGAGCTCTTCGCGTAGCGACGAGAGGGCCACCTGGACGATGCCATCGGGGGACCAAGCCTGCGACCCTTCGGCATCTTTTTGAGCAGGGACGCCAAAAAGTACAAGAGCGGGGACGCCCGCACCGGAGAGCCGGCGAGCCTCCTTCACGAGTGACTCGACCGTGTGCTGGACCACCCCGGGTAGCGAGGGGATCGGCTGGGGGGTCTCGATGCTCTCGCGCACGAAGAGCGGTGCCACCAAGTCCTTCACCGTGAGCTTGCTTTCAGCGAGCATCTCGCGCAGCACCGCGGAGCGGCGCAGGCGGCGCATACGAGTCTCAGGGAAGCCCATGGGCATCCACGTTATCCTTGGTCGGTCTCCCAAGACGCTCGTGGAAAGTGACCAGTTAGCCGGACGAAGCCGATATAACGAGGCCATGGAAACTATTCCTGCCTCGCATAGTGACCTGCTGGACGCCCAAGTGGCCACGCTCGCCACCGTCGGCGCCAACGGTCGTCCGCAGCAGTCGGTCCTGTGGTTCTTGGCCGAAGGCGGCGTCATCCGCCTTTCCCTTGCTTCCTCACGCCAGAAGACGGTCAACCTCCAGCGCAACCCAGCCTGCAGCCTCGTCATCGTGGACCCCGAGGTAAACCAGCGCTACCTCGAGGTACGTGGCACTGTCGAGATCGAACCCGACACCGATTATGTTTTCGCCGGCAAGCTTGGCGCGAAGTACAAGGCGGACCTCCGCCAGTGGGACGGCCCCGGGGAAACCAGGGTGATCGTGACGCTCGTCGCCGATAGGGTACGGGCCGTCGATATGCGGGGTTGAGCTAGGCGACCGGCCGGCGGCGACGCCCGAAGACAGCCCAGGCGCCCCCGGCCACGGCGGCTGCTGCGACGGGCAGGAAGATGGTCAGCGGCGCTTCAGGCAGCGCAGAAGGTAGCGCCGTCGGAGCGAAGGCCACGCCGCGGTACGCCTCGTTGGCCGGGGCGCTGGCCAGCGAACTCACCGTGGCGCCCGTAAGGGACGCCGTACCAACTGGGTCCGTGATCTCCTCTAGCGTCCCCGGGTCCGTGGCGTAAAGGTATACGTTGCCGCCGCTCACCGTACCCGTCAAGCCGGACACCGTCGGGAACGCGACGCTGCCCTCTGCCGTCCAAACTCCGGGGCTGCCGAGCAGGCTGTATTTCTCGACACCGATGGTGGTGTCGGCTACATATGCTGTGTCGATCCCGTGGCCACCCTCGCTCAACAGGTAATAGCTGTACGGGGCCCCGCTGCTCCCGGAGTCAACGCCGCTGAGGTTGGTGGCGCTTTGACCGGTAGTTGTGGGGAGCCCGCTGCCGATCGCATTGACGCCGATGATCGCAGGCGCCGTTGCACTTCCCGATGAGGCGTAGAGCTGGCCGCCGAAGATGCTGGCCCAGCGGTAATTCCCACCTATAAGCATCGTGGCGGCGCCGGAACCCTTGGCGCCGTACCACACGCCTCCCTGGGAGGCCTCTGTGCCGCCGGCCCCTCCGACCCATACGGCCGACCCGTCGACAGATGTGGCACTGCGGGGGTTGTTGCCGCTGAAGGCTGTGCTGCCCAGCGTGGTGCTCGTGTCGATGTCACCGTTTGCATCGACCTCGCCGACCTCGCGGGGATCGGCGGCAGCGGTGGTGCCGGCGATGCTGGACGTCCCCGCGGGTGCGTCGTAACCCGGGACTAGCAGGGTCGTACCGTTCGTGGACAGAGTGAGCCCTCCCTCGGAGGTGGCGCTACCGCTCGCGCTGAGCGGGTTGGGTGTACCGAGGGCGGTCGTGGGGGGCATTTCCAACGACAACGTTGGGCTCTGGGCCGCGCCTGTTGGCGCGAACTCGTCGAGGTAAACGGCAGCGGAGGTGCCCGAAAGGGTTCCCGCGCCAGTGCCGACGCGGTAGACAACCAGATCCCCGGTGGTGAACCCGCCGGCGGCGCGGGCGGGCATGGCCAGGAAGGACATGCTCGCGGCGGCTGCGAGGGAGACAGCAGCTGCGCGTGTGGACAGGGCCTTAACCTGTCGAAGGGTGGTAGGAACGGCGGGTTTCGACATGTGGCCGACGCTAATTACGCAGCCCTGCCAGTCCGCCTACGTGGTGGCTACACGGTGGCGAACTCTGGGTGACGATCAGCTGAACACGTCGCTTCGCTCGGGTCAGTCGGTGAAGGCGAGCACTCCGCAAACGTCGGTCGCCCATGTGAGCGATTGCAAGTAGCACTGCTCGACTTGGGCCGGGCTAAGCGTCGAACGCAGCCTCAGATCTCCTCCGCCGACCTCCCAGGCGAGCACGTCGGCAAGGATGTCGCCGAGAGGCCCGGTGTGGTTGAGCAACGCCTCTTGCGGTTCGCTGTGGAGCGAAAGGCCCTCGAGGATCGTCGGTAACGACGCCTGTAACAGAAGGTCGAGCGCCGACACCAGACCGACAGTGAAGGCTTGGTCGGTCAAGCCGGGCTCGACTTCCTGGGCCATCAGCTCGGCCATCCGGGCGCGGGTCATGGCGATGCTGAACTGCTCGTCACAGCCCTCGTGGGCCCCCGACAACAGCATGAGAGTGACCCACGCACGCAGGCGCCGTTCACCGAGCATCACAACCGCCTCCCGTACCGAACTGAGCGAGCGGTAGAGGCCCTTTGCGGCACCGGCACCCGCAGCGCGCAAGAACCGGTAACTGAGGGCTGCGTCGGTACGGACGATGCTCTCAACTTCACCGAAAGACGTCGCAGGGTCGCAGAGCTTTTCGAGCACTCTCAGGCACGTGAGCCGGCTCGGCGAAAGAGCTTGGCCCTCCACGACCTCGGGCCTGGACAGGAGGTAACCCTGGAAGAGGTCAAAGCCAAGATCCTGGCAAGCGGCCAGCTGTTCACGCGTCTCGACCTTCTCGGCCAGTGGCTCGGCGCCGAAGATCGCGCATTGCCGGGCGGCGTCTGCGAGCTCGGCCTGGGTCAGCGCGAGGACGTCGAGCTTGACGATCGAGACCAGCTCGAGCAGAGGGTCATCGGCGGCCCAGACGTAGTCGTCCAGCGCCAGCGTGTACCCCTTGGAAACTAGGCGGCGGCACCCGGCGAGCACCTCGGCGTCCCGTGGTACGTCCTCCAGGATCTCGATCACCGCTTGGCTGGGCGCGAACGGCACCTCGTGCTGGCCGACCAGGAACGAACGGGTGGCATTGACAAAGGCAAGCTTGCTCCCGACCAGGCTTGCCAGGCCGAGGTCGAGCCCGGCGCGCACGAGGACGTCTGCGGTCATCTTGTCGCCGTTAGGTCTCGGGTCGGTGGGGTCTCGGAACAGCAGCTCGTAGCCGCGGACGCCGAGCTTGGCGTCGAAGATCGGTTGCCGCCCGACCATGAACTGGCTCATCGGCGTCCTTCCGAGTACCGGCACGGGCACGACTTTGGCCGCGCGCGTGTTTTGTCTATCGGTCAGGGGGTGGGCCTGACTTGAGGCGCGACCGCAATAATGGGACCTGTGAGGGCGCACCGTGTGCCGGCGGGCCGTGACGGGCGATGGCTGCCGGGCGCCGCGGTTGGGACTTTCGCCGTCCTGGTCGCCCTGCTGGCTTCGGCCTGTGGCGGCGGCACTTCGGCGCCACAGGTGGCGTCCCTGGGAGCGACGACGTCCACGACTGCTGTGGTCGCTGCACCCTCCACTCAGCCCGCTGCACCATCGAGCGGCGCGGCCGGCAGCTCGTCCAGCGCTCTCGTCAAACAGGCTGTGAAGTACGCCGGGTGCATGCGAAAGCACGGCGTGACTGGCTTCCCCGATCCTGACGCTGCAGGTTCGTTCTCGCTAGCTGCCCTCGCCAGCCTCGACCGGAGCTCGCCTCAGTTCCAATCTGCAGCGAACGCCTGCCAGGCGCTAAGACCGCTCCCGAGTGCCCAGGCGTTGACCCAGGACAACACCGCCTTGTTGAAGTTCTCGACGTGCATGCGTTCGCATGGCGAGCTGAAGTTCCCCGACTTCGACCTCGGCTCGGGGAACGCGGCGCGGGTAGCGCGGCAGTACCTGAAGACGATCGACCCGCTTTCACCCGTTTTCCAGGCCGCCTTCCAGGTGTGCCGTCCTCTGCTCCCGGCCATCATTGGCTCTGCCCTCGGTTCGTGACGCCTCCTCTCCAGGCAGCGAACAGGCGGGCGTAGTGGCCATCGGCTTCGATCAGTTCATCGTGGCTACCCAGCTCGGCCAGAGCACCGTCGCGCACCACCGCAACCCGGTCGGCGCGCTCCGCAGCCCCTAGTCGGTGGGCAATGACGATCACAGTGCGGCCCTCGGCCAGGGCGGCCAGAGCCGACTCGGCTTGACGTTCGGTCCCTGGGTCGATACTCGAGGTGGCCTCGTCCATGATGAGCACTGCCGGGTCGGTGAGGGCGGCCCGGGCCAAGCTCACCAGCTGGCGTTCCCCAGCCGACAGGTGCGAACCTCGTTCGCCTACGTCGGTCCTCTCACCCTGAGGCAGGCTCGCCACCCAGTCGCTCAGGCCCAGTTTGCCCACGGCGTCGCGGGCCTCGTCAAGGGTCGCGCCGGGGCGGCCAAGGGCGACATTTTCGAGCACCGTCCCCCGGAAGAGGAAACCTTCTTGGGGAAGGACCACGATCCGCTCTCGTATGTGGGACAGCAGTGCCTGGCGCAGGTCTACGCCGCCGAAATGGACCGATCCTGACAACGGGTCGTAGAGGCGGCCGGCCAGTTTGGCGAGAGTCGACTTGCCGCCTCCGGTCGGCCCGACGAGCGCCAACCGCTCGCCGGCTTCGATACGCAGGTCGACACCTTCGAGCACCAGCCGCTCCTGGCTGTCGTCCTCCTCGCCCCTATAGGCGAAGTCGACCGCGCGCAGTTCGAGGGCCCCACTGTTGGGCAGCTGTGCCGGGCGCTCAGGGTCGACCATCGACGGGCCCACCGCGAGCAGCTTGTAAACCGTTGCCAGGGCAGCCCCGGAGGACTGGAGGAGGTCGAACAGGGCGGAGAGGCTTGTTATTGCGTTGAACAGGTTCGCCAGGTACAGCACGAACGCTGCCACCGTCCCCACGGTCGTCAGGTGGCCCTCCACGAGCAAGGCACCAGCTACCAGCACGACGACCGAAGAAAGGACCCCGGACACCTCGATCTTGGGGAAAAAGCGCGAGGACATCGCCACGGTGGCCAGTTCGCCGTCGAGCTGGGCTTGGTTCACAGCTGCGAAGCGGGCGATCGTGGCGTCCTCTTGGCGGAACGCTTGGACTACCCGCACCCCGGCGAGGTCCTCGTCGAGCGATGTCAGGGCGTCGCCGATGAGCTCGCGCACGTGGCCGTAAACCTTGCTCGACGTGGTGCGGTAGCGCGCAGCAGAGACAAGAGCGGGTATAAGGGAAATCACGACGACAACGAACAGCAGTGGGGACATCACAACGAGTACGACCATGATCGCCACGAACAGCCCGATGCTTGTGACAAAGCTCGAAAGCCCGCTCTGCACGAGCGTTTCCAGGACGTCGATGTCAGCCGTCATCCGCGAGAGCAGCTGACCGGAGCTCTCCGATTCAAAAAACCCGAGCGGCTGCGCCAGTAAATGGCTGAAGACCTGCTTTCGGAGGTCGTTGAGGTATGTCTCGCCGATGCCAGACACCATAAGCGTCTGTACGCGGGTCAAGACGAAGTACCCAATGCTCACGGCGACATATGCGGCGCCGGCGATAGTAACAACGCGCATTGAACGGTGGTGGACAAGGCCATCATTGATCATCCAACCGACCAGGGCAGGCCCGGCCAGGGTGGTGGCCAGCCCACCCAACAGCACGACGAGGGCGACGAAAATGCGGCGCCTGTAGGGCCGCAGCGACGACACCACTGCGCCCAGGAAGCTCGCAGGGGCGACATCGCCCGCCCCCTCTTGGACTTGGGCGGCAGTACGGTCGCTTCGCCCTCGTCTCGGCAGCCGTAACTTCATGCTCGCACGCTCGGTTCTTCGTCTGGAGCGCTCTCGATGCCGAGGACCTGGCGGTAACGGGGCGTGGTGGACCGCAGCTCGTCGTGGGTACCCTGGGCTACCACCTGGCCTCCGTCGATGAGGACGACCCTGTCAGCGACTGCAATGGTTGCAGGACGGTGCGAGATTATGAGGGTCGTCTTGTCCCGCCGGGCCGCGGCGAGAGCCTTGACCACTTGGAGCTCGCGGGGAGCATCGACGGCCGAGGTGGCGTCGTCAAGCACTAGCACGCGGGGGTCGGCGAGGAGCGCCCGGGCCAGGGCCAGGCGCTGACGCTGGCCACCCGAGAGGGCCATTCCCCGTTCGCCCACGGGCGTTTTATAACCCTGTGGCAGCTCGCTGATGAACTCGTCGGCCTGTGCGAGGTGAGCAGCCTCGTCCATCTCCTGGTCGGTCGCATCAGGCCGCCCGACCCTGAGGTTGGCCTCGATCGTGTCGTTGAAGAGAAAACTGTCCTCGAAGACCACAGCGACCGCCCCGCGCACAGCGGCCAGCCCGAGGCTGGAGACGTCCACACCGTCCAGGTAGACAGTCCCTTCGCTGGGGTCGTACAAGCGCGCCAGCAGGGACAGGACCGTAGTCTTGCCCGAGCCGGTGGCCCCCACCATGGCGACGACTTCGCCGCCGTGAATGGACAGTTCGAACCCGTCAAGTACAGGCCCGCCGTCCACGACGCCCGGGTACGAGAATTTGACGTGGTCGAGGTGGACGGCCCCCGGCCCCGGGGCTAGCTGCTGAGCCACAGCAGGCTCGGGCACAGCGGTGCGCCGGTCCATGATCGTAGAGAGGCGGTAACAAGACACCACCGCGCGCTGCAACATGACGATGTAAGCACCTATCGATTGCAGGGGCCCGGTCAGTATGGCCAGGTAAGCGTTGAAAGCGACCAGCAGGCCGACGCTCAGCTCGTGGTGCAGGACCAGGTAACCGCCAAGCCAGTTGACTGCGGCCAGTTCGAGCATGGGGACGGTGTTCAGCGTGGGGAGATAGCGCGCCCGCGTGCGCACCACGCGCATAGCTTCGGCCAGCACGGCATCAGCGGACGCGCCGAGGCGCGCCTCCATCACCGGTTCGGTGCCGAACCCCTTTACCGCTCGGACACCTGAGATGGTCTCCTCGACGACGCCGGCTAGCGCGCCTCGTTCTCTTTGCAGGTCGGATATGGCTTCTCGGACCCGCTTGGAAAAGCGGTTGGAAGTAAAGGCGACCAAGGGCAGAGCCGCCAACGCGACAACCCCCAACAGCGGGCTGCTCAGCACGAGGATCACGCCCACGGCGACAGCGAGCATAGCGTTGCCCACCCAAAACGGTGCCGACGCGACTACCGCCTGCACCTGGAACAGGTCGCTTGTCACTCGGGACAGGAGCTGACCGCGGTTGACGTTGGAGTGGTAGCTCAGGTCCAGGAAGAGAAGGTGGTCATGGAAAGCTCGGCGTAGCTCAGACTCGACCCGCCGCGACGCCACACCGTTGTAGTAGCGCCGGCCCCGGGACGCCGCCGCCTGTGCCAGCCCGAGCACCGCGATTACGACGACGTAGATGGTGAAGCTTTGCCAGCGGTGATCGAGCAGGCCGTCGTTTACAGCGTTGCCGAGGAGCAGGGGGGTGCTGGCGATGGCGGCCGAAGACACGAGCGCGGCCGCGACAGCTAACCCGAGCACGGCCCAGTGGGGGCCCATGGCCTTGCGCATGAACGCCCAACCCTGTCGGGCTCGTCGGCGACTTTCGGCTGGGCTCATTGGCGCCGCCGCCGATATGATCGAAGCTCTCATTCCTGGTTTCTGACGGTTTCTAACGGTTTCTGACCCAGGTTACCGGCCCCGGCCATGTCGTCCCGGTTATTAATTGCCAACTATCAGCACTGCTAATGGCTAACTAGCAAAGTTGCCGAGGGCGCCGAGGAGGGCTGCGACTAGGCCCTCAAGGGTGTGCTCGGAAGCTTCGGCGCTCACTTCTAGCCCGCGTCGCCGAGCCGTCGCGGCGGTAACGGGCCCTATGCAGGCGACCACCGAAGGGACTGGGATGCCCGCCGTCCCGGCCTGGTCGAGGTAACTGTCAACGGCCGAAGAAGAGGCGAAACAGATCGCATCCGCACGGCCCGCGGCTTTCAGGAGGTCCCGTTCGATGGGAACGGGGACCGTGCGGTACGCCTCGACAGGGTCGACTTGCCACCCTGCGTCGGCAAGGCCGCGTCTCAGCTCATCGCGGGCGCCCGCAGCCTGGGGGAGGAAGACCTCCCGTCCACTGGTGGTAGGTGTGACAGGCGGCGGTGGCGGGAACGACTCGACCAGTCCCTCAGCCAGGTAGCGGGACGGTACGAGATCGGCCACGACGCGGTACGCCCTCAGAGCCTCTGTTGTTGCCGGCCCGACCGCGGCCACCTTGACTACGCCGAGCGAGCGGGTGTCAGGCACCAGTTCGAAGACACTTTGCACCGCGTTCGGGGACGTGAACACGGCCCAGGCATAGGAGCCAGTTTGCAACTTCGCCGCCCCGGCGGCCAGGGCGGCCCCCCCGTCCGAAGGCGCCGCGAGGGAGATGGTCGGCACCTCGAGCGCCCGCGCCCCGACGTCGCGTAGGAGCGAGGCGAGTTGCGGTGCCGCCTGAGCGGAGCGTGTCACGACGACGGTCCTGCCGGACAGTGGGCGTTGTTCGTACCAACCGAGGTCGAGGCCGGCCACCTCGCCGATGACGATCGTGACGGGTGGGCCGACCGGCGCATTCGCAAGACCGCCGAGAGTCGTCCTGACGGTTACCTGCTGGGGCTCGGTCCCCCATTGGACGGCCACGACGGGGGTCCCGGCAGGCAGCCCGCCAGCCATCAGGCGGTCTGCGATCTGGCGGCGGTGGGCGGCGCCCATCAACACCACGATCGTGCCGCCGGCCTGCGCGAGCGCCTCCCAATTCGTGCCACCGGCTCCAGGGGTGGGGTCGACGGAACGGGAATGCCCCGCGACCACCGTGAAGGCGGTGACCAGGCCGCGGTGCGTCACGGGTACACCTGCGTATGCCGGCACGGCGACCGCAGAAGTGACCCCCGGCACCACCTCGAAAGCCACCCCCGCCGAACGCAGGAAGAGGGCTTCTTCGCCGCCGCGACCGAAGACGAACGGGTCGCCACCTTTCAACCTCACCACTAGCTTGCCCTGGCGCGCCCGATCGACGAGCAGTTGGTTGATCGCCTCTTGGTCACCTCTGTCGTCGGGTTGCTTGCCGACGTCCACCCTTTCGGCGCCGGCAGGGGCCAGCGACAGGAGGCTCGCGTCGGTGAGCCGGTCGTGCACGACGACGTCGGCCCGAGCGAGGACCTCGGCACCGCGCATCGTCAGGAGCCCCGGGTCACCGGGGCCGGCGCCGACGAGGTAGACACTCCCGGTCACCGGCCTCCTTGTCACACTTGGGCCAACCGGTGTCACGCTTGGCCCGACCGATGTCACGGCTGTCCCAACCGCGCGGCAAGAAGCTCCCGGCCGCCACCGGCCAGGACCATCTCGGCAACGTCGCGGCCGAGATCGGTGGCCATTCCGGGCCGGCCGGTGGAGCCGTAGCGGACCAGGGCGCTCCCGTCGGGCGAGGCGAGGAGGCCTTCGAGGTGGAGCTCCCCATCGTCGGTCGAAGTGGCGTAACCGGCGACCGGCAGGTCACAGGCCCCCCCCACTGTCGCGAGGAACGCCCTCTCCGCGTCCACCGCCTGGCGGGCGGCCCTGTCGTTGAGAGGCCCCAAGAGCTCGAGTTGGGCGTGGTCATCGGCCCGGCACTCGATGGCCAGGGCGCCCTGGGCGACCTGGGGCAGCATCACGTCTGGGCCGAGTACCTCCCTCGGCTCGGGGCTGAGGCCCAAACGTGCCAGTGCGGCACCGGCCATTACGATCGCGCCACCTTCGGGTACCCGGGAAAGCCTCGTCCCGATGTTGCCGCGGAGGCTCTCGAACTTCAGGTCCGGGCGCAACCAGGCCAGTTGTGCACGCCGCCGCTGGCTCCCGGTTGCGACGGTCGCGCCGAGGCGAAGTCCCTCGAGCGTGTTACCGACGAGCACGTCCCTCGGGTCGCCGCGGGGAGGCACCGCGGCGAGGCAGGTGCCGGGCGCAGGCACGGGCTGAAGGTCTTTCGCGGAATGGACGGCTGCATCCGCTTCGCCGCTGAGCAGCGCAGCTTGCACCTCGCGTACAAAGACGCCCCGACCGCCCATCTCCCACACGGGTATGTCCGATCGGCGGTCGCCCGTAGTGGTTACGTGCACGAGCTCGACTTCCAGGCCGGGATGAAGGCCCTGAAGCAGTGAGGCCACATATTGCGCCTGCCAAAGCGCCAGCGGGCTTGCTCGCGTCGCCAGCCGGAAGGGCACGTTACGGTTCTAAGCCGAAAAGCTCCCGGAAAGCGTCGGCGAGCGCTTCGCCCCTGGCCG
Source organism: uncultured Acidimicrobiaceae bacterium (assembly GCA_963794745.1). GTDB lineage: Bacteria > Actinomycetota > Acidimicrobiia > Acidimicrobiales > Palsa-688 > Fen-671. Next base: position 791,559 of record CAWCEZ010000010.1, read on the forward strand.
TGCCGGCAGCGGCTTTCAGGTTGACCGTTGGTTCGTGGAGCAACTTGGCGACGATGCGCTTCGTCATCGTCTCCAGCAGCTCGCGCTCCGCCGGGCCGAGCTCCCGGGTGCGCACCTCGAGGCGGGCCATCTCGGCCGCCCTGATTTCCTCCGCACGGTCGTAGAGGGTGCTCACCAGCGGCGCGACGCCCCGGGCCGCAAGAGCCGTGTTGTAGCGGTCTACCTCTTGGGCGATTATCCGCTCGACGGCGGGCACCTCCGCTCGCCGTCCGTCCACCTTGGACGCCACGAACTCACTGATGTCGTCCATGTTGAGCAGGGTAACGCCGGCGATGTCGGCTACCTCCGGGTCGATGTCGCGTGGCACAGCCAGGTCGACGAGCAGCATCGGGCGACCGGCCCTGGAGGCAACGGCAGCCCGGGTACTGGCCAAGCCGAGAACGGTGTCCTCACCCGAGGTACAGCTCGCTACAACGTCAGCGGTGGCCAGGACCGCTGGCAGTTCGCCCCAGTTTGCGACCCGTCCCCCGATGGCTTCGGCAACCTGCACCGCCCGGGCCATGGTCCGGTTGGCGACGATGACCGGGAGAGCTCCTGGCACCGCGGCGAATGCCCTTGCGGCGCTCTCGCCCACCTCGCCCAACCCGATGACCATCGCCTGCTTTCCCTGTAGCCCGCCCAGCCTGGACGCGGCCAGTTCTTGCGCGGCATGCGAAAGCGAGGTCGTGCCCCGGCTGATGGCGGTCTCCGCGCGGGCACGCTTGCCCACTACCAAAGCGTGACGGAAGGCACCGCCAAGGACAGGGCCGCTCGTGCCCTCCTCCCGGGCGACCTCCCAGGCTTGGCGGACCTGGCCGAGGACCTCGGGTTCGCCCAGAGAGGCCGAGTCGAGCCCCGCGGAAACCCTGAAGAGGTAGTTGACCGCCGCCTCGTCGAAGTAGGAGTAGAGGCTCCCCGAGAAAGCCTCCGGAGGTTGGCCGCTCCAGGTCGAGAAAAACTCACGGATGTCCGCCATCGCCCCGTGGAAGCGGTTGACAAGGGCGTAGACCTCGGTCCGCATGCAGGTCGAAAGGACCACGACCTCGTCCAGGTGGGGCCGCGACGAAAGGTCGGCGAGAGCCTTGTGCAGGTCCCCAGGGGCCACGATCATGGGCTCCAAGGCGGGGAGCGGCACTGTCCGGTGATTTATCCCGACTACGGCAATAGACACGCCTCGAGGCGCTCCTTTGCTTCGGCCCGGCGTCCCGAGCGGATGAGGTCGAGCATGGCCCAATCCAGGGCCGGCCGCCAGTCGACCTCTTCGGTGCTCCGTCCCTGAGCCTTCAGCTGCGAGCGCGCTCCAGCGAGCAGCTCAGCCAGTTCGGCCAGCTCGGGGCCCATCTGTTCGACGACGTGTTGCTTGAGCCATGACGCCAACGCGGGGCTGTAGCCGTTGGTCGATATGGCCACCGTGACCGGCCCCTGGCGCGCCACCGCGGGCAGGATGAACGAACAATTGTCGGGGTCGTCCGCCGAATTGACCCAGACCCCGGCCGACGTCCCGTCGTTATAGACGGCCCTGTTCACCTCCGGGGCACCCGTAGCGGCTACCACCAGCCAGTAACCGGCGACCTCGCCAGCCCTGTAGGGGCGTTCCTCCATGCTCGCCACGCCCGGCAATCCAGCCAGCGCAAGCATCGGCGGCAGCAGCTCCTTGGCCACCACGTGGACCTGGGCCCCTCCGGCGAGCAGCCCTCTTGCCTTGCGTTCGGCGATGTGGCCACCCCCCACGACAAGGCAGCGACGGTCCCTCAGGACAAGCGCCACAGGGTAGACCGGAGTATCGAGAGGCAAAGCAGGCTTACTTTCTCGAGATGCCGGCAGCCTTAGCCGGGCTTTCGACGTTGTCGTTGCGGAAGTGCTCGTAGTAGCCGAGGATTTGTAGCTCCACGCCGAGGTCGACCTTGCGGACCGAAACGTGAGGCGCCACGTTGACCACCACGGGGGCAAAATTCAGCACCGAGGTGACCCCTGCGGCCACGAGCCTGTCGGCCACCTCCTGGGCAACCGACGCCGGCGTTGCGATGAGCGCCATGGTGACCTGTTTTTTCTTCACCACGCGGGCTAGTTCTGACAACGGGTAGATGAGGGCGCCGCCGAGCAGCATCCCGCACTTGGCGGGGTCGGTGTCGAACGCCGCTACAACGTGAAAGCCACGCTCGGAAAAGCCTTTGTAGTTGCCAAGGGCGTGGCCCAGGTTGCCCGCTCCGATCAGCGCGACGTTGTACTCCTGGTTGAGGCCGAGCTGGCGGTTGATCTGCTGGCGGAGCAGATCCGTGTCGTAGCCGACGCCCCGTGTCCCGTAGGACCCGAGGTAGGAAAGGTCTTTTCGGACCTGTGCGGCGTTGACACCTGCGCTGACGGCAAGTTCCTCAGAAGACATTGTCATATGGCGCGTCTCGCTCGCTTCTACCAAGGCGCGGAGGTACAGAGGAAGACGCTTCACCGTCGCCTCGGGGAGCAGTCGAGCAACCGCCATCGCCACAATGGTACGCCCCAGCCCGTCGTAGCCCTAATGGCCCCCGTCGTACCCTGGGGCCGACATCCAAGAAGGGCTGCCGCCGTATGTAAGCGCTTATATGTAATAATGGGAAGTGTGAAAACGCAAAAGGCCCCGACTTCGCCCCAAAATATGCCTGCTCGCCGGCGGGTTGCCTTGGTCGCGCGACGACAATCGGAAGGCCGACCTTTTGGAGTGGGCGCGCTACAACCGGGCTTCCTTGAAGGCCCATGACCTCATCGCGACCGGGACCACAGGCAAATTGATCAGCAAAGAGCTGGGCCTCCCCGTTTCCACAGTGGAGAGCGGCCCGCTTGGGGGCGACCTTCAGATCGGCGCAATGATCACGCAGGGCGATATCGACATGCTCGTGTTCTTCTGGGACCCTTTGGAGCCCCAGCCGCACGACCCCGACGTACGGGCTTTGCTGCGCGTGGGCGTTGTCTGGAACATCCTGATCGCCTGTAACCGGGCGACGGCCGACTTCCTCATTTCCTCGCCTCTCATGACCCAGCCCTATGAGCGTGCGACCCGCCACTACGGTGCGGCCATGAAACCCGAGCCCCGGGCCGCTATCGTGCGCTCGCTCAACTCGTCCGCTCTCGTCAGCTAAGCGAGGGCCGGCTCAGCGGGGCTGGGTGTAGCGCCGGCTGCGGTGCACGGCCGGCTCAGCCGGCTGCGGTGCACGGCCGGCTCAGCCGGCTGCGGTGTACTGGGCAGCCAGGTAGCTGTCCACGTCCTCTTCGCGTATCCGGTACGACCGGCCTACGCGCACTGCCGGTAGCTGCCCCGACTGCACCAACCGGTAAACCGTCATATTCGAAACCCGGAGCAGGCCCGCCACCTCGGCAACTGTGACGTAACGGGACCGGGACCGAGCCTCGCTCAGTTTGGCCATGCTGCACCCTTCTCCAACTACGAGCGTACGTGAAAGAAGGGCTTCCTGCCAGGGGGGCTTTAAGCGCTGGGCGAGCCGAGGCCACGGGATCCGAGTTGGCGGCTGCGGTGCGAGGCTGCCGTCACTGCCTCGATGAAGGCGGAGCGTACCCCGCCGGCTTCAAGCTCTCGCAGCCCCGAGGCCGTAGTGCCCGCCGGCGAAGTCACCGCGGCTCGCAGGGCGGCGGGGCTCTGGCCGGGCTCTGCGAGCATCCGGGCCGTGCCCAGCAAGGTCTGGACGACGAGGTCCCCGGCGACCGAGCGCGGCAGGCCCAGCAGGACGCCCGCTTCGACCATCGCTTCAGCGACCAGCGCAATGTAAGCCGGCCCCGAGCCGGACAACCCGGTGACCGCGTCGAGGAGCCTCTCAGGGACCTCGACAACGAGGCCGACCGAACTCATGATGCTGATCGCCCAGTCGACGTCCTCTGGGTCCGAGCGCGAGCCGCCGACGATGGCAGTGGCCGCCGTCGACACGACCGCCGGCATGTTGGGCATAGCCCGCACGACTGCGCAACTGCCGGGGCACCATGACTGGAGGTCGCTCAAAGTCACACCGGCTGCTATCGAAAGCACTCTTTTGGCCCCAGTGCCAGCCAGGCCTCGGCACACACTCTCGACGTCTCCCGGCTTGACTGCGAGGACGACACCCTCTGCAGGCGTTAGTTCGCCGTCGACGATCTCGAGGCCGTCGAAACGGCTCGCCAAACCACCTGGCGCGAGCAGCTCAGCGCGACGCTCCGGCGACACCTCGGCCACCGCTACCTGCGAAGGTTTGGCCCAGCCCGCCTCGAGCAAGCCGCCGACAAGCGCTTCGCCCATTTTGCCCCCACCAATCACCAACAGATCCATGCGCCAAACGATAGAGGAGATCAGGGGTGCAGGCTCGGGCAGAGAGTGCCGCAGTCCGCGAGCCCGGGCACTTCGCACTTCCCCGAACGAAATGATGGTGTCCCGCGGGCTACGGCAATGCCATCGTAGCCAACCCAGGGCGACCGCTCGCTGGCAAGCGTCCGGGGAAATTATGGCGGAAACGTGACGCTCCGGCCTCCGGACGGAGGGCCTGTCGGCCTCCTTTTACAGACGACCAGGTCGCGCTCGGTAGGTGCCGTTTACGGCCCGGACCGCGTCGGCGCCGCCGGCCCACAGGGGCCAAAGTTGCGTCCGAACGCCGCCGCGCGAAGAAGGCTGGCGCGCGCCCTCGTCTAGTGGCTCGCCCACGTAGTGCGCGAAGCGGGATGCGTCACAGGAGCGGCCTGTTACTTGAGGAGCGAGTCGACGTTTGCTTCGCCACTGCGGTAGCGACGAACCAGCTCCTCTTGCAGGTGGTCCTGGATGTCGTGGAGAGCCCGCCGTTCCGCTGAAACATCGTGTTCCAAGTCGGACAGGCCGACGAGCAGCTCGTCCAGTTCGACGGAGCTCAGCGAGCCGAGGGAGCCAAGTTGGTCGGAGGGCAGCATCTCTTCGACCCGGGCCGCCAGCTTCTGCAGCTCCCCATCTGCCGGCGCGAAGAACGATATGGGCATCCGGCCCGGCCCTTCCCCGCGGCTGTGGTCGCCCAAGATCTGGGGGAGCTGGTCGATCAAAGCCTCTGCGCCCTGGTCCGACAGCCCGAGCAGTCGCCGCTCGGACTCGGCCAAGATCAGGTCGACGCGGGCTTGGGCAAGCCGGCGGATGTAGGAGAGGTCGGTCTCCAATTGGGCGCAAGCATCGCGTTTCGCGCGCAGCTCGGCCAGGCTCGAGATCCTCGAGCTCCGAAAGGTAATCGGGGTCGAGCGCCGCGACCAGGGTGAACTTGTCCATCAACTCAGAGGTTACAGCACTTGCGCGGCCACTGACAGCGCGATCTAGGGGCGGCCGTCGGCACCACCGGACACCGGCGGGAGCAGGGCGACCTCATCGCCTTCGCAGAGCACGTTGCTCGGCGCCGCGGCCGCTCCGTTCACCCATAGCGCGCAGGTGGCGAGCACACGTTCGAAGTCGGGCCCGTAGGCCGCGACAAGGGCTCCGACCAGCTGTGCGACCGTGCTGCCGGCAGAGGCAAACGTCGCCCTCGACGTGCCCGCAGCCTCCCTCGCGCTCGCGAAGAACAGCACCGTGACAGGTGGGCCGTCCCTATCTCCTGCGCCAAGGTTGGGCGGTACGCCATCCATTGGATGGAGGCTACCGGTGTTGCTTGTCTGCGAAGATGGCTCGATGGGCCGCCTGCTCCTTGTCCGTCATGGCCAATCGGTCTGGAACGCAGCGGGCCGTTGGCAGGGCTGGTCGGACGCTCCGCTTTCGGAGCTCGGGGTGCAACAGGCCACCCGGGCGGGCAAGTACCTAGAGGCTGAGGGCCTGCAACCTGGCGAGGTCGCCTGTTCGGATCTGGCACACGCTCGGCTCACGGCCGAACTGATCGCCGAGCAGCTCGGTTATGGCAGGCCGGTAACCCTCGTGCCGGCCTTGCGCGAGCACGACGTCGGTGAGTGGAACGGGCTCACTATGGCTGAGATAGCCGTTCGCTGGCCGGGCGAGATCGAGCTTTGGCGCCACCGGCGCCTGGCCGCTTTCCCGGGCGGGGAGCAGCTGAGTGCCTTCGACGAGCGGGTCAGGTCAGCGATGGTGCCGCTCGCCGCGCTTGCGCTTGGAACCGACGTCGTGGTGGTGGCCCACGCCGGGGTCGTCCGTTCGGTAGAGGAGTGGCTTCAGATCTGGGACCCGGAGCGGCCCCACGGCAATCTCACCGGGTGGTGGCTCGAAAGCACGGGTACCCCCGGTGCCGTCGACTTGGCGGCGCTCGGGCCTGTGGATCTTGTTTCGCTTGGGAACGAAGCCGTCCCTGGCCCTGTATAGCTTCTGCGCCCATGCACCGTTCGCCCAGGACATTGGAGGCCCAGCCCATGATGGACGCCGAAACCATGATGAAGATCGAAGTCGTGCGCAGCCCGCGCCGCAGGAAGACCGTTAGTGCTCGCCAAGTGGGCGACGTGGTGCGCGTCAGCGTCCCTGCTTCCATGACAAGGGCCGAAGAAGAGCATTGGGTGACCGAGATGGTGCGCCGGATCAAGCGGCGCCAGCACTCGGCCGCGGTCGACTTGGAACAACGCGCTCGGGGCCTCGCGGCGAGGTTCGGGCTGGCCACTCCCAAGAGCACCCGATGGGTCGACAACCAGCTCCAGCGATGGGGTAGCTGCACTCCCTCCGACGGCACGGTGCGGATCTCGTCAAGGCTGGCGACCGAGCCTGCCTGGGTGCTCGACTATGTGATCGTGCACGAGCTGGCCCATCTCCAGGTGGGCGGCCATTCGAAGGCGTTCTGGGACATCGTTGCCCGCTATCCCCTTGCCGAGAGGGCGCGCGGGTTCCTCATGGCCCGCGGTGTTGACGACCCCGACGAACAACCCGCTCAGGGCCAGGAGGGTGGCCTATGAGGGGCCGCCCTCCCGCTGTCGCCAAACCGGGCTCAGCCGGCCGCGGCCTAGCGGTAGAGGGCCGCTTGGCCTTGGCTGCCCTGCGAGGCTCCGGACCTTCCCTTCCGCTCGACGCAGCGAAAGGGAAAGAGGTCCTGGTCCGGGCGGGCCCGCTGGCTGCGGGCGGGCGTTTTGTCGTTACAGCACAGGTCCAACATTCCGAGCGCGGCCGCGTACTGAGCGGGGACGGTGCCGAGGCGCTGGCTGTAGCGGCCGGCCTCGCCCTGGAGCGACGTTTGCCGTTGGTCACGGTGCTGTCTTCTTCGGGCCAAGACCTCGTCGAGGGAGTTGCCGCACTAGACGGCTGGGGGAGGGCTGCAAAGGCGTTCTCTCGATGTTCAGGGGTCGTGCCCGTTGTGGCGGTCCTCGACGGGCCGCTGCTGTCGGGCCCCGCCCTGTTGCTCGGGTTAGCTGATGCCGTAGTCATGACGCCGCGGGCGCTTGCTTACATCTCGGGGCCGGCAGCGGTCGCCGAGGTCACTGGCGTCCCGGTCCGACCCTCGGAGCTAGGGGGGGCGTCGGTGCACTCAACCCGCTCTGGCCTGGCCACGATGGTCGTCGGCGACGAAGCGGCCGCCTTTGAGGCAGTCGAGCAACTGCTCGATTTCCTCCCAGCGCACTGCGACGAGCTGCCCCCTGTAGTTGCATCGTCCGACCCGGCTTCGCGTGCCACACCCGAGCTTGCTGACGTGGTCCCTGCCATGGCGACGGGGAGCTATGACGTACGCCGCGTCATCGCCGCGATAGCTGACGACGGTGAGCTCGTCGAGCTCAGGGCGGGATGGGCGGCCCAGCTCGTGACGGCGTTGGTGCGCGTGGCGGGGCAGCCTATCGGCGTGTTGGCCAACCAGCCGCAGGCCATGGCGGGCACGCTGGATATTGCCGCCTCCCAAAAAGGCGCACGTTTTGTGGCGTTCTGTGACTCGTTCAACCTTCCGCTGCTGACCGTCGTCGACACCCCCGGGTTCATGCCTGGGCGGGACCTCGAATGGCGGGGGATGATCCGCCACGGCGCCGAGCTCGTTTTTGCTTACGCAGAGGCCACGGTCCCCAGGGTGTGCCTCGTGCTCCGCAAGGCCTACGGAGGTGCCTACATAGTCATGGACTCCAAGGGCATGGGCAACGACCTGTGCATTGCCTGGCCGAGCGCAGAGGTCGCCGTGATGGGCGCCGAAGGGGCCGTGCGCATCGTGCACCGCGCGGTTGATGACGCGAAGCGGGAAGAGCTGGCGGAGGAGTACAGGCAGAAGTGGCTCAACCCGTACACCGCTGCGGAGCGCGGGTACGTGGATCTTGTGATCGACCCGGCCGACACCCGCCGGACCGTCGCGCGTTGCTTCTCAGTGCTTGGGAGCAAGCGGGAGCGCCTCGTCGCCCGCAAGCACGCCAACAGCCCTCTCTAGCCAGCTCCTCTAGCTATTTACCCGGGCCTACCAGGGGCAGCGCTCGGCTCAGGTGCCGTCGTGGGCCCTACGATCGGGGGAGGCGGCCATCCGCGGCCTCGCATCGGGTGCATGTAAAGCCAGCGCATGTGCCTCCCCGGCTGATGACGGGCGGCGGGCGTGGCCGCAGGGACCATCCCGTCCGACGTCAGCCAGCCACGCTTGCGGAACATGACCACGAGCGCGATCACCGTGAGGACCTGCGCACCGATGCCAGCAATGACGAAGACCGCAAAGCTCCCGATCCGGTTGACCATCCAACCGAAGTTCTGGCCGAAGAACCCGGTCAAGAAGCTAAGCGGCAAGAAGATCGTCGCAATGATCGTGAGCTGCTTCATCACCACGTTGAGCCGGTTCGACACCGTCGACAGGTGCGTGTCCATTGCCCCGCTCAACAGGTCCCGGTAGCTGTCCACCAAGTCGCTGACCCTGATCAGATGGTCGTAGAGGTCGCGGAAGTAGCGCTCGTACTCCGGCGTCATGCCGGGGAGGGCCGAGCTGCCGCTCACCAACGTTGCGAACATGTCACGCTCGGGTGTCACGATCTTGCGCAGGGCTATAAGCGCCCGCTTCATATCGAAAAGCCGCCCGAGCTGCTCGTCGGTGGGCGCCTTGAGGATCTCGTCTTCCAGGTCGTCGATCTGGTCGTCCATTGCGGCGAGGACAGGGAAGTAACCGTCTATCAGCATGTCCAGGACGCGGTAGAGGACCATCACCTGGCTCATAGGCGGCCCTCCATCCGCCTTCATACGGTGCAGGACATCGGGGAAGGCAGGGCAGGGGTGCTGGTGCACAGTCACGAGGAAGTTCTCGCTGCAAAAGCAGTGAACTTCCACCAGGTGGTCCGTGTTGCCAGGGCCATAGACGACCAGCAGCCCAAAATCGTCGTAGGTGTCGAACTTGGGGCGCTGACCGAAATGTTCGGCATCTTCGAGAGCGAGCGGGTGGAAGTGGAACGTATCTCTCAGCACCTGCTGCTCAGGGCTGTTCGGGAGGGTGCTCAGCAGGTCCAGCCAGAACGGTGTGTGGGACGTGAGCAGGCGCTCGATCTCCGCGGTGGTCACCTCCAGGTGCTCGCCGTCCAGGGTGACCAAGTGGCCGTTCATTACCCGACGACCCTATAGGTAGTTGGTGCCGGGGCTGGCACCTGCGTGGGGGCGGGGAGGATCGAACTCCCGGCGCGCAGATTAAAAGTCTGCCGGTCTTCCACTGACCTACGCCCCCGGCACGCTGGCGCGTCTTCGCGTTTGCTGGGTGTCATCCTAGGTTGACGGCCCCGGGGGCCAGGAGCAAGAGCAGGCCGAGGACTGTGCACACCCCCGCCACCGCCATGACGTCGATCAGTACTTGGTGCCGGCCCCGACGTCCGAGGCCTAAAACGGCGGCGAGCCCAGCCCCGGTTATCAGGCCGCCTATGTGTGCTTGCCAGGATATGCCAGCCACCGCGAAGCTGTAGAAGAGGTTGATCGCGATCAGTACAAGGATCCCTGACGTGTCAGTCTTTGCTCGGCGAGCGAGGACAAAATACCCGCCGAATAGGCCGAAGATCGCACCAGACGCGCCGGCAGACTGCGCGCTCGGGCTGGTGAACAGGTAACACGCAACCGATCCTCCGAGGCCGGCTACCAGGAAAAGGGACAAATAACGCCACTTTCCAAGGACTGGTTCGACGAGCCGGCCGATGATCAATAGCGAGACCATGTTCAGCAATATGTGGAAAAACGAATAGTGGATGAAGATCTCTGTGAGAAGCCTGTACCACTGGCCGAGGTAGTACTCGTTCTCCCCGATTTGTTCCCACCGGTAGACCAAATCGGTGTTCTGGCTCACTATGTAGATCACCACGCACACGGCGATGATCCCCATTGTCACCGGGACCTGACTGATCGTAGGGAGGGTGCCCGTGCTCGGTCGATAACGGGTCACGGGCGATTTTTTGGCGTTTTTCCGGACGCACTGGCGGCACTGCCAGCCCACGGGCGCTTGGACCATGCAGTCGGCGCAGATCGGCCTGTTGCAAGACCTGCATATTGACCCCGCCAACCTGTCGGGGTGCTGATAGCAGCGCGTGTTCGGCCCGATCCCGACCTGCTCGTTGCCAGGCGGGACAGGCGGCGGCGCTTGTGCCGGGGGATAGCCCGGAGGCAGCGGATAGCCCTGAGGCAGCGGATAGCCCTGAGGTGGCTGGCCCGGTGGCGGGCTACCCCATCCTTGGCTGGTACCAGGCGTGCCCGGCCACTCGGGGTTGGGCCAGGCAGGTCTCGGCCATTCCGGTTCGCCTGGGCCAGCAGGGGGGCCTTGTGTGCTTGCCACTAGCGAGGGCCTGGAGAGGGGTTGCGGCTAGGCGCTCGATCGGGCGGGACGTTCCAGCGCTCGATTGCGGCGGCACCGCCGGGTTCCCAGGCGAGCACGCTGACAGTGGCGGTACCGAGCGTGAAGAACCGACCGGTTGCCGTTGGTTGGCCCAGCCACCGTGCAGCGAGCACCCGCAGCAGGTGCCCGTGCGAGAAAAACAGCGCCTTGGACCCAGCCGGTAAGGCGCGAGCACGCTGGACGACCCTGTCCGCTCGGGCTGCCACCTGCTCGTCGGTCTCGCCCCCAGGCCACGGACCGTGCCAGATCGTCCATCCCGCGTAACGCGCCCGGATCTGGTCCGTAGTCATACCTTCCAGCTCTCCGTAGTCCCACTCCACGAGGTCGTTGTCGATTACCGGCGTGAACCCCGCCAGTTCGGCGGTCCGCAGGGCGCGTTGGCGCGGGCTCGACTCGACCAGGTCGAAATGGACGCCCTGCAGCCCCTTACCAAGGGTTACCGCTTCTTGTTCTCCCGCAGTGGTCAATGGCAGATCGGTGCGGCTCGTATGCTGGCCCGAGATGCTCCACTCGGTTTGCCCGTGCCGGGCGAGCCACACCACGGGGCCGGTCATAGAGCAGTCATAGAGGAAGTCTGGTCCCTGGGTGCGCGCTTGTGCTGGTGACCGGGCTCCTCAGGCATCCCGTTTGGCGAGCGCGTAATCGGCGATCACCAACAAGATCACGATGAACAGGACCAGGTCGCCAGTGCCCCACCATGCTGAGAGCGTGTTGGGACCATGAGTGAGCTCGATAAGGCGCTCTCCCGCTCGGGTCGGCCAGTACTCGCCGATCGGGTTGCTAAACGAGTCTGGCAGCGCCGAAAGGATCCCAGGCAATACGAAGATGAAAGCGACGCAGGCCACGATCGACCCAGCAGTATTGCGCAACAAGGCGCCGGTTGCTAGCCCGAACAGCCCGCTCAAAGTTGTGAAAATGCCCATCCCGATGACGACTCGGAGCACGAGGTGAGTCGTCAACGAGACGTTCGGGTAGGACGGGTAGGCCGAGAATATGCCGTCGTCGATGAAAAACGTGATGAAACTCATCACCTCGGTTATCACGAGCATGGTCACCGAGAAAACGATGACTTTAGCGAGGAGCAGCCGGGACCGATTGGGAGTGGCGAGCAAGCTAACTCCGATGAGGTTGCTCGAGTACTCATTGCTGATCGTCAGGACACCGAGGACCATGAAGGCAAGCTGGCCCAGGACCCAAGCACCCAGCATGGGATCAAGGGCGTTCGGGAGCGGGCCGTGCCTGAGCTCGCTTGTTTGGTTGGACGCGATCACTAACGAGAGCAGCGCAGACAGCCCAATCACGAGAACTGCCGCGATGGCGATAGTCACCGGGGTCGAGCGCAGCGTTTTCAGTTTTGTCCACTCCGCAGCGCATGGTGTCGCGGCAGGACCGGGGGCCCAGCTCGGGGAACCCTGACTTTGCAATCGTTTGTGCGGGGACTTGGGTCATTGGGCAGCTCCTGCTCCGGTGCCGTGGAACTCAACGTCGTCTCGCGTTATCTCCATGAAGACCTCTTCGAGCGATGCTTCGACGGGGGAAAGCTCGTGCACAGGCGCCCCCGCCTGGAACGCAATGTCGCCTATGGCAGCTGCCTCCAGCCCGGTGACAGTTATCAGGCCGCCGTCATCGCCGTTGCTGGTGTCGACCTTGCCGCCAGCAGCTTCGAGGCGGGGTACTACGACGTCGGCCTTGGGGGTGCGGAGGCGGACTACGATGCCCGAGTTCCTCTTGATGAGGTCCTCGACTTCGGAGTCGGCGATCAAGTGGCCCCTGCCGATGACGATCACGTGGGACGCCGTGAGGGCCATCTCGCTCATCAGGTGGCTCGAGACGAAAACCGTCCGACCCTGGGCCGCCAGGCCCTGCATGAGCGTGCGGATCCAGACGATGCCTTCGGGGTCGAGGCCGTTGACCGGTTCGTCGAAGATCAGTACGGGAGGGTCCCCGAGGAGCGCTCCGGCGATCCCTAGGCGCTGGGCCATGCCGAGCGAAAAATTGCCGGCCCTCCTGTCGGCGACATCGCTCAGGCCGACGAAACCGAGCACTTCGTCCACACGCTTGACCGGGATACGGCTTGCCTGGGCTAGGGACAGTAGGTGGTCCCGTGCCTTGCGCCCGGGCTGGTACGCCTTCGCGTCGAGGACGGCGCCGACCTCGCGCATCGGGGCACGAAGGCTTTGGTAGGAGACACCGTCGATGGTGGCCGTGCCCTTTTCGGGACGGACGAGCCCAAGGATCATCCGCAGGGTGGTCGTCTTCCCGGCCCCGTTCGGGCCGAGGAACCCAGTCACCCGTCCGGGTTGTACCTCGAAGTTCAGATTATCGACGGCGACGTTCGGCCCGAAGTGCTTCGTGAGGTTGCGTACTTGGATCACGATAATGGCCCTTTCAAATACTTAGCGGGTCACGCTACCAGCGATAGAGGTACTTCCTCGGAAATAGGGGTGCAGACAGGGCGGGATTTCGACTGAGCCGTCGGCCTGACGGTATGTCTCGACGAGGGCCGCCCAAATTCTCGGGACCGCAAGAGCCGAACCGTTCAAGGTGTCGCAAATCTGAGTGGGACCGCCAGCTTTTGGCCTGTACCGGATCGATGCCCGCCGTGCTTGGTAATCGCTGAACCACGAGACCGAGGAAACCTCGAGCCACATGTCGCATCCCGGGGCATAGACCTCAATATCGAAAGAGCGCGCGTGCGACTGGCCAAGATCTCCAGTGCAAATGTCGAGTATGCGGTACGGGAGGCCGAGCGCCGCGACCGAACCGATCGCCCGTTCAAGGATCTCCATGTGCAGAACGGCCGATTGCTGGCGCGTGCAAACCGCGAGTATCTCGACCTTGTCAAACTCGTGGACCCGTAACAAACCTCGCGTGTCCCGCCCGGCCGCGCCGGCCTCGCGGCGGTAGCAGGGTGTGTAGGCCATGAGCCGCAGGGGGAGCTCTTCTTCGGCGATGATCTCGTTCGCTCGCATCGAAGTGAGCGGGACCTCCGCTGTGGGCACCGCCCAGAGGTCGTCGCGCTCGAGGTGGTACGCGTCGTCAGCGAACTTGGGCAACTGCCCGACCGCCTCCAGAACCGGTGTACGGACAAGGGTCGGGGGCCTGACTTCCGTGTAAGCGTCCGCGTTACGGTCGAGCGCGAGCTGGCACAGAGCCCTCACCAGGGTGGCACCGTTGCCCTTGAACAGGGGGAACATCGAACCGGCGATCTTGGCGCCCCGTTCGAGGTCGAGGATCTGAAGCTCGGTGCCTATGTCCCAGTGGGGCACCCGCTGGTGTGCGCCGTAGCGTGCGGGGTCGTAGCCGACAGTCCGTACGACCACGTTGTCCGCCTCAGAGGTGCCGTCCGGAGCCTCGTCTGACGGGAGGTTGGGCAGGCGCAACATTGCATCGCGCAGGACCATCTCGACCGATGAACTTTCCTCTTCTGCGGCCGATAGTTCTTCGCCGAGACGCTTACTTTCTTCGCGCAGTGCCCCCGCGTCGCGGGTCCCCCCCGAGCGCATCGCGTCGCCGACCTGCTTGGAGAGGCCCTTGATGCGGGCTCGGAGCTCCTCGGTCCTGTTGGCGATCTGGCGGTGCTGGGCGTCGAGAGCCGCCGCGCGCTCCACCTCCTCGGCCGGGACGCCCTTGCGAGCAAGGGAAGCCTTTGTAGCGTCGAGCTCAACCCGAAGCCGGCGCAGGTCGATCACCTGCTCGAAGCTAACAGGTGGAGATGGCCCCCTTTAGAACCATTTATTGCCGCCGGAAAGCTACGGTCAGCTTGTGAGTTCAGGTCGTGCCATGTCGGGCCTTGCCCCCGCGGTCGAGATCCGTTCGCTCCAGGTTCGCTACGGGGATCTGGTGGCGGTCGACGATCTCGACCTTGTCGCGGAGAGAGGGCAGATCGTTGCGCTCCTCGGCCCGAACGGGGCCGGCAAAACAAGCACCCTGGAAGTGCTCGAAGGCTACCGGCGACCTTTTGGCGGGGAGGTCCGTGTCTTCGGCTTCGACCCGGTTGCCGACCGGCGCCATCTTGCCCCGCGTGTGGGAGTGATGCTCCAGCGGGGCGGAGTATACCCAGGCATGGGGCCAAGGGAGGCATTGCAGCTGTTTGCCAGCTACTACCGGTCCCCGGACGATCCCGAGCGCCTGATCGACCTCCTCGGGCTGGCGAGGGTCGCCCGGACGCCGTGGCGGCGGCTCTCTGGTGGCGAACAGCAGCGCCTGTCGCTGGGGCTGGCGCTGGTAGGCCGTCCGAGGGCCCTGTTCCTGGACGAGCCCACCGCTGGGGTCGACCCGGAGGGTCGCCAGGTAATGCGCCAGGTGTTGGGCGACCTCCGCGAAAACGGCGCCTGCGTCCTTCTCACGACCCATGAGCTGGAGGAGGCAGGGCGATTGGCTGACCGGCTCGTCGTTATCGACCGAGGCCGTGCCGTGGCGGCCGGGACGCAGGACGAGCTGGCCGCACTTGCCGGCAACGCTGAGGTCCGCTGGTCCACGACTCCGGCTCTCGAGATCGCCGCGCTGCAGGCCGAGCTCGGCGCTCGCGTCTGGGAGGAGCGCCCCGGCGAGTACGTAGCCGCGGTGACTGGCACCCCGACCGTCGTGGCCGCCATTGCCAACTGGCTTGCAGACAACCGCCTCCCGCTTGCTGCGATGCGAGCCGGACGTCCGGCGCTCGAGGACGTGTACCTCCGTCTCACCAAGGAAGCGGCCGCGCACGACGAACCAGGTACGCACAAATGAGGGCACTGCTGGCCCAGGCAGCCGCCGAGACCCGCATGACCCTGCGCCGCGGTGAGACGCTGCTGCTCACGCTCGGGATCCCGGTCGGCTTGCTGGTCTTTTTGTCCGTCACCAAGGTCCTGCCGGCACCCGGCGACGAGGACAGCTTCTTGGTCCCCGGGATCCTCGCCCTGTCGATCATGTCGACCAGCCTGGTGAGCCTTGGGATAGCTACTGCGTTCCAGCGCGAGTACAAGGTGCTGAAACGGCTCGGGGCCACGCCGCTCGGGAGGCCCCGCTTGGTCATGGCCAAGATCCTCTCCGTTGTCGTGGTCGAGGTGGTCCAGGCGGTGGTGGTCCTTGCCACAGGCCTCCTGCTCGGGTGGCGACCGGGGACGACGGTGGAGCTGTCTTGCTGCCTCGCCGCTTTCGGGGCGTCGCTAGCGGGCACGGCAGGCTTCTGCGGTATCGGGCTGCTCCTGGCTGGGAGGCTGCGCGCGGACGCCGTCCTCGCGGTGGCCAACGGGCTCTGGGTGGGCCTGTTCCTACTCGGTGGCATGGTCTTCCAGCTGTCCAAGCTGCCATCGGGTCTTCGCTCCGTGGCCGACGCCTTGCCCGCATCTGCTCTCGCTGAGGCCTTACGGGCATCCATCGGAGAAGGCACGCGGGTCCCCGGCCACGCTTGGATCGTCTTGGTCATCTGGGCGGTCGCAGCGCCGGTGGCGGCGGCGCTCAGTTTCCGCTGGGAATAGCCCTGCTCTAGTGGACCAGCACGTCCAGTGCCATCGCCACGAAAAGGAGGCTCAGATAGGTGATCGACCAGTGGAACACCTTCATGGCGACCGCCGCGGTCCGTGTCATCAGCAAGCGGGCACAGAGCCCGATCAGCACGCCGCCCGCGACCATTGCGACCCCCCAGTACAGCCAGTGCATGTTGGCGACCAGGCCGAACACCGCCGAGGCGGCAACGGTCGCAAGCGAGTACACCAAGATCTCGGCCACGGTGCGCTCCAAGGTCATTACGACCGGCATCATCGGCACGCTTGCGTTGGCGTAGTCGTCCCGGTAGCGGATGGCGAGAGCCCAAAAGTGCGGTGGCGTCCACAAGAACACGACAGCGAACAGCACCAGGGGAGCCCACCCGAGTGAACCCTTCACTGCCGCCCAGCCGACCAGTACCGGGACCGCCCCTGCGGCCCCTCCGATGACGATGTTCTGGGGGGACGTGCGCTTGAGGAAAGCGGTGTAAACGAAGACGTAGAACAGTGCGGCCGATAGGGCCAGCACCGCAGCGAGCATGTTCACGGTGAGCCACAGCGTCAAAAAGGCCACGGCCTCGAGGCTGGCGGCGAAGGCGACTGCAGCGGGCGCGCTCACAGCGCCCGTGACGAGGGGGCGCCGGGATGTGCGGTGCATTAGGGCATCGATGTCCCGGTCGAGGTACATGTTTGCCGCGTTGGCCCCGCCGGCGGACAAGGTGCCACCAATGAGCGTCGCCACTACGAGGCCTGCTGACGGCCAGCCACGTGCCGCCACAACCATGGTCGGCACCGTAGTGACGAGGAGCAGCTCGATTATGCGGGGCTTGGTGAGGGCAATGAACGCCCCGATCCGGGCAAGAGCGCTGGGTGCGGAGCGAACAGAACTAGGGGCAGCGGAAATGGCGCTCGCGTTGCTGACCACTTGGGCAACGTTAGGGGCTGCCGGCCCGGAGGGACAAGGCGGCCTGGTGGACGCCGCTCAGGGAGGGACCATTAGCATCGAGCCTGATGCCTCCGCTGAGCAGCGCGTTGTCTTCGCCGAAGAGCCTGCTCGCTGTGTTGAAGCGAGCGGCTCGGCGAGCCTGGGCGCTATCGGCGACCCCCCTGTTCTACCGCCGCAGCGCCGCTCTGGCGGTCGGCGCCCTGGCCTTAGGGATCGTCAGCGGCGGGGCCGTCCGGCTGACGGGATCGGGTCTTGGATGCAAAGACTTCCCCGGCTGCACTGCGACGAGCATCGTGGCCCCGCTGCAGTACCACGCCTTGGTGGAGTTCGGGAACCGCCTGATCAATGCCCTAATCACCATAGGGGTGGTGCTGGTGGCCATCGCCGCCTTCAGGCGGCGGCCACGTCGTCGCGACCTGGTTGCCCTCTCCGGCGGCCTTGTCGCGGGCATCTTCGCCGAAGTCGTGCTCGGTGGCGAGACCGTGCTCCACAAGCTGGCGCCCCCGTTCGTCATGGCTCACTTCCTGCTCGCCGTGGCGCTCCTAGTAAACGCTGTCGTGCTCTACCACAGGGCTCGCCAGCCGGAGGTTGCCGGGCCCAAGGCAGGTGCCACGGTGCTGCCGGCACGTCGCCTCGTACGGCCCGTCCACGTAGCGATGAGCCGGTGCATGCTCGCCATTGCCTTCGTAGTCGTCGTACTCGGGACCGTTGTCACCTCGACCGGCCCCCACGCAGGGGCGCCAGGGGTGCCCCGCTTCGGCTTCTCGCTCCATACGGTTGCGCAGTTGCACGGGACCTCCGTGGAGGTGCTGCTCGCCGTTACGGTAGCGACGCTCTGGTCGATGCACCGCTCAAGGGTTGCAGCGGGTGTCCTACGCCGCGGCGAAGTGCTGCTCGTAGTGCTCGTTTCCCAGGCCGCCGTCGGTTATACGCAGTACCTGACCGGGGACCCCGTGCTGCTCGTGGGCGTTCACATTGCCGGCGCGACCTCCGTCGTGATCGCGATGGTGGCCTTCAACCTCGGCCTTTATACGCGCGAGCCGCCGCGCAAGGTGCAAACTGTAAGCGGGGAGCCGGAGAGCGCCCCTCTGCTGGTCAGGACCTAGAAAAGGTGAGAGATGGCTTCTGCTGCGCCGGTTGAGGTTAAGGAGCCGGAGCACTCCGATATGACCGACCTGGCCAAGGCCTGGAAGGTCATCGTTTGGAACGACCCGGTCAACCTCATGAGCTACGTGACCTTCGTCCTTCAGAAGTTGTTCGGTTACAGCAAAGAGAAGGCTCACAAGCTGATGATGGACGTGCATACCAAAGGAAAGGCCGTAGTGGCCGGCGGCTCGCGGGAGCGCTCGGAGCTCGACGTGTTCAGGCTGCACGAGCACGGCCTTTGGGCGACTATGGAGCAGGACACCTGAACGCCCCTGAGTGGCAGCTGCCGTTACGGCGTTCTGGCCCCGACTGCTACGAAGTATCTCTCAGCGCCGAGAACCGCGAACTGCTGCGGACGTTGCCGGCACAGCTGCGCGCTGCCATATCCGCGAACCCCAAAGATGCTGTCTTCAGGCGCCTTTTCCCACCTGCTTACGCAAACGACGATATGGCGGAGCAAGAATACCGCCGCCTCGTAGGGCCTGAGCTCGACCAGAGCCGGTCCCTCGCTTTCGAAACGCTTGCCCAGACTGCCGATGCGACAGAGCTATCGGAACAGCAGCTTGACGCTTGGGTAAGAGCCCTCAATGACATCCGTCTGTGGCTGGGCACTTTGCTGGACGTCAGCGAGGACCGGGTCGACGACGACCCGGAAGACCCACCCCACCTGCTTTACCACCTACTTACCGAGATACAAGGCCTCGCGGTCGAGGCCTTGTTAGGAGATGATGAATGATGGACTTGGACGACGCTCTCGAACACTTCCGCCACAACCACCGGGTGGTGCTTGCCACCAGGCGCCGTGACGGCCGCCCGCAAATGTCGCCGGTTGTCCAGGCGGTCGGAAATGACGGCCGCATCCTTATCTCGACCCGTTCGCCCGCGGTCAAGGTCCGCAACATCAGACTGAGCCCTGAGGTTTCCGTTCTTTCCATGCAAGACGGGTTCTTCGGCCAGTGGGTACAGGTCGATGGCATTGCCACCATTGTCGAGATGCCCGAAGCGATGGCGTTGCTGCGCTTCACGTATACCCAGATCTCCGGGGAGCACCCGGACTGGGAAGAATTCGACCGGGACATGCTCGCGCAACACCGTGTGGTGATCGCGGTACAGCCACAGAGCGCCGGGCCTGATATCGCCGGCTAAGTGACCCCGCATTTGCTCGCGATCATGGGCTCGGGGGAGACCACCCCGACCATGGCCAAGGTGCACCGCCAGTTGTTCGAACGGCTGGAGCCAGGGCCTGTGCCGGGTGTCCTGCTCGACACGCCGTACGGTTTCCAGTCCAACGCGCATGACATTTCGGCCCGTGCGGTCGCATATTTCCGAGAGAGCGTGGGCAGGCCTGTAGAGGTCGCCTCCATGTCGCGGACCATCGGTGTTGCTGCCGTCGCCGTCGAGGCAGCTCTGGCGCGCGTTGCCGAGGCGCGCTGGGTGTTCTCCGGCCCGGGGAGCCCCACCTATGCACTCGCGCAGTGGCGCCCGACCGTCATGGCCAGCTTGCTCGCCGAGAAAATTTCTGAGGGTGGCTGCATTGTGTTTTCCTCCGCGGCAGCCCTTACTCTGGGACGTTGGACCGTTCCGGTGTACGAGATATACAAGGCGGGTGAGGACCCGGTCTGGGTCGACGGCCTCGACCTGCTCGGGCCCCTCGGGTCGACAGTGGCGGTGGTGCCGCACTACGACAATGCCGAAGGGGGGACCCACGACACCCGGTATTGCTACCTCGGCGAGGAGCGGCTCCGGGCGCTGGAATCACAGTTGCCACCAGATGGCTGGGCTCTCGGGGTCGACGAGCACACGGTTTGCGTATTTGATTTCGACGCCGGAACACTGAGCGTCTCCGGCCTGGGCGTCGTCACTGTCCGCCGCCACGGTACCTCGGTCGTCATCGCCTCTGGGAGCACGTTGTCGATCGACGAGCTTGTCGAGCTTGCCAGTTCGCTCCCGGCCGCATCAGGGCCGGCCCAGCGTTGCCCGCTTCGGCTCTACCTGTTGCCGGGGCCCTGCCACCGGTGTCCCTGCAGGCAGCGTTCCCGGCGTCGGGGGCAACCTTCCCGGGCCCGAGGCGGCCGGAGGCCCTCTGCTCAGCGAGGCTCGCCGCCTCACTGTTGCCTTTGACAGTGCCGTCGCCCAGCGCAACTCCGAGGCGGCGACCGAGGCCGTGCTCGAGCTCGAGGCCGCCCTGCATGCCTGGTCGGCCGACACCTTCCAGTCGGACGAGCTCGACCGTGCCCGTGCCGCTCTTCGTCGGATGATCGTCCGCCTCGGAGAGATCGCATCCCCCGGGCTCCGCGATCCCCGTGAGGTGCTGGCACCTTGGGTGGAGGCCCTCCTGGTCGAACGGGCCGAGGCCCGCCAGGGCGGCCGTTTCGCCGACGGCGACCGCATCCGGCAACGCCTCGAGGATTTCGGCGTGGAAGTGCGTGATACCCCCGCCGGTACCGAATGGAGCCTCAGGGTGGCAGCGGGCACCTAAACCGCAAAAAGGGGCGCGGGGTCGGACGTCGGCGCGGGCTGCCCCGGCCGAGGCATGCTGGTGGCATGGCGACAGCGACCCCTGAGGGCCAACTGCCCGTGCGCCCCTACCGCGAAAGCGACCTGGAGGCCATCTATGACATCTGTGTCCGTACCGGCTACAACGGTGAGGATGCCACCGGTAAGTTCGAAAACCCCCGCCTTTTAGCGGATATCTATGCAGTTCCCTACGTCGTCCTCGAGCCGAGCTTGGCGTTCGTCCTCGCCGACAGCGACGACCACCCGGTCGGTTATGTCCTCGGGACGGCCGACACGGCTGGCTTCGTGCGCGCTTACAGGGACATTTGGGTGCCCAAGTTGGCGTCGCGCTACCCCCTCCCCGAGCCGGGTGTGAAAGTAGGAGACGCCGGGCTGCTGGAGGCATTCCACCAGCCCGGCCGCATGCTGCACAGTGGGATCGACGAGTTCCCGGCCCACCTGCACATCGATATCCTGCCGTCGCACCAGGGCGGAGGGTACGGGCGCCGCCTAATCGAGACCTTCTTCGACGCCGCTGCCGCTGCGGGTGCCCCCGGTGTCCATGTCACCGTGGCCTTGGCCAACGCGCGTGCACACGGGTTCTACCGGCGGGTGGGTTTCGAGCCTCTGCCCATCGCCAGTGACGGACCGGTCGTGCACTACGGTCGCCGCATCGCGCCCAGCGCGTCCGGCCCCGCTCAGCTGAGCTGATAGCACGACCTGCAGGTCGCTAACGCATAACGCTAACGCAGGTAAGCCAAATCGGGGCCATGTAGCTGGCGGTACTCGGAAAGCAGTTCTCGCGCCTCGGTGATCCCTGGCACCAGGGGGTGGAGGGACAGGGCTATTTCGGCGAGCTCGGCGTTGCCGGTCACTGCTGCGTCCACCAGGGTGCGCTCGTACTCTTTCATCTGGGTGACCAAGCCCCTCGCCGAGCGGGGCAGGTCACCGGCAGCTTGCGGCTGGATGCCACTGCCGTCCACCAGGGAAGGTACCTCGACTACATCGTCCGCTTCGAGGAAAGACATGGCCGAACCGTTGCGAGTGTTCACGATCACGTCCGCCGGGTGGCGCGAGCTCAAGCCGGCGATGACCTGGAGCGCTACTCCTTCATAGCCACCGATCTGGGCCTCAGCCAGCGGGGCGGGGCCTTCGGCGTTGCGCAGCGAACGCGCCTCGGCCTGGTGGCTTTCCCCCTCGGTGTCGGTGCGCATGTAGGTGTCGCTACGCACCCCCAAGAGCAGCGAGTAGGTCGCCCAGGCGTCCTCTACGTCGCCTTTTTCGAACGCCCGGGCGATCCCCCCCAAGAGCTCCTCGTTGAGGCGCAACACGTCCTGGCCACGACTGGAACCGGCGTGAACGACACCCGCCACGTAGCGCCGCGGGTCGTAGTAGTAAAAAACGTACTCGGTGGGTAGCGCCCCGACCCGCTGGACCATATCGGTGTCGAAAGCGGCGAAGCGATGGTCGAACTGGCGCAGCTCGTCGTAGCGTTCGAGCAGCTCGCCGAGCCGTTCCTCGCCTTCGACGCGGAACGACGTTACCCAGCCCAAGTGGTTGAGCCCGGAGTACTCGGACTGCACCGCTTCGCGCTCGGCGCCCAGGAACTCACCGAGGCGCTCCAAGGTGCCGTCGGGAGTGTCGCATACTCCGACCGCTGGTACCCCTCCGTACAACGAGATCGCTTGGGTGATGATCCCGGCCGGGTTTGTGAAGTTGATGAGCACCGCCCCCGGTGAGCAACGGGCGAGCCTCTCGCAGTAGGACAGGACCACGGGGATCGTGCGCAGGGCCATCGCGGCGCCGCCGGGCCCGGTGGTCTCCTGGCCGACCAGGCCCCGCCGTAGTGCCACCTGCTCATCGATCACGCGACCCTGGTCGCCGCCAACCCTGATAGCCGAGAACACGAAGCTGGCCCCCGAGAACGCCTCATCCGGGTCGGCCGTCTGGGTTACCGTCCCCGGGTGGCCGAGGAGGCCGGCGATCTCGACCGCCAACCGCCCGGTCGTCTGGCGGCGCGCCGGGTCCGGCTCGAACAGGCTGATCTCGTCGAAGACGTTGGCGTCTCCGGACAGCACGGCCCGCACGAACGCAGGCATGCGCACCCCGCCGCCCCCCAGGATGGCCAGCTTCATAATCGGTACTCCTTCCCCGGCTCGCGCATCTCGCCCGCCGATCCCAGCCTCGCTACCGCCTCCGAGCCGGCAGTGTTGCCAGCGGCCACGGCTTCCAAGAAACCTTCGCCGCGTACCAGTTTCGCGATCACGGCCCCCGCGAATGCATCGCCGGCGCCGGTGCGGTCCTGTACCACCACATCCAGGAGACCTTCAGTGACCTCTGTCGCTCGGCCTTCCTCGTAAGCGGTCGCACCCGCCCCGCCCCGCTTCACGGCTATGCGCGGGCACCAGGCCCCGGCAACGGCGATGCCTGAAGGCAGGTCAGTTGCTCCGGTGAGACGGAGCAGCTCCTCCTCTGTAGGCAGGAACAGGTCAGCCAACTTGGCGCACTGGACCACGGTCTGCGCGAACGCGTCGATCTCGCCGAAATTGGTGTCGAGGGCGACCCGGGTGCCGGTCGTGGCCGCTACGGCCATGAGTTCTGCGACACCAGGGCCCGGGTGTAGGTAGCACCAGGCCGGGCGCACTCGCCGCAGGACCTCGGCCCACCGCTTCACCTCGGCCTCCTGCCCGGGCGGCTCCGGGGGCATGTGGCTGATAAAAGCCCGGTCCCCGTTGAAGTTGAGCGCCACCGTTATCCCGGCGATGGGGCCGCTCACCCGTTCCGAGGGCGACAGGTCCACGTGCTCGCGGCCACAATGCTCTTCGACCAACCGGGAACCGAGGTCGTCGCCGAGCAGGCTTGCGAGGCCGGCGACCGCCCCTGCCCGGCTGGCGGCCACTGCAGAATTAATGGCTCCCCCGCACGAGAAAGCGAACGAGTCGATGTAGATCTCCTCACCGGGGAGCGGCAAGCGCTCGCAGTGCCCGAAGGCGATCTCCAAGAACACAGACCCGAACGACACCATCTCTATGCCCGCGCGCGGGCTGTCGTGCGCCATCGCCTTCGGTTCGGAGGGGTCGGCTGGAGCGGGCACGCTAAAGGGCTTGTCGCCGCACTGGCTGCTGCCCGCCTCGGGCGGCAATTTTCACGCTTGCAGTATTGCCGATCTGGGCTACATGGCACGCCGCCAGCCGCGATGGTGCCACCTCGACCCGCTCGGGTGTAGTGCGGCGGCCCGGCCCAGCCCGGAGGAGCAACTGCGTGCAAGGTGCCGGGGGCCCGAGAGCCGTCGCTCGGCCGGCCCTTGCTCGACGGTGTGGCGGGCGGACATGAGCATCGCCCGGTCGGCGACGTAACTGGCACCAGCGGTCCGGCCCTCAGCCGCGACACCGTAGGGGATGGCTGCCTGGTCTTGGGCCTCGAGGTGGCCTGGCAGCGTTCCTCGATCGGAGCTGACCCAGGTACCGTGGACGCTCGGGTAGGCCACGGGCGAGAGCTGGCGCCTAAACTCCAAGGGTCCCGCCCCCATCGTCTAGCGGCCTAGGACACCGCCCTTTCAAGGCGGCGGCACGGGTTCGAATCCCGTTGGGGGTGCTGCTAAAAGTCCAGGTAGCGGGCTTGGATCGGGCGACCTGTGGGGCCAGTCTGACTTGACAAACTCACCTCCGCCAAGCGGCCACGGAGTGCGATGGCCTCCCGTGACATCACGCGAGCGTCCTGGGCGGAGATCGAGTATGCGCCTTGGGGACGTGGCATGTTGACGACGTGAGACGCGCCAATATCTCCCGCTTATGTGTCAGTTGCACTACCGAAGTCCGGTACGACCGAGGGAGCTGTTCCGGCCCCCGAGATGGCCTTGGCGCGTTCTCAGCCGCGCGATTTCTTTAGTTCTGGCTAATCGTGGAGCCCGGTGGGAGGAACGGTACCCGCCGCTACGTAGGCGTTTCTCTACGAGAGCGCTGGCCTTGGCAGCGCCGATCGACGGCACTGGCGCCCACGTCACGGCCGGCTGCGCCAGAACAACCGACCATTGTCAGGATCATGCCAAGCATTAGAGCGAGGTAGCCAGCGAGGCCGCCGCCTAACCGTCTGGTCCCAAACGCGAGGCCGGGTCAACAGCAGCGGGGCCAAGCGCAGAACGACGTGAGCGGCCCGTCGCCGAACGGAGAGCGCCCGTGGCCGGACGGCATAGGCATCGTCGTGGTCGGGCCAGGCCAGACCGTGGCAGTGTATGGACGTGACGAAACGGTGCCCTCGGTCCTCGCGCGCTCGTCTCGATTGGGCAGCGCTACGGGCTGTGCTGGTTTGCATTTCGACGCTGTCGATCAGCGTGGCCGTCTTGAGTGGCACAACCTCGGCGGGCGGCGCGTTGACAAGCGCCCGAGACCATTTCCGAGTCGTACCTCTGAGAGACGGCCAACCTTGGCCGGCATCGTGGTCGAACCCAGAGCAGCCCGCGCCTGAAGCGGTATCTGTCGCCGGCGCGAGCACGTCGACGAACTGGGCCGGTTACGTAGACGAGGGGGCGGGGTCGGACTTTACCGGGGTCAGCGCAAGCTGGACCGTGCCGGCCCTCAAGGGCCATGTGGTCGGTGCCGCCAGCTCTTGGGTCGGGATCGGCGGGTCGACTACTCCCGGCCTCGTCCAGGCAGGCGTCGAAGTTCGAGACACGCTCGGTTATGACGAGTACCTCGCCTGGTACGAGCTTTATCCCCAGAACACCATCGTCCTGGGCATGGTCGCCCCCGGGGACGTCATGGACGTCGATATCGTCCAGGACGGCCCAGCCACCTGGACAATAACCCTGACTGATGTAACGGAGCGGACGACTTGGACCGGTCCCGTGGCCGACAACCTACCGGCCACAACGGCCGAATGGATCGAGGAGGCCCCGAGCTCGGCAACGACCGGGAAAAGGCTCAGCCTCGTCAACTTCAGCAGTGTGACGTTCTCGCATTTGAGCGTGGAGGGGCCTGCAGCGGCAACCGGCTTGGCGCAACCGGTCTACATGGTGTCCTCCGACGCCGTCCTCGCTTACCCAAGCCCCTTCAGCACGGCCTCTGGGTCGTTCAGCGTGACTTATGGCCCGTCCAGCTCAGGCGTGGTCGGGTTCCCACCAGTAGCCATAGCAACCGGGACGACTTCGCCAACCACGACAGCCCCGTCCGCCAGCCAACCGACCACGACCGAGCCGAGTGTTGCCTTAAGCTCATCGCCGGCCGGGGGGTACTGGATCGTGGCTTCTGATGGCAGCGTGTTCGCCTTCGGAGAGGCGCGGTCCTTCGGGTCAGTTGGTACTGCCCGCCGACGACCCGCCGATATCACCGGGATTGCCGCCACCCCCGACCACAAGGGCTACTGGCTGGTGGGCTCCGACGGCGGCGTGTTCGCCTTCGGCGATGCCCCGTTCCTCGGCTCGTTGCCTGAGCTGCGTGCTCGGCACAGCTCGGCGGGCGGGCAGGATGTCCTCCCGGCCCGCATTGTCGGGATCACGGCAACTGACGATGGGCACGGCTACTACCTTGTGTCGAGCCAAGGTGGGGTTTATGCCTTCGGCGACGCTCGGTTCGTGGGCTCCTGCGGCTACTTGTACGGTGGCTGCCCTGACCAGACCAGAGCATTGGTGACCGACGGGACTGGAAAGGGGTACTGGCTCGTCCTCGCCGATGCCTCCTCGGAGGCTTTTGGCGATGCACCCGCGCTGAGGGACAGGGTCTGCCTTGGGGACGCCTTATCGACCTTCGTTGTGGACGCTGTCCGCTCCCCTGAGGGAGGGGGGTACTGGACGCTGCTGGGAAATGGGACTACCTGTAGGGCCGGTGACGTTACCGGGATCGGGATTTGGGCAGCCTACGCTGCAGCTCCCCTTGGTAACCCTGCGGTGTCGATAGTGACCACCGACGACGGTGCCGGAGCTTGGCTTGTCTTCGCGAACGGTGACGTCAGTCCCTACGGGACGGCCCTCGACCTGGGCGACCTAGCCGGCAGGGCTCCCGCCGTAAACGTGGTCGCAGCTGCCGGCTGGTAGTGCGCCCTGTAGCAGACAGGCTCGGAACTGCTGCCGGAC
Organism: uncultured Acidimicrobiaceae bacterium; assembly: GCA_963794745.1. GTDB lineage: Bacteria > Actinomycetota > Acidimicrobiia > Acidimicrobiales > Palsa-688 > Fen-671. Next base: position 818,421 of record CAWCEZ010000010.1, read on the forward strand.
GATTGATGAGCGCATAATATCGCATATGTGCTTCCTGAAAAGTTGTTCTCCCACAAGGGAAAACTACATTGCGACGGTGATGGCGTCACGGCCGCCGTCAGAGAAGCAACATCACGACGGTCTTGCACGACTTCCGACCTCCTCGCCGAAGACCCGTCCGGTACTGGTGGGTAATACTGCCGGCGAGTTCAACACGCCTTGTGGCAAGCTCCCTTTGCCCTTGTACGACGGTGAGAGCCGGCACTCAGCTCAACCCGAAGCGGTCGCGAAGCGTCGAGGTCCAGGGGCTATCGGGCAAGAACTCGATGCCATGGCGCGCACAGGCGCGATCGAAACCGTTGCGGTCACTCCGCTCAAGCGCTGCAAGCTCCTCGAACCATGCTTCGGTGCCTCCCGGCGTAAGCACTTCGACGATGCGCGCCGGCTCTTCGCTCGAGTTCCACATCGCGTGCTGGACATCACGTGGCTTCAGGGCCCATTCGCCGGCACGGGCGGTAGCGATGTCGTCGCCAACAAGGACCCCGATCTCGCCGGTCAGCACGTAGACCCAGACGTCGTTGCGGTGCACGTGTGGGGTGACGAAGGCCTTCGGGACGAGGGTCTCTTCGATCACGGCGAGAACGCCGTTGGTGTGGCTCGAGCGCACCCGGATCTTCACCTCGAACGAGCCGGGGAGCGCCACGCCAGCTGGCGGGACGATGACGAATTCCTCCATGCTTGAGCATCGCAGGTGGACGAGGCTGGGGGTGAGGAATTGCCGCAGTTTGCGAGCTTCGATGGTGTGCGGCTGCATTACCAACTGGAGGGGTCGGGACCGCCGGTCGTGCTGCTGCACAGCTTCCCGTTCGACTCGCGCGTGTGGGTAAACACAGGTGTGGCGGCGGGCCTAGTCGAGGTTGGCCGCCAGGCGGTCCTGCTCGACCGGCGCGGTCAGGGGCGCTCGGAGAAGCCACACGACCCGGCGGCTTACGCCGACAACGCCTGTGCGCGTGACGTCTCTGCACTGCTCGACCACCTCGGCCTTGACTGGAGCGACCTGCTCGCCTACTCGCTCGGCGCGCAGATCGGGCTGCGAGTGCTCCAGGTTGAGCGCCGCATCCGCCGCGCCGTGCTTGGCGGGATCGGAGAGGCCGTCCTCGGCTGGGACGAGGGCGCGGCTATCGCTGTCGCCGGCGTGCTCGAAGGCGACGAGGCGGCCCTTGACGAGAACGGCCGGTCGTTGCGAGCGCGCGTCGAACGTCTCGGTGGCGACCGGTTGGCTCTTGGCGCCATGTGGCGTGGCCGCTACGTCAACTATGACCGCGACTTCTCGACGGTGCGAGCAGCGGTGCTTATCATCAACGGCGAGCACGATCTCGACTTCGGCGACCCGGCACGGCTCGCCGCCGTGATCCCCGGCGCCACAGCGACTTTCATCGACGCCGATCACGCCTCGACTATGGACAATCTCGAGTTCTTGAGGCTGGCTCGATCGTTCCTGGCGGTCGGGCTCGATGAAGCAGATTGACTATGCGGCTGAGGACCTCGCGTGGGCGGTGGGTCGCGAGAGAGGCGCTTATCGACGGATATTTGCAGCGGGCTGCCCGAGCCGCACAAATACCCAACCTACGCCAGATTATCCAGGTGAACCAAGCATGTTCTGGATCTCGCTCCGCTCACTCGGGCTAGTAAGGGAACTGTTGGTCATCGCCGAATCCTTGCGGGTCGGGATCGCATCGCCGGGGCGCCCTCAGAGCGCAAGATGGAGTGATCTGCGCATGCAGGGGAGGGCACATGGGCACGATCTCTTATTGGATGTCGGAGTCTTCCAAGCTTCCACCCGGCTCCGTCAAGGAAACCCTCCAGCGATCTGAGTTGGAGCTGGCGTACGAGGACGGCGAATGGGTGGTTATCGTCGGTGGCTTCCCAAGGGAGCGGCACCAAACACGTGAGGGGGCCAAGGCATCCGCGAGCCGTTGGGCTCGCCACCAGCGGTCCGCATCCGTCGCACACGTGCCAGGGGGCACGTGGTGCGTAATGCCGGCGACCGGTATGTCTTCTCCTCTTCGTCCCGGGGCGAAGCGGAGGGGTTCGTCTTCGGGGTCCTGGTAGGAAACGACATGGCGCACAGTGGCGCACCAAATGGGCTGGCCTGGGCCGCCCCAGGCGCCTAGCACTGCTGAGTAGGTCGCCGCGGGAGGAACGGCCCACCGGCGGTTGCCGGACGGCCGAATTGGCTAATACGCCACACTGGAGTGGTGTCTGGGACTTCGTGGGAGGAGCGGCAGCGTCGGGATCTCTCCCGGCGCGGTGAGATGCTCCGTCTCGGAACCGTGAGGTTGGAGCGAGTAAATCGGCTGGTACCGCCCGACACCGGCCTGCAGTTGGTGAGCAGCTCAGTCACCTGGGATGGGAAGATAGTTGCTCTCTGGGTCCCGGACGCCGAGATGGCTGCGTTCGACCCGGACCTGGAGAACTACCCCGGGTCCCGGACACGTACCAACTGGGGGGCGGTAGTAACCGTCCACGGCTCTCAGACCCAGGTCGTGGCGCGGCTGCGGGGGCTTTCCGTGGCGCATCCTTTCGTCCAGCTTCTCCCACAGGGTCGAGTGCTGGTCGTGGGCGCTCGCTGTGAGTGGAACCCGGCCGGTGCTGAGCGCAACGCACTTGTCTATGACGGTCAAGGCCGCCTGATTATCCAGGCGACGCTGGGCGACGGCATCGAGCACCTGCGGACCACGTCAGCAGGGAACGTCTGGGTCGGGTACTTCGACGAAGGCATCTATGGGAACTACGGCTGGGGAGGCATAGGCGGTTCTGTCCCGATGGGCCTGCCAGGTATCGTTTGTTTCACCAGCCAGCTCGAGAGAGCCTGGGAATACTCCGTCGAGAGTAATAGTTCCCTGGACCCGATCCATGATTGCTACGCCCTCAACGTGGACGGGGAATCCGTCTGGCCCTATTACTACAGCGATTTCCCGGTCGTACGGATCGAATATGGGTCGGTTCGTGCCTGGACAAACGAGGTGGCTGGGGCTCGAGCGCTTGCAGTGGGATATCCCGGGCAGTGATTGTCGGTGCGGCGACGCGGTCGGAGGCAGTCCGACCCGCGGTCCAGAACCAGACAGGCATCCTCTGGCCCCGGAATCCCATTGGGGGTACTGGTTTAGCCATGACCGCATTCGCATCCGACCCGCTGCGAGGCGTGGTACCTCAAACCGCCACCGCCCAGAAGAACGGGGGAGGTTTGAGGCAACCACGCTCGCTCGTGGGGATCCCTGGTCGGCCCACAGGACTTGCCGGGTGCCGTGCGGGAGGCGGCCTTGTTACGACGTTGATGAGCAGATAGTCCGCAGGTACTTGACATATGCCGCCCCCGCAGGCATCGCAGGGTACTCAGGCAGAGCTCTAAGCCCATCTCGCGCTTCGAGTTGCAAGACCGTCCTGAAGGCCGGGCCCGTCTTCGCACCACGCATTCGTCCACGACCTAAGCGGCAAGCCAGTCGAGGTCGTGAGTGGAGCGGAACTCGTCCCACTGGCGCTGATGGTGAGGCACGGGAGTAATCGCGCTGCGCCCTTTGAGCTCCACCGCTATACAGGCTGAACAGCCCGTGCCACGCGACCGCCGCCGTTGCCAGCGCTTGTTCACCAGACCAAGAAAACCTTTCTAGCGCGGTGGAGCGGGTTTCGTTTTCGCGAGGGCGGCCGTCAGCCCCCACACAATTTTGGCGAGCGACCCAGCAAACGCTCGGCGCTCGCACTTCGAGATCAATCCGGTCCGCTGACTTCGTCGCGATAGATCTGCGATAGATCAGCGCCTACCCTCGTTAACGTTGGCTGGGACGTCGGTACGCGTCGAGTTCCAGGTCGACCGTTCCGTGGGCGCTGCTCGGCGGGTGATCCCTGCCGTCGACGGGCGTGACATGGTCGACCTCGTCAGGACGTTCGAGAGTTCGCAGGGCTTCGATGTGCCCGGCGACTATGACGGGCTGATCATTGACCATTTCACCTTCGCGGATCTCAGCTCCTACCTGACCGGTCTGTCGGATGGGTGGCCCGGAAATGGCAAGGTCGCGCTGCTGGGGTGCAGCGGGGAGGTGGGCTGCTGGCCGTTGCTGGCGCGTGTGCAGGTCACTGACGACCAAGTTGTCTGGGATAGCCTCTCCCAACCTCACCGTCAGGCCCGGGACTACGCGGGGTTCGGCCCGTTTATCTTCGCGCACTCGCAGTACAGGTCGGCCCTTCAGACTCTCGCGTCCGTCATCACCGAGGCCGATGAGCAGTACCGGTGACTCTCAATAATGACCGGTCAATGGAGCTCATCAAGAGCATTGAGATCCGTCTTCGCTCGATGCCCTACGAGGACTACCGGGTAGCGATGTCGTCCATCTACGAGAGACTTCAGGACGCTTATTCAAGGTTTCTTTCTGCGGCCGACGAGGCTCTTATCGAGCGATCGCTGGACGTCATCCGATTGGCAATACGGGAGGGACCCAGCCCCGATGTGGCTCTCCCGGTGTCACAGGCCTGGATGGCGCATCTAAGCGACCCGTCTGGCGGGCCTGGCGGCTATTACCCAGCGCTGTTCACAATTCACTCTGTCATTACGGAGCTCTCCGGTGAGGCATCGCCTCGAGCAGGCCTCACGTGGTTATCGACGGCTGCAAAGGAGTTGGAGGACCGCGATGCTCCCGTCGACGGGCCAAGGCTGGTCAAGCTGTCGTCCTCCAGCCCTCCTGGCGGGAGGGAAGCTCAACAGCTTCTAGTGGACATCGAGCAGATCACACGCCTGGGGAGCGAACGAGACGATCTTCGAGGCCGAGCAGAGTGATGGGGCGTTTATTACCCGGTCCTGTCCTCGGCCGATTGGTCCGGCCACATTTCGTGTGCTCTGGTTCTTGGAGCAAGGCCGCTAGCTGACGGGTCCACCACCTTCGACATTTTCTACCGGCCCCGTGCCTTTGCCGCACCCCTGGCGAGAATTTTAAGCGTCCAGCGCTTGGGCTATATCAGCCAGTCGACGCCACAAACGTGGACCTTCGAGGTCATGGAAACCGAAGTGGCGGTAGAAGGCGGCGGCTCGGTCGTCGATCGCGTCGACGACGACGGCTCGAGCTCCGAACTCTTGGCCGCCCCGGACACAGCGGCGCAGCGCGTTGACCAGAAGATGACCGCCCAACCTGTTGCCTTGCTCGGAGCGGTCGAGTGCCAGTCGGGCGAGCACGACGACGGGGACTGGGTCGGGCATACCACGACCCAGGCGGGACGGCGCGGCCACATGCGATATGGAACCCATGGCGAGGGCGTAGTACCCGACCACCCTTGTGCCCCGGCATAAGACGTAAGTCGCCGCCGTCCCTGCTCTGGCGGCCACCGGCCCCGTTCGGATGAGCCATTGGTCTAGCTCTAGATGGCCGCACTCGAAACCTTCGACCCGGTGGCGGTCTGTTAGTAGCTCAACCAGGCGAAGCTGCTCGGTCACCTCGAAGGGATCGGGCTATCCGTTACGGCATAGCGGCGCAAGGCAGGCATTTCTTCAGCCGGTTGCTCGAGCGCCGCCACGAAACGCTGGAATGTCTGGGCGCCTAGGTTTATCCGCTCGGCCCGCTCGAGGACGGTCTCGGCGCGCTCGGTGGCCGCGGCCAGCACGAACCCGGTCATGGTTTCTCCCGTGAGCTCGGCGGCAGCACGCAAGATGCGCTCTTGCCTCCCGCTCACGCGCATGTGGATGCGGCCCGTCCTCTCCGGCTCTGCCTGGCTCACCAGACCAGTGTACACACCCGGTGCGTACACGGGCGTGCCACATCCGTGCCATAACGACATGGCTGCCTCTGGCCGGAGCTGGCATGGCCTGGCAACCAATTGGGCAGGCCACACGAGGGTCGTGCCAAAAGCCGAGGTCAAAATGCCTGCTAAATCGCCCTTTCAGGCGGCGGCACGGGTTCGGATCCCGTTGGGGGTGCTGCTAAAAGTCCTGGCAAACGACATGAGCCCAGCAGGAAGGCCCGCCGGCGCTGCCGTCCTCGAATGCGATGCGGCTCACCGTCTCCGACGTTTGATCGCGACCCGGGGATCGTTGTCGGGCCGATGGCGAGCCTCCATTTAGACCTCGGGCTTGCCGAGGGCGTCGATCGCGCTGGCGAGGTCGAGGTCTTTCTGGGTAAGTGCCCCCGCTGAGTGGGTGGTCAGCCGAAGAGTGACCTTGTTCCATTGGATGTCGATGTCGGGGTGGTGATCTGCCTTCTCGGCCAGGGCACCCACCTCATTGACGTAGGAGAGTGCCTCCGCAAAGTCCTTGCCAGCCCAGATCTTTACGAGCTCGATGCCGTCCCGCTGCCAGGCGAGCCGTTCTGCGAGGGCTCGGTCGACAACCGCGAGGTCCAAGGCCTCCATGTCAACCAACCTTACGCCGAGCGCCACTTTTTGTGAGAGTGGCCTGCCTACCCGGAGGTAGACATGCCCATCGACTATTCGAGGGAATTTCGGCGCAAAGCTTGTGAGCCAATGTTCGCCCAACCCGGTCATCAGCCCTCCTGTTAGCGGAGAGTCAGGCTACGGCTCTCTAACTCGTGGCCCCGTGAGCCATGTTTGCCCCGGGACAGGGCCTAAGTAAGCGGCGGACAGTTTTCACTCGTCTGTGGCTGACGGGGCCCTGAAGAAGGTGACGGGAACGATCGAGGAGCTCTCGGTTGTGCATTGAAGCCATTTGCTCAGCGATTGATGGGTGCATCAGATTTGTGCCTCCGGTACCCCGTCTTCCCCAAGTTGGGGCGTAGCGGGGTTGTTGGTACCAGCCTCTTGCGTCCGTGGGCACATCCCGTACGTGACGACCGCGGGGCGGGCACCGGGCCGGTACGGGCCGAGCACGGAGATGGTACGGAGTGGGCACGGAGGTGCTAATTAGGCTCGCCGGTGGGCTTGAAGCGGCCAAAATGGCCCTGATGCAACTGGAGCCTTCGCCCCGGGAAACCGAGGTCCTCAGCCTGCTCGGTGAGCACCTGAGCAACGCCCAGATCGCCCAGCGCCTCTTTATATCTGAGCGCACCGTCGAGACGCACGTGTCCTCCTTGTTACGCAAGCTGGGCTTGCGAGACCGTCGTGCCCTGGCGGTCTATGCCTCTGAGCAAGCAGCGGCAGAAGTCCTCCAGTTGCATTGGCCGGCCGAGCCTCCTACGTCTTTTGTAGGTAGGGAAGCCGAGCTTGCAGAACTGAGCTCCGTGCTGTCCCAACAGCGCCTCGTCACCCTGGTGGGGCCAGGGGGCGTAGGCAAGACCCGACTTCTCCTACGGGCCATGGAGGGCAGGCGGGTAGCGTTTGCGGACCTAGCCGTCCTGGCCAGAGGCAGCGACCAGGAGGCAGTGGCGAGGGCCGTGGCAGTCGCCCTGGGCATGGTCGAGCCGGGGGCGAGCGCCCTGTCAGCTGTCGCCAAGCAATTGGCGGCGGTCCCGGTGGCCCTGGTGCTCGACAACTGTGAGCACGTGCTCGACGGCGCCGCTGACCTCGCCCGGCACATATGGGCCTCCACTCCCAACCTCGTCGTCGCCACCAGCCGGGAGCGTTTGGGCCTTCCTGCAGAGCACGTCTTGGCCGTTGGCCCACTCCTCCCGGCCGACGCCGGGCGGCTCTTCCTGGAGCGCGCCAACCGGGCGGCACCCCAAGCTCTGCCCAGCCTTGACCAGGACAAAGTGGTCGAGCTGTGCCTGCGGCTCGAAGGGCTCCCATTGGTCATAGAGCTTGCCGCCGCCCGCCTGGCCGCTCTTAGCCTCGACGACCTGGCTGCCCGTCTCGACGGGGCCTTGGACCTCCTGGGCTCGGGCGAACGCTCCCAGGACCGCCAGCGCAGCCTGCGGGCCACATTGAACTGGAGCTACGACCTGCTGACTGCCGACGAGCAGGTTCTCTACCGGGCCGTAAGCGTTTTGAGAGGGCCGTTCCGCCTGGACGTGGCCGAGGAGCTGCTTCCCGCTCAGGCTCGGGGCCGGGTGGCGGCTGGGGTCGCCCATCTGGTCGATGCCTCGCTGCTGGTGCGCCTGGAGGACCGCTACCGCCAACTGGAGCTGGTGCGGGCCGACGCCCGGGAGCGCCTGCGCGCCGCCGGGGAAGAGAACGCTGTCAACAACCGCCTGGTGGACTGGGCGCTCGAAGCCGTTGGCAAGGGGCTTAGCCACGGGGACGAGCATGACTTGGCGGCGGCCGTCGAGGCGGCTCAAGGGCTGGGCCGCCCCGAGTTCACCGACTTGGCCCTGGGGCTGGCCCGAGCCTGGGAGGAGCGGGGCCACGGGCATTGGTCCGATGCCGAAATGCTGTACGAAGCAGCAGCGGTGGCCTCCAAGGAGCCCAGCATCGCCGTCCGGGGCGCAGATCTGGCCTGGAGCCGGTCCCACGGCACAAGGGCCGTGGCCCTGTTCGAACTGGCCACCGAGCTGGCCGTGCCCGCCGGCGACCCAGCCGCCGAGGCCTACGCCACCTCGGGGATCGTGGAGCTGATGGGCCGTTTCGGTTGTTACACCGACAGTCATTGCGAGCCTGCGACGACCAGCCCGCTGGTGGCGCGTTCGTGGTCCGCGGCCGAAGCGGCCGGTGACCCCTGTTCGAGGGCGCGTGCCTTGCTCGCCCGTACCTGGCGCAGCGATTGGGAAGCGCGCGATGTCGAACGAATGGGCCTTGACGCTGAACGGTCCTTGCTCGCAGCCAGGGAATGTGGCGAAATGGCCGTTCTTTCGAGCGCGCTCGACGGTTGGTGCTCGGTCGCCCTCAAACGCCTCGACATGGCTACGGCCCAAGCCGCCGTCTCCGAAAGGCTGGACATCACGGGGAGGTTCGACCCTCACCAGGCGCGGCCAGTTCCTAGAGCGCTTCGACGCCGTTCAGATGTCCTGCGTGCTGGCCTGCATCATGGGCCGCTTCGACGACGCCCTGGCTGCCGGCAGAGTGATGGACGAGCTCGGCCGTGGACGGGGCATTATCTTCGGCGGGGCTACCCAATTGGCCCCCGCCCTTTTCTTCTTAGGACAGTTCGACCAATGCCTCCAACAAGTTTCGGGCGCCCTCGCTGAGGCTCTCCAACGTCCTGGCACCGGCAACTCCATGCTCCTGCGTGCGTTGTGCTGTGCCGCCGCCATCTCTGGTTACCGGGGCGACGATGAAGCCGCGGCAGGGATGGTGGCGCCAGGCCGACGCGGTGGCCGGCGCCCGGCACGGCCGAGACTTCATCATCAAAATGATGCGGGCCGACGTGGCCTTGCACCACGGACGGCGCCAGGAGGCGGCCGAATTGCTGGCGGAGCGACCTTCGGTGTTGGTGTCGCCGTGGCGGGGCTGGTACGGGGCGGTGCGCGCCGAGGCTCTTGGCCCGGTTGCCTTTGCCGAGGCCGAGGCGGTGGCCGAAGGAGGCCTCTATTCAGCGGCTGTGCTGGCCCGGGCGCGGGGGCGTCTGGACGAGGCGCTGGCTTTGTTCAACGAGTGTGGTGCCGCGTACCAGGCGGCTCGGACGGCCTTGCGCATGAGCAGGGCCGAAAGTACTGAGGCGCTGGCTCGGTATGCGGAGTGGGGGCTGGCACCAACCCCGACGTGATTTCCACGGCCGCGTGCCTTATAGGGCGCACATAGTTCGTGGACTTGCTGGCTCAGGCTCGAGCACTCACGTGAGCTCTTATGCCGTCGAGGTACCTGCGAGTCGCGAGTGCCTGCGCCAACCTGGTCACGGGCCCACCGAGCTTGGTCAGGAGGTCGGCGGCTTTCGAAAACGCAACCACATCGAAGCTCACGACCCCTGCTTCGTCCCTCACGACATGGAAGGCCTCTTCCCCGTGTTCAGGGTGCCCGGGCAACGTGCCATATGCAAATCCGAAGCGCCCGGGCTCATCGGTGCGGTAGACGACCCGGCACGGTATGAGCAGGTACAAAAGGCCCAGATGTGCAGCGGCGATTACCACCGTGCCCGGGTCGATGGGAGCGTCAGACGGGAAGACCCTGAGACCCGCGCGGCGGTGACATTGCCAAGTGAGCAGAGCCTCTTTGGCTTTGTCCCACGCATCATCGCCGCGTCCGATCACTGCCGTCGCTTGCTGGTAGTGGTAGCCGGCCGGAAGGTTCTCGGACCGCGTCTGGCCTTGCTCGCCATAGGTCAGCGGAGCAGTACGCAACCTTCCGGCCAGCTCGGCCAAGTGGGTGGTACTCGGCCTGATCGTCAGGGTCACCTCTGGAGGCTAACGGGTCCACTTGGGGTGCCAGGTGGGATCTACTTGCGGTCAGCTCAATCGTCGGCTGCCGGGACAAAAACGGTGCACGATGGGGCAGTGCCGCGGTCTTGGCGCAGCTAGAACGTACCTTACAGCGTCTTCTCACTCGTTTTCGGGCTGAGGCGTAACACTCCCGACTACTTTCCGGTCGGCTAATGCCTCAGGGGGCGGAATGGCGAAGCATTCAAGGTGAACGCCGACAACCCGTGGCGCGGCCTAGCGGTGGCGACCTTCAATACGCTACGAACGTTCTCCGGACGGCTCTTGCCGACGGACATCTGAGCCGGAGCGAGTATGAAGACCAACTGAACCAGGTCTTCGCCGTCGAGACGCTCGCGGAGCTCAGAGCGTTGCCCGTCGCTCTGCCTGCTCCAAGCGGTTGGCAGCCGCGCGACGCATGTCGCGGCGGCTACGTTGATGACGCTCGTGTCCTCGTCTTGACCTCAGGGCAGGAAGAGCATGCCCTGGGCCCGAACGCAGGGCCCGTCAGCGTGACCCTGTCGATAACGCCAGTGACGGGGTTGAGCTGGCCTAAATAGTTCGAGGGAAAGCCCGGCGCGGGACAAGTGGCCGGCGCGCCGTTGGCATCGCAAGGCGTGGCCGCGACGAAAATCTCGCCTCGACGGAACGGGCCAGTGATCTTGTACACGGTGTTGCCGGAGTTGTCTGTGGTGTAGATGGCGCCGGTCCGGTCGGAGGCCCAGGCCGTATCGTCGACAGAGCCTGATAATGCCAGCACCGAAAGTGATTGGGCAGGGGTGGCGGCGTCATGCACGAAGATCTGCTCTTTGTCGCCCTGACTGGTGAGCATGAAGTCCCCGGCGAACCCGGGAGCGAAGGCGGGTACATCCTCGTTGGAGTCCGGGTCGGTGAGCGCTAGGCGCTGGGGCATGCCTAGCGAGGCACTTGTCTTGGTGGCCACGGTGGCTTGGGCTTCGTCAAAAAAGAGCGGGTGCACGGTCGCGATACCGTTGGCGGCGTCAAAGGTGGCCCGGTACACAGCAGGGTAACCGGGCTGCGGTGCCGCCTTGCCCGTCGTCCCGGGAGCGGAGGCACTGATCAGGACCATGCCGTGGTAAATGGATATGGCGTCGGTCCCGCCCTTGCTGGGTAGGGGCTGGTTGTAGCGGTAGTGGACGACGCTGGCGGTGGCGGGGCTCAAGAGGTAGATGCTCGAATGGGCGTCTTCGTTGACCGTCGCCATGACCTGTCCGGTTAGCGGGTCTGCGGTAAGGCCGTCGCACTTGCCTACCAGGTCCCATTGGCCAGTCGGGAGCCCGGAGAGATTGAACTCGACGACCGTGCTGTCCAAATTCCCCGTCGAGCTGGCTTGGCCCTGGGGCCCGACGCCATTTTGGAACGCGACGAAGATATCGGCCCGTAGGGAGGTGATGTCGTCGGGCTGGGAGATCGGCTGCTCACCCTTCGCAGTGGCGTGCAAGATGTGGGCGCCCGTGGCGAATACCCGTGCGGTGAAAGTCCCGCTCGCGGTTACCTGGGCGGACACGCTCGGCCCCGGCCCATAAGTGCTCATCGCCAAAGCCGACGCCGCAAGGAGAGGCGCGGCGAGCAATACGGCCAGTTGCCGACGCACTTTTACCGGACGGCCCCACAGTGTTTTCAAGCCGGGCTCCTCCCGTCGGAGAGCCGCCTCCAGGCGGCGGCAGTAGACATTTCGAGGCGAACCTACCCGCCGTGCCGGTAGATCTGAGTGAACACAAAGCGAACACTTGGTGTACGCCAGCAGCGGCGGGCTCGAACCGGAGGCCTTCGAGGGCTCAGGGGGCGTTCAGTGCAGCACCCGGCCACTATCGATCGTTAGTGCCGCACCCGTCAGCGTGCGCATCTCGGGCGAGATAAACAGGAGGATCGCTCGCGCGATCTCCTCGGGCTGAGACAGCGGCCTGGCCCAGGCACCGCCGTTTTCTTCACGCGCTCGAATGTTGCCCTCGTCGTTGATGAACATGGGCGTGTCGGTGGGGCCCGGGCAGACGCAGTTGCTACGGATGCCCGATGCGGCATAGTCCAGTGCGATGGAACGGGCGAGGGCAACGAGCCCTGCCTTGGAGGCGGCGTAGGCCGCGAGCCCGGGTAGGGGCCTCAGCCCGGCCCCGGCGGCAACGCTGACGATCGACCCTCCGCCCGAGGACGCCATCAGGGGGATCAGCGCTCGGGACGTCAACCAGGCTCCCCGAAGGTTAACTGCCATTGTCCGGTCCCATTCGGCCTCACTGGTCTGGGTGACGGTCCCGTTGACAAGCACCCCCGCGGAGTTGACCAGGACGTCGCAGCGGCCCGGTGAGGCCTGGATGCGGGCCGTCGCTGCGCTCACGTCGGCAGCGTCGGAGATGTCGGCGGTGATCTCGATGAACCGTCGGTGCTCGGCCAAGCCAGGAGGCACGGCACATAGATCGATCCCGACCACCGTCATCTGCTCTTCGAGGAACAGTTCCGACGTGCGAAGACCGATGCCCGAGGCGGCGCCGGTTACGACCGCCACTTTTCCTTCAAGCCCATGTGCCGTTGGCAATGCGCTGGTCAGCATACGCGCAATTTGCGCTCGTGCCGGAAGCCTTCGTCGGCCAGCAGTTCGAGCTGGCGGGTGCAGCGTAGGAGCGTAGCTCTGCCAAGCGGAGCTGGAACGTACCAGGACCGTCCGCGTGGCTGTTCGATGACCTTCCTCTAGTCCGAAAGATGCTCGACCTCGTTGGGATCGGACGACGCCAGATGAGAGGGGCGGCGAGATCGTGCTTTCGGGTCACCAGCTTGTGGCGCTCGGTCGTCAGGTGGCAGCGGTGCTGCCTTGGCTCAGCCGTTCAACCAGCTGCAGTCCGTAGTGCTAAGCGCCGAGCCCCTCCGACCGAACGGTGAAGATGACGGCCATCAAATGACAATGCTCGCCTGGGTACCGAGCGGCAGGTCCGCGATGAACCTTGTTTGAGCGCCGCACCCGCGCCTCGCACCCCCGGCAAGTCACCTCGCTGGCATCACAGCGTCGAGGTCAAGGGGGGTTACGAGCTCACGGCTCACGAAGTTACGGTCAGGGTGCCGGTGGCACTGGTGTAGTTGGCGGCCGTGGCCGTCACCGGGTAGCTGCCCGGCTTCTGTCCCTTGGGCAGGACGACGCTTGCGATCCCTGTCGGGCCGGTGGAGACCGTAATTTTCCCGACGCGGACCACAGCCCCGGGGACCGGGTCCCCGACATCGGTCACCTTGAGGTGAATCGTGTGCGCCAGGGTGTTGACGATGGTCGTGGTGAACTTGAGGCTCAGCGGTGCAAGGACCTGGCTGACTTCGACAGCCAAGGGAGCGGTTTTGGTAGGGCACTGCACGGCCACGTCGAGACGCTGCAATTCCCCGCTCCCGGTCCCGAGTACCCCGTAGCCGGTGCAGGGCGTCGGGTAAGTCTTCACCGGGCCGAACTCGCTGTCCGCTTCGTTGGTGCGCAGCACATTTACAGTCTCTTGATGAGCACTGAACCATGCGATCCACAGCCTCCCCTTGGGGCCGGCTGACAGGGCTAGGTCGTCAGCCATGACGTGGACCGCACCTGGCACGGCGACGGCTTTTGGCGAGCCCACTCTCCACAGCCGCACAGTGCAGTACTGGCCGTTGGAGCAGTTGATGTAACTCGGCCCACTAGGAGGTACGTCGTAGAGGGAAAAAACGCCCGCATGGGAGTTAGTCGTGGCGAAGGCCGGCCGTGCGGCGACGTTGAGGTCAGCCGAACCGTGCACGGACAGAGGCGCCTTGCGCACTGGGCCATTGGCAGTCAGGTCCTTCGCGTACCAGCCGTCGGCGCCCGAGGGGGTCGAACCGAACTGGCCCCAGTAGGCCCAGACGTCGCCATTTCCGGCGCTGTTAGCGGCGACAGCCATCTTGACGACGCTGGCGGAGGGAGGCAAGGCGACTTCGCGGTCGGGACCGAAGGCTGGGTTGGAACCTGAGCGCTGCAGCCGGTACAACAGGCCATGGCCTCCGCTCCAGCCGCCAGGCCACGCAGCGGCCACTTGCCCATTGCCCCCCAAGGCCGCATCGCTTTCGGGGATGTCGCAGTGGCCCGATAACGACCATTTCTGGAGCACCCAAGGCGCCGGCGATTTGGGTGCGCCCAAGGCTCCCACGATGCAGCCCGTGCTGTACGGGTCAAGGATATTGGACGAGCGTGCGCCACTGAAAACGAACAGTGGCGCCCCGCCTGGTCCCGCGACGATGGCAGCGGTGGTGTTGAGCGAGGACCAGAACGGTTTGGGGAATGCCAGGACCGAGGCGGTCAGGGCACCGCTGGCGCTGATGTAGTCCTGGTCAAAGCTAAAGCGGTCCGGGGCCGGTTCCTCCATCCAGATGACCACTGCCTCACCGGTCGGCTCGTCGTAGACGACAGGAGTCATGGCGAGGCCCGTGGTGCCGACCTGGTGCCACTGGCCTGGGTAGTAAAGGACGATCGAAGGGCCAACCGACCGTGCTGACGCCGTGGCGGACGGGAGGAGACAGGCAAGCAAAAGGCCGCCAGCCGCCAGGACGCTGCCGCTCATCCGGGCGTGCCGCGGTCGGGCGCTCATGCGGTCACCTTGAGGGTGCTGGTGGCGACCGCGTAATCCGGGACCGTCACCGTAACGGTGTAGTTGCCGGGTGCTTCGCCTTTGGGCACCGTTATGGTGGCGAACCCTGATGCCCCGGTCGTGGCGGTTAGGGAGCCAAGCGTGACCGTCGCCCCGGGGACGGGGTCCCCGACGTCGGTGACTCGGACATGCAGTGCGAAGGCGGTGGTGTTGGCCACTGTGGAACTGAGCGCGACGGTAAGCGAGGGAAGTATCTGTGTGTAGTAGTCAAACAAAGGAGGCGAGTTAGTCGCCCACAGTGGCTTAGGGCACTGCAGGCCGACGGCCAGGCGCTGGTAGGGACCGCCGGCTAGCCCGATTAGGCCGTAGCCCGGGCAGATCCCGACCGGGTACGTCTTTACCGCGCTGAACTTATCATCGGCTTCATTCGTCCGTAGCACGTTGAAGGTACGGTGCGTGGCGTCCACCCAGGCGATCCACAACCTCCCCCGGGGACCGGGTGCGAGGGCGACGTTGTCGGCCACGACGCCTGTGGTCCCCGGGATGGCGATCGCGGTGGGACTGCCGACGCGCCACAGGCGGATCGTGCACTTCTGCCCGTTAGAGCAGTTCAGGTATTGGGAGGACGGAGGAGGCACGTC
The DNA here is from genome assembly GCA_963794745.1 of uncultured Acidimicrobiaceae bacterium. GTDB lineage: Bacteria > Actinomycetota > Acidimicrobiia > Acidimicrobiales > Palsa-688 > Fen-671. The sequence goes on from CAWCEZ010000010.1 coordinate 833,844, forward strand.
GTAGGCGGCGAAGACTCCGGGGTGGGTGTTCGTGGCGGCGAATGCGGGCCGGGCGAAGATGTCAAGGTCGGCCGATCCACGCACGGAGCCTGGCGCCTTCAGCACTGGCCCATTACTGCTCAGGTTTTTGGCGTACAAACCGTCCGCGGTGGAGGGAGGCGACCCAAGCTGGCCCCAGTACAGCCATATGTCGCTATTGCCAGCATCGTCGGCGGCGACCGCCATCTTGCTCACCTCGGCGGTTTGCGGAAGGGGCACCTCCATGTCAGCACCGCTCGCTGGGATGGTCTGCGACGGCCCCAGCCGGTACAAGAAGCCGTGGCCGCCGTTCCAGTCCCCCTGCCACGCGGCCGCCGCCTGTCCATCGCCATCCAAGACAGCGTCGCTTTGAAAGATATTGCAGCGGGACGAGAGCGACCAGGGCTGCAAGGCCCAAGCCGACAACAAGGTGCTGGTCGGGGCTTGGACAACGTTGCTGGAGCCGGCAGTCTGAGCGGCGGCTACCAAGCACCCGTAATGATAAGGATCCTTAGCGGCACTCGACCTCACGCCACTGAACACGATGTCGTCCTGCTTGCCCGGTAGGGCAAGTACCGCCGGAGTGTTGGAAAGAGTCGACCAATAAGGCTTGGGTAAGCCAACGATCTCGGCCCTAGCCTGAGACTTCAGGTTGAACAACAACTCATGGTACGAAAAGCGACCGGGTTCGGGCTCGATCTGTTGTAGCAACAGCACCCAGTAATGTGGCAACTGATAAAGGATTGGGGTCATACCGATGTCGGTTACCGTGTCCCCGCTCCACGATCCGGGTTTAAAAGAAATCGCCGGCTCTCGCCGGCGTTCCGACAAGGCCGCGGCAGGCGCAACCGACGCGGGCAGAGTGGCTAGCGCGGCAGCCAGGGCGGCCGCGCACCGGAACCTTCGTCCTGGCTGTGTTGCGTCGCTTTTGCTCAACTAACCTCCACCTTCAGTTCGTGCAAACAGACAGGCTGAGCGAACAGTTCACGGGAAAACTAAATAAGGCGGTTCCATGGTCCTTGCTCCGGCCGAGAACGAAACCGGCCCGTTTGCCCTGCTGGCCGCCGCCGTCGCTACATCGCCGATGAAGCCTCGGTTGGTGGGACCATTAACACGATCGACATTCACGTCGGAATTGCCGTCCCCAATTGCGACGAAGTCGCCGGCGACCACGACATGGCAGCCGAAGCCGTTGCTGTCATTGAACTCTGCCGTGGAGTAGCGGCCGCCCCCACGTCCTCCGAACGAAAACGCCGGTGATCCCCGCCCTCGCCGCATCGGTACCTCCGTGGTCCGCCGGTGCCATCTCGGCGCGTCGGTCGCGCCCAGCAAAGGCATAACCTAAGGATCCGGCGGCGATGCGGAAAGTCGGGAAAACCCTATTTGTGAGCGGAGTGCCCACCGTCGAGGGCTCGGGCCAGTTGGGCCCTCGAGGAGATCTCGAGCTTTCGGTAGGCCCGGGCCAGGTTGGCTTCGACTGTCTTGACGGTCACGAAGACGCGGTCGGCGATGGCCTTGTTCGTGAACCCGTCGGCAGCGAGGCGGGCGATGCTCTCTTCGGTGGCGGTGAGGCCCGCCGGCGTAGCCCAGCCCCGCACCCGCGCCAGCTCAGCATGGGCCCGGGCCGCCCAGATCGGTGTCCCGAGCGTGCAGAACTCGCCGTAGGCCTGTTCTAGTAACTCCCGGGCCAACCGCTTTTGCCGCCTCCTGCGTTGGAGGCACCCGAGCTCGAGCAATGTGCGGGCCCGCTCGAACGGCAGGCCCAGTTGTCCCTGCAAACCAAGCGCTTCTTCCAACGACGTCAAGGCCCCCTCCAAGTCGCCATCGGCGGCGCGCAACAGTGCGCGGCAGCGGGCCGCAGCGGCCATGGCCCAAGTCCTTCCCAAGCTTGCCGCCTTCTGCTCGAACGGCACCAGCAGGCTCTCGGCCCGCTCGAGGCGGCCCAGCCTGGTCAATGCCTCGACCTCGTCGGGAAGGAACACGGCTATGACCGGGTCGAGGTCGGCCAGGTCGCCCATAGCCGCGGAGAGCTGGCCGAGCACGACGTTGACGGCTTCGTTATGGCCCAGGGAGAGCTCGAGGAACCCGAGTGCCCACGACGACCAGATGGATCCCGAGCGCCATCCCATTTCTCCGAAGAGGCGAGCCGCCTCTTCGGCACCAGCCCGAGCCGCGACTTCGTTGCCGGAGTATGAGTTCGCCAGCGCACTGGCTGTGTGAGCAAGGGAACTGGCGATGCGGTCCTCGAGCCGTGACGCGGTAGCCAGAGACTGCTCCGCCAGGGCAATGGCCGTGGGTATGTCCCCTTTCCAAACGGCAGCCCACACGAGGTACAGGTACATCAAGACGCTGTCGGTCTCCCGACCTTGTTCCAGGGCTTCTTTGCGCTGCCCGTCCAAGACTTCCAATGCCTCCGCTGGTTCCGCCAGCCAGAGCGCGATTAGGCCGGAGATGGTGCGGGGGCTCATCATGATGGGGTTCGCCAGACTGGTGCCCTCCAGCTCGATGGCGCGAGCGAGGTCAGGCCGGCAAAGCCCTTGACCTCCGAGAAAGCAGATAACCGTGCGGACGGCCAGTGCCTGCCCTTCCATGGCTCCCAGGCCCAGCTCGGTCGCGCTCTGCAAGGCAGCTTCCGCGTGCGGCAACGCGGAGGAGAAATCGCCAAGGCTGGTAAGGAAAAACACGAGGTCTAAGTGCAAAGCGGCGACCAAAGCAAGGTCTTCGCTTGCGCAGACGAGCGCTTCGGACGCCAACTCGACAGCCTGCACGAACCCGGCCGCTCGGCTTTGTAGGTGGGCCCCGAGGCGAAGCGCAGCAGCGCGGCGAACCCCGCCTAGCGTAGTTGCCAAGACCTCCTGTACCAGCTCTTCGGCCCGGGCCAGGTCACCCGCTTCAAAGTGCATGGTCGCACCGTTCATCAACCGGTCGGCCCGGCTTGAGGTGCCGTCCGGCGGAGCCATCTCGAGCGCCAGCTCGATCAGTTCTGCCGCTGCTTGGGGTGCGCCGCGAGCCTCAGCCAATTTTGCCGCGGCGTCCAGTTGGGCAGCGATCGCAATGTCGGGTGGCTCCGACCCGAGGGCCAGGTGACGCGCCCTCTCCTCAGGGTCGTCGACCAGTCCGGCCAAGGAACGGTGGAGGGCGCGGCGGCGGGGAAGGGGGACCGAATCGTAGATGGCGGCGGCCAACAGCGGGTGCGTGAACCGGACGCGGCCGTCCACGTCCTCCACCACGAGGCCCGCCCCTATGGCGCGGGTCAACCCGCTGCGATCGACGAGCCCCGAACGCGGGCTACTGAGGCAGGCTACGGCGAGCAAGGCTTCACGGGCCGCGGAGGGCAGGCGGGCAAAACGCGCTTGCACCAACTCGCGCAGCTGGCCCGGGAGGGGGACCTCGGCGTCCAGTGCCCCCGTCCGGAGGACCTCGCCCGCTATCTCGATGGCATAGAACGGGTTACCACCGCTGGCTCGGGCGAGCTTGGTAATGGTCCGGGGAGGAAGTCGCCCCGGGTAGCGGGACCGCAGGACAGCTCTGGTCGTGGCCGCATCGAGGGGCCTGACGAAAGCCGTGGCACGTCGTTCGGCAGGTACCGAACCGGCGACTGTACTGACCATCGGATCGCTGTCGCGCATGGTCACGAGGAGCCCGACCGGTTCGTTTTCGAGGCGGCGCAGCGAGAACCGCAGGGCATTCGAGGTGGCCCGGTCCAACCACTGGGCATCGTCGACGGCGACCAGCACCGGACTGGCCGCGGCCAGTCCCCGCAGGACCGACAGCACCGCCGTTGGGACCGTACGGGCGTCGACTCGGGGGCTGGCTTCGGTCCTGAGCAAGGCGACTTCCAGGGCGCGACGCTGGACGGCGGGCAAGGGGGGTACCACGCTGGCCAAGTCGACAAGGGCTAAAAGGTCCGTCAGCCCGGATAACGACAGCGAGACCTCGGCCCCACTGGGACGTGCCGAGAGCACTATCCATCCCCCGTCTTGGGCATGGCGCAGGCCCTCGCGCCACAGCACCGTCTTGCCGATGCCAGGGGGCCCGCTCAAGACGAGTGCCGCAAGGCCTTGTGCGCTCCGGTCCAAAAAACCCGCCAGTTCGCCCAGTTCCGCAGCACGTCCCAAGAGGTTGGGCGGCATCTCCACAGAACTCAGTCTGGCATGGTGGCCCACTGCCGATGAACGTCGACCGTGGTGACCCCGGTCCTAACAGGTGTCGCAGAAGACGGGGGGACCGTTTGAGGCGACGACGCTCGGCCCCGGGGGATGCCGAGCCACTCGGAGATGGGATAGCCTTCGGCTCCGACGACAGAATAAGGGGGGTGGCGCCGGTGAAGAGCTTGCGAGACGTGATCCGCTCAGAGGGCGTCGCGTTCGGTGCCTGGTCCATCATGCCGGCGCCGTTCGCAACGGAGCTGCTGGCCCGTGCGGGGTACGACTGGATGTGCGTCGACATGCAGCACGGCCAGGTCGGCTCGGTCGAGTCGCTGATGCCCTTGCTGCAAGTCATCAACGCGCACGACGTCCCGGCCTTTGTCAGGATCCCGTGGAAGACGAACTTTGCGGTGGCGATGCACGCGGTGGACTACGGTGCCCAGGGCGTTATCGTCCCGATGATCGACACGGCGGAGGAAGCGGCCGAAATCGTCAAGGCCCTGCGCTACCCACCCCAAGGCGAACGCAGTTGGGCGCCTGTACGCGCTCGGCTATTACTGGACGACTACTCGCCTGCGAAGGCTAATGAGCACGTCTTCTGTTTCGTCATGATCGAGACTCGCTCGGGTTTGGACCACGTCGACGAGATCCTCTCGGTCCCGGGCGTGGACGGCGCCTACATCGGGCCGAGCGATCTCTTGGTGTCACACGGCGGGGCGCCATTACCCTCGTCGAAGAACACGTTGCTCTCTGAGTTGGCTCAACGGGTCCTCGATGCCTGCAAACGCTCCGGGCGGGTCGCCGGTTTCCATGCTGATGGTCCTGACGAAGCCATCTACTGGGCGGGCCGAGGCTTCCAAGTTGTAAATGTTTGTGCCGACGCGGGTCTGATCGCTGCGGGATCTACGGCCAACGTGGCCGAAATCAGGTCCCGGCGACGACAAACCGCGTGACGGCATGATCAAGCGCCTTTCCGTGATCCCACTTGGTAAATCACGGTTGCAAAAAGGGAAATAAGAACGATAGCGAAGGGGGCCCACTACGGTGACAAGCGCAGTCCAAGCGGAGATAGAGAAGTTCCTGGGAAAGGGGCCAGTCCCGCTCTACATCGGCGGCGTCTGGAAGCCTGCGCATGAAGGCACCGTCATCGAGGTCCAGGATCCTGCCGACGGGGCCCTGCTGGCCGAGGTGGCCGCCGGCTTGAGCGCCGACGTCGATGATGCTGTAACTGCGGCGAACCGGGCTCTCCCGGGTTGGTCCGCCCTGCCTCCCGCCGACCGGGCTACGCTCCTGCACCGCTACGCGGACGCCATCGAGGACAACCTCGAACTGCTGGCCAGCCTCGAATCGCTTGACGTGGGCAAGCCGGTAACTGGGGCCATAGACTTCGACATTCCCTTTGCAGTCCAAGCTTTTCGGTACTTCGCCGACCTTTCGGTTCACATCCGGCGGTCCGAGCCACTCGCAGTGGCCCATATGGAAGCCCGTCAGATCCAGGTGCCCTACGGCCCCTGTGGCTTTATCTTCCCCTGGAACTTCCCGTTCTTGTTGTTCGGGTGGGGGGTGGCCCCCGCCCTGGCGGCTGGGAACACCGTCGTCGTTAAGCCCGCCGAGCTGACACCGCTAAGCACCCTTTACGCCTGTCATCTGGCGGAGCAAGTGGGCATACCGGCCGGTGTGATAAACGTCGTGCCCGGGTTGGGAGAAACCGCCGGCGCGGCGCTCGCGCGCCATACGGGTATCCGTCGCATGTCATTTACAGGGTCGCCCGAGGTCGGCCGGGAGGTGGCCTCGCAGGCCGCTCGCAACTTGGTGCCCTGCAAGCTCGAGCTCGGGGGGAAGGGCGCGGCGGTGGTCTTCAATGACGTCGACGTCTCCGGCACGGCCCGCCGGCTGGCCAACGCCATAACCGGTAATTCAGGCCAAGTGTGCTGCACGGCTACCCGCTGGATGGTCCACGAGGACGTGCTGGACCAGTTGGTCGCCGAAGCGAAGGAGGCGTTGGGAGAGGTCACTATTGGTGCCGGCTTGGACCCGGCCACGACGATGGGGCCGTTGGTGAGCGAGGGACAGCGTCGTCGTGTCCTCGGCTACATCGACAAGGGCCTCGCGTCGGGAGCCACAGCACTGCTCGAAGGCGGCGAGCTCAGGCCCAAGGGGCACGAGGACGGGTACTTTGTATCCCCCGCTCTGCTTACGGGAGATGCCGCCAACGTTTGTGCTCGCGAGGAGATATTCGGTCCCGTGGCCTACGTAGTCCCGTTCCGGGACGAGGACGAAGTTGTGCAAACGGTCAATAGCTCGCGGTACGGTCTGGCCAATAGCGTCTGGAGCGCCGATTCGAAGCGGGCTGAGCGGGTCGCTGAGCGCCTTGTGGCCGGCAATAGTTGGATCAACGCTCACAACGTTTTCGCGTACGGCCTTCCGTACGGCGGCGTAAATTTGAGCGGCTACGGGGGCGGTGTCAACAGCCCTGAGACGCTTATGGACTACTTGCGGCCGCAGACGATCGCGCGTCCGCTCGCCTGAGCCGCTGTTGGAGTGCGGAGAAATCTAGGGGACGGTACCGCCAGGTAGCGCGCCGCACTGAGCGCACGGCGACGCCTTCGACCCCGGCGAACGTTCCGAGAGGCCCGAGAGCGGTGGTTTGGTGCGGTGTGACGTTCGTGTGACGGCCGCCCGCTTTAATGGGCACAACGGGGCCTGCGGGCCCTACGTCCCTGGCCGAAAAGGAGGCAACCGCATGGGAGTTAGGGGTGGCTGCGAGTTGAGGCGCCTTAGAGAAGCCCGCTCCCGGCGCCATGGGGGAGCCGCGGGCCTGCGCCGCGGGGTGACAGTTAGTGGCCTGACCGGGGCCTTGCTGGCTACCTGCGCTTGCCCCCTGCTCGCCTCTCCGGCGCAGGCGAAATCGCGCCCCGCCTTTAGGAGCGAGGCACCTGTCGCGCTGAAGAGAGCCGCCGTCGCCGCCGGCCTATACCACGGGCTAGCGTTGAGCCCGACCGGTGCGGTGTTCGCATGGGGCTGGAACATTGTCGGCCAGCTCGGCAATGGGAACACGAATGGCAGCGACGTGCCGGTGAAGGTGGGGCTGCCCCGCGGTGCGAGGGTGAGAGCGATCGCTGCCGGGTTCGCTCACAGCGTGGTGGTGACCTCGACCGGCGCGGCGCTCGCGTGGGGCAAGAACTACAACGGCGACCTTGGCGACGGGAGTACGACAGACAGCGACGTGCCGGCGGAGGTGAGCTTGCCCCCAGCCACAGAGCTGACCGCGATCGCGGCGGGCGGCGAGCACAACCTGGCGGTGACGTCGACCGGCTCCGTGCTCGCGTGGGGTTACAACACAGACGGTCAACTTGGCAACGGCGGCACAGGGTCTAGCGATGTACCTGTGAACGTGAGCCTGCCTGCGGGCACGACGGTTACTGCGGTCGCCGCTGGTGCCCTGCACAGCCTGGCCGTGACCTCGGCTGGCGGGGTGCTCGCCTGGGGGTACAACGCGGACGGCGAACTCGGTAACGGGGGCACCACAAACAGCGATATGCCGGTGGTGGTGAAGTTGCCAAAGGGCACGAAGGTGACCGCGGTTGCGGCCGGCGGGTATTACAGCCTGGCGCTGACCTCGAGTGGCGGGGTGCTCGCCTGGGGGTACAACGCTGACGGCGAGCTCGGTAACGGTGGCAAGACAAACAGCGATGTGCCGGTGAAGGTGAAGCTGCCTGCGGGCACGAAGATAACGGCGATCGCCGCCGGCAGCTCCCTTGAAGGAGTGGGCGGGGCTACCTTCGGTCCTGGCCATAGTCTCGCGGTGACCTCGACTGGCGGGGTGCTCGCCTGGGGGTACAACACGGACGGCGAGCTCGGGAACGGCACCAAGACGCCTAGCGATGTGCCGGTGAGAGTGAAGCTACCCCCGGGCAGGAAAGTGACGGCTATCGCCGCCGGCGAACTAAATAGCTTGGCGGTTACTTCTAGCGGGGCTGTGCTCGCCTGGGGCGGAAATAACTTCGGGCAGCTCGGGGATGGGAGCTACCAAGGGAGCGATCTCCCGGTGAAGGTGAACCTGCCATGAGACGAGGGACGACAGCACGCTCGGTGTGGCGCAGTCCCAACAACCAAAAGGGAGCGATGATGAGGAGAACATTGTGCCTGGCTGGGGGGATGACGGCAATGCTCGGCCTCGCGCAGCCCGCGCTCGCTGCGCCGACGCCAATAACCGTTACTCAGAGCACTGTTTTTGCCGGCTACAACTTCGCCAATTACATCGGGGTGCCGGGGGCTGTAAGCGCCATCGTGGTCGTGCCCAAGCTGAATTGCAAGGCCACGCTGCCCGCCGAGGGCTCGATTTATGTCGGGGTCGGCATCCAATCCGTGAACTCGTACGCCCGGCTGCTCCTGGCTTGCGCGCCGCACGGCGTGGCTCGCTCCTACCCGTCGCTCGTGGTCAATGGAAGCATCAAGAACATCGCGGCTCATGTCGCCAGTGCTGGCGACAGGATCCAGTTCGCTGTGTCTCAGAGCGACTCGCAAGTCACCGTCTCGGTAATTGACATGACGCACAGGTTCATCGTCACGAGTAACGGGACCGGCAGCGGCACGGGCGAGGGCATCACGGCCGGCGACTACCCAGTGGTTACGGGCGCGACGACAGCCAGGGTGCCCAAGTTTGGCACCATCGCCTTCTCCAGCGCGCTCATCAATGGGTACCCGTTCGGTTCCGCGGCCACTGGGCTGCAGGCCGACAACCTCTACGCTAGCTCGGCGGGGCCTCTCCAGGTCAAGACGGCCTACTCCATGAGCAATAAGGAGGCGTTCACAACGGTCTTCGAGCACTCGTGACAGTCGTACCTGGGGCCGGATGTCGGCGCGGCGACCGGGGCCGATGGGAGGTCGGCCTGTTGGGCTAGTGTCCTGAGATGACGCGTCGTAGTCCCTGTCGACGACTAGCCGCAGGCGACCTGCTCCTGCGAGCAAACAGGAGACGCTGCTTCGGCCTTGTCGTCGGGCTCCTCGGGCTCCTCGTTTCGACGGCGCTCAGTGCAGTCGTGGCCCCTACCCTGGCAAACGCGGGTACCGCTCGCCATCAAGCAGCATCGGTTGCCTATCCACCAGCAGTGCCGGTCATCCTCGCTGCGTCCAACGACGACGAACCGTCAGCCTGCTCCGCCGCGCAGGAATACTATTCGCTTAAGACAGAGACCGACTGCGGAGCGGTGGCCAGTGGCCCCGGAGCGCTTACCGCCGGGTCATGCGCGGGCTACATGACGGCCGTTGGGTATTACTGCACCCCAGCGTTCCAGATCAGCCTCGACGTTGCCGTCGCAGGGAACTGCCCGCCGAACCTGTACAAGCCTAACCCCAACGACCCGCGCTGTACCGGCTGGCCTTCGCTCGGTGCCTCGGCAACGTCGCTCGCGGGGAAGCCCGTCAGCCAAAACGCGTCTACCCTCATTTCGGGCGGGTGGTGCGGGAACCGCGTCGCTACGTACTGCCCTTCGGACGAGAGCGCACCCATTCGTCTCGTTTTTCCTGTCAATCAAGGGTTCGGCACAGACTTTTAAGCAGTTCCATTTCGACATTGACGTGTCTGGGCAAGACGACGGTCAGGCTCCTTATGCTGTTTATTCGGCTTGGGTCAAGATCCTCGTAACCATCGGCCCTTCGTCCGCCGATCCTCTGAGCGCCTCAGTGACTGTCGCCAATGTCAACGGAGCGCCGGTAATGGCTCAGCAGGCGGTCGTCGGGATGACAATTGTCGCCACCGTCACCCTGTCCGTCAGCGCCCAAGCGACCGGGCCTGTCACGGGTGTCAGGGCCGCGCCACCGGTCTTGCTGACGCCGGGTACGGTGCTCAGCCCACTGGGAGGGCCATCACCACCAATACCGGCCGGGGGGTTCACGATCCCACCAGGCCAGAGCAGGACCTATAAGCAGAAGTTCAAGTTGCTCGAAGTGGGCACGGTCCAATTGTCGGTAAAGGCCAAGGGCACCGCGGCGAACGGCGATGCCGTCAGCGCGCACGACTCCGTTACGGCCCGCCTCGGTCAACCCCTGACCATCACGGTCCACTGGTTGCAGGGAGACAAGGCGCTATCGACGTTGGTGAACGGCAAACCTGTCGCGGACACCTTGCGCCTGGTCGACGGGGACAAAGCCGAGGTACCTGACGACGTGACGGCGCAGGTGCTGGTGAAGAACACCTCCAAGACGACCCAGGACAACGTGGCCTTCAACGGGGTGCCCCCCTTCTCGTTTGCGACCAAGGCCCAGGCGGTGCGGGCCCTACCGGTGGCGGTCACAGCTGTGAACGGGGCTTCGCTGGGCGATACCAAGGCAGCGGGAGCGTTGAAGATAGGCACGCTGGCCCCGGGCCAGTCGGAGACGGTGACCTTCGAGGTCCATGTCGTGAACAACGGCAGTTTCCGGCTCTCGCCTCAGGTGCTATCGGTGAGCCGTGGGGCGAGCGCCACCAACGTTAGCGAGGGGACCAGCACTCTCACCGTCCTGCCCACGGCCTTGTTATGGCTGTCGCTGCACTCCCTCGAGCCCGCAGCGGTCAGCCCGGGAACGCCGGTGCTGATCGGAGGAACGCTTACCAATCGGAGCCTGACCCAGAGCCTTGACGTCGTGCCCCTGGTGCCCAGCATCGAGGGCAACGCCGGCGACGGCGCGCTCGTCGACCAGGCCGCTGAGCCGGACGCCGACGGGACCGTGCTCCCTTTCGCCGGTGAAATAGCCCCGGGCGACACGATCGACCTGATGGGCGAAGTCGGCACGTCGCTAGTCGAGGGCACGGACGCCAAATTGTCCTACGCCCCAGATGGCACCGTCATCGAGCCCGACGGCACTGAGCACGCCTTGAGCCCTGCCGAGATCGGTATGACGGAAGGCTCCTCGCCCATCGAGGTCGACGTCGACCACACGCCCCCGCCGCCCCCGCCGAGCACTATCACCACCATCGGGGACAACTTCGTCGACAACACCTTCTTCTACACGGCCAAGTACTCCTACCTCGCCTTCGCCGGGGCCGCCGAGATGGTGGAGCACCCGGTCAACACCATCGAAAAAACGGCCGAGGGCCTCTCCACCGTGGTCGTGGCGGCCGGGTCCACGGTGGCCGACGTGGCCGAGATGGAGGCGTCGGTGCTTTTGTTGGCAACGGTCGGCCAAGCATTAACGCCAGAGCAACGCGACGCCTTCGCTGACGAGGTGCTGGCCGACGTGGCTGCCTCGAAGGCGGTAAAGATGGGCACTGCCGTTGCCGGAGCGGTAAAAAAGGCAGCCTACGACGCGTTCGTGCCTTTCCAGAAGGCTATCAAGACCGGTGACTACAACCAGGTGGCAGCCCTCGCCGGGCAGGGCTTCGGGGCCGGGCTAACCGCGGTGGGCGACTTCGTCGTGTCGGACGTCATTTTCCAGAAGTTCCTGGTCGGCTTGGGACAGGTACCGAGCATCATCCGCCAGGTGCCGAACGCCGCCTCCGAGCTTTCCGCCGCCACCGGCGAAGCGCTGACGAAGGTGCGCAGCGCCATCAAGAGCCCGTTCGTCAATGACATCACCCTGGCACAAGCCTTACGTGATTCAAAGATCGCGCAGAGCCTGGGTAAGGGCCTGCGAGGCATCGAAGCGGGCCAGAACTTGCTCCTCGACGGGGCGGCGGCCTTGACCGACATCTACGGGCTCACGATCAGCCAAGTGGAGAGGCTGCAGGCGTTTTGTGAGGCCAATCAGCTCGTTATCGCTGTGCGCAGCCGTTCAAAACGAGCCGCCCAGCTCATCCGCGACGGCCTGGCGGTTGGCAAGAACGAGATCATCAAGATAAAGAACGTCAACGAGCTCGACATCCAGTACCTGGGCTATTCGTCGGCCGACCTCAACACCATTGTGTGGGCCGAGCCCGTACCCGTCGAGTACGTGTTCGACAAGCTTGCCGGTGCAGATGAGCTCACCCGCGACATAGTGTTGCAGCGGTTCTACCTGCGCGAGTCCGAGTGGGTGAACCCCAAGATCACCAAGGTGATCAATAGCGCAGAGGAGTCCAAGACCATCGCTTGGACCTTGGACGGCTCGGGCAACGGCGCCTCGACGCTCATAGAGCAGACCCGAGCGTTCGGCCTCAAGCCCCAGCCGAACCCCGTGTCGACCAAGAAATGGCCCGCTATGAAGGACAGGACTTACCAACAGGTCCTGGTGTCGAACAAGCCGCTCGTCAACGGCAAGGCGTTGGCCGGTTCTCGCTTAGTGCCCATCACCCAGGACATAGACATGATGGCGGTGCTGACAGCTGGGGGGCAGATCCTGGACGCGGTACAGCGTTCCAAGGTCTATGAGTACCTCAGCGACCTCATCGGTATCGAGCACGGCGAGACACCGTCTTGGATATTGAACGGCGAGATCATCTTCCAGGCCAAGGCGAAAATTCTGGCTGACGCCATCCCCGGCGGCGAGGCATTGGCGGTTTTCGGCCCCGACGGTTCGGTCACCGCCGGCTTCTACAACGCGGCGCTCACCACGTTCAACAACCTCAACAAGACAGGGAATATCTTCTTCGAGGGTGGCTACAACAACCCTTTCTACCTGTGGAAGGCCAAACTTCAGACGAGCCTCGGGAACTTCGCCAACGGCCTGTAACAACACATAAACCTCAACGGGCTTGGCCAAGGACGGGCATAAGGTCGCTGCCAGCAACGTCACCCGGCTTCAGGTCGCTGAAGTAGACGTCGTACCCGATGCGCTGTGAGCCCTGGATCTGCTCATAAAGCGTTGCGCCGTCCTCAAAGTAGATGACCGCGATAACTTGGCGGACTTCGGGGGTGCTATTTCCCATCGCCCGGTGAAGTGCCCAACCGGCATGAAAGCTCACATCACCGACCGCCAACGGCCCGGTGGGCTCGACCGCTAGATGTTCGTCCGCCACCAAACGGGAGTAGAGGTCATCGGACTCGTCCGAAATCGTGATCAAAGGGCGGTACTGGCTTTGGTGCGATCCTCTCACGAACTCCATCGTGCCCATCTCGGCCGGCACATCGACCAACGGGATCCACGCCGTGATCACTTTTTCGGTGGCAAGAGGCCAGTAAACATGGTCTTGATGCCAGGGGGTCGCTCCTCCGCCGGGCTCCTTGAACAGTGCCTGGTCGAAGTAGAAGCGCACCGCCGGCACCCCCATCAATGACGCTGCGACCCGCGCAAGGCCTTCGTCCCATACGAACTCTCGGACCGTTGCATCCCTTCTGTTCAAGTCCTGGACTTGCAGGAAGGCCTTCCCATAAGTGTCGCGCTCCTCCAGAGGGAGCGCAGCCCTCGTTGCCTCGCGGACGAGCTCTTCCACGGTCGGCCGTACGCTTTCGACCTTGGCCCTCGGCAACACTCCTCGAAGAGTCAGATGGCCAGCACTTTGGTATTCGGTGGCACTGCCCTCAAGCATGCGGTCCCCCTGTGCGAACGTCGGGACGGTGCTCCTTGCGGGAGCCGCCCCGGTTGACTGCTTCTTACGACCTTCAGGCATCCCCTACCGGGAGGTGCAAGACCAGGACCGCCGATTACACCTCCCCTAAGGGGAGATCTCATACTTGGGGTAGTGCCGTCGTCACTTGCCATCGGGGACTTCTCCCGCGCGACCCATCTCAACGTCAAGACGCTGCGCCACTACCACCGCATCGGGCTGCTCGAACCTGCTCACGTCGACGCGTCAACCGGGCGCCGCCGCTACGGCACTGACCAGAATCCCCACCGCCCAGGTCATCCGTCGGTTCCGGTCCCTCGACATGCCTCTCGAAGAGATCCAAGCCGTCATTACGACCCCAGACCTCGCCGCCCGCAATGAGCTCATCACCGGTCACCTGCGGCGCCTCGAGACGGTCCTGGCCCGCACCCAGCAAGCTGCGGCATCACTGCGCGACCTCCTCGAGCCGCCAGTTGGCGCGACGCCATCAGCCATCGAGCATCGTCGGGTAGCGGCCGCTACGGCTGTAGCGGTCAGCGACGTCATCGGCGTCCAAGAGGCCGACGCCTGGTTCCAGGGAGCGCTCGGAGAGCTGCATGCCGTGCTAGCTGCTCAAAAGGTGTCGCCAACCGGGCCGGGAGGCGGCATCTATGGCAACGAGATGTTCTACCACGAGCGTGGTGAGGCCACCGTTTTCGTGCCTTGCGGCGAGACGGTGCGGCCGACCGGACGAGTCACGACGGTTGTGGTGCCCGAGGTCGAGCTCGCGGTAGCGGTCCATATCGGTCCCCACACCGACGTCGACTTGGCCTACGGGGCACTCGCCACTTACGTCAGCGACCATGCCCTCGCGGTAGAAGGGCCCGTCCGTGAGTACTACCTGATCGGCCCTCATGAAACCCAAGACGCGACCAGATGGCACACCGAGATCGGGTGGCCGATCTTCCATACCGGCCAGACGGACTACCCCGTCACGCGCAGCGGCGGCCCCAGCTGGGAGGAACAGGATGGCCGTCCCCATCGTCTCGGAAGTATGCTCCGAGCTGAGCCTCCGCCCACAGGCCGATGAACGGCCTCGGGCGGGTGTACCGGCCTCGCCCAACTTTTGGAGAGCACATGCACACTAGGAAGTCGCTCGTTGCTGGCGCCGTTTCGTTGCTGGCCCTCGCCGGTCTCTCCCCGGCGGCCGCTTGGGGAGCGGCTTTGGCGCATGGGACGGGGTCGCTCGTCCCGCTCGCCGTGCCAACGTCGCCCTACCCGGCCCTGGCGTCGTGCCGCGCGATCGTGCAGCACGAGACGTACAAGAAGGGTGAGCTAACTGTCGCCACTGACGACCCGGTGTACGAACCCTGGTTTGTGAACAACACGCCGTCCAACGGGAAGGGCTATGAGTCAGCGGTCGCATACGATGTCGGCTCTTTGCTCGGCTTCAACCACGCCCACGTGAAGTGGGTCACTGAGGCGTTTGATTCCAGCTACGCGCCGGCCGAAGAGGTTCGACTTCGACATAAACGAGGTATCGGTCACACCCGCTCGAGCGAAGGTCGTGAGCTTCTCGATCAGCTATTACGACACGACCCAATCGATCGTGGCACTGAAGTCCAACTCCATAGTCAAGGACCACTCCCCGGCTGAGCTCAAGACCTACCTTTACGGCGACCAGATCGGTACGACCGGGCTCGCCTACATCTACGCCCTAATCCATCCGACGCGTGAGCCGCGTACCTACAACACTTTGGACGAAGCGGTGGCAGCGCTTCAAACCAAGCAGGTCGACGGGATAGTCGTTGACACGCCCGACGGCCAGTACATGGCTTCCTCAGAGGTGAAAAACGGCGTCCAGGTGGGCCAGTTCCCGAGCACGGGCGAGCATTACGGGCTCCTGTTCGCCAAAGGGAACTCGCTAGTGGCCTGCGCGGACTCGGCGCTCACGGTCATGACGAAAGACGGTGCGCTCGCCAAGCTTTCCAAGCAGTACCTCGGTATCTATAACTCGATACCCACGATAAAGCCGTAGGCGTCGCAGCGAGCCCGGGAGGCCGTGGTGCTGCCCGTACCGGGCCCCCTACCGCCGCAGGCGGGCTAGGCGCCTCCGACGAGGAGCCGATCTCGTTGTTCTCGAGCCACCGCCCGCGCCTGCGCGGCCGGGCTGGTACGGCGGCGAGCACGGTGTCCACCCTGATTGTCGTCGGGCTCGTCGCCTTGGTCCTGACGTCCCCGGCGGCCGCGGCCTTCCGCAACGGGTTCCTAAATGTTCATCAGATGTGGGTCGCCCTCGGGGGTCACCCGGAACAGGGGATCCTTTCGGTAGGAAAAGGTTTTGTCCTCAACATTTGGCTGTCCGTAGTCTGCGAGGCGATCGTGCTCGTTCTCGCGCTCGGCCTCGCAAGCCTGCGTCTCACGAGGGGCCCTGTGCTGCTCCCGTTCCGTATCCTCGGCATCGCCTATACCGACTTCGCCCGTGGGGTACCGGTGATCCTCGTCATGCTTTGGGTGGGTTTCGGGGTGCCGTCGCTCAACCTGGCCGAAGTGTCGACGCAATCGCCCGTTGTTTACGCCGGTTTTGTGCTCGTGTTCGCCTATACCGCCTACGTCGCAGAGGTCTACCGCGCCGGCATCATGTCTGTTCCCCGCGCACAGGTCCAAGCGGCCCGCAGCCTGGGCCTGAGCTCTGGCGCGACGCTGGTCCGCGTGGTGCTGCCACAAGCCGTTCGCAACGTCCTGCCAGCGCTGCTCAACGATTTCGCTTCGCTGCAAAAGGACACCGCGATCGTCTCGACGCTCGGCGTTGCCGAGGCGGTCCACTCCGCCCAGATCGCCGGGGGCGTCGAGTTCAACTACTCCGGGTTCACGATCGCGTCCCTGCTCTTTCTCGCAGTCACTGTGCCGCTGACCCGTTATACGGACCACATCATGGCAAGGGACCGCTCTCGTCGGCTCGCCGGGATGGCAGCGTGAACGCCGACGAGAGCACCGCCACTTCGGCCCGGGATGTGACAGCGGCACCAGTTCTGCGCGCCGTGGGTGTCCGCAAGGCCTTCGGGGAGCTCGAGGTACTGCGCGGTGTCGACCTGAGCATCGCCGCCCACCAGGTGGTGTGCGTGATCGGCTCGTCGGGCTCGGGGAAGTCGACCCTGCTGCGTTGCTGCAACCTCCTGGAGCGGATCGACTCCGGGACCGTCGAGCTGTTCGGCCACGACTTGGGAGACGAGCGCATCGACGAGGACCTCGTGCGGCGGCACACCGGGATGGTCTTCCAGTCGTTCAACCTCTTCCCGCACCTCAATGTGCTCGACAACGTCACCCTCGCCCCAAGGCGCGTCCTCAAGTTGGAACGCCGCCTTGCCGAGGAGCGCGCCCAAGAAATGCTCGCTCGGATCGGACTGGCGGACAAGGCTGGCGAGTTCCCCGACCGCCTCTCTGGTGGCCAGCAGCAACGGGTCGCGATCGTCCGGTCCCTCGCGATGGGCCCTCGACTTCTGCTGTTGGACGAGGTCACGTCTGCGCTTGACCCTGAGCTCGTGGCGGAGGTGTTGGACCTCGTCGGGGACCTGGCGCGCCAGGGCATGACGATGCTGATCGCAACCCACGAGATGGGCTTTGCCAGAGACGTAGCCAATACCGTCTGCTTCCTGGAGGACGGCGTAATCGTCGAGTCCGGTCCGCCGGGTCGCATCTTCGGCGACCCAACTGAGCCCGCGACCCGGCGCTTCCTGCAGAGCATCGTCAACGCTGGCCGGCTCTAGCTAGACCCAGCTGGTACCAGTCGGCTCTGGTGGGAACGACGAGCCGTAGGTACCCGCTAGGTGAACGTTGCTGACCTCGTTTCGGACGCCAAGTTGCTCATCAAAGAAGCGACCGCATAGCGCTGATCATGTGCCGACCGTGAAATAACCGCCGACCATAGATACGTCCGCCACCTGCCTCGACGGGCCGGTGCCCGACCAGGCGCTGGGTGTCTCCCCGAGCCCTATGCACCAGCTGCCTCCGCTGCTGGGGAGGCAGCCGACGGAGCTAAAGAACCCGAGCACAGGAACGGTCTTTTGCTGGAACGTCGTGCCATTCCAATGGGCGAAAGCGATGTCGTCTCGGAGCACGCCCTGGCGGGGGTTACCATCGGCGACAATAGGGTCCAAGTTGAGGTTGGCCCAGCAGTCGCCAGGCGCGGGGCAGGATGCGCCAGCGGGGTAATAGAACCTTTCATAATTGAGAGGACTTTTGGCGCCGGAGGCCCCCGGGCAGAGGCCGAAACAGGTCGCTGCCTTCCAGGCCCTCGACGCCCAAGCCCTTCCGTCCCAACTGAAACCTACGCCGAACAAGACATTTAGGCCCATTGCCCCATGGGTGTAGCCCCAGGCGCTGCCTGCCGCGAGACAGCTGTTACTGCTCGGGCACGACAGGTTCAGGTATGTGGCGTCGCCCAGGTTGAACTTGGCTGTGTTCGGCATCGAGATCAGCGACCAGGAGCTGCCATTGAAACGCTCACTGAAAAAATACCCGGAGCCTTTGAGGCTGTTATCCGCGTCGCCGACCGCGATGCAGTCATTAGGCGCAAAGCAATCGGTGCCCTGCAGTACGGTCCATAGAGCCCCTGGTGGGCTGAGTGCGGGTAGTTGAGACCAGGTCTTGCCGTCCCACCCGTATGCGAGGGCATGGGCAGCGTGGGTTGCCGTCTGGAGGTTCCCTACGGCCACGCAGTCAGAAGTGGACGTACACGAGACACTGTTGAGGGCAACGCCGGTAGCACCCGGAAGGGAGGCCGGCGACCAGCTCTTGCCGTCGTAATGTTCCATCAAGCCCTCGGTCGTGGCGAGCCCTTTGCCTACGTACTGGGCGCCGACGGCCCAACACTGCGTCGGGCTGGCGCAGGCCGTTCCCACGAGTGCCCCGTCCCCCGACGTCCCTGTGGTCTGGGAAGCCCAGGCCTTGCCATCCCAGTTCCAGATGAGGGCCCGGGAGGTCTCGGGGTACACGTCTTGGTCCTCCAGGTCGCCGGCGACGATGCAGTCCGACGTGGACAGGCACGTGATGTTCCCCGTCGAGAGGGTGTCGGAGGTCGCACCGCCGGCCACCGTCCCCAGCCCCCCTGTGGGTGCCTGCACCGGTACGGCATGCCAGTCGAGCGAGACGGCCGTAGCCACGGCGGGGGAGCTGGTGGCGGTGGCAGCGCTGGTGGTGACGGTGGCGGCGTTGGTGGTGGCGCCGGCAGCAGCCGTCACGGTCCCTGAAGCCAACATAGACGCGGCGAGGGGTACGAGCACATGTCGAAGGCGAAAGTGACCAGGGCGCATATCGTCTCCTTAGAGCAGTCGCGCAGCACCCGGAACTGTAGTGGTGGGGTTGTGGCGGACCAGCCGCTACCAGCAAGTTCGTACAAAGTCGTACATGGCCGGGGATAAGGGCCGACCGTGCGTCTCGAGCGCGCTCCTTATCTGGCAGGATCGGCGGGCAATTGGAAGAGGCCTTTGGTCCGCTAGTCACCGCCGAGGTGGTGCAGAGCCGGGTTGAGCTAGGCCGCGCCCTCACCGTCTTGCGGCTCCGTAGCGGGTTGACCGTGCGCCAACTTGCTGTCCGTCTGGACGTACCAGCCGCCACCCTGGGCGGGTACTTCAGCGGGCGTCACCTGCCAGGTCCAGCCGGCCTCGACCTGTTCACGTCATTGCTCGAGGCCTGTGGCGTGCAACACGACGATGCCGGCCCCTGGCTTGACGCCTTGGCCCGTGCACGGCTCTCCTCCGATGGCAGGGTGGCGTTGCCCCCCTCCCCCTACCGGGGCCTCGAGCCATACCAGGCCGAAGACGCGGCGATCTTCTGTGGGCGCGAGGTAGCGACGAGCGAAGTCCTCGAGCATGTCGACAAACTGGCACAAGCCCGCACGGGCGGGGGTGCGCTGCTGGTCGTGGTGGGGGCATCCGGGTCAGGCAAGTCGTCGTTGATGCGTGCCGGCGTTGTACCTGCTGTCCGCGCTGGCGCACTCGATGGCTCCGGCCGTCACTGGGAGGCGGAGGTCATCACCGCTGACCTGGGTGCGCTCGAGCGGTGCCTGTCGGCTCCAGGGCCAATGTCGCGCCTTGTGATCGTCGACCAGATGGAGGAGGTCTTCCGGCTGCCCGGCGACGAGCGTCACCTTTTCCTGGCCCGGCTGGCCGACTTGGAGCCGGGCCAAGGCGTTGCAATAGCTGTGCTGCGAGCAGACTTTTACGAGGAGGCCACCAGAGAACCCGTCCTCGTAGCCGCGCTCAGGCATAACCAAATATTGGTCGGGCCGATGGCCGCGGAGGAACTAAGCAGAGCCATTGCCGGGCCCGCTCAGCAGGTCGGAGTGAGTGTTGATGAGGGCCTAGTCGAGCTGCTGCTCACAGACTTGGCTCCCCGCGACGCGACCGGGTTCGCGTATGACGCGGGCGCTCTGCCGTTGCTCTCCTATGCCCTACTCGCCACTTGGGACCATGCCCAGCGCAACCAGCTGACGGTGGCGGCCTACCGCGCCGCGGGAGGCCTGAGGGGCGCCGTTCGCCAGCGGGCAGAGGAGCTCTACCTCGACCTTGACCCGGGAGAACAGGCACTGGCTCGCCGCCTTTTCTGCCGCCTCGTCAACGTCGGGCAAGACGTCCCTCTAACCCGCCGACGCATGCCTAATAGAGAACTGGACCAGCTCGGCGAACGAGCTATCGAAGTGCTCGGGCGCTTCGTTTCCGAACGCTTGGTGACCGCTGATGCTTCAGGGGTGGAGGTAAGCCACGAGGCGCTCATAACTGCTTGGCCACGACTGGCTGACTGGCTGGACGAGGACAGGGCCGGTCTTCATCTTCACCACGAGCTTTCCGACGGCACCGACCGCTGGCTCGCATCCGGACGGGACCCGGCGTTCCTGCAGCGCGGCAGCCGTCTAGCCGCGACGGCGGAGTGGGCACGTTCCGGGGCCGACGAGCTAGAGCCAAACGAGCAAGAGTTCCTTCGAGCTAGCCAACAACTGGAAACGGCGGAACTGCGTGATGCCCGCATGCGGACCAGGAGAGCACACCAGCTCTTGGCGATGGTAGCTGCGTTGGCCGTGGTTGCCAGTGTTCTCGCCGGTCTTGCGGTCAACGCGAGGTCTGTGGCAAGCCGAGCAGGCCACGAGGCGCTTTCCCGCCAGGTGGCCATCGAGGCGAGCCAGCTCGAGCCGACAGACCCGGCGTTGGCTATGCAGCTCGCACTTGCTGCTTACCGGATCTCACCGACGGTTCAAGCGCGTTCCGGTCTGCTCGACGCTTCCGCGTCAGAGATGCCCACCCGGCTCCTTGGGCCGTTAGGCCCGACGTCGCTGGCCCTTGGTAACAATGGCCACCTGCTTGCAGTTGTAGCGTCGGCCACCGACGAGGTCGAGCTTTACTCGTTAGGCCCCTCGGGGCGACTGGCACCTCTGACCCGACTGCGGGTGGCTTCGCCACCGGCACAAACCTTTACGTTGGCCCTCAGCCCGGATGGCCGCTTCCTTGCGGCAGGCGGCACGAACGGTGTGGTCACCGTATACGACCTGTCCCACCCGGCTCGTCCCGTTTTCTTAGCTTCCCTGCACGGTTTTGGCAGCACCGTCTACGACGTCAGTTTCGGGCCGCAAGGACGAACTCTGGCTGCAGCAGACAATGACGGGAGCGTCCGCCAATGGGATCTCTCCCGACTGGCTCGTCCCACGCTTAGCGGTGTGACCCGCGCCCCTGGCGGCACACCCCTACAAGCCGTGGTGTACAGCCCCGACGGCAACCTCTTGGCGGCCGCCGGGGCTAACGGCACCTTGTTGGTATGGCGCCGCGGCGAGGCGAAGGCTCGGGTCGTAGCCGGCGCGGGGAGCGCCCAGCTCACCTCGCTCGCATTCAGCCCGGACGACAAGTTGTTGGCGACGGGAGGTGAAGACAATGTCGTGCGGCTTTTCGCCGTGGCACCAGGGGGGGCAGCCCGAGCGGTGCACGCTCCGCTGGGCGGCTTTACCAGCTGGGTCGACTCGCTCGCTTTTAGTCCAGACGGCCGCGACCTGGTCGCCGGTAGTTCGGACAATTCCCTGCGTGAGTGGTCCACTTCGACCTGGGCCTCCGTCGCCGTCCTGGAGCACACGGCCCCCGTCACCTCGGCTGTTTTCCTCCCGTCGGGGCGCACCTTGGCGACGGCAGACGCCGATGGCACCGTTCGCCTTTGGTCGATGCCGCCGCCGAGCACGTACGTGGCGCCAGGGCCTGTCTATACCGTCGACTACACGGCCGATGGCCGCACGTTGGCTGCTGTGAGCGGCGGCCCGCAGGGCGACGTTGCCCTCTGGGACGTGGCCGACCCGTGGGCCCCGGTGCACATCGGCGACGTGGAGATGCCTCGCAACTTCGGGCCCGTGGCGGGGGTTGAAGCCCTCAGCCCCGATGGGCGGCTGCTCGCGGTTGGGAACGCGGCGGCCCAGATCCAGCTGGTCCGGCTGATCGGAGGTCGTCGGCCCGAACTTGTCGGCGCACCTCTCCAGGGTGCCGCTCCACCTATCGAACAGTTGGCCTTCAGCCCGGAGGGCACGGTCCTGGCAAGCTCAGACAACTCGGGCCGAGCTCACCTTTGGGACGTGAGCGACCCCGCTCGGCCTTATGCTATATCGACGCTTAACGCCGCCGGCTATCTCCTTGGGCTCGCCTTCAGTCCCAACGGGCGTCTCTTGGCATTGGGTAGCTCCAACGACCAGGTGTACTTGTGGGACATTTCGCGCAGTACGCGGCCAAGGCTCGTTTCCACAGTGGGCGGTTTTGCCAGCGCCGTCTACTGCGTGGCGTTCACTCCGGACGGGCAAACCCTGGTCGCCGGCAGCGCGGACGACACTGTCCGGCTTTGGGATATCGCCAACCCAGGTAAGCCTCGGCCGCTGGGCGCCCCGCTTGCCGGTCCCACCAGTTATGTCTACTCCCTATCGATTAGCCCTGACGGTCGGACACTGGCAGCGAGCACTGTCGACCAGGCGGTGTGGTTGTGGGACATATCTGACCCCGCCCGCCCCAGCGTCGTGGCAGACCTGAGCGCCGCAACGGGGCAGGTCTTCGATGTCACCTTTAGCCCTAACGGCCACACTGTGGTCGCGAGCGGGTCTGACCAGGCACTGACGTTTTGGGATTACCGACCGTCCGAGGTCGCCGCCCGCATTTCCGCGCTCACTGTCGCGCCCATAACTCGCGCCGAGTGGGGCGAGTATGTGCAGGGCGCTTCCTATTCCCCGCCCTGCCGATGAGCTGAGCAGGGATCCGAGCTTAGTTTGGACTGAAGACCCTAAAATTGAGACTTTAGTCCCACCGTCCCGGGTCGAGTGAGTTACGGGCTGGGCCATTTGCCGCACCACGTTCGAGGGGGCCTGACGGCGATGCGTAAAACCTGAACGTTGGCAAAGCACTAATTTTGCCATTTCGAAGCCGGCCCTAGGCACACCTCCACCATAGGTCTAAATAGCCCTATACATCGCTCAAATAACAAATATCCCTAGATGGACAGCGGATCCGCTTCTTAGAACGACGAAATACTTAGGCATGGCGGGACGCCTGTCGTTTCTAGAGCTATATGAAAACAGGGCACCCGATGTCGGTCCGCCAGTCGCTGACCGGGCAGAATTATCTATCCCACCCCATCAGAGTGCCGAATTTCCTTAAGAATTTGTGTGCCAGCGTGATAGCGGGGGCTCTATTGTCTTTTTCGTGCGTCGGCATCTCTCTTGCCGCGACGAGCTCTCCCGCCGATGCGGCCCCGGCTTCCCGATCTCTCGCGAGCGCAGCGAGCCCATCGTCGGGAGCGACCATCGTCGGCGAAGCTTCGATCTCTAACGGGTCCGGCTACTGGACTGCATATAGTAATGGCGCCGTCCTAGCGCACGGCTCGGCCTCGTTCCACGGCGATGCAGCTGGGCGCCATCTGAGCGCACCGATCGTCGCCATCGCCTCGACCGGTTCGGGCCGTGGCTACTGGCTCCTGGAACGCGACGGTGCGGTCCTGCCCTTCGGCAACGCTAAGTTCCATGGCTCCGCACTCAAGAAGCTAAATAGGCCCTACGTAGCAATTTCCTCCGCGCCTGGTGGGCGCGGCTATTGGGTGATCGCGAGCGACGGGGTCGTCGTTTCGTTCGGCAATGCTCGCGGCTACGGCTCCACCGGCGCGAAAAGCCCTCGGTCCCCTCTAGTTGCTATAGCGCCTACGGCCGGTTCTCTCGGGTTCTGGGTGGTCGCTAGCAGCGGCAAGGTCTTCTCATTTGGCAATGCCCACTTCTACGGGTCGCCTGGCGGCTCCGGCTCAGCGAAGGCACTCCGAGGGACCGCTCGGACCAGCCAGGCAGTCAGCTACTCCCCCCTGGAAAGCCCAATTGTGGCGATCGCTCGGACCGGTAACGGAGCCGGCTATTACCTCCTAAGCCGGGCCGGCCAGGTGTATGGGTTCGGTGATGCCCATGTGTACGGCTCTGCAATGGGCACTAACTCGGTCGGGATCATCGTTAGCGGTGATGGCTATTGGCTCGCTTCGGCGAGCGGTCAGCTGATCGCAAGAGGCAATCCGGCGCCTATAACGACGCCCTCCTCTACCACCCCAACTACTACAACACCCCCTGTAACAACCCCTCCCGTAACGACACCTACCACGGTCGCGTCCACGACTACCACGTCTCCCACGACGACCTCCACGACGGCGGAGCCCGCGACCACGACCTCCACACCGAGCACTCCCGTGGGATCGCCACCACCTCCCGGCTCTCCCGCCACCACGGTGCCGACCACCACGACCACAACCGTGCCGTCCACCACCACGACCACAACCGTGCCGAGCACGACCACAACCGTGCCGAGCACGACCACAACCGTGCCGAGCACGACCACAACCGTGCCGAGCACGACCACAACCGTGCCGAGCACGACCACAACCGTGCCGAGCACGACCACAACCGTGCCGAGCACGACCACAACCGTGCCGAGCACGACCACAACCGTGCCGAGCACGACGACGACGACTGGTATCCCAGCCAGTGTCACCGTGAGCTTCGACTCCAACGGCGGCACGGGCACAATGGCCGATGAGACCGAGCTTTACGGCACGGCCAGCGCGCTCACCACCAACACCTTCACCGAGACCGGCTAGACCTTCACCGGCTGGGACACCAATTCGGACGGCACGAGTGGCACCGCCTATGCCGACGGAGCAAGCTACCCCTTCACCGCTGGCACCATCTTGTACGCCCAGTGGGCTGCCGTGCCTGTCACCGTGAGCTTCGACTCCAACGGCGGCACGGGCACAATGGCCGATGAGACCGAGCTTTACGGCACGGCCAGCGCGCTCACCACCAACACCTTCACCGAGACCGGCTTCAGACCTTCACCGGCTGGGACACCAATTCGGACGGCACGAGTGGCACCGCCTATGCCGACGGAGCAAGCTACCCCTTCACCGCTGGCACCATCTTGTACGCCCAGTGGGCTGCCGTGCCTGTCACCGTGAGCTTCGACTCCAACGGCGGCACGGGCACAATGGCCGATGAGACCGAGCTTTACGGCACGGCCAGCGCGCTCACCACCAACACCTTCACCGAGACCGGCGAGACCTTCACCGGCTGGGACACCAATTCGGACGGCACGAGTGGCACCGCCTATGCCGACGGAGCAAGCTACCCCTTCACCGCCGGCACGATCTTGTACGCCCAGTGGGCTGCCGTGCCTGTCACCGTGAGCTTCGACTCCAACGGCGGCACGGGCACAATGGCCGATGAGACCGAGCTTTACGGCACGGCCAGCGCGCTCACCACCAACACCTTCACCGAGACCGGCGAGACCTTCACCGGCTGGGACACCAATTCGGACGGCACGAGTGGCACCGCCTATGCCGACGGAGCAAGCTACCCCTTCACCGCCGGCACAATCTTGTACGCCCAGTGGACAGATTTCAGCCTGGCGGGCAACCCGCGGACCTCGCTCACTGGCAACTCCTACCTCGTCACGTTGGACCTGTTCTCCGGCGACCTTCCTCCCACCGGGACCGTCACCATCTCCGACGACGCACGGACCCCAGGGACTTGCTCCTCTGACGTCTGGACTGAAGTCGGCAGCAGCGACGACTATGCCGCCGGCTGCTCAATCGCGACTGCGGAGAACGGGGGCGAGACAGTTATCGGCAGCTATGCCGGCAGCGACTACGTAGTTATGCACCCCACGAATACTTTGACCGTGGTCCCCGTAGCAGCTACCTCGCTCGCCCTGGAGGGCAGCCCGGTGGAATCGTCTACCGGCAACTCCTATGGCGTTGTCTTGGACACGCCCCAAGAGGGCTCTGATCCCTCGCCCACGGGCACGGTCACGGTGGTCGACAGTGCTGGCGGCTCGTGTACTTCTGACGACTGGTCCCAGGCCGGTGGCGATGGCGGCTACAGCGTGCTCTGGACCGCCAGCTGCTCGATAGGAACTCCCGAAGCCGGAGGCGTCACCGTCAGCGCCGGCTACGACCAGAGCGACTACCTCGTCGGTGGCTCCAACATGTTGACCGTGGTTGAGAACTCGCTCACCCTGTCGGGCAACCCGGTGACATCGGCTAACGGCAATTCGTACACTGCCACCTTGGACGTACCCGAAACCGGCAGCGTCCCTGTTGGTACCGTCACTGTAACCGACAGCAATTATCCCACCGCCGGCACTTGCTCCTCTGGCTTCTGGACCGCCAACGGGACGGACGGGCTCGGCGGCGCGTACTACACCGCCACCTGCTCGATAACCAGCCCTGAGATTGGGGGCGAGTTCGTTATGGCAAGCTACAGCGGCAACTACACAGTTTTTGGCTCGTACATGTTCGTCGGCACTGCCGCGGCCACCTTGCTCAGCTTGACGGGTAGCCCGGTGGCGTCGGCCAATGGCAATTCCTACACGGCCACCTTGAACGTGCCAGGCACCGGCCCTGCCCCGACCGGCGCCGTCAGGATCTCAGATAGCGTCGCCACGAGCAGCGCCGGTTTTTGCACCTCCAGTGGATGGGGGTCTGGCACACCCGACATCACCAGTGGAACTGATTACACGACCACCTGCACGATCAGTAGCGCCGAGGACCAAGGCGAGACGGTCACCGCTAGCTACTCCGGCAGGGACTATACAGTCGACCCCTCCAGTGCACTGACTGTGGGCCCGCCGCTGGCCATATCGCTGAGCCTTTCGGGCGGAGCCGACGCCTCTGAAGGCCCCCACGCCTATACCGTGGACTTGGAACTGACCTCTGGTGACCCGGCGCCTACTGGCACCGTTACCGTCCACGCCGGTAGCGGCCAGTGTTCCTCTAATGACTGGGCCGATACCGGCAGTGGTGGGGTCGGGACCGACGTTTACGACGCCAGCTGCACGGTAGGGACCACCCAAGCCGCGGGCCAGACAGTCAACGCCATATATGACCAAAGCGACTACACAGTTGCTCAGTCCAACACCTTGACGGTGGCAGTCGCCGGCTCGATTGCCCTGTCGGGCACACCGCTGGCGTCACTATCCGGTAATTCCTACACCGTCACCTTTGACCTTCCGGCTAGCGCCTCCCCGCCCACGGGTTCTGTTGAGGTCGACGACAACACGTCGGGAAGTAATTGCACCTCCAGCAATTGGTCCGCCAATGGCCCGGACGGTTTTGGTGGTACGGACTACATCGTGACCTGTGCGACTAATGGCCCTGAGGTGGCAGGCGACGAAGTGATTGCCAGCTATGACGAAAGCGACTACATAGTTGGTGCGTCCAACACCTTGATCGTGGCTGCAGCAGCCGCCATCTCAATTGCTTTGTCGGGTAACCCCTCGGTCTCGCCGAATGGCAATACCTACACCGTCACCTTGGACACGCCCTTCGATGTCGCCCCCACCGGTGACGCCGAGATCGTCGACACCAACGGAGGCACTTGTAGCGCCAGCGCCTGGTTCGACGAGGGCAGCGACGGGGGCACCGGCGAGGATTTTTCAGCCACCTGCCCGATAACTATCCCTGAAACTAGCCACGACCAAGTGAGCGCAACCTACGACAATGCCGACTATATAGCCGGACCGTCAGATGTCTTGCTTGTGCCGTAGCTCTGCGCCGGTGAGCCTTCAGCAACTGTTTTGCTCCCCGACACGGAGGATGGTGCATACAAAGTCAACTTTGCACGCATTTCACCGTTTGTGGATGATCCCCGGGGGAAGCAGTCGGCTGGTCAGCGGAAGAGACCGGGCTTTGATCGGCAAGTGGGCGCGCGGTTTTATTTTCCCTGAATATCGGACCTAGTGCCGTCGATGTACGTTGCTGACCGCCTTCTGGATGTGGCGACCCAGGGCTCGCCAACCGGGTTGGTAAGGCGGCGGGCCGGGGCCTTGATCTCGGCTATTACTCGACCGTCATCGAGTTGACGAGGAACCGTTGCGCACCCTGTTCGGGTGCCCCGGGAAGGCCCCATAAGCGAAGCCGAACCGGGCCGCCCCAGTTTGCTTGACCGTGGCTGACCCAAAATCGGGGTGATCCTGACGTTAATCTGGGTGGAGCTCACTGGTCACGGACCAACCCCAAAGGTCCGTTGGGCTCCAAGCGCCAGGAGCTCCTCCTGACGGTCTTTGGCGTCCTACTGGCAATAGCCGTCCGGCCAGACCGCGGGCGGTGGGTAGGCCCAGCCCCACCAGGCAAGAACGTTAGTGGAGTCGTTCAAGGTCTGAGCCTTCAAGGACCAGCCGAGATGGCCGGAGGAGCCTGATTCCCATTCAGCAACCGTCGGGATGTTTGAGAGGAACCCATTTTGGACCACGTAATTGAGAGAGGCGCCATCGGTGACCTTGGACGGCAGCCCGTGGCCCGTCCACTCTTGCGGGTCGACAATAAGGCTGTTGAGCATGCCTCCAGACCGCTCTACCTGTCCCTGGGCACCGATGCGGAACTGGGTCGTTGCTGGCGAAATGACCACGTCTTGGCCATCGGGGGCGGACCCTACGGAATAGCTCAGCCCGCTAAAAGGGATGCTATTGAGGGACCCCTTGGCCGCCCATGTAGCCAACTGGTAGGCAAAGGCCCCTGCGTTCTGGGGGTTGAGCAAAGGAGCGAAACTAGTCCCCTTGAGCGAGGTCAGCGAGGAAATGAAGTCTGCCAGCGCGACTTTGGGGGAAACCGGCTGGACAGTAAGGACCTTGGTGTCAGAGGCATTGCTTACGTCAGTTGATAAGGAGCCGTCCTGGTTCTCGGCCCAGGCGTCAAACGTCCAGTCGCCTGGGACGGTCCCTACGGTGAGGCTGAAGTGGTACTGGCCGTTGGCGTCGGTTACGACGTCGACTGCTTTGCCGTCCAGGTCCGAGACGTTGCCCGCAGGCCAAATCCGGCCGCCGGTCCCGCAGACCGCAACCTTTGGGGCAGTGGTTAGCGCGGCCGACGGGTTCGTCGGGTCAACAGATAGCTGGACTGTTACGCCGGGGACAGGCTTGCCATTTTTGGTTGCATTGACCGTCCCTTTCACGATGGCGAAGCCACTGGCCGGCACCGTAGTGCTGTCCATGTTTATGGTGACCTGCAGCCCTGAGTTGAGTTTGAAATCGGCTGTTGCAGTGCCGGATTTTGGAACCGACACATTCGAGTCGGTGGGGGCGAAGCTGGATTTCTTGACCGACGAATCGTCTGGGACCACCCGGTAGTGACCGGCATCGACGGTCATGTAATAGATCCCGCCGGGACCGCTCACAGCGGTGGCATGGGTGGGCCCGTAGGAAGTAACTAGTGCCCCCTCTACAGGGTCCCCGTCGGCATCGGTCACGGTCCCCTCAATGGCACCCGTACCGGGTGCCTTACCGGGGAAATTGGCCCACGCCTTGATCGGCTTGAGGAAACGACCGCCCTGAGTGACGTTGGAAATGCAAGGGGGAGGCCCGCCCCCCCCGGTTATGCCGGCGTAGTTCATGCCATGCCCCAGCTCGTCGCTGGCGGGGATGGGAACCGTCGCGCCCGTCTCTTCCCAAGCGTTGTAATACCCGTCGAAGTACTGGATCGTGTACGAAATCGCTTTGGGGACCGTGGGGTACTCCACGCCGACCCCCCACAGGCACCTTCCGGTTTTGGCCGAGCCGAGATAGACGAAGTTGGCCGGGATCTTGATCGACGAGGGCGCCGTACCTGCCACCAGCGCTGCTTGCGCCGGGACTGTAACGGCACAAACCACGCCCGTTGTAGCCGCCACAACGGTCAACCATGAGGCCGTACTTAGCCGCCGAAAACGTGCAGAAATAATGAACCTCACTGAAGTGCCTCCCGTCGGGCGCTTTTGAGTTACCCACCAGTCAATCGGGATCTTAGAGAGCCACGGAGTTCCCGAGCTAACCAGGCTGGTCGGAGAGTGTGATGAGGTCTGGGCAGTGCGCTACCTCAGGCACTCTCCCGACGGCACCGGGACCTCCAAGGTCCGCGTGCGGAGGAACTGTCCGCCTCCGTCAGCAGCGAGCGGCGCCGAGCTATCTTCGGCTTCATCCAACCAGGCTTCCCAGAAGAAGCGGGTGGGGTCGCCGTCTGGCCTCCACTCGACGGCGAGGCGCTTAGCTTTGCCGGCGCGCCTGTAACTTACCGCGAGCTGCTGCTGACCGGGGCCGTGGCCGGTCTGTTGTCACCAATGGTCGCCGAAGCCGCGACAGGCGACAGGCTGCTGAGCTCATCTCCCGAAGGGCCGCCCAGAGACGCCGTCCGTGCGGAAGCACGAAGGTTCAGGCGTGCCCGGCACCTCGAAAGCGGTGAGGACTTGAGGGTTTGGCTCACGGCACGGGGGCTCACGCTCGACGACTTCGACCAGTACCTGCGCCGTGCTGTGGCACGGGCCGATAGGGGGAGCAGTGAGGCCGATGCCGAGCCAGCCGGGTTGAGCTCGAAGCTGCTCTTCAGCGAGCTGGCATGCTCAGGAGGGTGGAAGGTCTTTTCGGGTTCCGCCGTCCGCCACTTCGCTGCCGAGCAGTTGTCGTTGCCGGGCGGGACCACCCGCCCCCGTCCCGAGCCGGGTGAGAGCGCGGGGGGCGAGAGCACGAGGGGCGAGAGCACGAGGGGCGAGAGCAACTTGGTGCTCCCACTGGCCGAGGTCCTAACGGTGCTCCAACCGTTCGGTGCCTTCGACCCCGCCTGGTGTGCTGAACGTCTCGAGGTCCTGCGCTCCAGGGCGTGGGCGCTCGACGAGGTAGAGCGCCGGGTCCGCACTTCAGACGCGGTTGCGGCCCGGCTCGAGGGCGTCAGGTCGGAGTGGGCTCTCTTCGCCTACGACGAGCTCCAACTCCGCTCCCAGGGCGCTGCGATGGAGGCCCTCAGCTGCTCGAGCGCGGACGGGCTTTCACCCGAAGAGATCGCCCGACGCGCCGGCAGCGAGCTCAACGCTCGTCGCGGGCGGAGGCATGAGCTGCCCCCCGGCCACGCTACCTTGCTCGACGGGGCTGCCCAAGACGAAGCGGTTGGCCCGGTCGAGAATGCGGACAGTTTTTCTGTCCTGTGGCTGCGCCAGCGTGCGAGGCCGGACGGCACCGACCCCGAGGCGGTCGAGCGAGCCGTGGCCGAGCTCGTAACCGAGGCCCTGGACCGAGCGTCGATCGGCGTGGTCCGAGAGATCGGCCTGCTGTGAGCCTGAGCGAAACAGATCGGCAGGTCCTCGCCCGCGTCCCCTTGCTGTCCACGGTGTCGCCTCAGCTCTCCGATCTCGTTGTGCGGCTGTTCCAAGTCCGGGAGTACGACTTCGGCGAGAGCCTCGTTGTCGAAGGAGATGCCCCCGACGGCATGTACGTGCTCAGCGAGGGGAGCGCACGCGTCGTCGTCGACCATATGGGTACGCAGATGACCCTTGCCCGTCTCCAACCGGGAGACTGGTTCGGCGAGTCGGCCCTTTTGAACGAGACCACCCGCAACGCCACGGTGAGAGCATCGGAGAAGACTCGCGCCCTGTTCCTAGACGCTGTTGTGTTCGCCGCCTTGCTGGCCAGCGAGCCCGGTGTGCGGGAAGCGGTCCTCGCCCAGACAAGGGCACATCAGCTCGACCGGCTCCTGCGAATGCACGCCGCTTTCGAGGACTTGTCGGCCCAGGACGCCGCCCGCATCGAACCCCGGCTGAAGGCAGAGGATGTCGCGGCGGGTACTGAGATCGTCCACCAGGGCGACCCGGGAGAGCGACTGTTCATCGTAGAGAGCGGCCGGCTCGAGGCCGTTAGGTCCGATAACGGCACGGAGGCACGGATCGGCTTCCTCAGCACCGGTGACCTCTTCGGAGAACGGTCTCTCGTGACGGGGGAGCCGTGCGTAGCGACAGTGCGCGCCCTTACCGACAGCCGTCTATGGTCTCTCGGGCAAGCCGACTTTTCCTGGCTGTCTGAAGAGGTGCCGGTCTTCGGCGGACGCCTACGCGAGATTGCCGGGGGCCGCGATTACCGTGCGACGGCCCGCCTGCCGCTCGACTTCGCCCACGAGATCCTGCCGGGAGGGCTTAGGGGTGATGCGCAGCTGTTGGCTCCGGCAGCGGGCGACCAATCACCGGACGCGCCAGATCCAGCTTCTCTCAGGGCGCTGGTGGCGCAGGCGGAGGCGACCGCGAAGACGTCGGCGCGGCGCAAGCGCGGCAGGCGACGGCGACAGTTCCCAATCGTGAACCAGATCGACGAAACGGACTGCGGGGTGGCCTGCCTCGCGATGGTGGCTAAGTGGCACGGTATCGAGGTCCCGATCTCCTCGCTGCGTGACGCGATCGGCACGACCGTCTCGGGTACGAGCCTGCGCGCCATTGCCACCGCTGGCGGGCATATCGGCCTCGAAGTCCAGCCGATGAAGGTCTCACGGGACCGCTTGGGCGACCTGGCCCTCCCGGCCATAATCCACTGGCGCGGGGACCACTGGGTCGTCCTTGTCCGTGCCAATGAGGCGGAAGCGGAGCTGGCCGATCCTGGCGCCGGCCGCCGCACCGTGAGCCGTGACGAGCTCAGCCAGAACTGGGACGGCTTTGCAGCGGTCGTCACCCCGACGGGAGAGCCACCCGATGTGGCAAGCGGTGGGCCGAACCTGCGCTGGCTGCGGCCCTTTCTGGCCGCTCACCGCGGCGCGATCGGGCTCGCCCTCGTGCTCGCCCTGGCAGCGGCCGCATGCGAGGTTGCCCTGCCGCTGGTCGTCGAGTCGATCGTAAATGACCTGGTAACCCCTCACGCGGAGTCGGTCCTCTACGACAGTGGCCTCATCATGCTGGCCCTCGTCGTGGGTGGCACGCTCGCCGTCCTTCTCCAGCGACTGGCCCTCGTCGGCGCGACCGCGAAATTCGACATCGGCACCCTCGATTTCATGACCGAACGGCTCCTTGCGTTGCCCATGTCCTACTTTGCTGCTCGCCGAACAGGCGATATCGAACGTCGCTTGGCCGGTGTGCGCCAGATACGGCGAATAGTCGTGCAACAAGGTATCGCCGCTCTCACCGCGGCCACCCAGGTCATCGTCGGGGTTGCCATCATGTTCGTTCTCTCGCCTTTGCTCGCTGCCATTTTCTTGGTGGTGATGCCCTTGTACGGCCTCGTCATGCGGTACTCGTCGCGCCGGCTGCGGCCGCTTTACGCCGCCGTCGAAGAGAGCTACGGCCGCTACGCCTCCGATCAGGTCGACCTACTGAAAGGCATCGAGACCGTTAAGACTTCGGCGACCGAGGGTGCCCTGCGGCGACGCCTGCGGAGGGTGTTCGAGGACTTCACCGTGCGCACGGCGGCCTCGCAGCGCACGATCGCCCGCTACGGTTCGGTGGTCCAGGTCATATCTTTGTTGACCTATTCGTCGTTCATTTTCCTTGGTTCCATCGAGGTCCACGACCACAGGCTGAGCCTCGGTGCTTTTGTGGCTTTCACCACCCTCGTGATGCTCACGACAGGGCCCTTGGTAGGCCTCCTCAGCATTTGGGACGACGTCCAGGTGTCAGCAGTGCTGCTCAACCGGGTTGCAGACGTGCTCGAGCACGAGCCGGAGCAAGGCGAGGACCATGGGCGGCTCCTGCCGGTGCCGTCGCTAGAAGGCCGCGTGCAGCTCGTCGACCTCACATACCAGCCATCCAACATCGATGAGCCGGTCCTCGCCCACCTCAATCTCGACATCGCCCCCGGCACCACCGTGGCCATCGTGGGCCGGTCGGGGTCGGGCAAGACCACCTTGCTCCGGTTGCTCGCGGGGCTTGTCGAGCCGACGAGCGGGCGGGTGCTCTTCGACCGCGTCGACTCCACGCTGCTCAGTTACACCGAGCTGCGCCGCAAGGTGGGCTTCGTGCTGCAGCAGCCTTACGTGTTCGCGGCCACGATCGCAGAGAACATCGGCCTCGGCGATGACCCCCCGGACATGGACGCTGTTCGCGATGCTGCCCGTGCCGCGGATCTGGCGGAGCTAGTCGAACACCTCCCCCTCGGCTATGACACGCTGGTCGGCGACCGCGGCTTGCCCCTCTCCGGCGGCCAGGCACAGCGGTTGGCCATTGCACGAGCGCTTTACAGGCGCCCCCCCCTGTTGCTGTTCGATGAAGCGACGAGCGCACTGGACACCGAATCGGAGGCCATCGTCAAGCGGAACATAGACCGGCTCATGCAGAACAGGACTGGCTTCGTCGTTGCCCACCGCTTGAGCACGGTCCGCAATGCCGACTTGATCGTCGTGCTCGAGGCGGGCCATCTGGCCGAGAAGGGTACGCACGAGGAGCTGGTAGAGCGTCGTGGCATCTACTACTACCTGTACAGCCAGCAGGCGCTTGGCCTGTGAGCCGGCCATGGGCGGCTCGTCGCCGGCCAGACGAGGGAACGTCCCCCCGGCCCCTACCCCATTTGAGCAGCGACGCGGCGGCCGGTGAGTACAATTACCCACCTTCTCCCGGGCCATGGGGCGCACTAGCGGGTATAGCCTTTCAGCGAGGGCCAAGGTCCGCACCGGACCAGGCTTTCGGAAAGGAGGCCCGCAATGGGTCAGCAACCCGAGGACAGGCTAGACGAGGACATGGAGATCGATTCGGACACCGCCGAAAACGTCAGTGGCGGCCTATTTCATCTGGAAGTATCGAAGCTGGAAGACAGTCACAAACACCCGCTCCACCACCTCGACCCGGAATTCGAAGTACGCCAATAGCTTGCCAATTGGGTTAGCCCCGGCCCGCTATGGCGATTGGGTCGGGGCCCGTTATTGGAGGCCGGACCGCACGGACGTGATCCTTTGCGTATTGAAACCGAGCCAGTGCATCCGCCCGACGTAGCGGGCGTGCTCGACCTTGATGCAGCGGTCCATGACCACAGACAGGCCGCCGTCTTCTGCGATCTTCGCTCCCTCTTCGTTTATGACGCCGAACTGGCACCAGAGGGCATGGGCGCGGACGGCGACGGCGTCCCGGGCGATCCCGGGAAGAGCGTCGGGGGCCCGGAAGACGTTCACGATGTCAATGGGCACGGGCACGTCTTGTAGTTTCGGGTAGCACGTCTCGCCGAGGACCGTAGTTTCGCGTGGGTTCACGGGGATCACACGATAACCGTGCCGTTTGAGGTAGTAACCGACGAAGTGACTCGGGCGTAGCTCGTTGCTCGACAACCCCACGATGGCGATCGTCTTCGAAGTGTGGAGCAGGCGTTGGATAGTCAGCGGGCTCTGGTAGCGGGCTAAGTCGGTCACGTCGTGGCTGCCCCAGCAACATTTTCGGCCACGCGCTTGAGGCCCTGCTCGAGGTCCCACGTCAGGTCGTCCACCGACTCGGTACCGACCGAGAGCCGTACTGTGCCGGGCCGAACGCCAGCCGCGAGCAGTTCATCGTCGTTGAGCTGGCGGTGTGTCGTGCTGGCGGGATGGATGACAAGGCTCTTGGCGTCGCCGACATTTGCTAAATGCGACCAAAGTGTGAGGCCACGGATGAGTTCTTGGCCGCCCGCCCGGCCTCCGGCGCAGTCGAAGGAGAACACCGAACCTGGGCCAAGGGGCAGGTATTTTTCCACGAGAGGTTGGTACTTGCTCGTGGAGAGCCCTGGGTAGGTGACCTTCGAAGCCAGCTCGTGACTGTCGAGGAACCTAGCTACGGCGCCCGCGTTTTGGACGTGCCGTTGCATCCGGAGCGACAATGTCTCGAGGCCCTGCAAGAAAAGGAAGGCGTTGAACGGGGAGAGCGCGGCCCCGAGGTCGCGCAAGGTTTCGGCTCGCAGTTTCATTAGATATCCATAGGTCCCGAACGTCTCGTGGAACATCAAGCCGTGATAGGCCGGCGACGCCCCGGCGACGACGGGGAAGCGCCCGTTGGACCAATCGAAAGTTCCAGAATCGACGACGATGCCACCGATGCTCGTCCCGTGCCCTCCGATAAACTTGGTTGCCGAATGGACGACAATGTCGGCACCCCATTCGATCGGGCGGCAAAGGTATGGCGTCGCGAACGTATTGTCCACTAGCAGCGGCAGGTCGTGCTCGTGGGCGATCGACGACACGGCCTCGATGTCAAGAACGTTGCCGCCCGGGTTGCCGATCGTTTCCGCAAAGAAAGCCTTGGTGCCCGGTCGGACGGCTTGCCGCCAGGCGTCGGCGTCGTCAGGGTTGACCCATGTCAGCTCAACGCTCATTTTCCCGAGGAAATGTTTGAACTGGTTGACGGTCCCGCCGTACAACGCCGATGACGCCACGATGTGGTCCCCGGTTTGCAGCAGCGTGAAAAGCGCAGCAGCCTGTGCCGCGATCCCGCTCGCGAACGCTACGGCACCAGAGCCTCCCTCGAGGTTCGCCACACGCTCCTCGAAAACTGCGACGGTCGGGTTCATGATCCGGGAGTAGGTGTTCCCATACTCCTGCAGGTTGAAATACGCCGCGGCCGATTCTGGGTCCTCGAAAACGTAGCTCGCGGTTTGGAATATCGGCACCGCACGAGCTCCCGTGTTGGGGTCGGGCCGCTGGCCGGCGTGCAGCTGGCGCGTGTCGAATCCGAACGCGCGGTCCTCCTCGACTTCGGGGAAGGGCCCAGTAGCCGGCTTTGGGTTCTTCGGCTCTGTCATTCGTCGCCTCCGTTGTCAGCCAGGAAGCGACTGATGTACGGCGTTTGTTGAGCTTCTTCGAGCAAGAAACAGTCGTGGCCGTAGGGCGCTTCGATCACATGGCACTCGACCGGCTTGCCCAGCGCTAGAAGGGCTTTTTCTATATCTCGGGACGCCGCCGGCGGGTAGAGCCAGTCGGAGCTGAACGCGATCAGCAGCGCCCGGGCTGAGACCCCTTCGAGCGCCCGCGTCAACGACCCGGCCCCGTGCTGGCGGGCGAGGTCGAAATACGTCAAGGCACGTGATGTGTAGAGATATGTATTGGCGTCGAAACGCCTGACGAACGATTCGGCCTGATGCTCCAGATAGCTCTCGATCTCGAACTCAGGCTGGGTGAGCGTGAAGCGAATATCGTCAGCGAACTGCAGACGGCGGCCGAACTTGTCGTCCAGCGCCTCTGCCGAGAGGTACGTCATGTGGCCGACCATCCGAGCCAGCCCCATTCCGGCGTCGGGGGCGTGGCCTGTGCCGTAATAGTGGCCACCTTGCCAGCCGGGGTCGCGCATGATCGCGTCGCGGGCGATCGCGTTCCAGGCCAACCCCTGAGGGTGCAAGGCATGGGTGCTGGCGATCGCCACGACGGCGCCTACTTGCTCGGGGAACAGGACCGCCCATTCCAGCGCCTGCATCCCGCCGAGGGAACCGCCCGCTACCGCAGCGAGCCGGTCGATACCGAGCTCGCTGAGCAGGGCGCGCTCGGTTCGCACCATGTCCGCCACCGTGATCACGGGGAACTCCGTGCCGTACGGCTTGCCGGTAGCCGGGTCGAGCGAAGACGGCCCAGTGGTGCCGCGGCAGCCGCCGAGCAGATTGGTGCAGACTACAAAGAAGCGGGCGGTGTCGAAGGCCTTGCCGGGGCCGATCATGCCGTCCCACCAGCCAAGGGCCTTTGCCGCCCGACCGTCGCGCTCCTCGGCCGCGAACCCGTCCCTTGTGCCTTCCTCGGGCGGTCTTGTTGCAATGCCGGCAGCGTGGGCATCGCCACTCAGCGCGTGGCAAACCAAGATGACGTTGTCGCGCTGCTGGTTGAGGGTGCCGTAGGTCTCGTACGCCACACGGACTGGCTGTAGCTCCCGCCCGCAATCGAGGCGCACGGGCCGCGGCAGGTCCAGGTAATGGGCCTCCACGACACCGACAGATCCCGCCACCTCTTTGGCGGCTGCCGCTATGGGTGCGACCATGGCCTCCTCCACCCGGCCTACCTTCACCTACTTGGGTTTGCCCGGGCCATTCGTGCCCGGCCTATTTCCACCCGGCGCGAAGTACTGTACAGTCTCGCCATGGAAGCGCTAGATACGCCGTCCATTTTTGGCACTTGGCATCTGGCAAAGTAGAGGGAGGGCATGACTGACATGACCACGGTAACCAACGGAGTCAATGTGCAGGCGTTGCTCGACGCCCGCGAGGTGTTGAAGGGGGCGCCGGAGGCCGCACAGTTCACTTGGAAGGCTCAGTCCAAGTGGCAGAACGGCGTCCATAGCGAGACGAAGATCCAAAACTTCTTTGGTCTCGGGGCGGAGCAGAGCCACAAGACCGAGGCGGTGTTCGACGCTGACCACCCGGAGGTCTTTGCCGCTGAGGACAACGGGATCACCCCGATCGAGTACCTCCTCGTCGGGCTCGCCAGCTGCCTGACCGCAGGGGTCGCCTCGGTTGCCCAAAACCGTGGGATCCAGCTGCGCTCAGTCGAGGCGACTGTAGAGGGGAACCATGACATCCGCGGGATCCTCGGTGTCGACAGCGACGTCCGCAACGGGTTCAACGATGTGAAGGTGACCTTCACGATCGACGCCGACGCCTCCAAGGAGGAGATCGAGGCCTTGGTCGCGCAGTCCCAGAAGCGCTCTGCGGTGTTCGATGCTCTGACCAACCCGACGAGCGTCACCGTCGAGGTTGCCTGAGAGGTCGGGCCATCGAACGTACCGCCGCTGTCGTCGTCGGTGCGGGCCATGCTGGGCTCGCCGCGAGCTATGTCCTGAGCGAGCGGTCGCTCGACCATGTCGTGCTTGAGCGCGGGGAAATCGCGAATTCGTGGCGAACTGAACGCTGGGACTCATTAAGGCTTCTTACTCCCAACTGGCAGAGCAGGCTGCCAGGCCACCGTTACGAAGGTCCCGATCCTGACGGCTACATGGCGATGGGGGAGGTCGTCGAGTTCATCGAGACGTTTGCCAAGGTGACCGGCGCTCCCGTGCTCACCGACGCAAACGTCACAAAGCTGCAGCCCCTAGACGGCGGTTACCAAGTTATGTCGAGCCGCGGCGAGTTCCGCTGCCGGGCGGTAATAATCGCCAGTGGCGCCTGCAACCGAGCGGTGGTGCCGTCGTTCGCCAAAGCGGTCCCGGCTTCGATCGAGCAATTGACACCGTTCGAGTACCGCAACCCGGGGCACTTGGCGCAGGGAGGTGTGCTTGTCGTGGGAGCGTCCGCCACCGGCGTGCAGCTGGCGGCGGAGCTGGCCCGCTCGGGGCGCCCGGTGACCCTCTCGGTAGGCGAGCATGTGCGGTTACCCCGCACCTACCGTGGGCGTGACGTCCTGTGGTGGATGGCCTCTTCGGGGCTTTGGGACCAGCGCTACGACGAGATCGACGACCTGACCCGAGCCAGACGGCTTCCTTCGCCGCAGCTCGTCGGCACACCTGAGCGGGCCACGCTCGACCTGAACAAGCTGTCTGCCATGGGCGTCGAGCTCGTCGGGCGCTGGGCGGACGTGCGTGATGGCCGTGCCCTTTTCTCGGGCGGCCTACGCAACATGTTCACCCTCGCGGACCTGAAGATGGGCCGCCTGCTCGGCACTTTCGACACATGGGCAGGCGACGCCGGGCGCGAGGCCGAGGTGGGTGCTCCGGAGCGTTTCGAGCCGACAAGCGTGCCACAGAGCGCGCGCTTGCAGCTTGACCTGCGCAACGGCGAGATCCGCACGATCGTGTGGGCGACGGGGTTCCGGCCCAATTACCAGTGGCTCGACGTGCCGGTGCTCGACCCCAAAGGCCAGCTCCGTCACGAGGGTGGTGTGGTCGACATGCCAGGGCTGTACGCGCTGGGACTGCCCGTGCTGCGCCGGCGCAAGTCCACTTTCATCCACGGGATCGAGGACGACGCTCGTGAGGTCGTCGGTCACCTAGCCGGATATCTGGGCGCGGGCCGACGGGCGAGCTGACAGTCACACGCGGGCCGCGCCTAGGGCTCAGTTTTCGCCGGGGTTCCCCGTCCCGCTCTCCATGTCCGGGTTGGCGAGGATCTCGTAGTCCGGGTTGAGGATGGCCAGTGTGCCTCGCCTGTCGCCGACCATGCCCTCGCCGACCAACTGGGCGCCGGTGCGGATACCCGGGACCTCTCGCCGACCTAGGAAGACGATTGTTATTTCGCCCCCGCTCGCATCTGTGAGGGTGCATTCCAGGCTGGGCACGTCCCCCCAGGGTTGGATGCGCACAGACCGCACTCGTCCCGCCACCTTGCCCCGCTGGCGGTAGCGCAGGTTTGAGATGGGGGTAGCTCCCGGAACGGTGGCGTACCGGTGCCGACCCCGCGTGGGCCTGGCGGCCTTCTTGTCAGCGCCGGGGTGCATCAGGTCCACTGGACGTGCTCGTTTGTCGTGAGCTAGGTCGCCCACATTGAACGGGACCAGGGTGGCGTTGACATGGGGGACATGGCTCAGCACCCGGACCAATCGGTCACCGTTCTTGCCGTGGAGCAACACCGCCCAGTTGCGCCGGTAGCTGCGCGTAGGGATCAGCACGCTGACTTCGGTCTCACCGCCGGCCGCCGCTTTTGTTGCCATTTCGAGCGCGGCTCGTCCCATGCGGCGGTCCGCCACCTCGACGACCTCGAGAGGTAGGCGCGACAGCCCGAGGTCGCGCCACCTGCGGATGACGGCTTCTGCGCGGAGGTTGTCGATGTTGAAATGAACCGCGTAGAGCTCATCTGGGGTCAGGCTCCGGGCGTACTGGATGGCGCGGGCGGTGGCCAAGTCGATCCTGTCGACGAGCACGATGGCGGTGTGCCGGCGAAGGACAGGCGCTTCGCACGCTTGTAGGGCGACGCCCTCGTCCAGCACGGCATCCTCGGCGCGGTACTCGGCATTCGTTTTCATCAGCCCGTAGATCAGGACAGGCATCACGACAACGACGATCCATGCCCCACGGGTGAACTCTGTCAGGGCGAAGATCAGTACGACGAGGGCGCAGACCACCGCGGCGGTGCCGTTGATGAACAAGCTGCGACGCCATCCCGGTTCACGGTGCGTCAGGTGGTGGCGGAACATGCCCGCCCCGGCCATGGTGAACCCCGTGAACACTCCTATGGCGTACATCGGGATGAGCGACGAGACGCGCGCCCTGGTGGCGATCAGGAGAGCGATGGAGGCTACGGCCAGGACGATTATCCCGTTCGAAAACACCAGCCGATGACCTCTTACAGTCAGCGGGCGGGGCAGGAACGAGTCCTCGGCGACGAAGCTGACGAGGAAGGGGAAGCCGGTGAAACTGGTGTTGGCGGCCAGGATCAGGATGATCGCAGTGGCCGTCTGGAGGCACCCATAAAGCACAGACCCGAGCGCCCCGCTCCCGTAGACGAGGCGCCCGAGCTCGGACACCACGGTGGGGGTACCGGAGCTGAAAGGTCGAGCGTGTGCGAGCGCGGCCAGCACCGAGACGCCCAGGAACATCGACCCCAGGATCGTGCTCATGATCACCAGGGTCGTGCGAGCGTTCGCTGCCTGGGGGGCACGGAAGATGCTCACGCCGTTCGAGATGGCCTCGGTACCCGTCATCGCGGAGCCGCCATTGGCGAAGGCGCGAGCTGCATAAAACAGCGAGACACCTAGTAGCAGACCGCCGCTCTCGTGGCCGAGGTGCAGCTGTCCCGTCGCCGCCGGCACGTGGCCGAGATGCCCTAGCGCAGCCTGGACCAGGCCGTAAATGATCAGCGCCGTCAAGTTGGTAATGAAAAAATAGGTCGGTACCGCGAACAGCCGCCCCGCCTCGCGGAGGCCACGCAGGTTGGCGTAGCCGATCAGCAAGACGAACGCGATGGACAGCGGCACCGCGAAGCTCCCCAGTGCGGGTACCGCTGAGATGATCGCGTCAGTGCCGGCAGCAACCGATACTGCGACAGTGATCGTGTAGCTGATCAACAGGGCCGCCCCGGCGATCTGGGCGATGTTCGGGCCGAAGTTGTCGCGGCTGACCACGTACGACCCGCCCGCCTTCGGGTACGACTTGACGACCTCGCGGTAGCAGACCGTGACCACAGCCAGGACGACGAGTATCGCCAGCGTGATAGGGGTGACCAGCCCAAACGCAGCCAGGCCGCCGATGGGCACCAGCACGCGCAGGATCTCCTCGGTGGCGTACGCCGACGACGACATCACGTCTGACGACAGCACGGCCAAGGCGGTGGGCTTGCTCAGGCGCTGGTTGACCAGCTGGTCACTGATCAGCGGTGGGCCGAGCAACCGTCGCTTGAGCCGGTAGGCGGTCGACTCCGGGAGCTGGGGTTTTGTCAACTGCTCGAGAGGCTGGGCCCATTCCGGTAGCGGGACCACCGGGCCATCGCCCATCCGGCCAGCGGTCAGTTTCGATGGCTCTGTGATCGCTGTGCCTCCCCACGCCGACTGCCCATAGGCACCCTAACCACTCGTCGGCGCAACGTCGGGCTCGCCGGCTTGGATGGGCTTAACGGTCCCTGCTGGCTCCTAGCCACTGCCCGCACCGGGGTATTAGCTGGAGCTACGAACGCGGGCGGCCGTGATCCCCGACCTGGAGATCTGGAACCCCTTGCCGCCGACTGTGCAGGTGACGCCCGCGGTTGTGGACAGGCAGCGGAAGGGTCCAGAGGCCGTCGAGTGCCCGTAGGCAAGAACCGGGGTATTGTCAGCCGGGTTCCCGAGGCATTGTTGCCCCTTGCACACTTTGAAGATGCCGGTGCGTGCGAGGACGACGGACCGAGGCGGGGAGATCGTCTGGCAGTAGACCTGGTGAAGACCGATGTAGCCGTTGTCGATCTCGCAGCTGATGTTCCCGGACGGAGATAGGAACTCGCCGCCGTGTGCCGTCTGGGCCGGGGCAGTCACAGTCGTGGTGGCACCTGCAGTCGTCGGGGCGAGAAATGCCGAGTAGCCGAGCGTGAGCGACACGCCAAGAGCCAAAGCGGCGCGGCGCACCCTTTCCCGGCCTGCGTTTGCCCGGCATGTGCCGGTCGAGATCGTTTTCGTAACCGAGAACTCTAACCTCAGCGTGCCACCACGCAGCGCGACCCTCCAGCGTTCTTCGCCTGGTACATCGCGACGTCAGCCCTGCGTAGGAGGTCGTCGGGACGACCCGGGTGGCCCACTGCAAGCCCGACGCTCACCCGCACTGCTAACCCGGGCTGCACGTGCGCCCACGACCGCTCTGCCACGCCTCGGACGATCCCTGTGGCTCGCAGTTCCGCCGCGCCCACGTCGAGGTCGTCAAGTAGCAGGGCGAACTCATCGCCTCCGAGCCGTGCGGCGAGGTCGGCCGTCCGCACACTTGCTGAAAGCAGGGACGCCACCTCGACGAGCACCATGTCGCCCACCGGGTGGCCCCAGTTGTCGTTGACGTCTTTGAATCGGTCCACGTCGCACAGGATCAGGGTTACCCGTTCCACCCCCCTGGACGCCATGACGGCCATGAACCTGTAGAACTCCCTGCGGTTTGCCAACCCGGTCAGGTCGTCAAGGAAGGCGTGCCGCCGGAACAGGGCGTGCTCCCCGCGTAGGCGTTCTCCCTGGACGAGCGACCTCATGGATGCTAAAGCCGTAAGGCGGCTCTGCCACCTGAGGCAAGCTTGGCGCCTGCCATAGCGCAGCGCGGGGCTCAGCTCACCGATGACCGGCTCGTTCTGCTCGGCCAGGAGGGAGAGCGCGAGGTCGTACTCGGTCGGCCGCGTAGCCGGGTCGAGCTCGGCGAGTGCCCGTTCGGCCCACTCCGACGAAGTACGTCGGCGGCCGTTGCTGGCATGAGACAGTGCTGCAGCGAGCTTCAGGTGAGCGGCGAACTCGTAATACGGCTCAGGACCGTCCGCGTCCATCCCTTCCGCGACTGCGGACACATCTTCGCCGATGAGCCCGGCGAACATGAGCTCGAGGATGGACAGCCCGGTGCGCCAGGTCCGGGGCATGTCGATCTGCTGTGCCGCCTGGATTGCTTGGCGGCCCAGTTCGCAATGCAGTTCGAGGTCCTCCGGTTCGCCGATCTCACGAAGTGCGCAGGCCCATTTCATTTGCAGCTCCGCCCGGTTGAACAACACGACCGCTCGTAGGAACTTCTCTTCCCCGGGCAGAAGGACGCTTTCAGCGCGTTCGTATTGTTCGTCCTCCAGTTCCCAGAGCCTCCGGTACCCGTAGGACACCGCAGCTGCAATGTGAGCGCTGGCTCGTTCATAGGAGTCACATTGGTCGAGGCCCTCCGCGAGCTCGAGGATGACCGTGGCGCGCCCCAGATCGGCATCAGCAGCCACAGCTGCCTCTGGGTCGCCGCCGCCGATCTCGTCCCAGGACCCCAGGGCCAGGGCGAGGGCCTCCATGACTGGCTCGCCGTCCAGCTCTGCCTGCTGTCGGAGGCAGTCCACCGTTCTCCGGAATTTCCCGTTGTTCGCAACGAGCGTGGCCACGGCATCCGCGTAGAGGGCCGCTCTCAGCACCTCGGGCCAACCCGAAGCCCGGGCGCGCGCGATCAAGGCGGTCACCTCGTCGGCAGCTCCAGGTACGCGGTCCTGCACCTCCTTGACCAGCCAGTGGGCGCGGTCTCTGGCGCAGGATCGGTCTTCGTCTATTCGGTCGTCCCTGGGACCTTCACGCTTGTGGTCCGCCGTGGACGTTCCACGGGCTCCTTCAATTGCCTCCATTGACTACTCGCGTCGGCACTCGAGGGAACTGACCTGAGCACGGCGCACCTAATCACCAGGCAAATCACCCGTCCTAATGATCCTCGGTGGCGCTCGCCGACCGCCGCCATCTACGCCGGGATTGCCCCGTCTGGAAGGCATTCGCGTGGCGAACCGAGAGACGCCCTCGCCGGCGCACGCGGGAGCTGGCCGTGGAGAGCTTGGTAGTCGACCTCGGGTGTGGGCCCGGGTGGTGCCTTTTGCCAGCTCGGCGACCCTCTTTTTGTGATCGTCGACGTGAGCCGCTCTAGGGCCGCCCCGCCAACCGGGTGGGCTCGCCGGTCCTGTCACGGCGGTCTTGGTAGCGCTTCATTTGGGGCCGAGCAGCCG
Source organism: uncultured Acidimicrobiaceae bacterium (assembly GCA_963794745.1). Taxonomy (GTDB): domain Bacteria; phylum Actinomycetota; class Acidimicrobiia; order Acidimicrobiales; family Palsa-688; genus Fen-671. Next base: position 878,714 of record CAWCEZ010000010.1, read on the forward strand.
TCGCAAGCGTGAGGAGGTCGGGGGCCCCAAGTCATAGAGCACACTCCGGCATTGGTCGTCGCCGAGGGACGCGCCCTTTTCTAGCCAGAAGCGAGCCTCTGCAGGGTCGCGTTTCGCAAGCCGCTGCCCAAGTTTCCTCATCGACGGCACGAAACCAGCCTCGGCTGCCTTGCGCCAAAGGCCGATACACCGTTCGCGCTGTTCGGGGTAGAGCGCGCAGGCGTAATTGTGCATCGCCTGGGGCCTCTCTTTGCTTACAGCTAACTCGAACCATCGCGTCGCCGCCGACCGGTCCTGTTCCCAGAGCTTGCCAGCCAGAGCTGTCATCGCGTGGGCGTTGCCAAGCTCTGCCGCCTTCTCGTACAATGTCATCGCTTCCGCGGCATTGTCCTCATCTGCAAGGAACCCCAGTGCGAGCATTGCTTTGGCGTTGCCAAGCTCTGCGGCTCGCGAGAACCACTCCGTGGCTTCCTCTATCTCGCCACTGTCCTTCAACATGATGGCCAGGTCAACCATCGCCCTGGGCTCGCCCAGCCGAGCCGCAAACTTGAAAAGGGCTTTGGCCTCGTCAGGCGACGAACTCTTGAAGGTGGCCGCCAGGGTACAGAGTGCACCTACGTCGCCTGCGTTCGCATGACCAACACATTCCTGCAGTTGCTGTTTGGCCTCGACAGAAAGCGAGGAGCCGACTTGGATGATTACCTTGCTCACCAAAGGGCGGCGCGCCTCGTCCGATTGCCCATCTGCTACTTGCGCAACCACAACACCGAGCGTAACCCGCGGTTAGGGCGTTTGCCGCAAATGCCTGGTACCCAGAACGAGCGCTTGGGCCCACAGACCTACGTGCAGTCTGCGGCGCTGGATTGGAGAGAGCGAACCCGCCCGGGCTCATGGTGAGTAGCGTTGGGGCCGGCAACGGGCGATCGTCCCCAACGCTCACGCGAGTGGGATGGACCGCCCAACGAGCCACGAGAGCGCTCCTAGTGCCTGAGGGATGGTGTAGTCGTTGCCGGGGGAGCCGTGGTCGAGGTACTGAAGACCTTGGCTGTCGAGCAAGGAACGAAGGCCGGCCGCCAATTTCCCATGTAGGTCGGGGATGTCCAGGGTGATGAACCGTTCTCGTCCTGTAGGGCTTATGAGGATGAAACCATCGTCGTGGTCGACGTCGTAGGTGAGGGGCTTGCCGGTCCACCAGTCGATCTGAGCCGGTTTGCCTTCGGGCACCTCTTGGTACCAAACCCCGAGCGGTTCCCAAAAGGCCTTTACGTTGGCGGCCGTCCCGGTGAGCAGCGTCCAGTCGATGCCGAAACGGTGCTCGTAGGCCGATAGCCGGGCCGGTGTGTCCCGTCCGTGGTCGACCGTCACTTCGACGAAGGCGACTTTTTTCCCGGCACCTGCCTTATCTACCGAGGCTTGGAGCTCCTGGAATACCCCGGTCGTCAACGGCCACTCTTCCTGGCAGAGCGTGAGGAACGGAGCGAGCATTACATACTTGCCCCTAAACGAAGCAAGGGACATGCGCTGGCCGTCCTCGTTAACTAGCGGCGTTGTCGGCACTTCGTGTGGTTTGGGGAGGACCGTCCCGAAGTTGGCGGACGGTGCCGTCGGCCCCCCTGCGCAAGCGCCCAGGCCAAGAATTAGTGCGGGCACGAGCAACGTCGCCGCCACTGTCCTGCGTAGGCTCGCCCGCTTCGGCGATTGACGGCTTGGCATCATCTATTCATATTTTTCTTCGTACCAGCTCCCGGGGCTTAGGTCGAGGCCAGGCGGGTGGCGACAAAAACCGGTATCTGCCGGTCGGTTTTTGTCTGGTACTCAGCGTAAGGCGGGTAGGCGGCCACTGCTCTGTCCCACCAAAGGGCGCGCTCATCCCCAGCGACCTCGCGCACTTCGAAGTCGAAAGCTTGAGGGCCGTCTTGGACCATGACTTCTGTCGGGTGAGCTTTTAGGTTGTAGTACCACACCGGGTGCTCGGGTGCTCCACCCTTGGACGCGACGAGCGCGTACTCGCCGTCATGCTCGACGCGCATCAGAGCGAACTTGCGGACGTTCCCGGACCGCTGCCCGAGCGTGGTCACGATGACGACGGGCAGGCCCGTGTCGCGCAATGTGTTCGCTCGCTGGCCACCAGAGCGCTCGTATTGTTCCACCTGGTCCCTCACCCACTGCTGTGGGCTTGGCTCGTACTTTCCTTCTATCGGCATGCCCTGGAGCATAGAAGCACTTCGCCGGTAACCGGCGACGCAGGGCGCGAGCTGGACGGGCCCAGAGAGGTCACGAGTGGTCGGCACATCCTCCCCGTGGCGCGCACTGCGCGGCCACCCAGGTCGGCGCAGCGTAACCCGTATTGACGCTGAAACTGTCGAAAAATCGGTCCGCGCCCGCTGCCGCCTTGTCCGTCGAGGAGAACGCGAAGTAAAGCTCGTAATGGGCACCGGGGCCAGAGGCGACGGGGTCTGGCGGTAAGCCGGCTGGGCAGTCGAAGTCCAAGCAGAACGATGCCTCGTATATCTTCAAGGTCATGAGCTGAGTGATCTTCTTTTCGCCCTCAGTGAGGGCGAGGCGTTGAGCGAACTTATTGAGTGTCCCCTTGAACTGGTCGTCGAAGAGATTGTTGGGCCCGAACACGGCCGTCGCCAGGTAGTTACTTGCCGCGCTCAACAACGGGTTCTTTATCAGGCCCAGCAGCCATGCCTCCATCTGCTGGAAGTCGTAATTGTCAAGGCCATCGCTTACGACACCGAACTTCTTCTCGAACAGCTCGAGCAGTACGACGTCGGATGCCTGTTCAGCGAGGTGGAGGGACTTGGACGCACCTTTGAGGGCCTTTATGATCCTGAGGTCGTCGAACACCTTCAGCTTGCTCAGCTCAGAACTCAGGGCCTGGATACCTGAGCTGATGCCTTTCGCGGACACCCATTGCACCAGGGCCCCGAACTCGGGCCTGGTCAGCACAGTGGTCTTCTCGAAGATGACATGAGGGTCGACTGTGACCGTTACGTTGAGCGGCGATCCTGTTCTTTGGACTACGCAGGCGCTGCTGTGGCAGTCGTGCGCCACGGCCTGGAACTGGATAAAGGCCTCCGGTGGTGAGGCGTCGGAGCTTTGCCAGGACGCCGGCCCCCAGTACCGCAGAGGCACGGTACCTCCTTCACCGGTCACGGTGGTGACCTCGGTGCCACATTTGACCCCGCCTCCCGGCGAAAGAATGCTCGGAGCGGCGACCGCGCAAAGAGCCCCCATTCCTGCTTTGGAATTGACTATCTCGTCTTGTGACGACAGCCCCACGAGCTTGGCGGTGACGGTGGCTCCCTCCAGGGGATTTGCGATGTCGACGGGCTGGCCCTGTTCGTTCAGCTGCTGGCCGAGACCGACCGTAGCTTGCAGATCGGTACAACCAGACACGCACTGCCCCGTGAAAGGTGAGCCGGTAAGGTCCCCCACCGAATCTGACGTGAACGCGACGGGGTGCGTTGCCCCCGGCAGGTACGAGACGCCCGATTTCATTTCGAAAGGGGACTGGGCGCCAGTGCTGGGCTGGGTCACCTTGATGAAAAGGGGGCATGGCGGGCCTGAGAACAATGAGAAGCCGGCGGAGCTGGCCGCGGCCCGGCGCCCTTGTAGCGCGGCGGCTCGCGTGGCTTGCGAGGGCGCGCTCGAGGACGTCGCCCCTGCACATGTCAACCCGGCGCCGCCGAGGGTCAGCGAGGCTGTGCCTGACCAGTTGCACCCGTCCGCTAGGGCAGTCACGGATGCCGGGCCGGAGAAACTGGTCCCGTACCCCGAAAGCGTTGTCTGGTCGGTGATTTGCCCGTTGGAGAACTGCAAGTTGAGCTGAAGCGCCCCGGGGTCGACCTCCAAGACGGGCCCCGCCATGACAACCTGCCCACCCGGGCCCCAGGTAAGGCCGAATTGGGCGGCTCCCCCTTGCCCGGACGTCAGCGTCGCGGTCGCCGTTTCGTCTTGTGGGGGCTGCAGGCTCCCGCAGACGCTGGGCCCGCTGGCCGTCCATCCGTTAGGAGCCAGGTCCGCCCCGGGTTGGTCAAGCTTCAGCCAGTCGTACTGCATTGTCTCTGCTTCGCTCGGACCGTTCCCGGTCCCGCTTGCGGGCGCAGTGGTCGCTGGCGCAGTGGTCGTCGGCGCAGTCGTCGTGCCCGATGCCATTGCCGGGAGCGCGACGAGGGCGCTGGCGATCACAGAGACGGATGCGGCTGCTGCACATGCCTTCCTGAGCACCCGCCGGCCTCGACCGCCTCGAAGGCGAGCCAATGTCAAAGCGTGCATCATCCCTCCCGTTGAAAAATGTCGCCTGGACCGGGCGGCCAGGAGCTCGTGAGATACGACAAACGTGGGGGAACGGCGTCACACCGGCGTCACAGGTGCTGGCGCGCCACAAGCTCTGGCGGCGGCGTAGCCGGCCGTCTATCGAGCGGTCAATGACCCGGGACGGGCACCCCGCTGATGAGCACTTGGCGCAGAGCGAGGTTGTCGTCCAGGACCACCACATTGGCACGTGCCCCTGGACGGAGATGGCCGATGTCGTGCCTGCCGAGCACGCGGGCGGGGAGCTCGGTCACGGCGCCCAGCGCGGTCGGCAGCCCCAGGGACAGCGAAGCCAGTCGCTGAACGGCTTCGAGGAGCGTCGATGCACCCCCGGCGATCGTCCCGTCGGCCCGGCGCGCCACGCCCTGGACCAAGGTGATGGGCACATCGCCCAGCATGAGCCCACGCTGGCCCCCACCGCTCAAGCTCGTGGCGTCGCTGACCAGGGAGCATCGGCCCTGCGCCGCCATGAAAGCGAGCCGGACCAGTTCGTCGGAGACATGGCCCCCGTCGGAGATCAATTGCACCCGGACGCGGGCGTCGGTGAGGGCCAGGCCCGCAAGGCCCGGTGCACGCGCCGAGATCGGGGCCATCCCGTTGTACAGGTGGGTCACCACTGACGCTCCCGCGTCGACTGCAGCGCCAGCTTGAGCGGCGGTGGCTGCGCTGTGGCCAAGGGATACCACGATGCCGAGGCCAGCCAACCAACTCGTGAGCTCGATCGCTCCCGGCAGCTCCGGCGCCAGGGTCACCATCGTGACATGGCCGGCAGCGAGGAGCCGCCCGGCGAGCTCAAGGTCTGGTGGCCTGAGCCGCTCGACAGGGTGCGTCCCGGCCCGGCTCGGCGCCAGGAACGGGCCTTCCAGGTGAGCGCCGAGTATGGCGGCCCCCAAGCCAGGCGAGGTGAGCGCACGACGCTCGACATCAGTGGCTCGGGCAACCGCGGCCGCTGTGAGATCCGGGTCACCGCTGATCAGCGTGGGTTGGTAAGCAAGCACACCGTCGCGAGCCAGGGCCGCGGCCATGGACTCCAGGTCCTCGACGGAGGCACTGGCTACATCGACCCCGGCATACCCATTGACCTGGAGGTCGACGAAGCCGGGTGCGGCGATGCCCGAGCCGCTGCCTGCGAGCCCGACCGCCACGACTAGGCCATCCTCAATGGCCACGTCGCCCGCGACCATGGAACCATTGACCAGCGCGGCGCCCACGCCGAGGCGCCTTGCGGAGCCGAGCGGCCGCGAGCGGCCCGTCCTCGGGACTGCGCCCGTACCGGCGCGGCCGCCTGTGCCATCAGAGAGCTCGCCGACGGAAAGGGTAAGAGCCACGCGGAGGCGTCCCCCCGCTTCCTCCAAGGTCGACGCGGCTGCGCCGACATCCATACCGCTGGCCGCTACCAAGCTGGCGAGCTTCGTGTTCCAACCAGTGGCCTCGAGAGCTTCGACGGCCCGGTCTGAACTTACCCCGGTGACGGCTTGCACGATCCGGACCGCACGGTCACGCAACTTGGTGTTTGTGGCCCGCACGTCCACCATGAGGTTGCCGTAGGTCTTCCCGAGGAGCACCATGACCGAGGTCGAGATGGTGTTCAACGTGATCTTCTGGGCTGTGCCAGCATTAAGCCGGCTCGAGCCGGCGACGATTTCTCCACCGACGACCACCTCGATGACGATTTCAGCGACGGTAGCCAAGGGCGTCCCCCGGTTGCAGGCCAGCCCGATCGTTGCTGCACCACAAGCCCGCGCCCGTTCGAGCGCACCTAGGACGTAGGGGGTGCGGCCGCTGGCCGAAACGCCTAGGACGACGTCGTGTTCGCCCAGCTCGAGTTGGCCAATTGCTGCGGCACCGGCAGCACGGTCGTCTTCAGCGCCTTCCACCGCGTGGCGCAAGGCCGTATCGCCTCCCGCTATCAGAGCCTGCGCCATACCCTCGGGCACGCTGAAGGTCGGGCCGAGTTCGGCGGCATCCAGGACGGCGAGACGGCCGGCCGTGCCGGCGCCCACGTAGACGAGTTGCCCCCCGGCTTTCAGCTGCTGGCACACGAGAGCGACGGCTGAGGTGATCGCAGGCGCGGCCGCGACGACTGCTTCGCTTGCTCGGCGCGAGTCGGCGGCCATTAGCGCGACCAGCTCGGATGCGTCGAGTAGGTCGAGGTTGTCGAGCTCGGGTCGCACCTCTTCGGTGGTCAGCAAGCTCAGGTTGGCCAGCCCGCCGTCCTCATCTAGCCCGGCCCCGTAGCCGGGCCTGTCCCGTCCACGAGCGGCTCGGCGTCGGGCTGTGTCACCCGAGTGCCTCTGCCACTAGCTGGTGGACTTGGGCCCTGACCGCCGCTTGCTCCTCGAGGCGGCGGTGAGGGTGGATGCTGTTGGTGAGCAGCACGACCGCGACGCCCATGGACGGTGCGACCAGCAGTGAGGTACCCGTGAAACCGGTGTGCCATATCGTGCGCTCTGGCCACTGCCCCCATCCGCGGGGCTGGAGCCGCCAGCCGGTCCCCCGTACGTCTTCACCATGCCCTGCCTGATGCTCGCTCATCAGGCTTACCGATCCCGCGGAGAGCACCCCCGCCAGCTCCGGTACCAGTAGGACTTGGACATAACGGGCCAGGTCGCCAAGGGGGGCGAACAGCCCGGCATGGCCAGCCACACCGCCCAAGGCGTACGCATTGCCGTCATGCACCTCGCCCCAGACCAGGCCGGGGGTAGAACGCTGGTCACCATCGAGCTCGGTTGCAGCACAGAGCCTTCGTTCAGCCTCGGGGGGCCGGAAGCGTGTTCGCGCGAGCCCGAGAGGGCCTGCTACCTCGGAGTCGAAGACAGCATCGAGGTCTTGGTCGAAACAGGCTTCCAGCACCCAGCCGAGGAGCATGTAGCTGAGGTCCGAGTAGAGGACCTCGGTACCGGGCTTGGCCCCGACAGCCTCGGCTAAAACCGCCGTTTGGATCTCGGGTCGCCCCTTGGAGGTCTTGAAGAACGGCCGGTGGTCGATGAGCCCTGAGGTGTGAGTGAGCAGGTGCCATACGGTCGTGGCCTTCTCGGGGTACTCGGGGAGCCACTTGGCGACCGGGTCGTCGAGGCTCAACGTGCCGCGCTGGCGGGCGAGGAGGCTCAAAGTGACCGTGCAGACCATCTTGGTGAGCGAGGCGAGGTCGTACAACGTCCCGGGAGCCGCCGGCACCATCTTCCCATAGGTGCAGGCGTAACCGCCGACTGCTTCGAGGGCGGCACCTTCGCCATCGACGATGGCCAGGGACACGCTCGGGGGGAAGCCGTCGGAGACTAGGCCGGTCAGGTAAGCACGCAGGCTGTCAAGCACAGCCGGCTTGGCGAACGAGCCGCCTCGGTGGACCTCGAAAGAGAGCTGGCCGGCCATGGAGCGCCTCAGCCAGCGCCGGGCGAGCCAACTCCGGGCGGACCTGCCGCAGAAGACCCTGCGCCGGGCGGACCAGGGGCGGCGAGGCCGGCAGGAGCGGGGCCGCGGCGAAGGCGGATTTCCTGGGCGCCGTACTCGGGCTCGACTCGACGAGCTCCGTCAGGGACGAAGCCGAAAGAGGAATAGAGGCTCTGCGCAACGTGGTTCTGCTCGAAAACCCACAAGGTGACGGTGTTGAGCCCCCGCTCGGACAGGAGCTGGAGATCGTGGTCGATGAGCGCTTTACCGATCCCCCGGCCGCCCATGGACGGTGCAACGTAGAGCGAGTAGATGTGGCCACGCCGGCTGTCGAGAGGGTCCTCGCCATGGCGGGAGAAGGCCACGATGTCGCCATCGATCGACTCCACGAGCCACGTCGTCGGGCCCTTGGACGATGTGAGGTTCCGCAACCAGTCGGCTATTTCCTCCTCGTCGAGCGCGTCGAGGACCGGTTGTTCCACGATCCCCGGGTAGCCGACGCGCCACGCCGTGACAAAGACACGGGCTAGACCGTCAGAGTCGCCAGCTGTCGCAAGGCGCAGGCGTGTTTGGGGTGGGAGCCGAGCCTCGGTAGCTGCCGGCGGCTGCAGGCGGGTCCGGAACCGGAAACGGTCGGCACGGTAATGGGAACGGACGAACTCGATTGGTCGTCCGATGGGGTCGAAGCTCTGCCGGCAGAGCAGCAGCAACGGCCCGCCGCTGGTGACTCCCAGCAAGGAGGCCTCGCGTTCGGGGGCGACGACTGCCTCGATGGTCTCCTCGGCCCACGCCAGCTCGACGCCATAGCGGGCACGCAACAACTGGTACAACGATTGGGACTCGCCGAGAAGAGCGGCGACATCGTCAAATCGCCGGGCATCGAGGTACAGCATTTCGACTGCCACCGGCTCACCGTCGGCCATGCGTACTCGCTCGATCTGGAGGACCTCGTCTCCCTCGCCCAGCGCCAGCATGGCGGCGACCTCATCGCCCGCCGGGGCCCGCCCAACGCCGATCAGGCGGGACGTAGGCTCCATGCCCCGGGAGCGGATGTGCTCGCTGTGGCTGGTGAGCTCAAGCAAGTGGTCCATTTTCGACTTGGCCACGAAGGTACCCCGTCCCTGATGACGGTGGACCCGCTGCTCGGCTTCGAGACGGTCCAGCGCCTGGCGTACCGTCCCCCGCGACACTCCGAAGCGCTCGCTCAGCTCGCGTTCAGTCGGCATGCCCGCGCCGGCAGGCAGCTCGCGGATCAGCGTTACGAGCGCGTCGCGAACCGCTTGGTGCTTGGCCTGGACGGGCCCGTCCGGCAGCTCTAGCACTGGTCGGTGCGCTCTATCGGTGCTCACCCCGTACCGGTCCCTTCCCGTCACCATCAGTTGAAAACGGCCCGAGCCCTCTCAGTCGCGAGCAGTCCGGGCGGCCACCACCCTCCCAGTATTGGATCATACCAATCATCAAAGGTCCTATCAATACTTTCCGTAATTGCCGCAAATACTATCTATCGTCCCTTTCGGGCATTCCGGCAGCAGCAGGCATTCGGAGGGATGCTGGCCCTAGCCAAGCATATTTGACCGGACCAATATGCAGTGGTATAAAGTCGAGCTGTTCGCGCCTTGGTGGTGCGACTCGGATCGGAGGTGTCCAATGGTCGTTGACAGAGGTCCCGTCCGGGCAAGACGGCGCGGCATCAGAAGTAGCCGGAGCGCCGCCGCGCTGAGCCATGAGTGCCAGCCTGCTCGTCGGGCTGGGGATTCTGGTGCCCAGCCAAGTTGCCGGAGCCCAGTCGTCCGGTTCGACCCTGGTCGTTGCCGACACGTCCAGTGTCCAGAAACTCGACCCGGACGTAGTCACCAACTTCTTGGACTTCCAGGCGCTGGGGCTGATCTACGACCAGCTCGTCCAGTACAACGGCAGTCTTCAGCTCGTGCCCGACCTGGCCACCAAGTGGGTGTACAGCGACGGCAACCGGCTCCTCACCTTCCAGCTCCGCCACGGGGTGACATTCGACGACGGGACCACGTTCACGTCGGCCAATGTCGTGGCGTCGCTGAACCGTGCATTGGCGCCGAAGACCGGCGACGCATCCGCTTCGTACCTGGCCAACGTCAAAAAGATCGTGGCGACCGGCCCCTACAGCGTGCAGTTCCAGCTGAGCCAGCCGGACACGTCGATCCTGGACGGGCTTACATCGGTCAACCTGTCGATGCTGTCGACCAAGGCGATAACGGCTGGCACAGTTGCCAAGACGCCGGACGGCACCGGCCCGTTCGAGTACTCGAGCTGGAGCCCCGGCAACACGTTCGTCATAAAGGCAAACCCCAGTTACTGGGGCGGCAAGGTGAAGATCGCCTCGGTCAAGATCGAGACCATCTCGTCCGAGCAGTCGATCGCTTCTGCAGTCGAGGCCCATACCGTCCAGATCGGGTTGCTGACTGAACCTCAGGTGGCCAAGAGCCTTCCCTCGTCTGTGACAAAAGAGAAGGTGCTCGACCTCACTTACCGGGCCCTCCAGCTCCAGGACAAGACCGGGCCGCTGGCAAATGTCGACAACCGTCTAGCCATCGCCTGCGCAGTCAACCGCCAGGAGGTACTGGAGGACTCGGTGTTCGGCGCCGGTCAGGTCGTCGGCCCGGTACCGCTCGGCGAGTTCGCGTCGAACCCGGTCTCGTCTGTGTGCCCAACGCCCAACATCGCGACGGCCAAGAGCTACCTGCAAAAGGCCGGCGACGCCAGCGGGTTCTCCTTCACAGCCATTACATCGACCGATCTTGACCCCACGAGCGCCGCGCAAGCCACGGTGGTCCAGGGAGACCTTGCTCAAGCCGGGATCAAGATGAACATCCAGAACCTGGCCAGTGACGCCTATATCCAGGACTGGCTGAAAGGCAAGTTCCAGGGGGCGTTCGCGTGGAACGGCGCTGACCCCGACCCCTACACCATGTACGGGCGGTATTTCGGTACGGGCGCCAACCTGGGGGTCCCGGCCGGATATAGCTCGCCACAACTCCAAAAGCTGCTGACCGAGGGCGACGTCGCCACAAGCCTGGCCAGCCGAAAGATGATCTGGTCTGAGCTGTCCAAGAACCTGACTTCGAACGCAGTTTGGATCTGGCTGTTCACTGCATATGACTACGCAGCGGTGGCATCCTCTGTCCACGGTTTCTCTTTGCACGCCACCAACACGACCTCCCTCGACAGCCTGACCTCAGCCACGTTCTCCTAGGGCCTAGGAGCCACCACGTTCGTGCCCACGAAGGGGCCTTGCCGATGGGTAGCCTGTCGGTGAGGCCTCTTGGGCCGTTACCCGGATGGTGCTGAGGACCGTCTTGTGCTGACGAACGTGGCCCGCCGGCTGCTCAACATGCTGGTGACCCTGCTCGGGGTCTCGGTCATCGTGTTCTTGGTGCTCCGTCTCCTGCCGGGCAACGCCGTCACGGCGCAGATGGGGGTCAGCGCCGGCTTGCTGAGCCACGCACAGACTGTCGCTCTCGACCACTACTACGGGGTAGGCAAGCCGTTCTTCGAGCAGTACGGGTCGTGGTTGGGCTCGCTGTTCACTGGCAACCTCGGAATTTCGCTGTCGTCGCGAACCTCGGTGGTCTCACTCATCGGCACGGCTTTGCCTGTCACTTTGGAGCTTGCTGTCGCCTCGTTGCTCATCGGCGAGATAATCGGCGTCGGGTTCGGCGTCTTTGGCGCCTTGCGGCCACGCCATGCGGTGGACAATATCGGCCAGGGCGTCGCGGTTATCGGCTTGGGTGTGCCAAGTTTCGTGATCGGCACCGCCCTCGTCACCGTTATGGCGTCGGCGTTCCAGTACTTCCCGTCCTCGGAGGGCTTCGCCAACTTTTTCCAGGATCCATGGCTCAACGTGCAACAGATTTTCTTCCCCGCCCTGACCCTCGGCTTGAGCATCGGGGCGGCGATAATGCGTACGACGCGCGCCGCCATGCTCGAAGTCACCGGCCTGAACTATGCCCGCACCGCAAAGGGAAAAGGCCTCTCGAAGCGCTCAGTGACTTGGAAGCACCTGTTCCTGGGGGCTCTCGTGCCAGTGACGACGATGTCGGGGATCCAGCTCGGCTACTTGTTAGGCGGCACCGTCGTCGTCGAGCAGATCTTCGTGCTCCCCGGACTTGGCCGGCTCCTGATCATGTCGATCAACAATAGGGATTTTCCTGTTGTCCAGAGCGTGATCCTCATATTCGCGGCGGGCTTCGTCATAGTGAACATGCTCACCGACGTGCTTTACACGATCATCGACCCCAGGACGCGCGCCTGATGGCCCTGGTCGACCCGAGCGTGGCTGTCCCGAAGCTGGAGCGCCCTCAGCGCCGTTCACTGCTGGCCAGCTTGTGGGCCAACCCGAGCGGACGGGTCGGTTGTGTACTGGCCGCTATCGTTGTCCTGGCAGCTATTTGCGGCGCAGTTGGCTTGACGCCTTACCCGGCGCAGTCGCAAAACCCGGTAGCCAATCTTAAAGCTCCCTCTTTCGCTCACCTGCTGGGCACCGACCAGTTCGGCCGGGACATGTTCTCGCTCGTGCTCCAGGGTCTTTACGTTTCGCTCAAGATCTCCTGCGTGGCCGTCGCCATCGCGGGTGTCCTCGGGACACTGGCCGGGATAGTGGCCGGCTACTTGGGCCGTTGGGTCTCGGCGGTAATAATGCGCACGACAGACATGCTTTTTGCCATACCCGCCATCCTGCTGGCACTGGCGATCGTCACTGCCCTCGGGGCAGGCTGGCTCAACAGTGCCCTGGCGATCGGCGTTGGTTATATCCCGATATTCGTCCGCGTGGTGCGCGGCCCGTGCTGGCGCTACGCGATGCGGGGTACGTCCGGGCAGGCCGGGTGCTCGGGTTCTCGCCTGCTCGCCTGCTTTTCCGCCACATCCTCCCAAACGTCGCCGGAGTGGTCGCTGTGCAAACCAGCCTTGCGCTGGCATGGGCGGTGCTTGCCGAGGCGACCCTTAGTTTCCTCGGCCTGGGCCGCCCGCGCCGACCGCGTCACTGGGAGAAATGGTTTACAACTCGACGTCGCAGTCGCTGGCAGCTACGGCGTGGTGGACACTGGCTGGGCCGTCACTGGCGGTCGTTATTGCAGTTATCGGGTTCAATTTCTTAGGCGACGGCTTGCGCGACGCCATCGACCCCAGGGGGCGCACTCGTTGAGGAGGCCGAACTGAGAGTTATCGGTATGATCTCAGGCACATCGTTCGACGCGGTTGAGGCGTTGCTCGTGGACCTGGAGCTCGATGGAGAGGTACTTGTTTGCGACCTAGTAGAGCACCGCTCGGTCCCCTATCCGAGCGCCGTCGGCGAGGCGATCTCGGCGGTACTGCCGCCGGCCGCTTCGACGATCGAACAAGTTTGCCGATTGGACGTAGAAATAGGCCAGTTCTTTGCAACGGTGGCTAAGGAACTTGTCGACCGCCACGGCCCGGTCGACGTTGTGTGCTCGCACGGCCAGACCGTCTACCACTGGGTCGAGGGCGACGTTGCCAGAGGGACCTTGCAGCTCGGCGAGCCCGCCTGGACCGCCGAGCTAACTGGTGCCGCTGTCGTCAGTGATGTCCGCAACCGCGACATCACCTGCGGCGGCCACGGCGCCCCCCTTGCCAGCATCCTTGACGTGTTATTGCTGGGCTCGCACCCGACAGCTACTTCGGGGTCCCTCAACCTCGGCGGGATCGCCAACGTCACCGTTGTTGGGCCGGAGCGGCCCCCGATTGCCTTCGACATCGGCCCGGCCAACGCGTTGATGGACGTGTTCGTGAACGTCCTGACCGACGGCGAGGCGAGCTTTGACCGTGACGGCGAGTTGGCCGCCCGTGGCCGCCCGGACAAGTACCTGGTCGACCGCTTGTTGGACGACCCGTATTTTTCGTTGCCGCCTCCCAAGTCCACGGGCAAGGAGTATTTCAATTTCGCCTACGTGTCCAGCCGGATGCCCGAGCGCCGGGACATATCCGGCGAAGACCTCTTGGCCTCGCTCACCGTAGCCAGCGCGGAAATGGTCGCTATGGCCCTGCGCCCCTTCCACCTCGACGAGCTCGTCGTCGCCGGCGGCGGCACGCGCAACCCCACGCTGATGGCCGAGCTGGAGGCCCGTCTGCCCGGTGTCCCCGTGCGCAGGATCGACGACCTTGGCGTACCCGAAGCGGCCAAGGAGGCGCTGGTGTTCGCAGTGATCGGGTTCCTGACGATTTGCGGCATCCCTGCCACCATCCCTTCGTGTACTGGTGCGGCGAAACCCAGCGTGCTCGGCTCGATAACTCCGGGCGCTGGGCCGCTACCAATCCCCCCGGCCCGCCCCGGAAGCTCCGGCATTACCCCGACGCGGCTTGTGGTCCGCACTCCTCTGCCCACCAAATGAGCGACGCCAGATGAGCGCGGCCTCATGAGTGAGCAAGCGGGGGCGAGAGAGCCGCTGCTGACCCTTCGCGGTGTGCGTGTTGGCACATCGGAGCACCATCACGACCACGAGATCGTTCGCGGGGTGGACCTGGACGTGTTCCCTGGCGAGAAGCTCGGCATCGTGGGCGAGAGCGGCTCGGGCAAGAGCCTCACCGTACTTTCAGTGCTACGGCTGCTCCCCGACCCACCGGTGCGGTTGCTGGGCGGGACGATCACCTTCGCTGGCGAGGACCTGAGCAAGCTCGACGACAAGAGCCTGCAAAAGGTCAGGGGGGCCGAGATCGCCATGGTCTACCAGGACCCGATGACCTCGCTGAACCCGCTCCTGCGGGTGCGCACGCAGATCGTGGAAACCCTGCGCGCCCATGGTGTCGACCGGCGCACCGCCCTGGCTCGTTGCCAGGAGGTCCTGGGCCAGGTGGGCCTCCCCGGCCCCGAGCGGGTAGGCCGGGCGTTCCCTCACGAACTTTCGGGGGGCATGGTGCAGCGGGTGATGATAGCCATCGCGCTGTCCCTTTCTCCCCGCTTGCTCATCGCCGACGAGCCGACCACGGCCCTGGACGTGACGATCCAGCAGCAGATCCTGGAGCTGGTCGAAGATATCCAGTCGCGCACGGGCATGGCCGTGGTGTGGGTCACCCACGATCTCGGGGTGGTGGCCCGCATCGTCGACAACGTGGTCGTAATGTACGCGGGCCGGGTCGTCGAACGGGCTCCGGCCCGCCGGCTTTTCGCCCGGCCGAGCCATCCCTACACTCTCGCCCTGCTCGGCTCGCTGCCTCACGCCGGGACCGGGCACCGTCAAGCGCTCACTCAGATCGGCGGTACCCCGCCGGACCCGAGCCGGCTCGAAAGCGGCTGCCCGTTCCGGCCCAGGTGCCCGTTCCGGGTCGAGCGTTGCGCCGAGGAGGAGCCGCCCTTGCTCGATCGCGGCGATGGGTCGTTCGCTGCTTGCTGGAGGGCACCGGACGAATGGCAGAGCTGATCATCAAGGCCACCGACGTGGTTAAGGAGTACCCCTCGAGGCGGGGGCCGCCCGTTCGCGCTTTGCGCGGGGTGAGCATCGTCCTGGAGGCAGCGTCCACGCTCGGCATTGTCGGCGAGAGCGGCTGCGGTAAGTCCACCTTGGGACGACTGCTCGTGGGCCTCGAGGCACCGACCTCGGGCCGCATCGAGCTCATGGGACGCCCGGTTGACGGCACATCAGGTCGGGGCGTGCTCGCCCGCCAGGTACAGCTCGTCTTCCAGGACCCCTTTTCATCGCTGAACCCACGCCTCACGGTGGCGGCCGCCTTGGGCGAAGTCCTCGCCGTCCACCATCTTGTCTCAGGCCGGGCCGAGAGGCGGGCCCGGGTCGACGAACTGCTCGGCATGGTCGCCCTCGCCCCTCGTTTCGCCGAGCGGTACCCCCATGAGCTGTCAGGGGGGCAGGCGCAGCGCGTCGCAATCGCGCGTGCTCTCGCGGTGCAGCCGCAAGCCCTCGTGCTGGACGAGCCGACTTCGGCGCTCGACGTGTCCGTGCGGGCCGAAGTGATCAACTTGTTAACCCGTCTCCAGGACGAGCTTGGGCTGTCCTACGTGTTCATAAGCCACGACCTGGCCATGGTGCGCCACATCAGCGACGTGATCTGCGTGATGTACCTCGGCAAGGTGGTGGAGTCGGGCCCGTACGAGGCCGTCCTCGGAGCTCCCTTGCACCCCTACACCCGCGCCCTTGCCGATGCCGTCCCCGTCCCGGACCCCGAGGTCGAGGCGAGCCGACGTAAGTCGACCGCCGGCGAGGTGCTGGTGCTCGACGCCGAACCTCCTGCGGGGTGCCCCTACAATCCTCGCTGCCCGCTGGCAGAGGAGGTGTGCCGCGCCCAAGTCCCAGCCTTGTTGGAACTACGCGCCAGGCACTTCGCGGCGTGCCACGTAGCCGCCCGGGAGGTCGCCGCTACGTCGGAGCCTTAGAGGATCCGGGAGAGGAAAATTTGGGTCCGCTCCTGCCTGGGGCTCGACAGGACTTCCTTCGGGGGACCGGCTTCAACTACCACCCCCTGGTCCATGAACACCAGGCTGTCGCCCACCTCCCTGGCGAAGCCGATCTCGTGGGTCACTACGACCATCGTCATCCCGTCGTCGGCCAGAGACCTCATGACGTCCAGCACGTCACTGACGAGTTCGGGGTCTAATGCTGAGGTGGGTTCGTCGAAGAGCATGAGCTTTGGCTGCATGCAAAGGGCACGAGCAATTGCCACCCGCTGTTGCTGGCCTCCGGAAAGTTGGCGCGGGTAGGCGTCCAACTTTTCTGACAGCCCGACGCGGCCCAACAATTCCTTGCCACGCTTTAGCGCTGTCGCCTTATCCTCACCCTTCACTCGGATAGGCCCCACGGTGACGTTCTCCAAAGCCGTCATGTGAGGGAACAGGTTGAAGTGCTGGAAGACCATGCCGACGTCGGCTCGCCGCTGGCCGACCTCCCGGTCGCGAAGCTCGTAAAGCTTGCCACCTTGTTCCCTGTACCCGACCAACTGGCCGTCCACGGTAAGGCGGCCGGCGTCGACCTTTTCGAGGTGGTTGATACAACGCAGGAAAGTCGACTTTCCCGAACCGGACGGCCCGATGATGCACATGACTTCACCGGAGCGGACCTGGAGCGTGATCCCGCGAAGCACTTCCTGGCGGCCGAAACGCTTGCGCACGCCCTCGGCGTCGACCATCACGGCAGTCACGGGAGGTCCCTAACGAACGGGGCCCCGGACACCTCGCCGAAGCGGCCGAACCCTGCCGCCCCAGGCCGGATCAACAAGCCCCTGCGCAACCTCTGCAGGGGGGTGGGTGGGAGCTGGCGGACCGAGCCCTTCGCATAGTGCCGCTCCAAGTAGTACTGGCCCACCATGAGCAGCGAGGTCACCCAGAGGTACTGGAGGCTGGCGACCATGAAAAGAGGGATGGTCCTGTAGTCCGACGCCATTATCTGCTCCACATTGAAGGTGAGCTCGCCGACCGTCACCACCGAGGCCAACGAGGTCGTTTTCAGCATCGAGATCGTCTCATTGCCCGTCGGCGGGATGATCACACGCATGGCCTGGGGGATGACAATAAGGCGCAGCGCCATGAAGTGGGACATCCCAATGGATTGGGCTGCTTCGGTCTGGCCTTCGTCGACGGAGATAAGCCCGGCGCGAACAACCTCGGACATGTAAGCCCCCTCGTTGAGTACAAGGCCGACGCTCGCAGCGAGAAAAGGGGTCAACCAGGTGTTGAGGTTGAAATGGACCAAGGCCGGCCCGAACGGGATACCGAGCGAGAAACTGGGGAATATGTAGGAGGCGTTGTACCAGAAAAGAAGTTGCACCAGTACCGGGGTGCCCCGGAAGAACCAGATATAAAGCCAGGCGCTCCCGGTGACGATCGGGTTCGGCGACAGGCGCATCATCGCCAGGACGACCCCGATCACTATGCCTCCGGTCATGGCGACCACGGTGAGAGCGATCGTGACGCCGAGCGCTTTCAGGATTTCGGTGCTCAGGAAATACTGGTTGATTATGTTCCACTCGAAGCGTTCTCGTCGGTGCCCGTCAAGGACCACGTGGGAAAAGAACAGCGAATGGACCAGCATTACCGCCAGGACGACGACGACGGCCGCCGCCACCCAGCGGCCCGGGTGGCGCAACGGCACCACCGGCATCGCGACCGGAGCGGTTAGGTCAGGGTCAAGACCTTTAGCCACTACCCCGTGCGCCTAACAGCGGCGATGCCGGTGCGGGCAGCGAGTGTGGTGCTAGCTGGTGGCACCGTTGATCTGGGGGTTCGAGATGGCGCCCTGCTGCACTCCCCACTTGTCGAGGATCTTCTTGTACTGGCCGTTGGCCATGATGGCCTTGACGGCGCCGAGGAGCGGCTTGGCAAGGCCGCTGTTCTTGGCGACTGCCAACCCGTAGGGGGCGGTCTCGAACGGGGTGCCTGTCAGCTTGAACTGGCCCTTGGAGAGGTGGACGATGTACGCCGCTACCTGAGAGTCGGCGAAGCCAAGGTCGGCGCGGCCATCGGAGACCGCGAGGTTCGCCTCGTTCTGGTCCTCGTAGCTGAGCACGGTGACGTGGCAAAGTTTCGCCTGTGCCTGGGCGTCGGACTGCTCGGTAGTGCCTGTCTCGACGGAGACCGAGTGCCCGCAAAGCGACTTCAGGCCGTTGAAGGTCTTCATGCTGTTCGCATTTTCGTAAAAACCCTCGCCCGCTTTGAAGTAATCGATAAAGTCGACGACCTTCTCACGGGCCTTGGTGTCTGTGAACGACGAGTTCCCGACGTCAAACTTGCCGTCCTGGATCCCGGGGATAATGGTGTCGAACGTAGCGTCTTCGAGGGTCACCTTGACGCCCAATGCCTTGCCGAGCGCTACGGCCAAGTCGGCGTCGAAGCCAACGATTTTGCCGTTTACCATAAACTCGTCCGGCGGGTACGTGGCGTCCATGGCCATTGTGAGGCCGGAAGAATATTTGGCGGGGACCTGTAGCGAGCTTGCCTGAGCAGTGCCAGTGCTAATAGTGGTTGTCGCGACGAGCGCGACCGTCCCGAGGGCCGCGATCATGGGACGCCAGGTCTTAATTCCACCTGCAATGCGCATTAGTACCTCCATAGGTCACGCTGAGCCGTATTGACATGGAGTGTAGCGGTACTCCGCCCGAGCCGCGCCTCAGGCCCGTGCCATGGGGGCCCTGCCCCGTTACGGCTCGGTTAAAACTGGTTGCGCTAACCTACGGCGTCATGAGATGGGGGCAGGGTGACCCAGTCAGCCACTGAGGTCCGGGCGGTGGAAGGGCCTGGGCAGGGCCGTCCGGCCGTGCGCCTGGTTGCGGTGCGCAAGAGCTACGGACGGGTCGTGGCCGCCAACGGTATCGACCTCGAGATCGCTGAGGGTGAGTTCTTCACGATGCTCGGCCCCTCGGGCTCGGGCAAGACGACCCTGCTGCGGGTTATCGCCGGGTTTGAACGTCCCGACAGCGGCACCGTGGAGCTCGCCGGGGCCGACGTGACCAGGCAACCACCCTATGCCCGCAATGTGAACACCGTCTTCCAGGACTACGCGCTGTTCCCCCACATGACGGTGATCGAGAACGTCGAGTACGGGCTGAAGATCCACAAGGTCCCTAGGGCCGAACGGCGGCGCAAGGCTGAGCAGATGCTCGACTTGGTGCGGCTCTCGGGCCTGGGCGGCCGCAAACCAGTTCAGCTGTCGGGCGGCCAGCGCCAGCGCGTGGCGCTGGCACGGGCCATCGTCAACGAACCTGAAGTGCTCCTTCTCGACGAGCCCCTCGGTGCGCTCGACCTCAAGTTGCGCCAGGAGATGCAGAGCGAGCTGAAGCGCATCCAGCAAGAGGTCGGGATCACATTCGTGTACGTGACCCACGACCAGGAGGAGGCGCTGACAATGAGCGACCGCCTCGCGGTAATGAACGCCGGCCAGATCGAACAGGTTGGTACCCCGATAGAGGTGTACGAACAACCGGCGACTGAGTTCGTCGCAGGTTTCATCGGAGTTTCCAACCTGATAGACCGCGACGGGCCCGTCTCACCGTCCGACCGGAGAAGGTCTACCTCTTGTTCGACGATTCCGAGCCGGCACCACCGGGCGCCCATGTCGAGAGCGGGACGGTCGACGAGGTGGTCTATCTCGGCGTCATCACGCGTTTTCGCGTCCAGTTGGACGGGGGTGGACAGCTCGTCGCCGTGCGTCAGAACCTTGAAACGGCCGCAGCCGACGTGCTTGAGGCCCGGGGCCGACGAGCGCGTGTGGCTTGGCGACCGGACCAGGCGTTCCGCGTTGCTACGGCGACACTCGACAGCCAAGTTAGTGAGTGAGCTCCAGCAAAAGAGACCAGCAAGGAGAAAGGATAGGACATGAAGAACCGGACGTTTTTTCGAGGAAGGGCCCAGCGCACGGTGCTGGCAATTGCAGTCGCCCTACCGCTGTTGGGCGCCTTCGACGCCGGCACAGTCGCCGCGTCGGGCACGACGGTAAGGACTGCCGACGGGGCTTTGACGCCCCCGACGCAGGGCATGAAACCCCAGCAGTCGGTCGGTAAGGGCGAGGGAGAGCTCAACCTGATCGCCTGGGAGGGCTATGCCCAGCCGGAGTGGGTCAAGCCCTTTGAACAGCAGACCGGGTGCACGGTCAACGCAAAGTACGCCGGGTCCTCGAGCGAAATGGTCTCGCTTATGGCCAACGGTGGTGGTGGCCAGTACGACCTCGTGTCAGCTTCTGGCGACGCGGACCTCCGCCTTATCTACGGCGGCGACGTCAAGCCGGTCAACGTCAACTTGGTCCCAGCCTGGAAGCAGTTGCGGCCCTTCTTGCAGAGCCCCGACTTCAACACCATAAACGGTGTGCACTACGGCATCTCACTGCAGTTCGGGCCGAACGACCTGCTGTACTCGACCAAGGTTTTCCCCACAGCCCCACCGTCGTGGTCGGTGATCTACTCCAAGCAGTACTCCGGCAAGATCACGGTTCCGAACAACCCGATCCAGATCGCCGACGCGGCGCTTTACCTGTCGGCGCACCAGCCAAAGCTTGGGATCACCGATCCCTACGAGCTGACCCAAAGCCAGTTCAACGCGGCCGTGAGCCTGCTTAAGCAGCAGAGGCCCCTTATCAAGGCGTACTGGAACCTCGCCTCCGACGAGATCTCGTTGTTCGCTAATGGCGAAGTCGTAGTCGGAGCCGCCTGGCCTTACCAGACGGGCCAGTTGCAGTCGTCGCACGTAAAGGTCTCCGACACCATCCCGAGCGAGGGGGCGACGGGATGGGCCGATTCCTGGTTGCTTGCCGCCAAGGCGCCGCACCCGAACTGTGCGTACAAGTGGCTGGCTTACATTTCCACGGCAAAGGTCCAAGCCGAGCAAGCCGTCAACTACGGGGAGACGCCGGATAACTCCCTGGCTTGCCCGCTCATGAACAAGCTGCAGAAAGGCTCGTGCGACTCACTGCACGCGAACGAGCCGGACGCCTATTTCAAGTCCATCAAGTTCTGGAAGACGCCTTTGGCGCAGTGCGACAACGGGAAGAACGACTGCGTCCCGTTCCAGCAATGGGCCACAGCCTGGACCCAGATCACGGGCTAAGACGGCCTTACCCTGTGGTGATAACGGCACTGTGGTCGTGACGTCTCTGTGATTACGACGACGCGGTGGTTATGACGACCGAGGCCCGAGAGGGCCGAGAGCTTGGCGGGGTGGCCCGGATCTCCGCTGCGCTGTGGCGCAGGGCGTGGCTCCGGGCCGCCCTCACCCTTTCCCCCCCACTGGCCTGGTTCCTCGTCATCTATCTGGCGTCGTTGGTCGTGATGCTCGTCACGGCCTTTTGGACCGTCAACCCGTTCACCAACAACCTTCAGCACCAACTTTCGCTCACCAACTTTGGCGCCCTGTTCGACGCGCCGATCCCAGCTATCATCGGCAGGACACTGCTGATCGCGGCCCTTGTGACGGTGACCGACGCCGTGTTGGCGCTCCCCTTTGCGTACTTCATGGCCAGAGTGGCCACACGCAGGGTACGCAATGCGCTGTTCGTGGCGGTGCTCCTGCCGCTATGGGCGAGCTATCTCGCCCGTGTCTACGCATGGATAGTCATCCTCACCAAGGACGGCACCCTCGACTGGGCCACCCAACGCCTCGGGCTCGGCTCGCCGAATATTGCGTATACGAACCTCGCGATGGGGATCGTGTTCTGTTACATCTGGCTCCCCTTCATGATCCTGCCCGTGTATGCAGCACTCGAGCGCATACCGGACTCCTACATCGAAGCCTCAGCGGACCTGGGGGCCCGCAACGCGCGGACGTTGCGAAGCGTCGTCTTGCCTCTCGCCCTGCCGGGCGTCGTGGCCGGGTCGATTTTTACGTTCTCGCTGACCCTTGGCGACTACATCACCCCGTTGCTCATAGGTTCAGGGTCGGGTACCAACCTGATAGGCAATGTGATCTACGACAATATCGGCCTCGCGAACAATCTCCCCTTCGCCGCCGCGCTTGCGATAGTGCCCATCGTGATCATGGTCGCCTATCTCCTGGGCGCTCGGGCGCTCGGCGCCTTTGAGGCGATGTAGATGGCCCCGGAGGCGATGTAGATGGCCCCGGAGGCGATGTAGATGGCCCCGGAGGCGATGTAGATGGAAGGTCGGGCCACCCGCGTCGCTCTGGTTGCATGGGTGATCGGGGTTTTGTTGTTCCTTTTCATACCGATCGCGACGATCATCCTTTTCGCCTTCGACCGCTCGACTGTGCAGAGCTGGCCGATCCAGCAGTACACGACCCGGTGGTTCTCCGTCGCATGGGACGACCCAGCTGTCAGGTCGGCCCTCTGGCTTTCGGCGAAGGCGGGCACCGCTGCAACGTTCCTGGCTCTTGTACTCGGTTCCTTGGCGGCGTTCGGAGTGCACCGGTACCGCTTCTTCGGGAGGGAGGCCGTATCACTGTTCATCGTGTTGCCGATCGCCCTACCGGGCATAATCACAGGCCTTGCGCTGCGGTCCTTTTTCACCTTTGCCGGCATAAATCTTTCATTGTGGACCATCGTCATCGGCCACACGACGTTTTGCATCGTGGTCATCTACAACAACGTCATCGCGCGTGTCCGGCGGACGTCCGGCTCGTTGGGCGAAGCATCGATGGACCTTGGGGCCAACGGTCTGCAGACGTTCCGCTACGTAACGTTGCCCACCATCGCGACTGCGCTTGTTTCCGGCGGGCTCTTAGCGTTCGCCCTTTCGTTCGACGAAGTTATCGTCACCACGTTCACAGCCGGGGCACAGACGACGCTCCCGATCTGGATCTTCGGCGCGATCCGGCTCGGCCAGCAGCTGCCGGAGGTGAACGTGGTGGTGACAGCCGTGCTCGCGCTGACAGTGATCCCTGTCGCTCTTGCCGCCAAGCTGACCGGTGGCGGGGGTATCACGAGATCGTCGGTCCGCTAGCCTCAGGCGCTGCGGCGCCGGTCCGCCACCACCAACACGACGGCAGTGACGACCAGGGCGCCGCCAATGACGGTGAAGACTGAAACCTTTTCGCCCAGTACGAGCCAGCCGAGCACCACCGCGATGATCGGGTTCACGTAGGCGTAAGTCGCAACGACCGACGTCGGGAGGAGGCGAAGAGCGGTTGTGTAACAGTTGAGCGCAAGTACCGAGCCGGGCCCGATCAGGTAAGCGAGCGCCAACCAGGAACGCAGGCTCACTGCCCCAGCGTCGAAGCCTGCGGCTTCCCCACTTATCGCGGCCACGACTGCAAGCGCCAAGCCTCCCGCGAGCATCTGGAAGGCGGTCGCAACGAGGGGCCTGGTGGGTTGTGGGACCCTGCGCCCGATGACCGACCCGAGCGCCCAACAGACCGCTGCCACCAATATCACCGCGATGCCGGTGTAGGGGACGTGCCTTCCGCCGGGATGGGAAAGCACGACGATCCCGGCAAAACCGACCCCGAGCGCGAGCAGGGCCAAGCGCGATGGCACGGCTCTGGTGAGCGCCCTGTCGGCTATGACCATCCATAGGGGCACGCTCGCCAGTAGCAGGGCGGCCAGCCCGGACGGCACCGTCCGCTCAGCCCAGCTGACACCTCCGTTGCCGCATGCGAGCAGGAGCACTCCGACAAGCGCGCAGCCGGCCAGCTGCTTTGGCGACGGTAGACGGCGCACGCTCGGCTCTGCGGCCGGGTGCCCCGTCACGAACGGGAACAGGACCGTTGCCGCAACCAGGTACCGCACCGATGCCATCACGAGCGGCGGGAGAGACTCGTCTGCTACACGGATGGCGAGATAAGTGGAGCCCCACACCACGTAGACCACGCCGAGAGCGGCCCAGCCCGAAGTCGGCGCCCGGCCGTCGCCACGTTGGGCGGTTCTTGCGCCTGTCACTGCGACAGCCTGTCAGGTCGCCTGCGGCCAGTCGCCTTAATTCCGTCCCCCCGACATCGGGCCCGCTGTTAGTGTCCAACGCGATGGAGCGGGAAACGCACGTTGTTGGTAGCGAAGCCGGCAGGGACGCCCTCCTAGCGGACGCGGCCGAGAGAGCGAGACGGTACCTGGACGGCGTCGACGAGCGTTCGGTGGTCCCCTCAGCGGAGGCCCTTGCCGCCCTCGAACAATTCGATTTCCCCTTGCCCGAAAAGGGTCTTGACGCGTCACGGGTGCTGGCGCTGCTGGACGACGTAGGTTCTCCGGCCACCGTAACCTCAGCAGGACCACGCTATTTCGGCTTCGTCACCGGGGGAGCCTTGCCGGTCGCCGTGGCGGCTTCGTGGTTGTTGGCCGCCTGGGACCAGAACGTCGCCCTTTCGGTCATGTCCCCCGCGGCGATAACTCTCGACAGAGCCGCCATGGCCTGGGTGCGCGAGCTGCTCGGTTTGCCGGAAGGCACGGTCGGCAGCTTCGTGTCGGGGGCGACGACGGCCAACGCCACGTGCCTGGCGGCTGCGCGCGACGGGGTGCTTGAGCGAGCGGGATGGGACGCAGGCAGCCTCGGCCTCGTGGGAGCTCCGCCAGTCCAAGTCGTGGTCGGCCAAGAAGTGCACACCTCTGTCAGCAAGGCGCTCGGCTTCGTCGGTCTCGGCAGGGACCGGGCCCTGCGCCTGCCCGTTGACGACCAGGGCCGGATCCTGGCGGAAAACCTGCCGGAACTGGAGAGCCCTGCGATCGTCTGCCTCCAAGCAGGCAATGTCAACAGCGGGGCGAGCGACCCATTCGTCCCTCTCATCGAGTGGGCGCACTCCCAAGGTGCCTGGGCCCACGTCGACGGCGCTTTTGGGCTGTGGGCAGCAGCCTCCCCCGAGGTGGCCAGCGAGGTTGCGGGTGTCGCCGGCGCAGACTCGTGGGCAACTGATGCCCACAAATGGCTCAACACGACTTACGACTGCGGCATCGCCCTCGTGCGTGACGGGCAGGTCCTGTACGACGCAATGCGCGCCGGGGCGGCGTACCTTCCCGCCACCAAGGGCCGCGACCCCATGGCGCTGTCGCCACAGGCCTCCCAGCGCGCCCGCGGCGCCGAGGTGTGGGCGGTCCTGGCCGCCCTCGGGCGCGAAGGGGTCTCCGAGATCGTTGCGCGCCACGTCGCGCTGGCCAAGCGCTTTGCCGCCGGTCTGTCCGAAGGGGGGGCGAAGGTCTTGAACGAAGTGCGGCTCAATCAGGTCGTCGTGTCTTTTGGCGACACCGCCACGACCGACGCCGTGGTGGCCGCGGTGCAGCGAGAGGGGACCTGCTGGTGCGGCCCGACCACTTGGCAGGGCCAACGGGGTATGCGGGTGAGCGTGAGCAACTGGGCGACGACCGAGGCTGACGTCGACCGCAGCGTCGCGGCGGTCCTCGCGGCGATGGGGCAGGCCGGTACCGCTTAGGGTGCTGCACCTAACTGCGTGAGTTAGGGCCGAGTACGATCACAGTCGCCGTCGTCCACCAGGCCCCGGCTCGTCTGCTAGGAGGTCCGTGGTGCGCGCGGCAACGAAGCGGTTCCGGCACCGGTGCTGGGGGGTTGTGGCAGTCGGCATCCCGCTCGCTGCACTTACCCTCCCGGCGGGGGGGCCGCCAGCCGGCGCCATACCCCTGTTGTCGGCTAGCCAAGAGCCTCGACCAGCCATTTTGTCGTCGGGGAGCTCTTGGGCGGTCCTTTCGCCTCCCGACCCGAGCGGCGACTGGGGGAGCGGGGCGCTCGACGCACTGCGAGGTGTGTCGTGTACATCGCCCACCTTCTGTATGGCTGCCGGGTCCTATGTCCCAAGACCCAAGCAGGCCGGGGTCTACCCCAGCTACCCACTGTTCGAGCTTTGGGACGGGAGCACGTGGTCCGTACTTGCGAGCCCGAGCGGTGGAGGTATTTCGGGCATCTCGTGCAGCTCGTCACAGTTCTGTATGGCCGTGGGGGCCACGAACACCCACAATGGTGGACCGCACCTGGGTGAGTTCTCTCTCGCCGAGGTCTGGCGCGGCACCCGGTGGACCGTAGTGGCGAGCCCTCCGCCGCCCCCGGGCGCTCCTGCGTATGAAGCCCAGCTGGGCGCCGTGTCGTGCACATCGCGCAACTCGTGCGTTGTTGTCGGTTCCTACGGGCAAATACATAGCCCCAGGGCGCAAAACCTCATCGAGTCCTGGGACGGCTCGCGCTGGTCGGTCAACCGGAGCCCCAGCCCTGGTGGCCCGCCCGGGGGGTTGAACGGCCTATCTTCGGTGTCCTGTAGCGCTGCGGGGGGCGCCATCTGTGCGGCTACCGGGTACGAGGCCGCGAGCACTGGCGCGCATGCCCACGCCATTGTCGAGGTAGACCACCACGGCGCATGGTCGCTGGACCTGGCCGTCGGCACGGCTTCGGCCGAGAGCAGCCACCTGTACGGGGTTTCGTGCAGCTTCGCGAGCAGCTGCGTTGCGGTGGGCGCCGTCGTCGCCGGCACCTCGAGGTCGTTGCTCGAGGGCAGATGGGACGGCCGCGTCTGGAGCGTGGCCCCCACCCTACGATCGTCGATCGTGGGCGTCTCCGTGACCTGTAGCTCAGCTGCGACCTGCACCGAGGTCGGGCCTACGGGAGATGTCGCCACCTTACAAGGCGGCTCCTGGGCGCCCGCTCCGGCGAGCCCTGGGACCGGAGTGTCCGCCAGGTCTATCTCGTGCACGCCGTCGGTCTGCATGGCAGTTGGGGACTACGTCGCCGGTGGCATGACGCACACCTGGGCCGAGTACCACCGCACGAAGTAGCTGAGGTGGCCACGGCCTGGCCCAGCCGACTTCACTTAACCTCGCGCAAGGTGCCATGCTCGTGCCATGGCGGAACTTGGAGGAGCTGGGATGATCGCAGTCCGAGTGGGCTGCGAGTTCGTGTTCGAGGCCCCAGTGGCGGTGCCTTCGCTATGGCAGGTCAGGCCGCGGCTCGACGGCGAGCACAGGGCCGTGTCCGAAACCTGGGAGACGCCCGCACCGGCCCGCAGTTACAGCGACGCTTTCGGCAACCAATGCGACCGCTTTACGCTTCCGCCCGGCCGCTCGGTTGTCCGCTATGACGCAACGTTCGAGGTGCCTTCGCGCTTCGACGACATCGACGAGAACGCCCCCGCAGAGGCCATCGAGGACTTGCCGGACGAGGCCTTCGTTTACCTTCTGCCGAGCCGGTTTTGCTGGCCCGACGTGCTTTACGCGTCGGCCTGGGAGCTATTCGGCAATGTGGCGCCCGGGTGGTCGAGAGTGCAAGCCGTCAGCGACTGGGTCCACGACAACATCTCCTACCAGGTCGGCGCAAGCTCCGCGGTCACGAGCGCGTTGGACATCTGGGAGTCGCGCACGGGGGTGTGCCGTGACTTCACGCAGCTTGGGATGACGCTGTGCCGCGCGCTCAATGTCCCTGCACGTTATGTCGCCGGCTATTTGCCGGATATCGCTGTTGCGCCGCCGCAGTTGCCTATGGATTTTTGCTCGTGGTTCGAGGTTTGGCTCGGAGGCCGCTGGTGGACCGTCGACCCCCGTAACAACGAGCCCCGCGTCGGCCGGGTCGTCATCGCCCGCGGCCGGGACGCGCTCGACACAGCGATGGTCACCACTTGGGGCTCGGTAGCCCTCCAATTGATGACGGTGTGGGCCGACGAAGCCAACCCGTCAGACGCAGCCTCGGCCTGAGCAGTCGTGGCTCTTAGGGCACCATTACTACGCATCGTGTGCACGCAGCCACCGGCCGGGCGAAGTGCGTTCTGGTCTGACTCGCCTGCTTGAGCGTCCGGTAGCCATGTGGTTCTGTGGCAGGAGCGGCAGTTAGCCGGCATGACGACCAGGCAGGATGAGCGAACATGATGAGCGAACCGAGAATGATCGCAAGGAGCGTGTCGAACGGCCTTTCAGGCAAGCCGGCGGCCACCGATTATTTGGCCGCACATCATCCAGAGTTCCTGGGCTGCGCCCTGGCGGAGCTGAAGTTCGAATGGGGATGGCTAGTCGAGACGGTGACAGCCAACGCTGAGGCCGAAAAAGTTGTCCTGTTGGTGAACCGGCACGGGTTTGTCGAGGAGGTCGGTGCAGACGTGCGTTTTCGTCAGACGGCGCAGCGGTCTCTTATCGACTTGCGGGCAAATGCCGCGCAGCCGGTGCCGCAGAAGAGCTGGAGCTAACACCCGGCTGGCCGTAAGGTGAGAGCAGGTACCGCTGCTCTTCACGAAGGGAATGACGGTCATGGCTGAAACGCTTGCGTTCGTTGCCGACGGGACGGAGGTCGGGGGCGCCGATCTGAGCGACGATGAGCTGACCGAGCTGGCCCTCTCGGCTGGTCCGGAGCAGCCGCTCGATCCCGAGGCGTTGCCCCTCGCCCTGTACTCGGACCAGTCCCCTGGGTTTTTGCCGATGTGGTACATGCCGCCTGTGGTTGCACGCGCCGCGGGAGGATGGCGGCGTCCGCTCGTGTTCGTGCTTGTCGCCGCTTTTTTGGCTATAGACGGTTTCGGTCTCTGTATCACCTATGGGCAGCTGGTCGCTGCCTGACGCCGCTTAGTTAGGCGGCCTGAAGAGCGAGTTCCCGCTCGTCCAGGAAGGCCCACCATGCGTCGGCTGCCTCCCGCAGCGATGTCCCCAGGCCCTGCGTCGTCCCGGCGATCTCGCTGAGGGCCGATACAGCCCAATCAGCGTGGCGGACGTCCACTTCGGCGTGGTGCTCCCAGAACGAGATCGCGTTCTCGTCCAGCCCGTAGTGACGCCGGAGGCCATCGGCCTTGCTCCGGGCCACCCCCGCCGCTTGGCACTCGTAAGCCAAGAACCCGGCAAGCCCGTGGAGCGCCCCTCGGTCGAGGAGGTCGTCGTAAGTAGCGAGGAGATCGGCCATGGCAGGCGACGGGTCGGCCGCACCGGCGCCAACACCCGCGGCGAAGCGCTCGAAGAGCTGCACGTGGGGGACCGGGTCTCCCATTTCGTCGGCGAGGTTGGCGGCAACGAGGTCCCGGGGAGCACCTTGTGGGAGCGCATCGACTAGCCGTCCGAGGAAGCCCGGGAGGTAGTTTTCGAAATGGCGGTATTGAGAGGCGTAATTGGCTAGCTCGGCGATAGATACTTCGCCCTGCTCCCAGCGCCGGTAGAAGGAGTGCTCCAGTAGCGACCTGTCGGCCAGGCTGATCGTGACGATGCGGTTGAGGCCGGAACGGTTCATCGCGGCATCTTAGATGGACGGCGCCCAGGTGCGCCCGTCGCCATCGCAGAGCGACAGGGCCCCTTGGTGCGCGGAAGCACCTAGCGTGGCGGGTGCGTAGCGCCCGAGCGGGTCGTACCGGTGCAGGAGGGTATCCATGAGCTTTGATCGCCGACCGCTTCAATGGCGTCACTGCGCGGCACTGTCAGTTGCACTGGTCCCGCTCCTACTGGCGGGTGCGGTCACGCTAAGCGGCTGTGGGAGCTATCCCGCCCCATTGGTTACGCCAACGACCTTTCCACAGCCGGCCACGCTCCCGCCTGCAAACACTGCACTCTCCTCTAACATATCTCTCTCCCACGCGGAGCTTGGCCGGGACGTCTGCACGCTCCTGCCAGGGCTCAGGGTGCAACACCTTGTTGGTTCCCCGGTGACCGGGACCACGGATGTGCCGGAGTCCTTTCTCCTCTCAACTGCCGCCAAGGTCTACGCGACTGGTAACGAGTGCGCCTATACGACGCCTTCTGACCCGAGTTCTCCGGCGGTGCTAATTACCTTGATCGTTACCAACGCCGGGCCTAATTACAACCTGTCCCGCCTGAGGGCACGTCATACTGGGCTGACCATTGTGAGAGAGGTCGGGCAAGGAGCCTTTTACAACAACCATATCTTGAGCGTAATGTGGCAGGGCTTCGAAGTCGTTGTGCAAGGTACCCCAGGCGACGCGCACGACAGTTCATCACAGGATGTGGCACTAGCAAAGGCGGTAGTGGCAGGCCTCAATTCCAAGCGTTGACCGCACCTCCTTGGAGCTATTTTCCAGGGCCGAGGATCTCGTCCAAAGTGAACAACGACCGCATCGAAATGGAAGCTTCCGCCAACTTGTCCGCGCCATTGCCACCCCGTCCCCTGCGGTCGATCACGCAGAGCACGGTGGCCACGAGCGCTCCACGAGCGCGCAGTTCTTCGGTAGAAAGCACGACCTGGCCGCCCGTGGTGATTACATCCTCCACAACGAGCACCTGGCGCCCGGCTATCTCCGGGCCTTCGGCGAGCTTTGCCGTCCCGTAGGTTTTGGCTTCCTTGCGCACGAGTACCTGGGGCAGGCCTGTCACGAGCGATAGGGCAGTGGACAACGGCACTCCTCCGAGCTCCAGACCGGCGAGGATCTCGGTGCCCTCGGGGACAAGGGGGGCGGAATGCTCGGCGACGGCCCGAAGAAGCGTGGGGTCGGACTCGAGCATGTACTTGTCGAAGTACACGTCAGAAACTTGGCCCGATCGCAGGACGAAGTGGCCCGTCAGTCTGCACGTTTCCTTTAGGCGACTGGCTAATTCGCTCCGCTCCATGCTCGCTCTCACACTTCCTTGCGAGCTATGGCCCGGTCCAGGCGCGCCGAGCGGGGTGCCGCGAGAACGGCTTTGCTCGACCTGAACGACATCACCGAGGCGCGTGACCCCGCCGAGAGGACCGAAAGGACCGAACCCGCTGAGCCGATCGAAAAGACCGACAGGAACGACCCGATCGAACCGACCGACAGTACGGAGCCAACCGAGCCGACCGACAGGAACGAACCTGTCGAGGCGATGGAAAGCGTTGAGCCTTCCGACCAAAGCGACAACAACGACGAAGAACGCGCGGGCTTTGTCATTTCCCCATCATGCTTCATGCCCCCTGGCTGCCGCGGCCGCGGCCGCGGTCGCTGCCGCTGCCGCACGCCCATCGGCCAGCGCGCGTTTGGCCAACGGCACATAGAGGACCACCGAGGCCCAACCCAGAGTGAGCCCGACCACCGCCGCCGCCCAGGCAAGCACCAGGGCGGCGTGGTGCCAACTGATCGTCGAATGCCCGGCCAGGAACAGTGGGAAGGCCAACATCAGCCCGAACGTCCCCGCCTTGCCGACGAACGTGACGTCGATCCGTCGAGCTCCGGCCATGGCCAATGCAACTGTCGATACAGCCACCAAGCCCTCGCGGGTCATCGCAATGACGGCGATAGGGACCGGTACGGCTCCTACCGCCAGGATCGAGATCACCGCCGTTGCGAGAAGGACGCGGTCAGCCACCGGGTCGAGGACCTTGCCGAGCTTTGTCACCTGGTCGAGGCGGCGGGCCAACTGGCCGTCCAACCAGTCGGTCGTGCCGAGCGCCGCGAGCAAGACCGAAGCCGGGAACCAGTCCCGGTGATGCGGCTGTAACAGGAGCCACACGAACCAAGGCACGAGCACCAACCGGGGGGTGGTGACCACATTTGGTAGCGACAGGATCCTGTCCTCGCCGGTGCGGCGCGTGCCTCGTGGCGTTGGGCTCGGAGGCGAGGAGATCATGATGTGACCGAGGTGGAGCGGACCGTCTCAGAGTACTCCGCAGGTCGAGGGCACTGTCGCCCGAGGTTGGCCGAGCAAATTTCACCCTAAGTTTGCCAACGCGCCACGGACGAGAAAGGGCGCGTTCAACCTCAAAAGTTAGGGTCCGCCGTCTGGCCGCGCCGTCAAGCGCCGCGGGCTGAAGGGCTTCCCGGGCCTCGGGCTCAGACTTGTACTGTTGGCATAACCCGGAGGGCCAAGAAGTGAGCTGGTTACCACTTGGACGCACAGGATGGCCCGACCCACATGCCTGGTGAGGACGCGCCCCTTCTGCCGCATGCCAAGGAGCGGCACAGATGGCCTACGTGGGCGCTTTTGGTGACAGTTTTTGTTGCAGGCGTGGTGGGAATGGTGATCGGCTATCTCCCTGTCCACTCCCGTTCCAACGCCGCCGCCAGTTCTTCAGGGCCGTCGTTCCCCAGTAGCACGGGGGGAGCTAGCGACGGCGTCCCAACGACCTCAGTGGCAAAAGGCTTGCCGGGGGCCACCCCGACGAGCACACTCAGCACGAGAAGAGCCAGCACGAGCACAGTCAGGACGTCCGGGGCGGCATCCCTGCCGACAACGACGACCCCGCAGGTGACAAGCACGAGCGCTGCTACGGCGACAACGACCGCGGTGACGGCTACAACGCTCCCGACCACGAGCACTACCCTGCCCTTGATGCACGTTGTCGTCCTTCAGACCGAGCAGGTAGCCGGGCCCGGTTCCACTCCGGACTTCACGGTCCTGCAAGGCCCCTACGAGGTCGGCTATGCGTACGACTGCGAGTCGGCGCCGACCGCAGAGCAATCGTTCCAGGTCCTTGATGTCCCTGCGCAAGCCGGCTCCAGCTCCGTTCTAAACTCCACAGATTTGCAGGGCTCAGGCACAATAGTGATCTCGACGACGGGCGACCAGAAGCTTGAGGTGGAGACCGGTCCGGCCTGCCAGTGGGTCATGAAGGTAGTTGCGCCGTGACCCCGATGATGCGGGCGCTGGCCCTCAGATGGGTGGCACTGGTTGGCGTCTTGGTCTTGGCAACGAGCCTCACGTTGGGCTCGGGGGCGTCGTCGTCAAGTGCTACGACGGTCCCGCGCGGCGACGCTGTGTTGATCGTCGGGAGCCACCGGTACTACCTTCAGCTTGCTGTCACGCCGGCCCAGCAGGCTCTCGGTCTGGGGGACAGGGCGAAGCTCCCGCTTGCCGATGGGATGCTGTTCGTCTATCACTCGTCGGGCACCCGTTGTTTCTGGATGAAAGGGATGAGGTTCGCGCTCGACATGATCTGGCTGGCTCAATCTGACGAGGTCGTTTCCGTCCAACCGAACGTCTCGCCAAGGTCTTATCCCGCCACTTACTGCACCCTGGCTCAAGATGTCATCGAGCTGGACGCGGGGCAGGCTCATTTCGCAGGCATTGTCGTTGAGCGCGTCGTGAAATTGGAAATGCCTACTAAGTGATTGTTCCGCCTAAGTGCGGCGTGACAATGAGGGGGAGGTTGATTTCGGACCGCCCGCGCCAGGCTTCACAGCAGGCTGGTGCCCGTGGCGACCCTCGGACTGGCTCTCTTACTTCGCCCCGAGGGTTGTGGTTGCACCGGGAACGGTTACTTGGCTCGTCGGGGTCGGGAGCGGGCCAGATGGGAAAGAGGGCCCGCTCGGGTGTGTGGTGGCCGCTGAGCTGTCAGGGAGGTAGCCGATCAGCGCCCCGAGAGCTCCGGCTATGAGGGCGGCGGCCACGAGCGCCCAAGTCGGCCAACTTCGTCGTTCCTTGAGGTGCAAGGAGCCTGGAGCGGGGCCCGCTCATGCTGGCTGGTCGCGCTGTTTTGAGCTGGCACAGCGATGAAGTGTACTCAGCGAGGAACCATCTACGGGCCTGAGTGGGGCGGGTGCGGGCCTTTCGCTGAACGGCTGGCGAACACTGCGCCAACACTCGTCAAGTTCGTTGTACAGGCCCGGCGGGCCGTGTTCAGATAGCTCTAGCCGGCCTCTGCCGTGCCTGAAAAGCCTCAGACCAATCAGGATCAAGCCCCCAAAAAGGAGCTCACTTTGGCACCACGCAACAGGATTAGGAAGTTCGGCCTCATGGCGGCCACGGTGGTGTTCGCGGCCCTCACCGCGGTCGCCGGCCCAGCTTCCGCCCAAGCCGTCCCGCCCACGGGTTCAAGCGTCACCCCGAACCCCGTGACAAATACAGCCGCCCAGTTCTCGGCCACTGAGCAGTACTTGGGCGACGCTGGCATCATCACCGTCGTCATCGGGCCCAACTCGGTACTTCAGCCGGGAGTAGCGCTGAGGTTCGAAGAGTGCAACCTCAACCCCACCTCGCTAGCCGCGTGCGACGGGTCGACCGGCCAGACCACCAACGCAGGCGGCTCCTCGACCGTCATCCCCGCCGCCAACGGCAGCGTCACCTTCACGATGTACCTGTGGGAACTGCCTACCGGGTGGACACCCGACACCTACGACTCGTCCGACCCGTACACCTACAACCAGCCAGGCTTTGACCCGGGCTCGACGGTTACCTGCCTCGACGCGCAGTCGGATGCCAACCTGACCGGCGGTGCCGGCACGGCGACGCCCTGCTCGATCTGGGTAGGCGACGACCCGTCCAACTTTGCCAACAACAGCATCGTTTTCAACGGCATCCAGCCAGATCCTGCGCCCAATGGCGGCCAGCCTCCTGCCACCACGACGACGACGGCTGCACCCACGACCACCACGACCGTCGCCCCCACGACGACGACCACGGTCGCACCCACCACGACCACGACCGGCGCAGGCACGACGACCACCACGGCTGCCCCTACGACGACAACCACGGTCGCGCCGACCACCACCACAATCTTGGCCACTACGACGAGCGTCGCACCCACCACGACCACGACACAGCCCACGCAGGGCCAGGTGCCTGAGTCACCGTCGGTGCCGTTGCTGCCTCTGGCCGGTCTCGGTGTCCTCGGTGGCGGTTTCATGCTCTTCCTCCTCCGCCGCCGCAGGGCTGGCGCCTAAATGGTCCCCGAACGCTCACAAACGACGGACATACACGCAAAAAGGAGAACCCAAAACATGCTCAACCGTAAGTTCAGCAATCGGCCCGGGCGGTGGTAGCGGCCGGCGCGATGCTCAGTGGACTGATCGGGACTGCAGTCGTGGCCCCCGCAGCGAGCGCCACCCTACAGTTCCCGGCCTTCACCTTTTCACTAGCGGCCGAAGGTACGCAGCCGACGGCCCCTCGTTTCTACGAGGGCTTCTCGAACACGATCAACGTCGCTGGCTCCGAGACCGCTGAGTATGCCCTAGAGCAAGTCGGGGCCCTCTACAACAACGCGGGGATCTTCGGCTGCAACCAGAACAGCGACAAGCGGACGTGCGCTTCTACAGACATCCTCCCGTCGACGGACGTCTACGACAACTTCGACCACGACGTTGTCAGCAATGCCCAAGCAGTCGGTTCCGCCGCCGGCGTCCAGCAGCTCTGCACCGCAGGCAACGACGGGTACGAGCCCAGCGAGCCGAGCCCGATCCCGGCCACCTGGCCTTACTACCAGTACCCGACGCCGGAGCAAGCCAACGAGGGTGCCGACGGTATCCCGATCGACCTGGTGCGGGCATCCGCCTCGCAAGCTGACCTCACCGCCCACGGGGTCAGCGTTTGTGCCGACCTCCAGCAACAGGCCATTGCAGCCGATGCCGTGGTCGGGCTCGACTTCACGCCCCAAGGCACCACCGCCGGGCAGCTTCCCGACGGCACCACGGTCGAAGAGGTTGCACCCGCCACCCCGATCGATTTTTCGGACGTGGGCGGCCCAGGGTCCACCACTGACACTGCCTACAGGGTGTTCTGCGACCCCGCCACCGACCCGCTGGCCATCACTACCTGGGACCAGCTCTACGCGGCTGAGGGCATCTCCAACCCGCCGAGCCCTGACCAGCCTCTAGTCCTGTGGGGCCCGAAGAACAACTCGGGTACCGGGGCTACCTGGTACACCTTTGCAGGGTGTGGCACCGGCACGGGCCGCATCCCGAGCAACCACCTGGTGACCGAGAACGACGCGCAGCAGATCGGGCAGTACGCGGCGCAGGACAGCTCAGAGACGGTACAGGAAATGGTCCCGTCGACCTGCGGCGGTACCCCAGTCGTATGCGGCACTACGAACGTGACCATCGACAACTGCGACGGCACAGGCGTCGGCTCGGGCTTCGGTACTTCGAGCTACGGCAATACCCCGAAGTCCCCTTACACCTCCAACGAGCAGTGCGTTGCCCAGGAAGTGGCTGACTCCCTGTTCTTTATGTCCTACGGCTACTACTTCTCGCACCCGTTCACCGCCGCGGTGGCGATCCCGACCGAGGCGCAAGGCACAAGCCCCAACTACATCGACCTGACCATCGGTACCGCCAGCGGGGACCTCTACGA
This sequence comes from uncultured Acidimicrobiaceae bacterium, assembly GCA_963794745.1. GTDB lineage: Bacteria > Actinomycetota > Acidimicrobiia > Acidimicrobiales > Palsa-688 > Fen-671. The sequence goes on from CAWCEZ010000010.1 coordinate 914,731, forward strand.
GGTAGGAGGGGCTTCATCGACGGTTGCTGGAGCCACCGTCAATAGCACCGACCTCGGCCAGCCCGGCACCGGTGGCGTCACCGGGGACCCCCGGGCAACCCCCGGCAGCGGCGTTGAAACAGGCCGGGACCTCTGGCTCGACTACCTGATCGACCATGTCCGTGCCTCAACGGCCGCCTTTGTGAACTGGGTCTGCGACTACAGCGACTACATCTCCCCCAAAGGGGTGGACCTGACGACCGGGCAACCGATCGACAACGAGATAAGTTCCGACCTCGGGGCTTGGGGCTGGAACCGTCTCAGCTGCGACGGTGGGACCGGGGCTTTCGCTGGACGCGGCTCCACGTACACCTCGCCGATCACCAATACGACCGGCACCTACAACGGTGTTGGTTACACCGAGCCGGTTATCGACCCGGGCCCGCCGAACAACGAGTAACGAAGTTTCACGATGCTTGACCAGCTAAGTGGCTACCAAGTCAAGCGTTTAGGAGAGTGAAGAAGCCGGTGGGCGCGACCCACCGGCTTCTTGCTTGCTCTCGGGTAGAGACAAGCATTTGACCGTTGAGACACTCACGTACAAGCCTTTTGACGTCTACAAGGAGCCGACCCTCATGACCAAGTTGTTCACCTTGGCCTGCATCACCGGTGCGTCACTCGCATTGGCTAGCAGTTGGCCTCTTGTCGCCGACGCTCAGTCTCCCCGGCCACAGGTGACGGTATCGCCGTCGTCGGTGGTCCCCACAGCCCAGTATTTCGCGACCACGCACAAGTTAGCGGGCAGTGGCGTGGTGGTCACAGTCAAAGTCGGGCCGAACAAGGTACTAATCCCGGCCTTTCCGGTGGAGGTAATGGAATGCGACCCAAACCCCTCCAGCCAAAGCGACTGCGACATGGAAACGACTTTGCCCTATGACCAGATAACAAAAAGGCGCGACGTCGCAGCGGCGAACGGGAGCGTCACTTTCCATTTCCTGCTGTGGGCCCCTCTTCCGAACGCTTGGGATGCGGGCAGCGTGATCAAGGTTGGCCCAGGTCACCCGACGGCACTCTGGATCGGTGATGACCCCTCGAACTGGGCAGGTAGCGGACTTGTCTCGGCACCGGTGCGGATCGTCAACAAGGTCGCCAAGTCTGGCAAAGGAGCCCGCGAGGCGGCGAGCGCCTTATCCAACAAGAGCAATGGCATTACGCATGGGACGAGCGCGGTCACGGTTGCGGTGATTGCCGTTGTTGCCGTCATCGTGTTGATCGTCGCGACGGTTGCTGCCACTGCAGGAAACGGCGGACGACGTCGGCGCCGCCCGGCTCGCACCTGACTCGGCAGACCTCTCTGCCTTAGTCAATGCGTTTGGACGGGGTAACCGGGGGCGGGGGGCCGTGCCTGCCTCATCAAGCGCCTCAGGACTGATTCGCACGGGAGGGTATTAGTCGGGGGCGCGGCCGCAGCTCCACGTACAATTCGCCGATCGCCAATGCGACCGGCACATACAACGGTGTTGGCTACACCTAGCCGGTTATTGACCCAGGCCCGCCGAACAACGAGTGACGAAGTTTGGCCAATCGCGGTGATTGCCGTGCCAGCCGTCGTGGTCCCAAGTTGTCGGGGCGATGTGAGGCTGGCGTCGGCGCTGCAAGGCTTGAAACTGACGAAAAGACCGTGCAGTCGAGTCGTTCGAGCACATTGTTTGTCCTGCGTTCACCGATTTGTCATCTGCTGCTCGCCCGGCGGCTAAGTGGGCAGTAGAGCATTGGCACTATGGCTTGGCGTGCCCGATCGTCAGTCCGCTCAGAGCGCCTCAATCGTCGAAAATTAAGGAACCCATGAGAATTCCGATCCAGCTGAGGTTGTCATACCTGGCCCGCCTCGCAGGTGCTCTGTGCTTGTTCGGCGCGGGCTGGACCGTAGTCGCTGGCTTGGCATCCGCGCAGGTCACGACCGGTATAAGCGTGTCGCCGAACCCCCTTCCGACGGTAAGCCAGTTCTCCGCGACGACCCAGCAGTACCTGGGAGACGCGGGTGTGCTAACTGTTACGATCGGCGCTAACAGCACCCTTGAACCAGGCGTAGCTCTCAGGTTCGAAGAGTGCAGCCTCAACCCCACGTCCCTCGCCCAATGCGACGGCTCTACGGGACAGACCACCAACGTTGGTGGGAACACCGAGGTCGTCCCGGCTGCCAACGGCAGTGTGACATTCACCATGTCCTTGTGGGAACTGCCGACAGGTTGGACGCCCGACACCTACGACACGGCCGACACCTATACGTATAACCAGACGGGCTTCGATCCCGGGTCGTCCATTGTCTGTGACGACGCCGTCACAGACGGCAATATAAACGGCGGCTCCGGCACTGCGCACCCTTGCGCTATCTGGGTAGGCGACGACCCGTCCAACTTCACCAACAACAGCTTCGTTTTCAACAACATCCAACCGCAAGCAGCGCCACTAGGGGCCGTGCCGCCCACGACGAGTACCACGACCTCCAGCCCAACGACGAGCACAACGGCCGGCTCAACGACCACCGTCGGCCCCACTACCAGTACGACGCACCCGAGCACCTCCACTTCGAGCACCACCCCGAGTAGCACGACCTCGAGTAGCACGACCTCGAGTTCAACTACGACCTCTACCACAACCGGTTCGACAACGACGTCCAGCCCCACCACGACCTCAAGCTCGACCACGACGTCCAGCCCCACCACGACCTCAAGCTCGACCACGACCTCAAGCTCCACAACGACCTCAAGCTCCACAACGACCTCAAGCTCAACAACGACCTCCTCGTCGACGACCAGCACGGTCCCGACCTCGACAACGATCACGGGGACCGCCACCACCCTTCCCGCAACCACCCTGCCGTTCTCGACGACAACTACCACACGACCGGGTCACCCCCGTTGCCGCGACCACCGTTGCATTGGCAGGCGTCACTTCCCTCCACCCACCTCGACGACTTTCCCCCATCACTTTCCCCCGCCTTTCCACCACACGCCCCCGAGTTTCCCGCACCACACGCCCCCGACCTTCCCGCACCACACGCCCCCGACTTTCGGGCACCACACCCCGCCGACCTTCCCGCACACCAAGGGCCGAAGCTCCGGGCCGAAGCCGTACGCGGCCGGAGTTGCGACCAAAGGTTCGTCAGCTCCGCCAGGATCCGCAGCGCCCTTGGACCTGAGTTCCACCGACCCGCAGACAGCTGTCGCCTCCGACGCGAGCTCGTCCCTTGCCTACACGGGTTCGAGCCGCTACGTGGCTTGGCTAGTGGTTTTCGGGATCGGGATGATCATCGTCGGAGAGTTTGGACGCCGTAAAGCCCAGGCTCGTCGTGTCTCGTTGAGGAGCCTCGGGTCAGGCGGGGACAATTGAGCTCCGCATGCAGTCGGCAACGCACGCGGTCCTAAGGGGCTTGGCGGGTGCTAGGTGGTGACGACTGCCACGGAGCTCCCTCCGGTCATCGTCAGCGACACGTTGGACTCTCCACGGGCCATCCAAAGCCCGCGCTCTTCCCTGGACAGGCTGTTCCGGGTGGTGCTGATGGCCTGTGCCGGCACCGTCGTCCTGCTCATCTTTGCCATCATTTTGTTCCTCGCCCAGAAGGCTTGGCCGGTGCTTCAGAGCAGCGGGTTGAGCTTCTTCACAACCTCAGTGTGGAGGCCAGGGACGATTGGCCAGTACGGGATATTGGGCGACCTCATCGGGACGGTCACGGTCGCCGTGGTCGCTTTGGTGTTCGCTTTCCCGATCTCGCTGGCTACTGCCCTCGCCATCAACCAGTACGTCCCGGGGGGCGCCCGGCGCGTCCTCATAATGCTCGTCGACCTCTTAGCCGCTGTCCCGAGCCTGGTTTACGGCCTTTGGGGGGTTCTCGTCTTTGATGCCTGGCTTACCGGGCCGACGACCTGGATGAGCAAGTACGCCGCGTTTTTCCCCTTGTTCCGGCCCGGGCCAGGCGCGCTCGGCCGCTCGCTGTTCGCGTGTGGCCTCGTGGTGGCGATCATGGTGACGCCTATCATCACCTCGGTCAGCCGAGAGGTCATGTCGCAGACCCCGGTCGAACAGTGCGAAGGGGCGTTGGCTCTCGGTGGGACCAAATGGGGTGTGATCACCGACGTCATCCTCCCCTTTTCTCGCAATGGGATCATCGGCGCGGCCCTCCTAGGCCTCGGCCGGGCTCTCGGCGAGACAATGGCAGTAACCCTGATCCTGTCCATCACGGCAGTCCCGACCAGCCACATCCTCTACGCAGGGGGTGGGACGGTCCCTGCGCTCATCGTCGACTGGTACTCACAAGTCGGGCCCGGACGGGGCCTCGACGCGCTGACGCTGGCCGGCCTAACACTGTTCGCACTCACGCTTGGTGTAAATATCTTCGCTCGCATGATCGTCTCCAAAAGTGGCAGGGTGGCGTGACTTCCACGATGATCGGGCCGACGACCGAGCCACGTGACCTTGACACGCCCAGGCGGCTTTCTGTCATCACCCGTGAAGATGCGGCCGAATTCGCGGTGTCTGTAGTGGCGGCCGCTTGCCTCGTAGCAGTGGCGTTCGTCTTGGCTGGGTTCGGCACGACTGACTGGCTGGGCTTCCTCATCTGCTGGATGGCAGTCTTCGTAGCTAATTACGTCGGGGTCAGCGCGAAGCGCCATGGCGCCCTGGTGGCAAAAGACCGGCTCGCGCGCCTGTGGGTTATTGCTGGCGCGTCGGTGGCGCTGGGCGCCCTGGGTTGCATCCTGTTCTACGTATTGGTGAACGGCTGGTACGCCGCGTTCGGCCACGAGTTCCCAACCTTTTGGACTCACGACTTCAGCAGAGGTGGAGTGCTCGACACCAAGGCACGTGTCGGGGCCCTGCACGCCATTGTCGGCACATTGGAGCAGGTTGGTCTCGCTACCATCGCCACCACACCACTAGCCATCCTGGCCGCGGTCTACCTGAACGAGATGCCAGGCAAGCTTGCAACGCCTTTGAGGATAGTCGTGGACGCGATGAGTGGGATGCCCTCGGTAATCGCCGGCCTGTTCATATACATCATTTGGGTAGTCCCGAGGAAGTTGCACGGCTTTTCCGGACTGGCGGCTGCCATGGCGATAGCAATAATCATGATGCCCACGGTTATCCGCACTGCCGAAGAGGTCCTCCGCCTCGTCCCAGGCACACTTCGAGAAGCAGCACTCGCGCTCGGTTCGCCAGAGCGACGGATGGTGCTAAAGGTAGTGTTGCCGACCGCAAGAGCCGGGCTTGTAACGGCGGTTATCCTCGGGGTCGCACGCGCAACGGGTGAGACCGCCCCGGTCCTACTGACCGCCGGGGGGAACCCCCGGATGAACGTCTCACCTTTCTCGGGCCCTCAGGCCGACCTCCCCCAGCAGGTCTACAGCTGGTTCCAGACGGCTGGGCCGACAAGCTTGCATGAGACTTGGGGGGGCGCCCTGGTCCTGATCCTCGTGGTACTGACCCTTTTTATCCTGGCCCGTCTGCTCGGGGCCGGAAGGTCCGCCCGCGCAAAGAGAAGAAGGTCCGCCCGTAGGGAAAAGAGAGGGGTTACCGGGCAACCCCTTACCGCTTGACTACTCAAAGGAGTTTTTGTATGCCCGGAAGTCACTTCCTTCGACGAGTTAGTGCAGTCGTCATGGGCGTTGTCCTGTTTGCGGCCGGCACTGCCCCCGCCGATGCAGCGACGACGCTTGCTGGGGGCGGGTCGTCGTTCGCAGGAATCGAAATGGACCAATGGACCGACGACGTCCAGAGCATCGTCCCGCCCGTGCAAATCAGCTACACCCCATCGAGCTCAGGCAACGGCCGCAATGACTTCCGAGCGGGGACTTACCCCTTCGCTGTGTCTGACATCCCATACCAAGGGCAAGAGGCGGGCGGCGACGTCCCGCCTAGTTGGACCTTCGATTACATCCCCGTTACGGCCGGTGGCCTCAGTTTCATGTACAACTTGCCGGGCGTAACGACGCTAAAGCTGAACGCGGCCGTCGCGTGCGGGATCTTTACCGACGAGATCACCAGTTGGAACGACCCGGCGATCGCGGCTCTCAACCCGGGGGTGAGCCTGCCCAGTCAGCAGATCATCCCCGTGCTCCGGGGCGATAACTCTGGCACCACTTGGGTACTCGAGGACTGGTGCATCACTGAGGCACCAACTGTTTGGGCCAGCTTTGTCAGTTATGTCAATGCCAACGCGGAAAATGTTGTACCGCCTATCACCACCACTTCCCCTAGTTCTCAGTTCCCGGCGATTGCTTCCGCACAGACCGCCCAGGGCGACTCGGGCACCGCGGCTGTCGTAGGGTCAAGTACTGGCACCTACGACATAACTTATGTCGAGCCAGAGTATGCAAGAGAGTACGGCAACAAGCCTGTCGCATACGTCCAGAACTCATCGGGTGACTATGTCCAGCCGACCCCCGAGAACGTAGCTGGAGCACTCTCTTACGCTAGTGCCCAATCCAACGGTATCCAGGTACTCAATTTCAATGGCTCCGGGTGCAACGTGTACAACCCCGCGACGTACTCGTACATGCTCGTCCGTACGGATGGCTCGTATGGGACTGGTTATGGTCAGACCATCGGCGGGTTCCTCAACTACGTCCTCACTGTTGGCGAAAAAGAGGCTTCCTCTATCGATTACGCGTCCATCGGGCTATCGCTCGAACAGTACGGTATCCAGCAAGCCCAGAACGTCCCTGGCTACCCTGCGCTCACCGCGGACGAACAGTCGAACTTTGCAGCTGGGGACGTGACGCCGTCGATAGTCCAGTCGACCCCGTGCGGAGCTGCTTTCCAGTTGGCCGCCCCAGCCTCGACCACTACCACAGTTGCTCCGACGACCACTACGGCCGCGACGACGACTACCACGGCCGCGACGACGACGACTGCCGCTGCAACAACGACGACCGCCGCCGGGGCCCCGACCACGGCTGCCGGTGCCCCGACCACGGCCGCCGGGGCCCCGACCACCGCTTCGCAGAGCACGGCCACGACAGCGCACCCCACGACTGCCACGACCGCGCATGGCACCACAGCCACGACCGCGCATGCCACGACGGCCACCACTGGCCGGACGACGGCCACCACTGCCCGGACCACTGCCACCAGCGGCGCGACAACGGCCACGACCACCCGGACCGGCCCCGCGCCGCCCACCACGGCGGCTGGCAAGAGCGCGAAGGGCGCGCCCCCGACCACTCCCACGACAGCACGCAACACGCCAGGCTCGGCGACAGCGACGACGGCCCCTCGGTCCGGGACCGTTGGGGCTACGACGCCCACGAGCGCGGCCGGCCCGGCCCCGCATCGGCGGGCACGCCCACTACCCAGCCGGCCACGCGCGGCTCCCACTCGTCGGCACCGACGACCGCCAACCCGACAGGGACCGTCCCGACAGGCATCGGGACGACAGTCCCTGGCGCACCGGCGACTTCACCGGCCGGGTCGGCTACAACCACACCGGGTGCTCCCGCTACTACCGCGCCCGCAGGATCTGCCGTGGGGGCGTCGGGGACAACCGTGCCAGGGTCTTCGAGCCCAGCTGTCTCGCCCACCGTCTCACTCACGAATAACGGCCCAAACGCCCAGACTGGCGGCCAACAGGTCTTCCTGGTGATTGCCGGCCTCAGCATCGCCACGGTGTCTGAGCTGGCCCGCAGGCGCCTGCGGAAGGCGCGATGAGCTATCTCCGCCTTGTCGCGCTCGGAGTCTGCTCCGCCGTCGGGGGCCTCCTAGCGGTGATGTCCCCCTCTCCGGGAGGGGGCGCTGCGTCCGCTGCTGAGACTACGACGACGGTCTTTCAGACCGTACCCGGGCTGGTCCAGGGCGAGGGAGGGATGTTCGACCAACCTTGGTGGGATGCCATCGTGGCTTCCTCGCCACCGTCATACGGTGCCGACCCGGTGCAGTTTGGCAATGGCCCGGATATGGACCAAGCACGTGAGGACCTTGTTACAGGACAGGATGATTTCGCCGTTGCGGAGGGGCCTTTGACTGGGCCGCTGTGCACTTCGGGAATGACAACTACCTCGCTCGGCCAGTCGTGCGCCATGTCCGACGACATCGGCCTCTATTCGGACGAGACGGGCACGGCGGCGGCTAACAGCATCACGGTCGCCTACATCCCGGTCGCCCTGGAAGCGGTCGCTGTGCCGTTCATCGTTATCCCACCAACAGGATGTTCTCAGACCAACGGTGCCGGGACTGTAGCTAACCCTTACGGCTGCACCTTGCTCCCGACCGTCAAAATGTCACCTTCAACACTCCAGACTGTGTTCGAGGGCGCCTCCCCAAACTGGAGCATCCCGGCGATCGAGACGGACAATGGAGGTCAGGGGTTCTCCTCGACTCAGACAGACGGGCTCCCCTTCCCCGCCACTCTGGTCGACGCCGATGCGTCAACCTCGGCGCTCGTGAGCTATTTCCTGGCCAACCCGCAGGCGCAGTCTGCCTGGGACCAGTGGACTACGCAGTTCGGTACGCCTGCGAACACCGTACTGTACGAGTGGCCCAAGAGGGCCCCGACGAGCGAGGGGAGCCAGTTCCAGGAGTCGGACATGATCGCCGACCTTGTGCCGGCGAACCCGGCAGTGGCCTCGGAGGCTAACGTCATGGGCGCTTGGGCGCCGCAGTTCAGTATCACTGCCATCCCGTGGTCCTGGACGTTCCCGAGTTACACCAAGTACCCGGTCGCCAACCTCCCTGACATTTCGATCGAAAACGCGGCAGGCGCATTCGTCGAACCTAGCTATACATCCATGGAGGCGGCCTTTGCTCATGCCACAGTCGACGCATCGAGCAATCTCCTGACATTTAGCGATAGCTCTTCCGACGTAGCGGCCTACCCGGCGGAAATGATGACTGCCGACTATGTGGAGGTGCCGCTCGACGGCGAGCTCCCTGACAAGGCCTCGACTTTGGCCGGGTTTGTAAAGTACTTAGTGAGCCCCGCGGGTCAGAGCGCGATCTGTTCGGCCGGTTACCTGCCTGTCGTCCAGACCGGCCTCAATACTTCGGAGTGCCCGCTGTCGAATGTCCCTACCGCTGCAGCGACGCTCTCGGCGAGCATCGCGGCACAGGACGCCGAGGTCGTCACCCAACTGCAAGCCGAAGCGACTGCTGGCTCGCCTACGACGACAACGTCGTCCACGACCACCTCCTCGTCCACGACCACGACGTCGTCAACCACCACAACGTCGTCAACCACCACGACGTCGTCAACCACAACTACGTCGTCCACCACAACTACGACCTCGCCAACCACCACCTCATCGTCCACAACCACGACTTCGCCAACGACTTCGCCAACAACCACAACGATTGCGCCTACGTCAACAACTCTTACGCCTACGGTCACGACCCTACCGTCCACGTCCACGACGATGGTTGCAACCGCCAATACGGCACCGTCGCCTTCGACGACGTCGCCGCTCACCAGTGGGGTCACACCTCCAGCTACAACCCTTCCTTCTGCCACGACTCTTGCCTCTGCCACAACGCTGGTAACTGCGACGACCCTGCCGGCGACCCTGCCGTCGACCACCCTGCCGTCGACGATAGAGCCACCGCCTGTCACAACGATGGGGCCGTCGACCACGGTTACTTCTCTAGTAGGTGCGGTGGTGCCTAACCCGAACACTCCGGAAACCACGGCCGTAGTGACCAAGGGTGCGTCAGGCGACGCTCCCCCGGGACCGAGCGTGACCACAGCGCCAAGCGGCTCGTCAGGTTTGGCTTACACGGGTAGCGGCTCTTTGTGGGTCGGCGCCCCGGGCCTCGCGCTCCTCGCGGTCGGGGAAGTTGGGCGTCGAGTGTTAGCTCGGCGCCGCAAGTCCGGGGGAGCTCCCGCTACATGACCGACGTCTTAGCCCGCGGGCATGGCACTGCTCCTAGCTCTAACGAGGACAAAGACGGCGAGAAATTCTCTCTCGACGAACAGACCAAGCAGCTCTTGCGTTTGCTTGTCGGGGATGGTCGGAGCCCCGCAGGTGAGCCGAGCAGGCCAGTCGACTGGGACTCGATCTGGTCATTGGCAGAGAACGGGAGTTCCCAGGAAGCGGCACTCGGGTCGGCCGTGCTTGCCGCCGAGGAGGCCCTGGTTGGAGAGAGGCCGACTACCCCGTCTGCTCTGTTGGCCCGTACCCGGCACGACGTCGGCCGGACGGCTAGCCCGTCTGAAATACTGGTTGGGCCCGGTCGGGATGAGCGTGACCCGCTAACTGCCTTGCCGCCGGCTCGAACCGCCGTGGCACACCCGGAGTTGTCGAAAAAGCTGCGCGCGGCCGTGGCCGGAGCGACATGGGTGCGTAACGTCGGGATCATCGTGGTGCTTTTTGCCGTCTGGCAGCTATGGGGTACTGGCATAGCGGAGGCTCACGCTCAGCACCATTTGAAGGCCGAGTACGCCCTGCTTGTCAGCGCGCAGGCGAGTGGTCGTCTCTCATCAGGCGACCAGGCCACCGTTGCGCCGAGCGGGACGGCCAATCCAAGGACGCCGGTCGCAGCAACGACAGCCGAAAAGACGGCAATAGCCGCTGTCAGGGGTGCCAAGGCGCGAGCCTTATCGGGGAGCGGTCAAGCCCAAAGCGGCACGACTGGGGCCGCAAGTTACGCGCAGACTCGGGCTTTCGTCGAAGGGGCGTTGCCCGGGGGAGTGCTCGGGCGCATCCGTATCCCGGCGGCGGGTGTCGATCGCTACTTCGTCGAAGGTGTGGGGGAGGCGCAGCTCCAACAAGGCCCGGGGCGATATCCTGGTTCAGGCCTTCCCGGTCAGCCGGGGAACCTTGCGATCGCGGGTCACCGCACCACCTATGGGGCGCCGTTCTTCGAACTCGATCACGTTCGCGTAGGCGACGACGTGATCATCGATGTCCCTCAGGGACGGGCAATCTATGTAGTTTCGCAGCCGCCCTTCGCCGTGTCTCCTTATGACACCAACGTGTTGGATGATTTCGGGGACTCTCGCTTGACTCTTACCACCTGCAACCCTCCTTTTTTCGCCACAACAAGGCTGATCGTGATTGCGGAGCTAAGTGAATGGCTGCCCACCGGCGCTCGGATCCCTGTTACCAGCGCCGGTACCGACCCGGCGCACATGAGCCGGAGCGCTCCGAAGTCATCGACGCGTCCGCTGGTATTTGGTGCTCGAGCCCCAGACCCAGCCCACGACGAAACGCCCTCGCCGCGGACCGGGGTAGTGCGCGCGCCGCTGTCAGCTCCAATGTCATCAGCGGACGCCGCGGTCGCGGGGACGGTCCCGACGGCTACCTCGACGAGCGGAACGGTCGGAACAGGAAGGCAACGCGCCAAGGGCGCTTCGGGTATTCGCCAGGGTCTGGCTGACGACGGTTCCGGCTGGCACTTCGGCGAAATCCCTATAGTTTTAGCCGTCTTGATCGTTCTAGCCATCCTGGGTGCGCTCTACGGTCGGGTTGCGAAGATTTTCGTCGGAGGACCGCGCTGGATGGTAATGGTGCCTATGTGGGCAGCCGGGCTGCTCGCTCTGTTCAAGGTACTCGGGCTTCTCCTACCGGCGGACCTGTGAGCAGCCTGATGGCACGTGCCCGCACTGACGCACTAGAACGCTTTATCGAGCCGGGGCGTGGGGCGTTCGAGGTTTCCTTAGCTCTATGTGCCTTGGCTTTGGCCTTCCCATGGGTGGCCGTCGGAGGCGCGGCGGCAGCGGCCCTCGCATGGCACCGAGGCTCTCCGCGCGCGTGGCTTGTGCTCGTCGTCGCGGCTTGGTGTTGTTTCTTGGGCCTCGGGATCAGGCAGTACCTAGGATTTGGGATGTTCCCGTGAGCGGTCATGAGGGCGAGCAGGTTGGGGCGACGCTACCCTGGGCGCCCTCGCCAGATGTCCGCACTCGTCCGGCCGCGGTCTCCCCACCTGAAGCCCCCCCTGGGCCGCCCTTGACGTGGCCAGATGGCCCCGGCACCGCGACCCAGGACGGTTCAAGCCACGTTGAGTTAAGGGACCTCGATGCAAGTGGCGGGCCAAATAGTGGTCCTACTAGGGGTGTCCTTGAGGCGCGCGAGGTCTCTTGCTGGTTTGGGAGCGCCAAGGTCCTTGAGCGTGTCTCGTTGATAATGCGCCCACGGGAAGTGACTGCCTTGATCGGGCCATCAGGTTGCGGCAAGTCGACCTTCTTGCGCACGCTAAATCGAATGCACGAGCTGGTGCCTATCGCGCGATTGTCCGGGCATGTGCTCTTGGATGGCAAGGACATCTACGGACAAGGCGTACGCGTTACCGATACGCGACTCAAAATAGGCATGGTTTTCCAGAAACCGAACCCTTTCCCATCGATGACGATCGCTCAGAACGTCCTTGCTGGTTTGCGGCTCTCCGGGCTCAAAGTCAACAACAAGGACGCCCTTGTTCAGGAGTGCTTAAGGCGAGCTGGGCTCTGGAAAGAGACCCGGAACCGGCTTAACGAGTCAGGCGCCGCGCTCTCGGGTGGCCAGCAGCAGCGCCTCTGTATCGCACGCGCTCTCGCTGTAAAGCCCGAGGTGCTGCTAATGGACGAGCCCTGCTCAGCTCTCGACCCGATATCCACAGGTGTCATCGAGGAAACGATACGTGAGTTGAGCAAAGAGATCACCATCGTCATCGTGACCCACAACATGCAGCAGGCGCAGCGCGTCTCGCAAAACTGCGCTCTGTTTCTCCTCGACGGTGAGGGTCAGCCCGGTCACATCGTCGAGCAGGGCCTCACACGACAGCTTTTCGGCGCTCCACAGGACCCGCGAACCGCTGACTACGTAGGTGGTCGGTTTGGCTAGGCCTGCCGTCGCGCGCTCGACGCCGGGGTACCACGTTGCGAACGCGATGACCGTTACCTGAGGAGGACAAGCCGCTCTATGAGGTTACCCTCCACCCGGAAGCACAGCACGGTCTCTTCGCTCTTCCCGCCTCCAAAGGTCGTTCTATGGTTGTCGAGTACCCATGGCCTGGCTATCAACCGGCCGAGCACGGTAATTTGACGGTCCGGGTAATGCTCGAAAACGTCTGCCATTCGTCGCCCGATCCCCTGGGCACCATGCACTAAGACCTGGCCTGTAGCGTCAGAAAGTATGGCGGTTGCCGATAGGCATTGCACGAGGGCTGTCCGGTCGCCATTATTGTAAGCGGCGATATAACGCTCTACCGTGTCGACTTCGAGCAAGTTCGAGTGCGACGGCTGCCACTGGACGGCTGAGGGTACCTGGCGGTCGCCCAGCGGTTCGGACAACGAATGGCGCTGCGGGTGGAGAGAGGGTTCGCCGGGCGGCTTGTCAGTAACTAGGTCTAGAGGTACCACGGATACGGTTGCGCCGACCACACGGAGTGCGTCTACCAGCCGGGTAGCGTCTATGGCCCTCGCGCCAACGAGTACGTCCGATTGGCCGCCGGCGGCGGAGGCACCAACGTAATCGGCAGCCAACTCGGGTGGGCAACCCATCCCAGTCAGGACGTCTACCACGTCAAGAGGATGCAGCCCGGGGTCGACGAGCCTCACGTTGACTTCGTGGTCCACGCTGGAGCTGCCTTCGCCGTCGACCGGCCTGGCGACAGCCGCGCCCGGCTCGATCATGCAACCACCAACGCCACGAGGTCCAGGGTACCTCGATCGGTGGCAGCGTCAATGGCCTGCGCTTTGCCGGCTACCGCCGGCCGCCAGGTGTCGCAGGTCGATGTCGCCCTGCCTGCCGGCCGTCGTCGGACCTAATGCCGGGCGGGAGGTGAGCGCCTCCAGGTCGATACGGTCGACATCGTTGGCGCGAAGCTCCTGGCGGGTCGAGCGTATGTGCGCGAGGAAAGATGTCGCTGCCGCGCTTCGCTTGACCTCTTTCGCGGTGAACCCGCATACGCGACACCTCGCCGACCAGACACCTCGTTCGAGGATGTAGGAGGCTCGGTGGTGTACAGGCGCTACCCGATCGTCCACGGTTCCTTCCTAAGTTGTTCTTAAATCACCTACGCGGTCGTAATTGACAATTCCTCAGTTCCCTGACGCCAGGGTGGCTGGAGGATGACCTAGGGGTGAACATTTGGCACCGTCACTGCAAACTTTCTTGGCGGAGAGGCGATATGGCCTGACACTGAGTGGTTGTAGGTCGTCGTGGCCTGGCACTTGCTGGGCTGGTCGGCTTGTATGGAGGTGCGATGCAAACAGCGAACCTAACCTTTGGTCGCCCGCTGCGAGCGAGGCGGGAGCAGTTACGCCTTTGGTGGGTCGGCCTCGACGTGACCAGCAGAACCGCCGTGCAGCTGTCCCTCGTCTTGGGTGGGACCCTTGTTGCGTACCCCTACTCGCTGTTGACCCTTATCGAGCAGCTCGATGTCCAGTCGCCGTTGGCATACGTCGGCCTGGTACCGGTTTTCGCCCTCGCATTGGCGGGGGCGTACGTCAAGCCCAAACGCAACGAGCCTGACATATACGACCGCCAGCTTGACTACATAGTCGGGGTGCCGTTGATCCTGGGAGCGGCTGCGATAACAATCCTCTTGCCGCACCACATGTCGTCCACCTACTGGCAATGGCGGGTCGACTTGCTTGCGGTCCCGTTGTTCATTGCCGGTTTGCTCGCTATCGTTTTCGGTGTCCGGGTGCTCTGGCGCCAGCGCCTCCCTATCGCTTACCTGCTCCTCGCCCTCCCTGCGTTGTACACCGTTGTACTTGATTCTGTGCTCCTGTGGTATACCAACTTCACCGTGACCATGCTGCGTACAATCGTCGCGCACGTACGGGTGGCAGTGCCGAGCGCCGTCCCAGCAGATGCGCTTTTTATGGTCACTCATAACGGTCACAGCTTCGAACTTCAGGTCGTCACAGCGTGTTCAGGGGTGGACGGCCTAGTCGGGTTCCTCCTCATCGGCTTGCTTTTTGCTGCAATGGTCAGCGGGCCCATCTTGCGGAAATCTGCCTGGTTGCTGGCCGGGCTCCCGCTGCTGTGGGCGATCAACCTCGGGCGGATGATGTTCATTTTTTGGGCAGGCAAGGAGTGGGGCGAGAAGGTCGCACTCGACGTGTTCCACCCGTTCATCGGACTGTTCACCTTCAGTGCTGGGGTCACGATCTGGGCCCTTGCCCACCGACGGTTCGGGCTTAGGATCAGAGGCTTTTCATCCAGCCCTCGTCCGTCGGAGGGTGAGGTGGGCAAACTTGCTAACCGCCCCAGAGCGACCGCTGTCCCGGCTATCGCCGCTGCCGCGATTGTCGTCGTTATCGCTTCGGTGGTGATCGGGATCGGTGACAACAGGCTGAAGGCCTACGACCTCATCGAAAACGCCGTCGGCGAACCGAGGTTGGGCTCGTTCCTGGTTAGCCCAGCGCGCGTACCGGGCTGGACCTCCGGCTATGACCAGCAGTTCTTCAACGGCCAACCCGAGTTCGGGCCGACCTCGCTGTGGTACCGGTACCTCTACCGTCAGACGAGCCCCAGGGCGCCTCTACGCTCGTCGGTCCCCATTTTTGCCGACGTGATAAACGCTCCTGGGCTAGCAGGCTTCAATGCCTTTACGGTGCAAGACTGCTACACGTTCCACGGCTGGGACGAGCGCGGCACCGTCGACGAAAGCCTGGGGGGCGGGATCATCGGTCAGGAGCTCTCGTACGACTCGGCCCAATACGGTGACTGGTCGCTTGTCTACTGGATCTGGCCCGTCAATGGGACGGCGGGAGAACCCGAGCGCGAGCCGTTACGAGAGGGTTGTGCTGTACCTACAGGACGGCCCGGGGGCGACGGTGCGTGACCCCCTCACCGGCATCACGACTACGCCCTCGATGAGCCTCGATCAGCGCCTAGTCGCGAACCGCGACTTCCTGACGGCGTTTGCCCGCGAGATAATCAAGGAGCAGAAGGCGGCGACTAGTGCGAGTACCTGACCGGGGGCGCTGGATGAGCAACTCGAGCAACAGCTCGCCCACCGAGGACGACTCGGACGGTCGTCGGCTTGGCGACCTCAGCCGGGACCTCGAGTCGCTATTGACGCGCCTGGCCGAGAGCCGAGAGGCCATTGTGCAGCTCTTGGCTGCCAGGAGCGTGGACGAGGGCACAGTCGCGAGGGGGGCGTCTGAGGACGAGGAGACTTTTGCCGAGGAGGGACCTGAGGACGAGGAGACCTTTGCGGGCGAGGCACGGCCGGACTTTGAGACAGAGTACGCGGAGCCCCGGCCCCTCGGGCCCATAAGAGCCCTACGTAGGCCCATGGAGACACTGGAGGCACCGGTGGCGGCATCTCTCGAGCCAGAGGCGGGCTCACCAGAGCCAGGTGCACCCGAAGCTGCGGTGCCGACGCCGGAGAGCGATGTACACCATCAGCTCCCTAGCTCACTCCGCAGACCTGGGCCGCCGGCGCTCGAGCTTGCGCTCATCTACCGTGACCTGGCACGCACCGGTGGCGAACTTTGGCCCGAAGCCGGGTCAGCTGTCGCTGACCAGCCGGAGCGCGAGGGGCCAAAGCTGGTGGCCGAGCCCCAGAACACAGGCCCGGTGGGCACGGCGCCGGGCACGGCGCCGCTCGTCAAGTTACCTGCGCCACGCAAAGCTCCGGCTCGCTTGAAAAAGGCCGAGGCTCCCGTGAAGAGGTTTGACGCCGAGCTGAGCGCTGCCCCGAAGCCGACGGCGGCCCGTCGCCGGCTTCTCGCAGTGGTCCTTACGGCCGTCGGTGCGGTAGTCCTGCTCACGACCCTGGTTAGCCTGCTCCCATCTCTCTTGTAGCAATGGGTGCTTGAGACCCCAAGAATTCAGTGTCCGTTCACCGGCTCTCCACTGGGACGCAAAGTCAGTAGGCAATACTTCAATCCGTGCCAGCCAAATGGACATGCTCTCAGCACCCGATATTGGACGAGGAACAGCCATGACGGCAGTAGATATTTCTGAAGCAGGAGCTCAGCCGGAGCCGAATTGGGAGACCTCGACAGAGCATGAGCTAGATGTCTCTGTGGTCATGCCTTGTTTGAACGAGGCGGAGAGCGTCGGCCGTTGCGTCGCCAAAGCCTTTGAGGGGATCCGCCTCGCTGGGCTGGTCGGTGAGGTGGTCGTTGTCGACAACGGCTCCTGGGACGGTTCTGGTGATATCGCCCGCAAGGCGGGGGCTCGCGTTGTCGAGCAGCCGCAACGGGGCTATGGGAACGCCTACCGGAAGGGCTTTGCCGAGGCACGTGGCCGCATAGTGGTAATGGGCGACTCAGACGATAGCTACGACTTCACCAAGCTTACGGACCTGATCGCTCCCATCCAGGCCGACGGTGCGGACTATGTCCTTGGCTCTCGTTTTCGCGGCCAGATCCAACCCGGCGCCATGACCTGGAGCCACCGTTACATAGGCAACCCGGTTCTCACCGGTACGCTCAATGTGCTGTTCGGGCTGAAGTCAAGCGATGTCCATAGCGGCCTGCGTGCCTTCCGCCGTGAGTCTCTCGACCAGCTGGGCCTGCGCTCCCACGGTATGGAGCTTGCCTCCGAGATCGTCGTCAAGGCGGCGCGCGCCGGGCTCAAGGTCGCAGAAGTGCCGATCGTCTACCACCCGCGGACCGGTTCCTCGAAGCTCAACACTTTCCGGGACGGCTGGCGGCACTTGCGTTACCTGTTGCTCCTTTCGCCGCTCCACGTGTTCGTCTGGCCTGGCTTGGCGCTTTTTGGGGTGGGAGCTGCGAGCGAAGGCCTGCTCCTCGGCTTGGCGCGCTCGGACGCCGGCTTGCGATTGAGTACCCTCGCGTTGTGCATCGTGCTGTTGGGCATGCAGCTGCTGTTTATGGGCCTAATTGCCAAGACGTACGGCCATCGGGCCGGTTTCGAAGCAGAGTCCCCGGCCAGCCGCTTCGTGGAGAAGACGTTCACCCTGGAGCGTGGGTTGTTGACGAGCGGCCTACTCGGCCTGGTGGGTGCCCTTCTAGTGCTCGGCACTGTCGTCGGGGACGTCGGGAGCTGGGTGCTCAACGACCAGCTGTTGGCCTTGGGGTCCGGCGTGATCGTGCTAGGAGCCCAATGTGCTTTCTGCTCGTTTTTCCTAGCGATCTTCCGGGCTCCATTAGAGCGCATGAGCACGTCCGGGACGATCGTCTTGTCGTGAGCCCCCCCCAGGGGCATATCCCTTGGGAGGTCTGGCGGCGGTGAGGACGGTGGTCCTACTGGTCGTTGGGGCGCTTTGCCTTGCTGCTGGCCTGTTAATTCGCCGGGGCCTGCCTTCGCTTTCGTCGGACCAGGGCGATGGGCAAGTTGCCAGGCGCTGGAAGACTGAGCCTGACCGAGTCCGCTTCAGCACCGACGGTCTCTTCGCTGCGATGCCGGCTTTATCTGCGCGCAGCATTCTTAGCCCTTCCCAGCGAGACTGGTTTATTGCGGGCGGGACCGCCCTGTTCGTTAGCGGTCTGCTCACGCCGCATTTCACCATCGCCGTCGTGGTCGGGGTCTGCACGCTCGCCTACACAGCGTCAATGACGGTCCGGATTTGGTTGTACTTGACCTCGCTCGGTGGCCCTGAGCTGGTCAAGTTTTCCGACAACGAAGCGCGCACCGCACCGGACCAGGTCCTGAAAACGTACACGGTGATGGTGCCCGCCTTTCACGAACCTGAGGTGATGGCGCCGCTGGTCGCCAACCTCCGGAGGCTTGACTACCCCGCTTCGCGGTTGCAGGTCCTCCTCTTGCTGGAAACCGACGACTTGGGCACGATCGCCGCGGCACGCGAGGCGATCGGGCCAGCCCGGGATGTACGGATCCTCCTGGTACCCCCAGGCGGTCCGCGTACCAAACCTAAGGCGCTCAACTACGGCCTCACTCACGCGACTGGTACCTATCTCACGATCTTTGATGCCGAGGACCGTCCCGACCCGCTTCAGCTGCGCAAGGCCGCCCTCGCTTTCTCCAAGGCGCCCCCCTCAGTTGCGTGCCTCCAGGCTCGTCTGGGTTTCTTCAATGGAGGCCAAAATCTCATCACGCGCTGGTTCCAAGTCGAGTACAGCATGTGGTTTCGCCAGATGCTCCCCGGACTGGGGAAGCTGGGTGCGCCTATCCCGCTAGGCGGCACCTCCAACCACTTCCGTACCGAGGTCCTCCTCGATCTTGGCGCATGGGACCCGAACAACGTGACAGAGGACGCCGACCTTGGAGCGAGGTTGAGCCGAGCTGGTTACTGCAGCGAGGTGCTCGATTCACTAACTCTCGAAGAGGCGAACAGTGACTTTGTGAACTGGGCGAAGCAGCGCTCCCGCTGGTACAAGGGCTACCTCCAGACATTCCTGGTCCATATTCGCGATGTTCGTTCTGCCCGCCGGCTCCTGGGGACGCGTAGAACTCCTCTTCTTTGCGTTTGTGGTGGGTGGTACTCCCCTGATCGCGATCATCAATCCCATCTTCTGGGGTCTCACGGTCCTATGGTTCCTCGTCAAGCCGGAGTGGCTGATGACGGTGTACCCGGCTCCTCTCTATTACCTAGCGCTGTTGGTGTGGCTCGCCGGCAACTTCGCATTCACCTTCGTATCGATGCTCGAATCCATCGAAGTCGACGATTCGCTTTTCGTGGCGGCGTTGCTGACACCCGTTTACTGGGTCATGATGTCCATCGCTGCCTACAAGGCGCTGCTGCAAGTCATTTTTACTCCCACTTACTGGGAGAAGACCCGCCACGGGCTGACCCACAATGCCCCTGCGGCAACCCCACCAGTCGGCTAGCACCAGGGGAGCCACCCGGCCACCCCTGCAGCCATAGCGGAGCGGTACTTCGCCGACATCTCTGTGCCCGGCCGGGGGATCCCCGTTGGACAAGCCGCGCCGGCAGGGACTCCGACCTCACCCACGACCAGAGGCTTGCCAGCCTCCTTGGCATCGGCGATCGCTAGCGCCAGGCCGCCGGGCATCGCCGCACTGTCCGAGCCGTAGTCATGGTACGAAGCCACGTCGACACCGGCGGCCTCATCGATGCGCAACTCGCCGCCGCCAGACCAGCCGCATTGTTCGCTGGTTAGCTCTCCGGTGCCCACAAGGGCTCCGGGATCCAGTGAATGCAGCTCGTCGCCCACCTGGTCGAACCAGTTGACCAGCGTCGTTGTGGAGTCCGCCGGGCACTTGTCGTTGCCATAGCAAGCACCGCCGCTGTAGCTAGGCAGGCAGTCGGAAGCTTCCGGCTCGCTCATCGGTTCCCACATCAGGATCGCCGGGTTCCCCGCGTAGCGGCTGACGACCTGTTGCAGGTAGGACCAGTAGGAGCTGTGCGCATAGCTAGTGCTATCCCCATAGCCGACCGGCCCCGCGTACGGGTGCAGATAGCCAGACTTGTACCACTCGTCCGTCTTGAAAACTTCCCCGTCGCAAGTGCCGCCCTGCGTGGCTAGGTAGGCGATAAGTCGGACCCGAGTGGTGCTTTTGTCTGCGGCTGCGACGACCTGGTCGAGCCCATGCCAATCCCGGTTGACCGCTTTGGGGCTCACCTCAGGGCCTACATCTATAGTCTCGTCTTGGTCGAAGTTCACCCGCACCACGCTGTTGCGCGGTAAAGAATCGAAAAGGGACAATACGTTGATCTCGGCACCACACCCGCCGTTGATGGCGTAATCGCTCGCAGCCTCCGGGGCGTTGACCCCAGTGAACTGCCATGGCTTGCTCGCGAGGTAAAGCGACGTACCTTTCGAAACAACGCCGTCTGGCGTCCGGACCGAGGTCAGGGCCGACGAAGCCGCCGCTTGACCCGGGGGCATGACTAGCAAGGCCGCGGCCGCACCGATGACAATCCGCTTGTGCGCCGCTGCCCGGGCGCTGCCTTTGCTCATCGCGTGCTTTGCGGCGACCAAGGCATGGTGGCGCCACTCCTTCACAGCGTGTGTATCGGCCGTACCCGCCCTGACCTGTAATGACGTATTTGCACGTGCTTTTGTTGGCCTTCCCAAGAGGTCCCAGAGCGAAACCACGCGTATCGGCCGGCCAGGCTCGGGGCGCGCGGAGCTACTCGGTGGGCGCCACGGGGCTCAGCTCGAGACGTTGTTGTCTGCTGAAGGTCCGGGTAACATGCGGCTCAATGACCTGCGTGATCTGCTCTTCGCCTGAAAGCGTCATGCTTGAGGCGAGAGAGAAGATGTTCGGGCTCGGTGACGAGTTCATCTACTCGGAGTGCGGTGGTTGCGGAACGCTCCACCTGGAGACCGAAGTCAAGGACTGGGGCCGCTACTACCCCGCAACAAGTTATTACTCGATAGACGAGGACCAAATCGCCGGGACATTGGCGAACCGGCGGTCGACGCTAACCAAGCGGGTCGTGGCTCACACCGTGCTGAAGGTCCCATTTCCTGACTGGGTCTATCGGCTCGACCGGCGCCTCCCATTCGGCCGTTGGTGCCGAAATCTTGGCCTCACCCTCGATTCACGTATTCTCGACGTCGGGTCCGGGGGTGGGTCGCTGATCCGCCAGTTGGCGACGGTCGGGTTCACAAACCTTGTCGGTGTCGACCCCTTCATCGCTGGTTCCGTCACGTACCCCGACGGTGTGCGTCTCGTGAAAGGAGAGCTTGCAGACCTTAATGAGTTCTTCGACTTTGTGATGTTCCATCACTCGCTTGAACACGTCCCGGACCCGCGGCAGGCCCTCGTTGATGCTCAGAGGCTCATTGCTCCGGGCGGCGCCTGTTTGGTCCGGATCCCGGTCGCAGACTCTTGGGCTAGGCATCACTATGGCCCCGACTGGGTGGAGTTTGACGCTCCACGTCATCGGTGGATCATGTCTCGGGCGGCGATGCGTCGGCTGGCTGTTCAGGCTGATTTCGAGGTGTTCGACATGTGGGACGACTCCGATGGGTTCCAGTTGTGGGGGAGCGAGGAATACCGCCGTGGGATGATTTTCAACCCGTCGAAGGCGGAGGTGTTCACCAAGGCCGAGATAAAGGATTTCTCGAGGAGGGGCCGGGCGTTGTCGGCGGCCGGGGTGGGCGATCGGGCTTGTTTCATGCTTCGCTCGCTGTAATCGGCGGAAAGGTAATGCGGGTCGTGGGGCACTACCTATTGAGTTGCGCAGGTTGGGGGGCCGCACGCTCGCTCAGTACATGAGCGCTTCACCTTTGGTTCATCTTGTTGTCATCCTGGCGTCGAACAGGCCGCTTAGCCTCCTACTAATGGCACCCCGGCGCGACCGAACAGCGATAGTAGCTGGGTCCGTTCTACTGGCCTGGCCGCTCGCGGGTTACCCGGTGTGCCTCCGGGCCCTGGCGCGTTGGCGACCTCGGCCGGTATGGCGAGATCCAACTGCCAGTCTCCCGCCCCTGACAGTCATCGTGCCTACCTTCAATGAGGAGGCGGAGATAGAAGGGCGCATCGACAACCTGCTTGAAAGCAACTACCCGATCGACCTGCTGTCCATCATCGTCGTTGACTCGGCGTCCGCCGACGGCACCTCCGACATCGCAAGGTCTGTGGCCATGGGGCGAGGATGCCACCTCACCGTCCTGGAGGAGCGGTCCCGATCGGGCAAGGCGAACGCGATCAACCTTGCGCTCGCAGTTACCCGTACTGACTTGGTGGTCCTGACCGATGCGCCGACACGCTTTGCGCCCGACGCTCTCCGGGTCGTCGCGCGCTGCCTCAGCGACCCATCGGTAGGCGCAGCCACAGGTTACTTCCGCATCAGCGCCGGCGATGGGCCACTCGGTGACGAGGAGGCCCGCTTCTGGCAAATCCGCAACCGACTTCGCACGATGGAGGCCGAGATTGACTCGACTCCCTTTATCACCGGCGAGCTCTGTTGTTTCCGTCGCGCCCTGGTGCCATCGCTGCATGCGGGCACTCTGGCCGACGACATGGACATCGCCCTGCAGGTCCGGCGGCAGGGATATCGCGTAGTGATCGATAACGAAGCGATCTTCACAGAGGCTCGGACGGGTGCCGCCCGAGAACTGCTGAAGACGAAAAGTCGGCGCGCCGCGGGGGGTATTCAGGAACTCTTCAGGGGCCGAGACATGCTCCTGCGCCCGCGCTTCGGATGGTACGGGATGGTCGTGCTGCCTTCTGCCTGGTCGTACTACGTACCGCTGCGGCTGCCTGCGGTCGGGCTGATCGCTTACGGGCTACGTCGGAAGCGGGCCGTACCTGCGATGGCCGCCGCGACTATAGCCCTGGGTGGCGCGGCGGCTCTTCTGGCACCTTCCACACGGCGCAAGACCCTGGCTCAGCTCCGCATGCTCGCGTTCAACGAGGCAGTTTTTCTTGCCGCCTGGTGGCGCGTCTTGACCGGGGCAATGGATGTGAAATGGGCCCAGGAGCGCTCCACCCGAGGCACTACCCATCGGTCATGAACGATCCCGCTATCCGAGTCTCGGCGATCCTGGTCTCCTACAACTCCAAGGAGGATCTTCTCAAGAACCTTCCGTCTTTGTTGGAGGCGACCAGCCGGGAAACCGACGAGGTCATCCTGGTCGACAACGACTCGACCGACTCCACCTCTGAGGTAGTTCGGCTTATATTTCCAGAGGTCCGATTGATCGAAGCTGGGTCGAACCGCGGTTTCGGTGGGGCCGTCAACCTGGCCGCAGACCAAGCTAGAGGTCGTACCCTACTGGTACTCAACCCCGATTTGCGGATCCACTCGCAGGCTATAGACGCCCTCGTGGCCCGGGTCGATATGGTCGGGGGGGTGGCCGGCCCCGTCCTGTGTGAACCAGCCTCCGGCAAGAGGCTCTACGGGGTCCGGTTTGACCTGATGGGCCTACCGATCCCATCGGAGCGACCGATGCCGGCCTTCTACATTCAGGGTTGCGCCCTGGCCATCTCATCGACCTTGTTCCGCCGTATCGGAGGGTTCGACGAGCGGTACTTCTTGTTCGCCGAGGACGCTGACCTGTGTTGGCGCGCCGCGACGAGCGGAGCCCCTGTCGACGTAGTACTGGAGGCCGAGGCCGTGCACTCCGGTGGGGGCTCGGAACCCGGCGGGTACGTGAGGGATGGGGTCAGACGTATCGCCGACCGTCGTTTTAGCTTGCGGGAGCGTAATACCTTCGCCATGTTCCTTGCGAACGCACCGTTGCTCCTGCTCATTGTCCACGTCCCATTGCACATACTCAAGACGGGCGTCTTCTGCGCACTGTTCACGTTGCTCGGGCATCGCCAGCTGGCCGCATCTTTGCTAAAAGGTCTGGCCTGGAACCTGGAGCAATTGCCCGGGACACTTGAGCGCAGGCGAACCCGACCGGGCGTGTCGACGCTGTCTTGGCTCAAGGGCCGGGTAACGCTGGTACCAGCAGCATGGACCAACGTTCGAAATGACGGCCTCCCAAGGTTCGTGGACGAGTGAACGCGCCGCTGGAGGAGGTACCCCCCATCCAGAGGCAGAGGGCCCTCCCCGCCGGGCCCGGTCGGTTGCGATCGGCGTAGTCATTTCGGGCCTGAGCGCCTACGTCTTTCTGGCCTGGTCTGCGCGCCATCTCGGCCCGGCCCGCTACGCGCCGCTCGCTGTGTTCTGGGCGACAACGTACCTGGTTGGCCCGGGGTGCTTCGGGATCCTGGAAAAGGAGGTCGGCCGCCAACTGTCCCACGCTCGAGCGGTAGACCGATACCCGGCGCCCATCGTCCGCCGCATCGGTCGCCAAGGCCTGGTGATGGCCGGGATCCTCATGCTGCTCGCGGCCGGCCTCTCACCGGTCCTTCGACCACGTTTGTTCGATGGGAGCACATTGCTGATGGTGGCTTTTATTGCGTCGTTGTTGCCAATGTGGTCCCAGCACATGGCTTGGGGTGTCCTGGCCGGCAATTCCGACTTCAAGGCCTACAGGAACATCAACGCCGGTGAGGGGCTCCTACGGCTCCTCGGGTGCGCCCTTCTGATCGCGATAGGGACGTCATCGGCTGGGCCATTCGGTCTGGTCATCGCCATTGCTCCCTTAGGTGCAGTCATCGTCACGAGCCGTCCGCTCTTGAAAGCGAAGAAGTGGGGGCCGGATATAAGGCGGGCGGTCCTGACCCGCTCCTTGCTCTATCTGCTGAGTTTTTCATTCCTGTACAGCGTCTTTGTCAACGCAGGACCGATCGCGGTGAAGGTACTGGCCAAACCCGGACAGGCGGCGCTCACCGGGAGCTTCCTTTCCGGACTGGTCATCGTAAGAGTCCCCCTTTTCCTTTATGCCTCGGCTAGCGCCACGCTCCTGCCCGCCCTGACGTCTCACGCCGCCGCCGGGGATTGGCAAAGTTTCCACGCCAACCTGAGACGTCTTTGCCTGCTCGTCGCTGCCGTAGGCGCCGTCAGTACGGCTCTGGCCGCACTTGTCGGCCCCCTAGTCGTGCGGACGGTCTTCGGAGGCGAATACGAGCTCCGGTGGCCCGACCTGGCCCTGCTGGCCGCATCGGCAGGGGCTCTGCTTCTCGCGGCTACCTTGTCTCAGGCCCTCACCGCGGCCGGCTCTTTCCGTGCCCTACTGACGAGTTGGGCCATGGGCTTGATGGTCATGGTCGCACTGATCGCCGTAGTGTCTCCGCTCTTCGAACGGGTAGAGCTCGGGCTCCTCGGTGGCGCGCTCTCGGCGCTCGTTTGGATGGCCGCCCGCATCCGGCACCTCGGTAGCGCCCCAAACCGCGTTGGCCGGACTACAAAAAGTGCTCTACGAGTGAGAACCGGCTGACGACGAACTGGCCGGCACCCAGCGGTATAGCTGACCAATGACGGGGCCGAAGTCCTTGGCCGCCTTCCAGTGGCCTCCATTAGTGGACGCGAGCGCCTGGGATATCTCTGGGGTTTGGGCGTCCGGTTTTGACGAAGGCGTGTTCAGCAACCACTGGAACTGGCCAGAAAAGTTCTCGGCCAGGCTCTGGAAGTCCCGATCGCTGGGAATGACCCATTGGCTTGGGTCACTGGAAAGCAGCGGGCCTTCGAAAGCGACGCCCGTGTCGATCATGATCAACTGGCCCCGGGAAAGACTGGGGTCGATGTAGTTGTCGAAGCGCTGCCATGCAGGCAGGGAGAACTGCTGGGAGCCGATGCCGGGTGAAGGCAAGCCGAGCGCGGCTCGGAACGCTATGGACTCTTGCTCGACGAGGGTGCGCTTTGGGTTGCTGTCGCTATAGGTCCCGCTCACCGCGTCGAGCGCGCCAAGGCCGACGAGGGCGACGCAAAGGGCACGCTTGGTGAATTTGTTCAGCCCCGGCCTCCTCACCACCTCGCGAGCCGCGTAGGCGAGCAACACGGTGGCATAAATGGTGGTGGTGGCGTAGTACCGGGGGTCACCCCAGGTCTGCCTGGAAGCCACGAGGAGCGTAACAAGGCCAGGGATAACGGCCGTGGCGCCGAGGATCGCGGTCAGTTCCCATCTGCCCCTTCGAGTACGTACAACGAGGATGAGCAGCGGGACGACTATAAACAGCGCTGGGACGAAACCCCAAAGGAACCCAAGCGAATAGCCGGTTGCGCTAGCGAGCGACGCGTGCTTTGGCAGCCATGGTGCGTCGTTGGGAGGCAAGCCAGAACCTGATTCGAACCAGAACAGAGGGTTCCCCATGATCAACCAGTTGGCGAAGGTCCACAACGCGAAGACGAAGAGCCCCGGAAGCGCGACAAGCGTGGCCAATTTGGCCTTGCGCGCCCAACTTCGTTCCCCCATACCGACGAGGACACCAACAAGAGGAACGAGAAAAACGGCCTCCTCCCGGATCGCCATCGTGGCTCCCAGGCCTAGCGACATCACGATGAGGGACCGAGGCCCCCCTCCTTGTACCACTGGATTATCCCGAGCAAGAACACGGAGGCGGCCAAGTAGAAGGAAGCCTCGCTCATGCCGTTGGCGCAATAGAAGATAACTACCGGGTTGAGACAGTACGTCAGGGCCAGCCCCGCCACCACCGGCTCGCTCAGCCCGAGACGCCGGAATAGCCGGACAAGGACCAGGACCGTGGCCGCTCCGCAGGCGGCGGTGGTCAATGCGCCAGCAAAGGCGGCGTGGTCGAGCGGGCTTGCCACGAGCATGAAGGGCAGTTCCAGCACGACAGGGCCTGGGAACCAGACAAAGCCCCAGGCCGCCAGGTGCGGGTCACGGCTGAAAAGCACTGCGCGAGCGTCCCCGGCGCGCACTAGGGCATCGCCGATGGCGTAGTGGACCGAGTACAACATGTAATAACCAGCGGCTACGTAAACCCCTAGCGCAACCAGCGCGAGGCCCAGGGCCACCACGTCACAAGAGTCCGCTGCCAAGGCCGCCGAAGTTCTTGGCTTGACAAACGTAGCGGCTCGCCGCCGCGAAGGATCCCGCTGCTCCCGCCCCCCTGTGTGCCGGCCGACGCGCTTGGTCGTGGACGGTCGAGGACAATGCTCATAGGGCTGTTCCAAGCATCCGCGCGGCTCCTCGGCAAGCAGGCGAGCCGGCGTGGCTCTCCCAAGACCGGCTAGCGAGAACCAAGCGACATCGCGCCCGCGATGTGTTGTCGCACGATAGCGCTGACCGGTGAACCCCCCCCGTCCGCGAGATGGCGCTTTGGTTAACGGGACCTGAACTTACGGGCCGGCCGTCGGACCTAGGACGGGTCACCCGGCCCAGTCCCCAGAGCCGCCTCCCTGAGCAAGTGCACTAACTGCTCCTGTAGCTCGAAATGATTGAGCAGCAATCTTCCGAGGTCCTCGAGGTCGGGTGGGACTTCGGTCCCAAGGGTCAGCTCGGCTGCCCGGTGCCGGGCGTCCCGGACGATAGCGACCGACTCCTTCTCTGCCCAGGGCACCAGGCCAGCGACTTGCTCCTTTTCGACCTCCACTGACCGAACGCGCGCCCTTACTACTAGCGCTCCCAGGCGGGCCTGTGCGGCAAGGACATGCTCTTCAAGCTCGCGTGCGCGCGCGTCGAGCTCGGTCAACCTGGACTGCTCAGCTTTTATCAGCTCTTCGTCGGTGTAATAAATCTCCTCTGCGAGCAATAGCGACGCGGGACTTTGGTTTTCGCCAGGCGCAGATATCGGGGCGCCGCGGGACGGCACGTCCGCGCTCACGCCGGGTTGCCGCGCCGGGGGCGGCGAAATAGCGGCACGGGAACCGAAGGGCCCGCAGGGCGCGCTCGCCGTCGCGCTGGGGCGTCGTCGAGCACGAGACGCGACGGGCCGGGCTCGTGCGCGCTTTCGCTCCGCACGAGCTGCCTACCTATTGCAGCCAGCGTCGCCTCGATATCGCCAAGCAGGGCGAGGTGGCCTTCGAGCGCACGTGCTGCTTCAAGCTCGATTGCCGCAGGCGTGTAACTGCCGGGACCGTCGGGATTGCCAGTGTCGTTGAGGATTTCTTCGCAGCGCGCAGCTCCGCCTTGAGGAGGATCCCGGTGGCCTCGAGCTCGGCGGCAGAGCGCTCCGGCGAGGCAACAGGGTGCACTCCGTCGCCGAAACCGCCTTTCAGAAGCGTCTGAAGACGGGCCTCGAGCTCTCCCGCGAGCTCCAGCTGGCGTGCGGCCCGCTCGATCCGTTCCTGCACTTGTCTCACACTGTGCCGCACCGAAATGAGTTCGGGCGGGTCTGCCCAAGGAGCACTGGCGGTTTCGGTCCCGTGGCCGTCCAGAGCTCTGCCAGCGGGCGGCGTGGCTGGGGGCTCCGTCCAAGGCGCGCGGTCAGTCTGGTCCACCCTCCGAGCGTACCGAACTGCCCCCGTCGTGGATCCGCCCGCAAAGGTTGAACGCCACTCTGTGAGGTGCTCTAACTTCTCTCGGCATCCGGACCTCGAAAGATTCGCCGCCACTTCTCCTGCCGTTCAGCCAATCGCGCTCGTCGGCGCTATCGAGCGCTGGCCATCAGTGGGAACATTAAGACCATGATCCGCAGGTCGATTGACCGAGTGGCGATAGCAACAGCTGTCGCGCTTTTGACAGCCGGAGGCGTCCTAATGGGTGGGGGCGTGGCGAGCGCCACGTTCCCGGGGGCCAATGATGCGATCGCTTTTTCCTCCTCGTGCGGCAACGGCGAGGCCATCTACAGCGTGCCGAACGGTACGACTGACTCCGAGTGCCCCCCAGGCAACCCGCCCACCAACCCTGCTTACACCCAAAATACGGCCGGTTCCATCGACGCCATGCCGTTCTTCTCGTCCGACGGCGGCACGCTTTACTTTTCGTCCGACCGGGGATCGCCCGGCAACCCAGGCCCCTGGTCCATCTACTCGGTCACCTACCCGTCGACGCCCAGCACCCCTCTCAACACTCTGGCCACCCCGCCCGCCGGGTACGACGACTTCGCTCCGACGGTCACGGCCGAGACCAGTACTGGCTCGGCACTTGATTTCATCCAGTGCCTGGGAGCCGCGTCGCCCTGCACCCTGCAGGAGGAGACGCTCACGACTACCGGTGCCCCGATCGGGAGCCCGGTGCAGATCTCGACCGGGACCTGCCCGGCGCCGGCCGGGCCGCTCTCCAGCACCGACGGCCAGGCCAACCGGCCCGAGTTCAACCCGACGAACCCCAACCAGCTCGTGTACGTCGGCGTGAACTCCACCACCCAGACCAACAACATCTACCTGCTCACAATCAACGCGTCGGGCAACGCATGCACCGACCTGTCGAGCAGCGCTCCGACGATCATCCCCTCGAGCCAGATCTATACACAAGCCGCCAGCTTCGCCGACCAGGACCCCGATTGGAGCCCGGACGGCACGCAGATTGTCTTTGACTCCACGCGCACCGGCGGCAACAAGGTTTACGAGATCGACCCGGCCGCGAACACTGGCGCCTACCAGGTCTGGGCGTCCGACCCGGGCGAAGAGGTCGAGCCGGTGTACGCGCCGGCTGACACTCCCGCTGGGGCCTATCCGAAGAACTCCTACCCCACGGGCGGGTCGGCCTCGTCCTACTACCAGCCGATGTTGATCTGGGTTCTTACCGGGGGCGGGGACAACGTCCAGGGCGTTACGAGCATCGACGACGGCACGATGTACAACGCACCGACACTCGTCACCGCCGATTATGCCCTCAACGTCGACCCAATCTGGCAGCCGCTTGTGCTTGGCTCGCCCCTCCCGGAGGCGCCATATCCCGCACTGCTCGTCGGTGTGGGGATGGTCGCCCTAGCCGGCGGTCTTTACATTCGCCGTCGGCGGGTTGCGTTGCCGGCCTGAGAAGACCCAGCGAGCAAGCGCTCCCCGTTAACTGGGTCATCCCTGGCGCGCTGCTCGCACGAAAGCCTCTGCCCGCTTCGGGTCGACTCGGTTCCAGGTGTGGCCGTCGATTTTGAGCGAGCTGCCGACGATGCAACCGTCGGCGAACTCGAGGAAACCGGCGATGTTGTCCGCTCTCGCTCCTGTGTTCAAAAGGACAGGGATTTCGGGGGGGACTGCACGTCGAACTTCGGCGAGCGTGGACATGCTTGGCTCGGCACCGGCCATTGGGCCGGAGATCAAGATGGCGTCAGGCAGGCTGGAAACGGCCACCGACTTGGCGGCCTCGGCCGGTGAGCGCCTACCTACCGAAGAAGCGAACTCGGGGGTGACGTTCATAAATATTGCCAGCTCGTCGGCATTCAGTGAGCGGCGGCGACGCAAAAGGCTTGCGGCGTCGGGGCTCCACAGGCCCATGTCAGACTCCCACGCTCCCGTCACGACTTCCCTCATGAACCGAGCTTCTGTGGCAACAGCAGCGGCAAGCGCGCACTCGGGGTCCCAGAGGTAATCCACGCCGAAAGGAACGGCTTGTGGTGCACACTCTCCGACGACACGGGCCATCACCGCCGACGCTACGAGGTCAGCCCTCAGCACGTACGGCCGGTCGTTTTCGTTACAAAACATCACGGCGTCGAACCCCGCGTCAACGAGGGTCGATACTTCTTGGCGCACATGCTGGACGAGCCCTCGTACCCCCGCGCTTTCGTCGTAAAGCGGTGTCCCCGGGAGCGCTGGCACATGGGCCATTGCGATCAGTGGCTTCTTCACTCCCGGGAAGATCTCGCCGAAGCGGTGCCTCGGGGCCTGTCTGGTGCCTGCGCCTTGCTGCGCCTCGGTCGTGGGATCCATGGCACCCACGTCTATCACCCGACGATGCGTAGTCCACGCCAGGACCGCCGTTCACTACGATTGTGGCTCTCCGGGGCTGGTCTAGGAAGACTGAGCTTTCATGGCAAGGAAAGGACGACATGAGGCGCTATGGGGTGTTGACAAGGATGGCGACCGCCGTAACGGTTGGCATCGGGCTAGCGACCCTCGCCCTGGCCGGGCCAGCTTCTGCTGCCGCCGCCGTTGGCACCGTCCACGACCTTACGGGTGAGTACAACGTCGGCAGCAATGACTCCCTGGCGTGCACCCCGGGCCAGCCGCTCGCCACAGCAACCTGCTACATGGTCGGCACGACCGGCACTTTCAGCTACACGACAAAATCAAGCACGACGAACGTTGTAGTCCCCGTCACCGCCGGCCTCGCGGGTGCCGCGGTGGCGTTACCGTCGAGCGATTACATCAGCTACATCTCGTGCACCTCGGGGCCCAAATGCATCGGTCTCGGCAGCACGACCTCCGGTGAGACGTCCTTTTATTGGTTGGACAGCGGCAAGCTCGTCAAGACCGTGACGATGCCTCCGAAGGGCTACTACTGGGACGGCTTGTCGTGCGGCTCAGCCACCTACTGCGTAGCGAGCGGGAGCACGGGTGTTGGTGCCAAGACCGCCGGGGCAGTCGCCGTCATGAGCAACGGTGTAGTCAGCTTTCACAGGGTCGCCGCCGTCATAGGCAACGGTGTGTCGTGTTACGGGCCCACTTCGTGCCTAGTAGTAGGGACGTCCCACGAGGGCAGCGGGACCGCTAACGGCACTCTGGTCGAGGTGAAAGGTGGGGTGACGGGAGCTGTCCACACCACGGCTACGGCGTCGCTTGGGACCGTTACATGTGGTTGGGAAGCCGCGACGTGCCGGTCAACCGGGTTCGTATCCGCTGGCGGTGGCGGGTATTACCCAGCCGTTGCCATCATCAAAGGGACGGCGGCCGCGGTCACCAAGTTGGCGGGCAACGCCTCTCCCGGTGATGCCGTTTGCCCGGCCGTGGGGCAATGCGTGGAATACGGGGTGGTCGACCCCAATGAAAAGGGGGAGCACGGGTTCGTCGCCGTCGCCACCGGTGGGGTAGTGGGTAACCCGTTGACGGTTCCCGGAATAGCCGATGTCTACGACCTTTCGTGCCCGCAAGTAGGTGTGTGTGACGGAGTGGGTAACCAGTTGAACGGGCCTCACGGCGACTACTCTCTTGCTACGTTCACGCTGCGTTACTAGCTGAAACCGCTAGGCCGCGTCTTATCCCCTCCTAGATTTGAGGCCATGACGACCGAAGCGCGACCGAATACCAGGGTGCCGGCACCGGCCTTCCTGTTTGACTTGGACGGGACCTTGGTGGACTCGGTCTACCAACACGTGATCGCTTGGCAAGAGGCGCTTGCCGAGTGTGGCGTGCCCCTGTCCGTGTGGAGGATCCACCGCCGGATCGGGATGAGCGGTGGCCTCTTTCTCGACGCTCTTCAGCGCGAGACGGGCCGGCTGCTGGACGCCGGCACCCTCGCCCGCTTGTCCGGCCTGCATGCGGAGTTCTACCTTCGCCGGGCATCGGGTGTCGTCGCGTTACCAGGGGCTACCGATCTTCTCCGAAGCTTGAGCGACCACGGGGTGCCCTTTGCTATCGCCACCAGCGGGAAGCGAGTTACCGCTTCGTCGGCTTTGGAACTGCTCGGCCTTCCCGAAGGCACGGTCGTGGTCACACGCGACCTCGTTGAACGAGCCAAGCCGGACCCGGACCTGTTCCTGGCCGCTGCCGACCTATTGGGCGTCGAGCCGCAGCACAGCTTCGTGGTCGGTGACAGCATTTGGGACCTCTTGGCCGCGCAGCGGGCGGGGTCACTCGGCGTTGGTCTTCTGTCGGGTGGGTACGGGCGTGGCGAGCTGCAATCAGCGGGGGCTTACCGCGTTTATGACGACCCCGCCGACATGCTGGCCCACCTGGAGGAAGTCGGGGTCCGCCCCGCCAGGTAGCGGCCCCCCGGTGGCGGCGCCCTTGTCGGTCGCCGTTTCGATATCGTAGCCCCCTACTCTTAGGATAAGTTCCGCGCGGAAAGTACAAACGGGAGGGCACATGCTGGGAACGAAGGCACTTGGTCTCGCGCTCGTGGCGTTTATTGGGCTCGGGCCCGCACCGTCGGCGGCAGGACGGCTCGGGGTGACAGACGCCCGCTCCATGGCCACACATTCGGCGCAAACTTCCTCAACGGGGCCCGGCCGCCCTGGAACGGCTGCGAACCTGACGGTTACGAAGGCTCTCGATGCCCAGATCCGGGCCAGCTATTACGCTGCCTACCGCCATGACCCGAAACCCTCGAACCTGTTCGGGGTCCCGCCGGGCCGCCCCGAGAGCAGCGTGAGACTACCGTACATAGATTCGGCCGGGGTCGTTTACGGGCGGTCAGCTGTTACCAACTCTTACTGGGTGGTAGCCGACATTTGCTTCAATACCCCGACCGGTTGTGAGGACATGGGGGCTTTCCAGGTCTTCCACCGGACGGGCCCGAGCGGCAACTTCGCTTACGGCACCTTTGACATTTGCAACATCCCGCCTCCTCTGGCGCACAAATGGTACCCCGGCGGCCATTACCCAATGGGCGCACGTTGCCCCAGCACACCGGCTGCGTCGCTTGAGCATGCAAATATCACCCATTCTGCCTCGGCTCTAAGTGCGCCTGTGGTCACGGAGGGTTTCAAGCCGGTCCTCCCCTGTAACCAGAACACCACCATCGGCCAAGAAGGTTGCGGGGAGCGCAAGGTGCTTGCTGCTGACAAACAGCTCAATGCAGACGCGAAGGTTGTCTTTGCCCTCCTGAGCAAAGCTGCCGCCCGAGCCTTCGTCACGGCCCAAACGACCTGGGTGACCTATCGAACAGAAGACTGCACCAGCCAAGCTGACGTCTATCAAGGTGGGAGCGAACTGCCTGTCGCCTACGTCTATTGCCTTGCGTCGGACGACAGTTCTCGTCGACAGGACCTAAAAGGGTTCTTCGCCGGCCTGACCCAAGGCATGGCCAATGTCCCCAGGTTCCCCTGAACTCGGGCCAACTTCCACTCTGACCTCGAAGCCTTTCGCTCGTAGTTGTTCGGCTAGCGCCTGGATAAGGTCGAGACGAGACGGAGAACCAGGGGTCTCCGGGAGGTGCCACAGACGTTGCTGACGGCGCCACCGAAAGCCAGCGGCGCTTACCAACTTGGTGTGGGGCCGCGGGTCCCCACGCAATATAGCGCCCTCCGCTGAGCCATGGTCGATGAACAGCAATCTTGGGGTGACCGCAACGGAGCCCGAGGTTGTATTGGCTCGTGAGACGTCTTCGTCCGGAGCCTGCACGCGCGGCGCGGCGAGCGGCTCCGCAGCCCGCTTATTGCTGACAGTGCCTTGCCGTTGGCGCCATGTGGTGGACCGTCGGGCGATCGAGAAGATGCCATCGACCTCTTCGAGGTTCAGGGGCTGCGGCTGTGACACGAGCCAATCGACGATCCGTCGGCGGCTACAAATCCGCACATCAACGGGCTGTTCCTTAACGTCCAGGCCGGCCGCGTTGACGACGACAATCACTGGCGTCACTGCTACTCCAAAACCGCAAGCCGTGGTGAGGATCCGGCTCACTTTGCGGCCCTCGCTGCGGCTGGCCCGGACGTAGTTGTGATCCGGCCGTTGGCCGTTCACCAACAAGGTGTCGCCCGCGGCCCACACCTTGGCCCCCGGGTGGCTCTTGGTGTTCAGGCAGAACACTCCTGCCGGGCCGATTACGAGATGGTCAAGGTCGGTCCCAGTCTCCGACAGGGTCACCGAGTGGATGGCATGCCAAGCCGGCCCGAGGCGCTTGAGCTGTTGCGCAACTAGTTGTTCGCCTTCGGCGCCTACGCGCCACGCCCTCTCTTCTGTGTGAACGCGGAGCAAGCGGGCGATAAAGGTCCTGACCGGTGCTGCCTCCCGCAGAGCTTCAGCCTCCGCTCTGATGCCGGCGCCTGCGGTGGTAGCGGCGAGATCTGTCCATTCGTCCGGGGTCGGATCTCCGGTCACACCATTAGGATGCCACGCTGGAGGAAACGGCGCGGCGGCGCGAAAGAATAGCGGGGAGCTTCCGGTGCTCAGGTTGGCCGGAGCCGGAAGAAGAGGAACCTCGGACTTGTCCGGATGTCTTCATTGGCGCGAGCATCGCGTTCAGCCAGTTCCGGTAGCGGCAATGGTTCCGCAAGACGCTCGATTACGAAACCCGCCTCGGCGATGGCCTCGCACATGACGGTGAGGGGCCTGCGCCAAAAACTAACCTCGAAATCTCGGCCGCCCTTAGTCCAGGTCTCGGTCACCTGTTTTACGGCGAAATAATCGTCCGGCGAGCTCAACATCCAGTCCATCGTCGGGTGGTGGGTGGAGAACACAACAGCTCCGAGCGGGCTAAGCACACGACGGAGCTCGCGTAGTGCGGCCGTCCAGTCGCGCACGTAGTGCAGCACGAGCGACGCGACGACGATATCGAAGCCAGCAGTCTCGAAAGGCAGTGGTGCGCCCAGGTCGGCTAGGACCAAGTCAGCCTTGTCGCCGACCGATTTTCGGGTGAGATCGAGCATCGCGGGGCTCACGTCCATGGCCGTTACCCTCGCGCCCTGGTCGACAAGCCAAGACGTCAGGACACCCGGCCCACAGCCAACCTCCAGGGCTCGCAGGCCAGCGACATCCCCTACTAGGGCGATCGTTGCCGGTCGCTCGTAGAAGGCGTTATAGGGGCTGGCCGCATTGTCGGCGGCGTACTCCGCAGCCATCGCGTCGTACTGCTGGGCACTGCGCGCGCCGTCGTCCGTCGGTCTGTTCCTGTTCTGTAGAGTCGGGCCGGCCCTTCCTACGAGCCCTCGTTCAATAGCAACTCCGTAGCACGCATCGTCTCGCGCTCATGGAGCTGATCGAGTGTCGCCGACCATGTGGCGAGCAGGTTGAGCGAATCCTGAGCCGGCGAGCCGGGCTCGGCAGTGTAAATGAGCAGCGTAAGACCCGGGTCCGCAGAAAGCTCCATCGCCTCGTAGGTAAGGTCCAGGTCGCCCACGACCGGGTGGCGCAGCTTCTTAGTCCCCGTCCTATGCGAGCGCACATTATGGGCTGCCCAGCGAGTTCGGAAATCTTCGCTGCGGCTCGACAGCTCGCCAATGAGGTCAGTCAGGCTGCGGTCGTACGGGTCGCGTCCGACCTCGGCACGCAGGATCCCCACCACGTCGTTCGCGATCCGCTCCCAGTCGACGTAGAACTGCGGCGCGTGCGGGTCGAGGAAAGTGAAGCGGGCAGTGTTGGCCGGTCGGACCGGGTCTTTGAAGATCGGCGCATAGAGCGCGTGGCCCAGCCGGTTCCCGGCGAGGAAGTCCGATCTCCCGTTGCGGACCCAAGCGGGAGCTGTGACCATCGCGTCGAGCACGCGCTGTACGCTCGGCCGGAATCCGCTGCGGCGCCTGCCGGCGACGCTTGGCGGCTGACGTGTTCGCGGTGCGGGCGAGATCGAACAAGTGCGAGCGCTCGGCTTCGTCGAGTTGAAGAGCGCGCGCCACGCCGTCGAGGACACCTTCCGAGACGCCGTTCAAGCTCCCTCGCTCAAGGCGCGTGTAGTACTCGACGCTGATGCCGGCTAGCAAGGCCACTTCGTCCCGCCGGAGCCCGGGGACGCGCCGGTTTGCCCCATAGAGTGCCAGGCCCGCCTGCTGGGGCGTCACCCTGGCCCGCCTAGAAGCAAGGAAGTCACGCGCCTCGCTGCGGTTGTCCACACCTCCCAGCCTAAGGCCGCACCCGCGGCGCGTGGGAGGCCCTGTCAGTACCTGTAACAGAAGGGCCTTCCAGATCACCCGTTCACCACGTTTACTGGTGATAGAGGTCACGGGACCGCCAAGTTGGGGTACAACCTCAAGGTTGCGCCTCCGACGGCACGCAGTGTGCAGACGAAGGGATCCATCATGCGAACAGCGATCTTCAACGCAATATGAGCCCGCCGGCCAACCGACACGATCGTTGGAGGGGGAGCGAGCTGGAGCTATTGGGCAGTGCTGACGAGCTCCAACTCGCGTCACGGCGACCAGACGGTACTTTGCGCCCTTACACAACGATGTGGGTGGTCCGTGTCGGGGACTACCTGTATGTCCGCTCTGCCTACGGTCCGAGCAACCCCTGGTACCGACGAGCCAAAGCAGTCGGCCGCGGTCGCGTCCGGGCCGGCGGGCGGGAGCGAGACGTGGCCTTCGAAGACGCGGCTGTGAGTGTGCAGCCCTCAATTGACCAGGCCTATCACGCCAAGTACGACGGCTACGGTGAGCAGATTGTAGGGACGGTCGTTGGCCAGAAGGCTTACGACGTAACTCTGCGCCTCGTCCCTGAGGCAGAACTAACAGCGGCCGGCTCCGAGTAGGGGACCGAATGGCTATTAGCGGTACGGCTCGGAAGAGACCACGAGGGCTCGTCCCGCTCCCTACTCTATGACGAGCTCCCAAAGTGAACGTTCGTCGAAACAACTCTGACAAAGGGAAGGAACTATGAAACACATCAATCTTGGAACTCTCGACGTCGCACGTGTCGGTCTCGGCACTATGGGAATGTCCGGCTCCTACACCGGCGCCGGTACCGATGACGC
This sequence comes from uncultured Acidimicrobiaceae bacterium, assembly GCA_963794745.1. Classification (GTDB taxonomy): domain Bacteria; phylum Actinomycetota; class Acidimicrobiia; order Acidimicrobiales; family Palsa-688; genus Fen-671. The sequence goes on from CAWCEZ010000010.1 coordinate 952,274, forward strand.
CGAGTCCATCCGCGCCATTCATCGAGCGCTCGAACTTGGTGTAACCCTTATCGACACTGCGGAAATCTATGGGCCCTTTACTAATGAGGAACTCGTTGGCCAAGCCATCAAGGACCACCGCGACGAGGTGGTCCTGGCAACCAAGTTCGGTTTCGTCTCACATTGCGGCGGTACCCCTGGGAACCTCGACAGCAGCCCAGCCAACATCCGCCCCGCGCTGGAGGGTTCGCTCAGGCGTCTCGGTACCGACCGCATCGACCTGTACTACCAGCATCGTGTAGATCCGAACACGCCGATCGAAGACACCGTCGGTACTCTCGCCGAGCTAGTCGCTGAGGGGAAAATCCGCCACATCGGGCTCTCCGAGGCCGGTCCCGTTACGATCCGGCGAGCCCACGCCGTGCACCCCATCACCGCCTTGCAGTCGGAATACTCGCTGTGGACGCGTGACCCGGAGGCAAAGGTATTGCCAGTACTGCGGGAACTCGGCATCGGGTTCGTGGCGTACTCGCCGCTAGGCCGTGGTTTTCTTACCGGAGAAATACGTTCCACTGACGACTTCGCCGACGACGATCACCGCAAAACGAGCCCCCGTTTCATGGGCGAGAACTTCCAGCGCAACTTGCGCACGGTGGAGGAGGTCAAAGCAATCGCTGTCGAGGTCGGCGCGTCTGCGGCTCAGGTCGCGTTGGCGTGGGCCCTGGCCCAAGGCGACGACATCGCCCCGATCCCCGGCACCAAACGTGTTACCAGGGTCGAGGAGAACTGCGCCGCCGACAGCCTCCAGCTGACCCTGGAACAGATCAACAAGCTGACGAACATCACGCCCGCGGCCGGCGACCACCACAATGAACAACAGATGCAGATGATCGAGCGCTGAGGGCCAAGTAACAAGCCTGGGTAGGCGCTCAGGGGCCTCGGACTTCTTCGACCAGATGCTGGGCAGCGCTGAACTGACCCTTGATACATGCTGATATCGGAATATAATGATCGCGTGGCCCGGTCTCCTACAACGTCAGATGTCTTCAATGCGCTTGCAGAGGCACACCGCCGTGAAGTGCTGGACACGTTGATTGAAGGCGAGAAGCCGGTCGGGGAGATCGTGAACGACGTCTCGATGTCCCAGCCTCAGGTTTCAAAACACCTGCGGGTGCTGAGTGAGGTGGGGCTCGTGAGGTGCAGGGCGGAGGGGCGTCGTCGGCTCTACCGCGTTGAACCCGCGCGCCTTCGGCCTTTGCACGATTGGCTGTCCAAGTACGAGCAGGCCGTCAACGACCAATTGGACCGGTTGGACGACTACCTACACGAGATACAGAAGCAAGGAGAGCGGCAGTGAAGCCTGATCGGCATGGAACGGCAGTCATTGAGTTCCCCAGCCGTCTCGAGTTCGTCACCGCACGAGAGTTCGATGCCCCGATCGGTCTCGTATTCGACGTATTGACGGAACCTGAGCATGTCCGCAAGTGGTTCGCGCCGTTCGACCACGACATGACGGTGTGCTCGATCGACCTGCGCGTCGGGGGGAACTATCACATCGTCTTTGTGACGCAAGACGGGACCGAGTGCTCGTTCGGGGGGGACCTACTTGGAGATCGAGCCGCCGACCCGGATCGTTGAGACGTGGCTGTTCGAAGGTTGGCCGGATGCCGATGCCGTCCAGACGGTAGAGTTACACGAGGCTCACGGAGTGACGAAGATGACGACGACGCTCGCGTTCCGTGACCAGGCTGGTCGGGACCACATGACCAAGTTCGACGGTCAAGAAAGCAGCTTGGACAACATGGACGACCACTTAAGGTCAATCCTCGGCTAGCAGCCAGCTGTCTCCGGGTCGGGAGGTGGGCGAAATTGGCGCGGTTGTTTTCGACTGGCACAACGTCCTTGTCCCTGCGCACCCCCAAGTACGCGATCATGTTCCGGTGCGACGCCATGCAAGACCGACTGGTCAGCCACCGCCCAGCAAGTCGGCCGAGCGGTGCCGATGAGCGACGAGCCGACTGACGCGGGGGCCGCTTCCAAGGCGGGTAACGCCATCGACACGCATCGTCTGGAGGCCTTCAGCGACGGCGTTATGGCCGTAATCATCACCATTATGGCGTTCGACCTGAAGACCCCGGTCACCGCGACTGTCCACGGGCTCGTAAATCGCGTGCCGTCTTTGCTTGTCTACGTCCTGAGTTTCACCGTCATCGGCATCTACTGGAACAACCATCATCATCTGCTGCGAGCGACCGAGCGCATCAACACGGCGGTCATGTGGGCCAATCTGCATCTGCTGTTCTGGTTGTCGCTTATCCCCTTCGCCACCGAGTGGGTAGGTACGGCACACACCCGTACCCTTCCGGCTGCAACCTACGGCGCCGTTGCCCTCGGCGCGGCCCTGGCCTACTACGCGCTCGTCCGAGCCATTCTGCGAGCAAACCCTGATGATCCCGGCATCGCTGCCGCCGTCGGCAAGGACCTTAAGGGGATCGTCTCCGCCATTGTTTTCCTAGCTGGATTTGGGCTGGCGTTCGTCAGCCCGTACCTGGCATACGCCTGCTACGTCGCGGTTTCGCTGCTCTGGTTCATCCCTGACCGACGGCTCGTAAGGAACACCTGACGCAGCGGGCGCTCACTTGCGTGACGCTTTAGCACCGCGGGCCACAGAGCGCTAGCCTCGCGCGGTGGCACCAGGCGCCCGGGCCCTGCTCATCGGCCTCGACTCCGCTGATCCTGCGGTGGTGAGGCAGATGGTTGCCGCCGGACGAATGCCGGCAGTGGCCTCGATGATCGCCAGCGGCGCGTGGTGCGAAGTAGAGGCACCTCCCGGCGTCTACACCGCCGCTATCTGGCCGTCGATCGCGACGGGGTTGTCACCTGCCGGCCATGGTCGGTACTGCGACGAACAATTGGTCGTGGGCACCTACCGGTGCTGTCACTTCGGCCCTACTGATATGGGAGGCAAGCCATTCTGGGAAACGCTCAGCGAAGCGGGGAACAGAGTGGCCGTCGTGGACGTCCCCCATATGGCCCTTTCCAAAGACCTCAACGGTATTCATGTGATGGGGTGGGGTGGCTGCGCTGCCGACCAGGAATTCGGCACCTGGCCGTCGTCCTACGCCCGCGATTTGCGGGAGCGCTGGGGCGCTCACCCCGTGGGTTGGGATTGCGGCAGAGGTGGCGACGGCGCCCCGGAATGGGCCCGCCTGCGGGACAAGCTCGTCGCGGCCGTTCGAACTCGCACCGCCATGGCCGGTTCGATCCTGTCGAGCGAGGCTTGGGACTTCGTTTTTTACGTGTTCAGCGAGGCCCATTGCGCCGGTCATAACTGCTGGCACCTCCACGACCCCAGCCACCCCAGGTACATGTCACAACTGGCGGCCACGGTGGGCCTTGACCCCGTATCGACTGTCTATGAGGAACTGGACCGCGCCATCGGGAACATCATCGAGCAGGCGGGCGCTGACGCAATTTGCGGTCTCTTGCTCAGTCATGGGATGGGCCCGAATAATACGGGTAACCATTTGCTCGGTGAGGTCCTGGCCCGCTTTGAGGGCCGTTCCACGGGGGCGGCGCAGCGGTTGGCTCAAGAATTCAGGACCACAGCATTGCGAGGTCTCCCACAACCGGCGCGCCGAGCCGCCCGCTTTGTCCGCCGGAGCGTTTTCCCCCATCGGGACCCGTTGGTCCTGAACGAACGCCGGCTGGAATCTCAGGAGGCGTTCGCGCTCCGCCACAGCACGTGCGGCGCGGTACGGGTCAACCTCAGCTCTCGCGAGCCCAACGGGCGGGTCAGTTCGGAGCACTACGACGAGTACTGCACCGAGCTATCAAACCAGCTGTTAGAACTCGTCAATGTGGGTACCGGGAGGCCAGTGGTCAACCGTGTTATCAAGTCGGCCGACATTTTCACCGGAGCGCGCCTCGACGGCTTGCCCGACCTGGTCGTCGAATGGGACGCTTCGCAGCCCATCACTGAGGTCACTTCGCCGCGGATCGGTACCGTCAAGGGTGACAACCCGGACCACCGCAGCGGCGACCACCGCCCCAGCGGTCTGTTAGTTGTGACCGGGCCGGGAACCCGGCCGGGTTACCTGGGTTCCCCCATCCAGGCGACCGACATTGCCCCGACCATTGCCTCCCTCTTCGGGGTCCGGCTACCCTTTTCCGACGGTCGGGTGTTCCCTCTGGTGACGGGCCCCACCGTCACCCCGACTGGCTAACGGGCGCCCGGTTAGCCCCTGCGGGTCGGTTCGAGGCGTGCGGACGGTCGCCAGAGTGCCTCGACCCGAAGGACGGATTGGCCCGCCGCCGCGCCCGGCCTAAGGCGCGCGGGGTTCCCCGGCTGGGCGCAGAGATGGGGTCACTGGCCCGCTTCCCCGGTACCGCCGTAGCCTCTACGTGGTGCTGCCCGCCGAAGCGCTACGCCGGATCGCCTTCCTCCTCGAGGCCGGGGGTGAGGCGAGCTACAAGTCGCGGGCGTTCCGAAGGGCAGCAGCGGCTGTAGACGCTGTTGCACCCTCCGAGCTGGAAGAGCTGCGCAGCCAGCAGCGGCTCGCGTCGCTACCCGGGCTAGGACCGACCACGGCGGCCGTTGTCTCGCAATGCCTGGCCGGGTCGGTCCCCGAGTACCTCCGCGCCCTAGAAGAGCGGGCCCTGGCTGGCCTGTCCGAGCCGGCGCGGCAGCTCCTTGGCAGGCTCCATGGCGACCTGCATAGCCACTCTGACTGGTCCGATGGCGGAAGCCCGATAGAGGAGATGGCTCGGGCTGCAGCGGCCCTGGGCCACCAGTACCTCGCCCTTACTGACCACAGCCCGCGCCTCACCGTCGCTCACGGCCTGAGCGCCGAGTCCCTGCGCCGCCAATTAGAGGTCGTGCGCCGGGTGAACCAGGAACTAGCCCCGTTCCGTTTGCTGAGCGGGATCGAGGTGGACATATTGGAGGACGGTTCGCTGGACCAGGCCCCTGAGCTCCTGGCCGAGCTGGACGTGGTAGTGGCCAGCGTGCACTCGAAGCTAAGGATGGGGCCGCCAGAGATGACCAGGCGTATGGTCGCGGCGGTAAGCAACCCTCACGTCGACGTGCTCGGTCACTGCACCGGCCGGATCCTGGTTGGGCGCGGCCGGCCACAATCGACGTTCGATCACGAGGTCGTCTTCGCAGCCTGTGCCGCCAGCGGCACGGCGGTGGAGATAAATGCCCGGCCCGAACGCCGGGACCCGCCCGAGGAGCTGCTTCGGGCGGCGGCTCGCGCCGGGTGCCGCTTCTCCATCGACTCGGACGCCCACGCCCCCGGTCAGCTCTCCTGGCTGCACCTGGGTTGCGAGCAGGCCGCGCAAGCGGCGATCGGCGCCGAAGCCATCGTGAACACCTCGCCGCTGGCCGAGCTCCTCGACTGGACGCGCCGGAGGGACTAGCCGGCCCCGTTCCCACCTTTGCATGCTCGTACCCGAGATGGCGACGACTCGCCTGCATACGCGCGCTTGTGGCCCTTCGAGCCCTCGAGCCATCAATCAAGCCCGTGGAAATCTGAGCTGCGGTCTACTCCACAAGGTTCAGAATATTGCCCTCAGGGTCCTTGAACCACGCCCCCCGGCGGTTGCCGAAAGAGTGAATGTCCCCCTCACGCGTGACGCCCGGCATGTCGTAATGCTCGAACATGATCCCCCTCGACCTGAGAGCAGAAACCTCGGCGTCGAGATCTGCGACCTGCCATGCTGCCGCCGTGGCCTGGTTCTCACCAGCGAAGTCCGACTGATAGACGAGGATTCTGCGTACCACCTCCACAGAGGTACAGCACGCCGCCTGGTTCGTCCGCACCGGACTCCTTCAGGCCGAGTGCCCCTCCATAAAACTCCTTGCCGCGATCGAGGTCGGCCACGGCGACGACCGCGACGACCGGTGAGCTGTCAAGCATCGTGACCCTCCGGAGGCTTTTGCTCCATTGTCCGCGGGCTTCTACCTTCTGAGCTGCCCCTTTAGTCCGCGCAGTCCTCCCGTCTAATACGCCGACCTTATATCATCTTGCATGTCGCTACGCCTGTGCGCTCGGGGGCCGACCCCGTCGGCACGCGCCCCCGCCTGACTGACCCTGCACCGTTTTCTCATCGGTTGCTATTTGGCCTTTAGCCTTGTACTAGCAACGGTTTTCTCAGGTGACGGCCGAGCGACAGCGCCTCAACCAGAAGGAGCGGAAGGGCCGGAAAGGGGGGAGACACAGCATCACGGGTCACCAGAGCGAGCGTGGTCGCCACTAACCGTCCCCGTCCTTTTGGGCGCGGACGCTTTGGGGCACCAGGTCCCGCCGCACACTCGAGGCCGCGCTCGTCAGCTCTGAGCCGCCCGACTTGGCCGCCGAAGCCGTTCATCTATCATTCGCCAGCAGAAAACCACCTGTTCTCCAGGCGGGCAGCTCATGTTCAGATTGTGACTTTAGCGTCGTGTCATGAAGCCTGCTCACCAAGTAAATCCGCGCCGGTCACGGCGTGCCGCTTATCTCGCGTCCGCCACCGCGGTGGTCGGGTCAACCCTGGCGTTCTCCGTCCCGAACGCCGGCACGTCCGGGTCACTAGTACCGGGCAACCTTCTCGTGTCGACCAGCGTCTACACCGACCTTCCCACCATCACCGCGGGCGCCACCGCGCTACCGGTTACCCCCAACTCTTTCGCGATCTCGAACGTGACTTGGAGCGGGACCACAGATCTCGCCACGATCACGACAAAGGCCAACGGATATGTCCCCGGCCAGGTCGTATTGATCTCGGGGGTGGGGGGTGCTACCGGTGTCAACGGCCCGTCGACCATTGTCTCGACGCCGTCAACGACTACCTTCACAATCAGTCTGGCGAGTAACCCCGGTACGTACACCTCGGGCGGGGGAGTCAGCTCGACCCAGCTCGGCATAACGGCCGTGACTTGGAGCGGGACCACAAACCTTGCAAAAATCACCGCGGCTGCGAATGCGGCCGCTTACGTCGTCGGCCAAACTGTGGTGATCGCGGGCGTCGGGGGGGCGACGGGTGTCAACGGGACCTGGACCGTTGCTGCGACACCGGCACCAACCAAGACATCGTTCAGTTTCAGTCTGACGACTAACCCGGGTACGTACACCTCTGGCGGGACGGTGACCGCGAACATCGCCATCGCTCCTAACACGTACCCGACAGTGTTCAACAACGACGCCATCGACGCGAACTTCGGCATCACCGAACCTATTGAATTGGACCAGATCCCAGCCAGCACGACGCTGGTTACGACGCCGATCAGCACGATCGCCGTTCCCAACAGTGACAGTCCGGCCGCCGATGGCGACCAACTGGTTACAAGTTTTTCATCGAAGTCCGAGTTGGCGTTGAACCAGTCGACTGACGGTCAGGACGTCAGTTTCGTGGGCTACGACGCTCCCACGGCCACGATCGACGTGTCCAACTCGAACACGCCGAGCGAACAAGATCCTACTAACACCGACCTCGCCGGCCCCACGACCCTTGAGGGTTACTACCGCGATGCCGCCGTGATGGATGCCAACGGCAACTTCCAGTTCACCGAAACTGGAGCGTACGGGGGCAACAACGGTCGGGCCGCAATTCTCAACCCTGCGAACAACACGTTGTTCATAGCTGGCAACGCCGGCAACGGCGCGACACCCACATATCAAGGTGTCGTGATGGGTTCTGGGTCGCAGATCGCCGCTGAAGCGACTACTCCCGAGGCATCTCAGGATGCCAGCAACCCCACACCGACCCCTTACGGGAACTTCAACATCACCCAGCTCGGGGACACGGCAGACAAAGCAACCAAGGACGACAACTTCCGCGGCCTTACGCAGTACAACGGTGTGATTTACATGTCCAAGGGGAGCGGTAGCAACGGCATCAACACTGTCTATTTCGTGGACCCAACGGGCATGGCCTGCCCGAGCGGCGGGATCGGCGTCCCACAGCCCGGCGCTGCCCTACCATCGGCTTCGAGCTGGACTTCGTCGCCGCTGTACCCCACCTACAACACCTCGAACACGAGCCTCGGGCTTTCGAGCACCAACCCAGGCCTGTCGCCGACCAACACGTGCGTCCTCAAGGGTTTCTCGACGACGCTGGCCGCGGCAACGACCGGCACTATCTACTACCCGTTCGGCCTATGGTTCGCCAACCCGACCACCCTCTACGTGGCGGACGAAGGAAGTGGTGCCGGCGGTACCAGTGACACCACGGGTGGTTTGCAGAAGTGGGTGCTGAACACCTCTAGCAACACCTGGGCGCTGCAGTACACACTGGCGGCCGGGCTCAACCTGCAGACGACGTACTCCGTCAACCCATCTCCCGTGGGAGTGAACGGTGGCACATCCGCTCAGGCTTACCCCACGGGAACGAACAGCACCTTCGGCGGTGGGGGCAACGCGTGGGCGCCCGCAACCGACGGGCTTCGCAACATCGTCGGGCGCATAAATGGCGATGGGACCGTGACGATCTGGGGTGTCACATCGACTATCAGTGGGAGCGGCGACCAAGGGGCTGACCCGAACCAGGTCGTAGCCATCACCGATTCGTTGGCCGCCACTACGCTTCCCGGCACTGAGAGTTTCAGCCAGGTCCTTGCACCGACCGACGGTGTCGTTTACCGGGGCGTTGCGTTCACACCGACAACAGAAGTACCAGACGTGCTCCCCGAAGTCCCTTGGGTCCCGCTGATCCCTATCACCGCAGCGATTATCGGCGGGGGTTATGTGTGGCAACGTAGGCGCCGCATGAGCCCTCTGACCTGAAATCCGTCGGAAAGGGCCGGGAAACCGCGTCATCCCGACGGTTGTGACGCATATGTGGTCTGCTCGTCGCTGCTACCGGGCCAGGCGGGCGTCATCGGCAAGGACATGCCCATAGAAGCGGAGCTCGCCGCCGGGGCGGATGACCCGGTAGAGCTCAGCCAGCGCCGCGGCCTGGACGGGCACGCTGCGCAACACGAGTGAGACGACACCCGCGTCGACCGAGGCATCCGGCAACGGGACAGCGTCGGCGGCGGCCTCGATGACTGCGACTGGTACCGGGGCGCCCCCAGCCGCCTTTACGGCCCGGAACGCAGGTACGGTTCGGGTTCGACGGCGACGACTTCGGTCACATCGTGTGGGTAATGGCCAAAGTTGAGACCGTTACCAGGACCGATCTCAACAGCTCGTCCGTGGAGGCCAGCGAGGAGCCGCTCACGATGAACAGCGCCGCCCGCAGCTTCTTCGGTTCGCGATAGGCGCTGATAGACCGAGCGAGGATGGGGTGCGACATGGGCGAGCGCCGTACAGGGCGCCCCTCGGTTGCCGCTCACTCGTGGATTGTAACGACCGGTTGGTCGCAATTCTGTAGGCGAGGCCTCACATCGAGAGGGCCCGAAGTCCCAGCTCATCGAGGGTTGCTGCAGACCTCAAGGGGCCGCCGGAGCCTCTCGTCGACGCCGGTCATGGTCACGTCGCGCAAGCCCACCGGCAGCTCGCATGTGCGCGTAGCGTTGGTTTGCACAGGCGCTGTCCAAGTTCGAGGGGCTTAGGAACCTTGAGCCCATCGTCATCCTCTCGGTGCGGGTCACCGACGAGGTCGACACGCATACTCCACGGCCCGGTCGTCGGGCACTGACGCTCCGTCAGGTGCTCGAGCAACGCTTGGTCGACCTGCTCGGTTAGCCACGGGTCAGTCGGTGTCCTGTTGATAGTCACTGTCTGTCGGGTAAGAGTTGTTGTCCTTCAGTGTAAGCCGGATTCGGCCGCAGTTCCCCGGCGGCGGCGACCAGGCGGGCAGCTGCCTCCCGAACTGCTGCGGCGGATCTTCAGCCACGTCCGCGTGACCGCTCAGTAGCTGGACATCGAAGTGGCCGACGTTCGCGCACGCGGGGACAACGACGAACCCGGCTGATCGCAGCGTCCCGACCTGGGCCTCCAAGTAGATGGCGCCTCATCGAAGCGAGCGAGGACCTCGATCCGGCGCACTCACGGACGGAGGGCGAAAACCGAGACACCAAAAAGCTGCTCTCGCTTTGCACGCTGGTCTGAACGACATACGTTCGTCCCGACTCCAGCGCGTCGACCGCGATGTCGTTGATGGTGTCCTTGACCGATACTTGAGCCGCCCGGACCACGACCACCAGGTCGTCCGGCACTGCGTCCGCTCGCAGCATGGGCAGCTTTCTTCGGTTCCGGCTAGCCGGAACGCTCACGGATCTTGAGTTTCGCAAAGCCGTGGCGAGCACGGGCGCGTGTGTGTGCCAGGGCATCACCTCAACCCATCGAGCGCTTGCCAATATGCGGCACGGATCTCGCTCGCTCCCCAGGCGTTCGGTTCAACGACGCCGCAGTACCAGAGCGAACGGTTGACCGGCTCGGCTTCCATCTGAGATGGGTTACCCACCGATAGCCCGTGGCCAAGGAATCGCTCGTGCACTTCCGCGATGGAGACGTCATATGTCATTGCGACCGCTCGCAATACTTCGTTCAGTTCGCCGAGCAGTCCCGTCACCTCGGGCCACGGCTCGAGGCCGACCGCCGTCGCGTCTCCCGACCCATCGCTCGGGTCGTATACCGTGGCCAACACAATTGGGACTCGCGGCCCGACAAGGCGCCTTAGACCACCGAGCACGATATCGGCGTTGACCCTCAGCGTTCCTAACGCTGCTGCCGCAGCGCGCGTGTCAGAGAAGGCGGCGAGCAGGTCGTTGCCTCCCATAGAAATGGTGACCGCCACGGGAGGGACTCGAAGGTCGCCGATCAGTGCCATCTGGCGTCCGACAACGTCGGAAGAGGTGGCACCGTCCCGTGCCAGCAACACGAGATTGTCGGCGAGCTCAGTCGACAGGAGGTCACGGCCGCGCCAATCAGGGAACTTTTCATCGTTATTGAGGAATAGCAGGCTCGCCGCACCCCCTTGGCCCTTGCCGCCGGCGTAGTCGTCGATCGATGCCGAATCGCCAAGTGCCACGTAATTCCTCGGAGACCTTGTCATTGTGGTGTCATAGCTAACCCGGCGGGTCACCATCGGCGACTTCGAGCAATATCAGACTTCCGGAAGACGTGACGCATGCTCGATCAGCGCATCCGTGTCGGCGAGCAGCCGTCGAGTGTCGGGAGACCCCGAGCCTGGTGCCGAACTCGCCCTCGCCACTCAGCTCTCGGACACCGTTGCAAACCTCGTTGAGCGCGTCGTCAATAGCAACCAACTCCGTCATCGACAGCGTGACCGTTGCCGATGAGCTTGTGAACTCGCCGGTTTCCGTACCGCCCAGACTGCCACATCGGTCCCGGATTGGCTGACTTTAAAGGGGACCCGTTGGGTGTTGGGCAGCTGAAGCTCCGTCTCTGGGTGCGTGTTCTTTGTCTCGCCGCCGCGTGGCGTCGCGATCTCGGGTCCGACTATGACCTAGGGGCGGCTTTCAGCCAGAATTTGCTGAGATCTGGCCCAGCACTATAAGCGCCTCTTCGCGGTGACTTCCGAGTCTTGTCGAGAACTCCCATACGTCGATGCCGTTGATGACCTCGTTTAGAGCATGGCTCAGAAGCCTGAGTTCGCCACGATCAAGTCGAATAACAAACTCAGTGTCGCCAACTCGTTCAATGATCATGAGTCTAGCTCCAAGAAATAAGCGAGCAGGTTCTTCGGCCTAAAGGCCGTACCCCAGTCGGAGTGGCCCGGACCAGATAATGACCACCGTCCCATCCCCGGGGGCGTAAATCGCATATCGTCCCATCATCAAGAAGTTGTCAACGGTGTCGCCGAAACCCAGTCCTGGGCTCGTGCTTGTTGCCGGTCCGCCGCGTGGCAACGTCTTGGACCGCCAAGGCTTCGAGGAACTCAGAATCTCCATCCTCTTTCGCCATGCATCGAATTTATCGGCCCGAAATGGAGGCAACCGGAAGATCGAGATCTGTCGTGCAAAATGGTGGGACACCTGAGTTCGGAAGTGAAACACGGCCATCACTACACCGGTCAACGTCAGAACGTTCAACGTGGCCGCAATCCCCTCGAAAACCACCCCAGTGCGCCCGATCGCAGCCAGTATCGGCCACAGAGGCAACAATGCAAGCGCAACCAAAAAAGTGATCATGAACTTGCGGAGGGCGATGGCGGAGTCGACGCCAATACGCGGCGACCACTGAGACAAAAAGCGCTCTCGACTCCTGCTCATTTTCCGAACACCCACACGACTGCGTCGACCGACAAACCGCCCAGTCCGACATTTACTCCAAAGTAACCGAGAGCAGTTCCGAGAAGCTTCGCTCCGACCAAACCTGCCGCGAATGCACCACCACTCGCAAGCCCCGCGCTGAAATCTAAGACTAAACCAGCACAGGCAAGATTGTCGCCGCCATGAAAGCAAGACTTGCCGTCGAGGTAGAGCGAACTGGCTGTCGCCGCCAAGCTGACCACGGCGAGCAATATTGATCCTTCGATCGCAGCACCAATCCCTGTAGCTGCTGCAATTACACCCAACGTAACACCCAAGGCGACCCACGCTTCAGCGTTGTCGGTGCCCTGCCTTGTTCCAGGGTAGACGCATTGGCCGAATCCCAAGTTCCATCGCCCCCCGTGCTGCGTGCATTGCGTTATGGCTCCCGTGATCGCCGGCTGACCACCAGACCAACCAGAAAGGTCGTTCTGATTGACCGGATCCTGGCACGTGTAGTCGTATGCGTTGCAGCTCCCCCCGAAGACAGGATCAACCTGCAAGAACCTGCCCGTCCTGGGGTTGTAGAGCCTGGCCCCCATTAGCACCACGCCGCCGGCGTCGGTATCAGTACCTATGCCGTTCTTTCCTTCGAAGCCGTAAGCCAGGCCATCTGGGCTGTCGGGCTGCAACGACGTAAGAGCGTTCCCGAACGGGTCGTATAGGGTTATGTGCCCTACGGCTGCTCCGGTAGAGCTGGCTTCTGCAGCGGTACCACCCTCCAGGTTCGGGTAGTACCACGTCTCGGTGCTACCGGTGACCTCGAGCAGTACTCCCCCCGTCAGGTTGACCATGTAGGTGGTCGCTGTGCCTGAGCCACCTCCAGAGGTCGTCGTAGTGGTGCCGGCCGTAGTCGTGGTCGTCCCGCCGCAGGAACCACCCGACGCGGTGATCAGCACCGCCGCAGAGTCGACCCCCGTGCCGCCGCTCTGGCTGCCGGCCGGGTCGACGGTAGAGCTGACGTTGGTGTCGTAGGCGACCAGGTTGGCGTTGTCGTCGACGGCGTATGTGAACCCCGAGCCGGACCCGGCGGTGGCCGCACCACCCACCGCAGCCATGCCTAAGTAGAGCTCACCGCTGCCCGACGAGGTAAGGGAGGCCATGTTGTACGAGGTCTCCGTCGAGTTGGAGGCGTCCCCCGTCTTGTCCACACTT